>NZ_JACJPX010000086.1 GCF_014696315.1 Calothrix membranacea FACHB-236
ACAATTAGTACTGTTACTTCTTTTACAAGACATTGAACGTCTGAGAGACTTGGCACTTAGTCATGGAATTGACATTCAAATTTCCAGGTGCAAGATATAAGCTACCGTCCAATTTGTACTATTACCCGTATTAGTAGGAATTGTGATTCGGTACTTTTGGTCTCCTAGCAAATTGGTAATGGAAGGTGTATTACCCCTAGTTTCTATGTTCGCAATTGTTTGGATTATTGCTACAGTTGTAGGCTTGAATCACGAGCGATTATTCATTGTACCAGTAGTAATTATTGCGGTAATTTTACATAATGTTTTGGGTTTAATTTTGGGTTATATGGGTGCAGCTATTACAGGTCAACCAAAAGCTATTTGCCGTACAATTTCCATAGAAGTAGGAATGCAAAATTCTGGTTTAGCTGTGGCATTAGCGATCGCGCATTTTGATCCAGTAGCAGCGATACCAGGAGCTATATTTAGCGTTTGTCATAATCTCACAGGTTCCCTAATAGCCGCTATTTGGCGGAAATATTCATAATTACAGCACTCCAGTGTTAAAAATTATGCCCCATGCCCTAATTCCAAACGAACATAAGTGCGATCGTCAAAGGATTCTCTACCTGGAGCAAGCCCTCTATGACCTAAATAAATGTCATAAAATAAGGGGTCTTTTGCAATCATTTCTGAAAGAACTGCCTCGCTTTCTGTCAAAGTAGTTCTTAAATCTGGATAACCATCACTAGCAAGAACTACGGACTTAACTTCTTCTGGAATCTGAATAACTTCAATATATTTCTCAGGTACTTGCTCGCCATTAATCACACCGTAACCAAAAGGTTCAGATGGAGAATTACATAAGGAAGCTTGTACTCTATATATAGATACCAGGAAATTTTGGCTGGGATCGTTTTGCAATAGTTCGTCAATTGTTTTACCCTGAGCTAGATAGGAATGCACAATCACAGAACGTAACTTAGTTGTCACTTCATCTACTTTACTGAAAGGATTGTGGCCTTTTCCGTCTAATAAATATTGGCAATCTCCAACTCGCCAAAGTTCTCGACGCGCATTAGAGAAGAGTATGATTGCAAAACAGGGCGCAAAAATTGGCACTGTCTCTGATTGAACTCTTGCTAAGGCTTCTTTTACTGCTTGAGTTAACTGCTCAATGGCTTCTATAGGACTAGTATCAGGAGCAAGACTTTCTAGAGCTTTAGCACCTATTTCTGCTACGAAACGACCAGGAGAAAGCCCATCATAACTAGCACCTGATGCATCTGTAGCGCCATCTAAGACAGCTACAAAGTCTTTAGTAACGACAAGGCGATCATCGCCTTGTCTGGGATCTCCGTACTTTGAGCGACTCCATGACTCAACTACTGTGAAGCTGGCGTTTTGATTCATCTCTAATGTCTTACCTCACAGCTATTTGTACCAGATATTAAATGCTGATAAAAATAATACCAATTTAAATAATGTTTGCGACAGATAAGCTAATACGCGTCTAAATTGCATAACTACTAATCAGGGCTGTTGACTGTCAAAAGTTAACGGTCAACAGATCACACAATGGATTGTGCAACTTAAAAGCGAATAGCTTACCCGTAGGCTTTGCAAAATTCATCTTTGATTTTGAGGAAATTCACTGATTCGTCCAGGCTAAACGGTACTCATTAATCTAGTGAAAGTATCAATTGCCAATAAATTGAGGGCTTGCTAATATTTTGCCTTCTAGATTACCAGCAGGTGCACATTATGGCGGAATCAAACGGCATAATCAATGATGGCTTTCTCTATCCTCGCAGTCGCTACTATGGTCGAGTAAAACCGCAGAACTTAGTATTTAACGCGAATCTGCAAGAATTTTCTCAAAAGGTAGGTTATATTTCCTGCTTGGAGACAAACGGTAAACTATCACCAGAGGAAGCTTATCAGAAGATTGAAAAAATGTGGGAGCAGTTAAAAAAATCCAAAATTGAATTAGGAATTACTTCTGATTAAAGGATTTGTCATAGGTTGCTGATAAGTGACAATATTTAATATTTTCTGCTAAATGGCTGACTATAAATATAAATTATTTTAATGTAGATACAAGACTCTAAACTTTGGCTGTCTAAGTAGGTTGGCGAAATTAAAGATAACTGGCTGAGGTTGTCATTGGTCATTGGTCATTGGTAAGGATTTCAAGCCTGTTTACTGTTAGGCGCTGATTTCCAAGATAATTTTTCACGAAATAATTATCTTAGCGCGTAACGCACCATCTATGCGGCGGTGCGTTACGGCTAAATTTCATTGTCTCTAAGTCCCAAATTCTTTCATAGCCGTAACACACCCTACTAGTGTGGCAAGTCTAAAGTTGTGCATTAAATTCTCATTGATAGGGCGCTAAAGCGCAACTACAAACCTTTTTTGATAGATAGGCTAAACGCGCCAAATCTTGATCGACTTATCGCCGCTACCACTGATGAGATTTTTACCATCTTTACTCCAAGCTAAAGCATAAATTCCGCCACCATGACCGCTCAATTTATTAACTACTTTTACAGTTTTCAAATCCCATAATTGAATTTCGCGGGATAAACTGCCAATAGCAAAAGTTTTGCCATCTGGGCTAATCTCAATAGTATGAATAGGGCCAATTCCTATAGAGAAATTATGCATTAATTTCCCGGTTTTCAAATTCCAGATTTTAATGTTTTTACCATCAGTTTCTTGTAGTGATTGATGGCTACCATCGTAACCGCCATTAATCAGCGTTTGCCCATCTGGACTGAGAGCAAGAGAAATAACCGCTGAGGCTCTTGCTTGGGCATACATAGGATTAACTGGTCGAGGCGGAATTAAAGTTCGCAGTAGTCTGCCATTGCTGATATTCCATAACTGAATTCTGCCATCTTCTAACCCACTAATTAGGGTTTTATTATCGGGGCTAATGAGAATAGCTGTGGAGATTTTTCCAGGTTTGAAGCTCCGAATTAATTGCCCAGTTTTTAGGTTCCATAGCTTAATAGTTTTATCGTAACTAGTAGATACTAAAGTTTGTCCGTTTGGGCTAATGTCAATATGAGTTACTTGATTTGTATGTCCAGTTAAGGTGCGAATTGACTTGCCACTTTTTGGGTTCCACAGCTTAATTGTTTTATCACCACTGGCGCTAGCTAATGTTTGTCCATCTGGAGTGATAGCCAGAGAAATTACTCTATCTGAATGCCCAGTTAAACTGCTGAGTAAAACACCAGTTTTGGGATTCCATACTTTGATTACTTTATCATCACCACTACTAGCTAAAATCTGTTCATCTTTGCTAAGGGCTAAGGTGCGAACTGGTTCTTGATGTCCAGATAAAGTCAGAGCTACTTGATTAAGTTGTTGAGTTTTGGGATTAGGTTCGGCAATAGCTGGAGTTAAATTAATAACGTTAATAATAGTAGATAATGTGAGGGTAGTTGCTGTGAGTGCTTTTAAAATAGAAGATTTTGTTTGCATAGGTATTTGGTAGAGCAGTTTATATATAGGACTTTACTTTTGAGTGATGCAGTATCAACTTCACGACTGATGAGTGAAATTCCGGTTGAGATCAGAAAATTTCTCGTTTCCCTGGAGGTAGAGAAACGAGAAAATAAAAGTAGTTCCCTACTGCACGTTTTCTCTACGATTAACTTCATCGTGCTATAGGTAAAAATCGGAAAAGTCAGGAACTTCCAAAAAACAAATTATCTAATAGCGGTTTCTGTAGAGGATTCATATTTGATTTGTAATATACAAAGGTGCGTTGCGCTTCGCGACAACACACCCTACACATAAATGGCACTGACTTAAGCAAAAGTGGCTGCCCAGATCCCCGACTTTTTCAAAAAGTCGGGGATCTAAATCTCGCTAAAGTAAGTGACATTCCACCCTACACATAAATCTACTCAGATTATATTTCCTTTCTCCCCCTGCTCCCTGCTCCCCGCCCCTCTGCCTAGACAAAAATGGGATTTTTCGAGTTGCAAGCCGCCAAGGGAGCAGTCAGCATGACAGGCGAGGTAAACTGTTGAAACTGACTGTTTTAGATAAACTGCCTTATGCCGGAATTTTTATTGGAAGTTGGAACAGAAGAACTACCTGCAAGCTTTCTGGGGGATGCCATAGTACAATGGCGATCGCTCATTCCTCAAAGTCTTTCTACTCACAGCCTCACTAGTGATGCAGTGGAAGTTTACGGGACTCCGCGACGGTTGGCGGTACTGATTAAAGGCTTACCATCTCGCCAACCAGATAGGGAAGAGGAAATTAAAGGCCCCCCCGCACAAGCAGCTTTTAAAGATGGTCAACCCACACCAGCAGCTTTGGGATTTGCGAAAAAGCAAGGTGTGGAAATTGCGGCGCTGCAAGTTCGCCCCACTGATAAGGGCGATTTTGTGTTTGTCAACAAAAGCATTGCTGGTCGTCCAGTGGCAGATATATTAACGGAACTGGTGCCGCAGTGGATTTATGCTTTAGAAGGTAAGCGGTTGATGCGCTGGGGTGATGGAGATGTGCGCTTTTCTCGTCCGATTCGCTGGCTAGTGGCTTTGTTAGATGCAGCGGTATTGCCGATTGAGTTGGTAAATGCTTCTAAGGTGGTGAAAAGCGATCGCATTTCTCGTGGTCATCGGGTCTTACATCCGGAAACGGTCACAATTTCCCAAGCTAATGATTATGTTAGCACTCTGCGATCGGCTTTTGTGGTGGTTGATGCTGAGGAACGCACCACAACTATCCAAGAACAAGTGAAGGCATCAGTCCAAAAGTTAAGCGCTACTACGGAAATTTACCCAGATTTATTAGCCGAAGTCACCAACTTGGTTGAGTATCCTTCTACGGTGGTGGGTAAATTTGAAGACGAATTTTTGAACTTGCCGACGGAGGTGATTACTACTGTGATGGTAAGTCACCAGCGTTATTTCCCTGTATTTAAAACTGAGAATAGCAAAGACTTATTGCCCAATTTCATCACCATTTCTAACGGCGATCCCAGCAAAGCCGATGTGATTGCTGTGGGTAATGAAAGGGTAATTAGAGCTAGATTAGCTGATGGGCAATTTTTCTACAAAACTGATTTAGCTAAACCTTTAGAAAGCTTTTTACCACAATTAGAAAAAGTTACTTTCCAAGAAGATTTAGGTTCTCTAAGGCTGAAGGTAGATAGAATCGTCAAAATTGCGGGACAAATTGCAAACCAACTGCAATTAGCCGAAACACAACGCCAAAATGTTCACAAAGCCGCATTGCTTTGTAAAGCTGACCTGGTCACCCAAATGGTTTATGAATTCCCTGAATTACAAGGGGTAATGGGCGAGAAGTACGCTTTAGCCAGTGGCGAAAATTCCGAAGTTGCTAGAGCAATTTTTGAGCATTATTTACCCAGGGGAGCCGATGATATTTTACCGGAAACTCTTACAGGTCAAGTTGTCGGTTTGGCAGATAGATTAGATACCTTAGTCAGTATTTTTGGTCTAGGTTTAATCCCCAGCGGTTCCTCCGATCCCTTTGCTTTACGTCGGGCTGCCAATGCTGTAGTTAACATTACCTGGTCAGCAAATTTACCAATCAATTTAGCTGAGTTATTAGCACAAATTACCAGCGATTTTGTCACTACATATAACAAAGACCAAGCACCTTTAATTACCTCATTGCGCGAATTTTTCTTGCAACGTATCCGTACCCTATTGCAAGAAGAAAAACAAATTGATTATGACCTAGTAAATGCTGTTTTAGGAGAGAATGACCCCGAATATACCGAACGGGCACTCAAGGATTTATTAGATGTCCGCGATCGCGCTTTATACTTGCAGCAAATTCGCCGCGATGGTACTTTAGATACCATCTATGAAACTGTTAACCGTTCCACGCGTTTAGCTGCCCAAGGTGATTTAGATACCGAACAGTTAGAACCAACTAACTTAGTTCGCCAAGAACTCTTCCAAAAGTCCTCAGAAGCAGCTTTCTACAATGCCATAGTCGAATTAGTCCCCCAGACCCAAGCCGCCCAGCGATCGCGCAATTATGAGCTGTTAATAACAGCATTAAGTAAAATCGCACCTACTGTAAGTACCTTTTTCGATGGTGCTGATAGCGTGTTAGTAATGGACTCCAATCCCGAAATTAAGCGCAACCGGTTAAATTTGTTAGGACTACTTCGCAATCATGCCCGTGTTTTAGCGGACTTTGGTGCAATTGTCAAAAATTTGTAGCTTAAATAAACAAAAAGTACGTGTAATTTTTGCCAATAAACGCTACGATCAGTAGTGCTTAACCAGGGACACTCTGCTACACACAATCTATGCCTAGATCTGCTGTCATTGGATTAGGAAAATCCGGTATTGCTGCGGCAAGATTGTTGCGAAGGGAAGGCTGGGAGGTGGTGCTAAGTGATAGCAACACCTCCGAAACCCTCCTCAAACAACAACAAGAACTTGCTACAGAAAATATAACTGTAAAACTGGGGTATTCCCTAGAATTCAATACAGCTGATTTACCGCAATTAATAGTTGTCAGCCCTGGTGTACCTTGGGATATTCCCGTATTAGTTAAAGCCAGAGAATTAGGTATTGAAACTATCGGGGAAATGGAGCTAGCTTGGCGATATTTGCAAACTCCACCTTGGGTAGGTATTACCGGCACAAATGGTAAAACTACAACCACGGCTTTAATTGCAGCAATTTTTCAAGCTGCGGGTTTAGATGCCCCTGCTTGCGGTAACATTGGCTATGCTGCTTGCGAAGTTGCCTTAGCTGCAAAACAGCCAGATTGGGTAATAGGAGAAATCAGTAGTTATCAAATAGAATCTTCTGTAACTCTTGCCCCCAGAATTGGCGTTTGGACAACCTTCACACCCGATCATCTGAGCCGCCATAAAACTTTAGATAATTACTACAAAATTAAAGCCCAGCTATTACATAAATCCCAACTACAAGTATTTAATGGCGATGATGTCTATCTGAGTAAAGTAGGATTAAGTGATTGGCCTGATGCCTATTGGACAAGCGTAAAAGGTAAAGATTACCTCATAGGCGACAAAGGCTTTTACATTGCAGATGGCTGGGTAATAGAACAATTATCTGCCACTTCCACACCAGAACCGATTGTAGAAGTATCGGCTTTGCGAATGGTGGGAGAACATAACCAGCAAAACCTGCTCATGGCTGTTGCAGCCGCAAGATTAGCACAAATTGATCGCAATGCCATTTGCCGCGCTATTAGTGAATTTCCTGGGGTAGCCCATCGTTTAGAGCATATCTGCACTTGGGAAGGCATAGATTTTATCAACGATAGCAAAGCCACCAACTACGATGCGGCGGAAGTCGGTTTAGCATCGGTGAAAAGTCCAGCGATTTTAATTGCCGGTGGTGAAGCCAAAGCTGGCGATGACACAGGCTGGCTAGCCAAGATTCAAGCTAAAGCCGCTGCTGTTTTATTAATTGGTAACGCCGCCCCAGCATTTGCCCAACGTCTGCAAGAGGTGGGGTATGCTAATTATGAAATCGTGGAAACGATGGATAAGGCAATTCCCCAAGCCGCAGAATTAGCCAAAAAGCACCAAGCTACTGTAGTGCTGCTATCTCCAGCTTGCGCTAGTTTTGACCAATATCCTAATTTTGAAGTCCGCGGCGATCATTTCCGCCAGCTTTGCTTAGATTGGGCGGGAAAAAACCAATTAGGGACTTCCAACTAAAAAAATATACCATCCCTGCGTAGGCAAGGGGGCAGGGAGCAGGGAGCAGGGGGAGAAAGAAAAATATTATCTGAGTAAATTGGATAATTTATTTTCTGGAAGTCCCTTAAAAATTAAGTGAGAACATTGTTTTAGTGGAGAAGCCTTCTACTATTCCACAATATATAGGACTCATATTTGATTTGGGAAATCCACGTAGGATGCGTTAGCAGCGAGAGTACGGCATCAGTGCTACAGCTTTTCGTGCGTTACGGCTTACGCCTAACACACGCTACATTACTGAGATTTTCTCAGAAATGAGGCGATCGCCCTTGCAAAATCAGCTTTGGTTATCAACGAGCGCTCATCCATAGAGAACATCGGTTCCTTCATAACCAACCAGCTGATGTTGTCTATCAACGAGCGCTCATCCATAGAGAACATCGGTTCCTTCATAACCAACCAGCTGATGTTGTCTATCAACGAGTGCTCATCCATAGAGAACCCGATCTCCTTCATAACCAACCAGCTGATGTTGTCTATCAATGAGATCTCCTTCACAACCAACGAGATCTCCTTCACAACCAACGAGATCTCATTCACAACCAACGAGTTGAGTTAAGGAGAAAAGGGGAAAGAAAACCGGAAGCAGAGGAGCAGAGGAAGCAATTTCGTAAAGGGGTTTAGTAATGCTAAAGCCTCCAGCCACTTCTAAGAGATGTTCAGTATTGCTAGGCGATCGCAAAACTTTTACTTACACATCCCCATAGCAGTTTCTAAATTCTTTGCATACATCCTTAAGGCAGATTTACTCGCAATTGGTAAGAATGATTTAATTGACTTGAGTCTTTCACTTCTATTGACAAGGTTTGGTAACTAGCCAAACCTTTTCCCTGAATATACCAGTACTCAGTCACTAATCGCAAATATTTTTGAATAGTTTTAATAGAAAATTCTTATAGGCCAGGAGAACAAACAGAATTGGCATAAATCGCTAGTTGGGCGCGATTTTTAATGTTCAGGCGATTAAAAATGCTATTAATATGCGTTTTAACTGTACTTTCCGTAATAAATAGCTTTTGAGCAATTTCTTGATTCGTCGCACCAACTGCGACTAACTTCGCGACATCTAATTCTCTTGGTGTTAACGAAGCTAATGCTGGGTGAACAGGTTGAGGTGGCGTTGGCTGGGCTTGTTTTTGCATAATCACTCTCTCTAAAAGCCCAGGCGCAAGTTGTGCATATCCTCGATTAACGCTGCGAATAGCATTAACCAGTTCTTCTGAAGGCATATCTTTTAAAAGATAACCTTTTGCACCAGCGCGAATTGCGTCATGCACATCATGATCATCATCGTAAGTACTTAAGACTAAAACTTTAACTTGCGGAAATTTTTCACAAATGATGCTTGTAGCGGTAGCACCATTCATCACCGGCATTCGCAAATCCATTAAGACAACATCCGGTTGTAAGGCTTCAACTTGTGCAATGGCATCTTCTCCATTTTCTGCCATACCCACAATTTCTAAGTCTGATTCTAAACTCAGCATTGCTTTCAGACCTTGGCGAACTAAACTTTGGTCATCTACAAGTAATAAGCGAATCATAATAATTTTAGATTTTGAGTTTGAGATTGTAGAGACCAATCACAAAAGTTAATATAGCAATCATATTTCAATTGTGAAAAATATCGGTTTTGGTTGTTGACAATCAGCAGTCAACAACCTTGGATGTAATATTTCACAAATCATTGAGTATTGCTAAGTATTTGTTATTGGTCATGGGTCATTTGTCTTTTTTCTGAGACTAAAAACCTGATATTGGGCAGTATATCAGATTTTTCATAGCTGGGTTGAATAAAGAAACCCCAACAATTTTGTATATGTGGGCTTTGGCTTGATTCTAGGCAAACTAAAGTATTTACTGTGTCCATATTTCTGACAATTTGCCTAACTTCTTGCATCAATTCGCCACTTAATTGATAAGCTTCAGTCAGAGATTGCTGTGCTTCGATTGGCTTAACTGTCCACAATTTCTGCGTCGCTTGCAATTGGATATTTAAAGCCATCATCGACTGACCTAAGCCTTTATATAAATTAATTAATTCATAATTTTTATCTTGAATTAACAGTAATTCTTGAGATTTTTTGCGGTATATTGATAGTGCATTTACTAATTGCCAAACTAGTATCAAGCACCCCAGGGACAACAACAGAACAGTAATCATAAATTTGGCGCGGTGATTGAAAAAAGGTTATATGCATAATTAAAGCCTGATTTTAATTATTTGACTATCTGTTGTTGAGTTTTTCCTACTTTAGTTGAGAATCACTAGCTAGCATACATAAAAAGTATGAGGTTATAGTTTAGAGTCAGACCAAAGTTGTAGGTTGGTCATTTGTCATTTGTCATTTGTCATCAGTAATAGAGATTTTACCCATTACTCATTACTCATTACCCATTACTCATTACTCATTACTCATTACTCATTACTCATTACCCATTACTCATTACTCATTACCCATTACCCATTCCCCTCTAGCCATTCATGTAAATTCAGAGGTTGCCATTCACCAATTGTTACTTGCTGGTATGGCTGAACTGAAACTGATGCTTGAGGAATGGATATTTCAGATATTAGTGATATATTTGGTAGCTCTTGTATTTGAGGTATTTCGGGTATTTCATCTAATTGATGAGGCATTTGTGGGAGTTGTGGTAGTTCCCGAATTGCACCTAAATTATTAGTTATTTCGTGAATATTATATATTTGCATAGGGATTTCAACAGTTATGCAACAACCTGCCCCAGGCTGCGATACTAATTGAAAATGTCCTTGTAAAACGGCGATGCGTTCTTGCATTCCCCGCAGTCCGTAACCATTGGCTACTTTTTGGGCATCAAATCCCCGGCCGTTATCTTGAATGGTTAAATAAACTCCATTTGCTGTTGTGGAAAGATGAATTTGTACTGCCGTTGCTTGGGCATATTTACGAATATTATTGAGTGCTTCTTGGATAATGCGATAAAGGGGAGCGGTAAACTGAGGTAATAAGGCGATCGCTAAATTCATCTCAACTTCAGGGACAATCCCAGTAGTTAGATGAAAATCGCGTACTAGAGATTCAATCAAGGTTTCGAGAGATTTGCCAGCCAGGGGATCGCTGCGTAAAGCTTTCACAGATTGGCGAACTTCTTGAGTTGCGATCGCAACTAATTTATGTGCTTCATCCAGAAACTCTTGGGCTTGATTAGGATCGGGTTTGCAAAGTTTACTGGCTGTTTGTAATTGAATGTTCAGCGCTGTGAGGGCGTGTCCGAGAGAATCATGTAACTCTCGCGCAATGCGGTTACGTTCTTGCGCGGCTGAAAGATTAGCAAATTCCAAGACGCACTGCCACAACTGCTGATGCATCTGACTGAGTTGTTCCGGTGTATACAAATCATCTAACAAGGTAATCCCTCCGTAACTTTCAGCTAATTCCTTATAGTTCTGGGTAGGGAAGACTTATGCAATATTGGGGCATGGGGCATGGGGTAATGAGTAATGAGTAATGAGTAATGAGTAATGAGTAATGGGTAATTTATTCTCCCCCTGCTCCCTGCTCCCTGCCTCCCCTGCGTCCTTATTCGGGAATATTAGCCTGTAATGTTAATGTATCGACTTACATTGCGATTGTATCGCGTAACATTGTTAATGCATCGATTTACATTGCAATTGTATAGGGTGACATTGTTAATGTATCGATTTACATTGCGATTGTATGGGGTGACATTGTTAATGTATCGACTTACATTGCGATTGTATGGGGTGACATTGTTAATGTCCGCGATGCCATGACGACTAAGTCCAATTTCCTAGCAATACAAAGGCTCCCCAGTAGTATGGTGATTGATATTCTGGGTTCTTTAAAACGGCAATTTGGGCGCGTCTGAGGGCTTCAGCTTTAGAAATACCTGTTTGATTGGCTTTTACTAGTTGGTTATAAAACTCGCTAATTAGAGTGGCCGTTGCTTCATCATCTACACGCCAGAGAGTTGCTACTGTACTCCGGGCCCCAGAACGTACTGCTACACCTGCTAATCCCAAGGCGGAACGATTGTCACCGGCTGCAGTTTCGCAAGCGCTAAGTACCAGGAGTTCCAGGGAGTTATTTCGGGATACTTCGACAGTTTTTAATACGCCACTAAGTTGGTTAACTTTGATTTTGCCATCCCAAGTGAGAATAAATGTGTCATCAGCTTGGGAGCTAAATTGACCGTGGGTAGCTAAGTGGACAATTGGGAAGGAAATCGCAGAGATTTTGTTTTGAAAGGCAGAATTTGTAAAGCTTTGGTTAAATAGGACTTGCGAAGGAACTTCTGATTTAATGGTGTTCACTTCCTTCTCGACATTGGGTAAAGCTGAAAACCCTGAACGTGCTTCACTTAGCCCACCTACTAAGGCTCCTAAACGTTCTTGTTTAAGCGATCGCGGTGCTAATAATTGTAGTCCTGGTGTGAGGGCTATGCTGTATTTTTCCACAAGGAACTGTTTACCATCATGCAGTGCTGCCATTGGAATGTTCCGCAAAACTCCATCTAAGACAAATACTAATGTCTCTACTTGACTAGCGGCTAAGTCTGCTGCTTCTGGTCGCAGTACTAAATCATACATTTTTTGCAGTTGGGGAAGCGTCTTATCTAGGAGGGTTGGTTGGTTGATTCCTTCACCTAGCTGGGATGCTAGCCGCTCGATTTCTTCACGGGTGATGGTTGTTTTATAGTAGCGAAAATCACGGTTGTCTTTCTTTTCGGCTTTTGTGTTGGAGTTTGGTAAGCTGGCAATAATCGCTAGCTGATTGTCAAGAATAATTGGGTAAATCACCGCTGCTTTTGTATCAACCTGATCTACTTGTGCCAGGTTTCCATTTAGGCAAGCTTCGCGAAAAAAGTTATCAAGTTCAACTAATTGCAAGCCTTCAATGACATCTCGCGCTGTCTTCAAACTATCTTTTTGATTGGATTCCACCAACAAGCCGACGAGTTGACGGTGAATTGGTTCAACTGCTTCACGGAAGGAAAATTGCAAATCGGGATTAGCGGCGGCTAAGTCTGCACGCAGAGATTTGATTGTACCCACAGCTTCTTTATAAGCTGCGATCGCACTATTATTTTTCCCTTGGGCTGCCAACACTCTACCTAATTGCCATTGCCAACGATAGGCGATATCTCCGGCGTTAATTTGTTGTCCTAATTGCACTGCTTGTTGAGTTAATTTTTCTGCCTCTGCCCACTGTTGTGTCTGTTCGGAAACATGACCTAAGCTACCTATGGCATCAGCTTGTATGCGTACATCGCCTAAATCTTTAGCTTGTTGTACCGCTATTGCCAGTAGTTTAGCGATTTCTTCCCAATCAATCTGCCCAACTGCTTGCTTTTGCATTTGGATCATTGTTTGCGCCAAATTCACCCGTGATGCGATCGCACTCCGGCTAGCAGGTAGGGCTGCAATTTGTTGTTGTACTTGTGGTAACAAGGCTTTGGCTGCATCTAGCTGCTTCGTCTCCACCAGCAAGCTGAGTTGATTAACTTGCGCTTGCACCTTTAAATCTGGGATTCCAGATGCAGCGGCTTGTTGGTAGTAATCGATTGCAGTCTGAGGATCAATCTCAGTCTTGTTAGCTTTATTCAAGCTGATTTGCGCCCGGGTGAGATTACCGAGACTTAGTTGGTTGAGAGTAACGATTTCAGGTAATTTTAACTGCTGTGCGATCGCTAAACTGCGTAACAAAATTAAATTGGCTGGGTCAAAACTCCCCACAACCCGCAGCGACTCACCCAAAGTTCGCAAAGCTGTTGCTGTTTCTGGTGTTGCAGGGACTTTTTCTATTGCTGGCTTGAGTTGTTCAGCCTTGGTAGTAGAAATCTGCGGTAACTTTAACGCCGTTTCCAGTAGAGAAATTGCTTTTTTATAAAGACCTAAATGTTGGAAAGCCTGTGCTTGGTTAACTTGACTCGTCAGCGCCTTATTTGGTTTATTTAACTGACTATATAAAGATGTTGCACCTTCCCAAGATTTAAAAGCCGCCTCAGCTTGACCGCGTGCTAATTGTAACCCACCTCTAATATCTAAAGCTTGAGCCAAAGCCAATGATTTCTCTGCTTTTGTATCTTTTATAGTATTTAAAATATCAACACTTTCTGTAATTGCCCGGTTCGCATCATCCCACTGTCCCAACTGTTGATAACACAGCGATAAATTACTCAAACTCAACGCTTGCAGGATAGGTTCTTTAGCTGCTTGATAACCTTTAGCTGCTTGTTGAAACAACTGCGCCGCCTCTGCAAACTGCCCTTTAGCGTATGAATTTCGCGCCTGCTGTTCCACAGATAAACTAGGAACTTGAGCGATATTTGTCACCTGCGCTAACCCTGGCGATGTCATAGATAATAAAACTGCGATCGCCATCAACACCACAAACCTTTTAATCTTCCTCATACTCCTCTCTGCGCCTCTGCGCCTCTGCGTGAAATAAAAAAATGAAATCAGTTTTGATAAAAATTTTCAGATGAGGCAATTCAAGATTTAGAATTGTTATTTTCTGATTCAGATGATGAATAAAGTAGGGAACACTTACTAAGATTTTGGACACATCGCAGAACTACTAATACCAGCAGGTGTTGCTGTTGGTACTTCGGCAACCAGCATAATATTACCGTCAGCCGTTTTCACTAACCCTTGCGCCTCAACAATTTGTGAAGAATTCCCCACATCTTCCTTGACTCGCGTCTGTGCGTCAGTCTTGACAATTCGCTGCTTAGTATCAACATTTTCCCCATCCAAACTGGCTAAAGGACTGAGGCTAGTTGTTAAAGCAAGCGGTTCAAAGGAATTGGGCGGTAAACTACCACGTCCAGTAACGACAAAGCTACCCAAGGGTTTAGCATTAGGGCCTCTGGGGCAAGTTTGAGCAAATTTTGTACTAGCATCAACTAATCCTGTTGGTAGTTCAATGAGTTTTTGTGGCGGTTGAACTTCTGGTTGAGTGATAGTGATTTGTCCCTGTACGCCTAATTGAGAACTGGCAGTGATATCGCTTTGATTTGTTAGTTGGGGACGAGGTTCAATACCAAAGATAGCCTGAGTGCTGATGTTGACATTACCACCTTTACCAGTGAAGGCATTAGCGGAGATATCGCTGTTTTCGTTGGGTAAAGCGACAATAAATGTTGAGTAAATATTGATGTTCCCTCCATCTCCACCTGTTTCGGCTTTACCTGCGTTCGTAGAAATTTGAGCGCCACGACGGAGTAAGAGTAAGCCGTTGTTAAGGTTGATGTTACCTCCGTTACCAGATGTAGATTCGGCCTTGAGAGTGCCACTGTTATCTAGGGTAACTTTAGGTGAGGTGACAATAATATCTCCAGCAGTACCCGTACGACTTTCGGAGTTAACGAACAAGCCACTGTTAAGGTTAAAACTTGTGCTAGAAATGGTGAAAAAATCAGTAGCATTAACTTTGATTATGCCAGCATTCCCCTGTCCAAAAGTTGAGGCTAGAAGTTGAGCACCGTCTCGTAATAAGAAATTATCAGCATAGATGGTAATATCACCCCCATTACCAACTGTTCCTTTCTCCACGTTGCTGCGAATACTACTGAGACGATCATTATTGCTGCCAGCAATATCAACAATACCTGTAACTTTGACATTGACATTCCCTGCGTCCCCCCGCCCAGCTGGCTGGGTTTTAGATGCACCACGAGTAATAGTTTGCAGTTGAGCGCCATCAAATAGTGATAGGGTGGCAGCATTGATGTCGATATTCCCACCCTGACCGATACCCCCTGCTTCTACTGTGCTTAAGATGGAAGCGTTATTTGCAATGGCGACAGCATTTTTTGCAGTCACTGTCACATTCCCCGCATTCCCCTGTCCAAAAGTTGCGGTTGTAAGTCCAGCGGTGTCTCGTAATGAGAAATTACCAGCATCGATAGTAATATTCCCACCCTGACCGATACCCCCTGTTTCTACTCTGCTGAAGATGTAAGCTTTATTTGCAATGGCGACAGCATCTTTTGCAGCCACTGTCACATTCCCCGCATTTCCCTGTCCATAAGTTGAGGCTACAAGCAAAGCGCCGTCTCGTAATGAGAAATCATCAGCATAGATACTAATATTACCTCCATTGCCTTTTTCTCCTGAGCGCACAAAATTGCGAATTGTGCTATCAGAGATAACCATTTCTCCTGTTGCATTCAAGGTAATATCCCCCACAACAGTTTCAGGTGTCCTCAAACCTAGTCCAATACTCGTAGAAAGCAAACTTCCACCCAAAATTTTTAAATTTCGGGCATTGACTGCAATATTACCGCCCCCACTACCAGTTACAAATACACGTGCATTAGTAAAGGAGACATCTGCACGAGTTATATTCTCCGGAAATCCCAAGCTCAAATTATCCCCATTAAATAGAAGATTGATATTTCCAGATTCCGCTAACCCTCCCAACTCAACTCGCCCGCCATAAGCATTTAATTGTCCACCATTTATGCTGACATTACCACCCACAAGCAGCAAACTCTTGCCATCTGGAACCCTTAAACCCAAAGCATTAAAACCTAATGTATCTTTTCCGGCTGGTGCAATTGAATTATTTTGAATCGCTGCATTTTGATTAATTTGATTAAACAGCAACGCGGAAGGATTAATAGTTAACAAAAGTGCTGCTTGCGGATTTGTAGCACTAAAAATTCCCTGATTACCAAATTGCAAAGCATTAGCAGTAGTCCCAACAAACGAACCGCGCACATCTAACCGTGCATTTTGCCCAAATAAAATGCCATTAGGATTAATTAAAAATAAATTAGCAATGCCATCAACTCCCAAAGTGCCGAGAATATTTGAGCCTTGTCCACCTGTCACCCTTGTGAGAATATTTTGCACGCCAGCAGGATTACCAAAATACACTCGTTGCCTATCATTAATATTAAACTCGCTAAAACTGTGAAACAGATTGCTACCACGTACAGCCCCACCATCAATTTTGTCGGCGTTTGCACCATTAATTAAAACATTGGGTGTGATACGAGAACTTTCTGCGCCTAAAGTATTATCCGGGTTGATTTGACTGTAGGCTGGAGTGCTACTCAGCAGAATGAGGCTACATAATATGAGCTTTGGTTGCACAGTGATCATTGCGAATATTCGCCAAAAGACCTCTTGAAAAGAAGTGCGATCGCATTTAGATCGCTTTATTCTATCTTGTTGCACTTGCAACTTACTATCGCAATTCCGTTGGAGCCAGTTATGTATCTGATTCATCGCTGATTGCTCTCAAGGCTTATAGGTTGCATTTAACTCACACCTATCAGTATTTCTGGGTAGGTGTAACTTATGCAGTAGTTGCAATAATTTGCAAAATATTCTTAGTTGCTGCGTAGGCGTAGCCCGCCGTAGGCATCGCACACCAGACGCTGCGATTAAGATCCTGGACACATCGCAGAACTACTCGTAGCCGCAGGTGTTGCTGTTGGCGCTTCAGCAACCAGCATAATTTTACCGTCAGCAGTTTTCACGAAACCTTGCGCCTCAACAATTCGCGAAGTTTTCGGCAGATTCGCCGTTGGGGATGCATTCGATACATTGCTGAAACTTTCCCCATCCAAACTAGCTAAAGGACTGAGGCTAGTTGTACCTGTTAATGGTTCCAACGTATTGGGTGGTAAACTACCTCGTCCAGTAATCACAAAGCTACCCAAGGGTTTAGCATTGCGGCCGTTGGGGCAAATTTGGGCAAATTTAGTACTAGCGTCAACTAATCCTGTTGGTAGTTCGATGAGTTTTTGTGGCGGTTGGACTTGTGGTTGAGTGAAGATGATTTGTCCCTGTATGCCTAATTCAGAACTTGCAGTAATATCACTTTGATTTGTCAGTTGCGGACGAGGTTCGATACCAAAGATAGCCTGAGTGCTGAGGCTAACATTACCACCTTTACCTGTGAAGGCATTAGCGCTAATATCGCTGTTCTCGTTGGGTATAGCGGCGATAAAGGGTGAATTAATACTGATATTACCGCCATCACCGCCAGCTTGTGCCCTACCTGCGGTGGTGGAAATTAAACCGCCACGGCGCAACAGTAATAAATCACCAATTTCGAGGATGATGTCTCCACCATTACCTGCATTTGTCAAAGATGCTATTCCACTTCCTTGACCATTAATTTCTAAAAAATTAGCCCTAATTCTCATGTTTCCGGCATCACCATTACCTATACTACCGGAAAAAATTTCAGCATCATCACGGACAACAAGGCGATTTGTCGTAATATCTATTTCGCCACCTTTACCATTAGCCCTTTCGTCAACGGATGTTACTAAGCCAGTTCCCAACTCGCTGTCTGAACCTGTCAGTATAATGTTATCAGCTTGTACTGTTAAATTACCCGCGTTTCCATTTCCTCTAGTTCCTGATGATATCTGCGATTGTTCTTGTACATTTAATAGTTGAGTTTTGATGCTGATATTGCCAGCATCGCCTCTAGCTTCGTTCTCAACTTGAGTGATAATGTTGCTACTTCCACCCATATTAATTTGCTCGGCATTAATCGCAATTTTTCCCGCATTACCTTGATTAAAAGTAGTCGCAGAAATTTGTCCTTGATTGCTGAGGTTTAAGCGTCCTGTTGTTACATCAATACTGCCCCCAGAACCAATTCCTCCCACTTGCAAATCAGCAAATAAACCTGATGGTGCAAAAGAATTATCAAGTCGTTGTGGCCCTACCCCACTAATATCAATAAAATCAGTGGCACGAACCACTAAATTACCACCTTGTCCTCGTCCGAAGAGTACTGAAGTTGATATGTTTGCACCATTACTCAGGCGCAACCTTTCTGAGTCAATAGTTATCGTGCCACCATTTAGATCTGCATTACTTCCATTAACTTCAGAGGAGATTCTACTAATAAAGTTGATACCACCGAAGCGAGATAAAGTTTCTTGTGCTAACGGGTTAGACAAAACTGCTTGCACATTAGTGTAATCTAGTTCAATCAACTGTTCCTGAGGTACGAAAACAAACCCATCTAGTTCTAAATCCTTGGCGCGGATAGTAATATTTCCAGGATTACTACTGCTTGTAGAATCAGTGCTGATATTTCCCCCTTGAGTTAGGCTGAGTCTGGGTGTTTGTATCGTGACATTACCTCCATTCCCCGTTGCCTCTAAACCTGTTTGACTTGATACACCACTCAAGTTTAGAGATGTTGCAGAAACACCACTAATCTCTACATACTCATCAGCTTTGATAAAAATGTTACCTGCATTCGTACTGCTAAAAGTGCTTGTACTAATATAGCCCCCATCTTTGAGACTAACTCGCTGGGTTTCAATGGTAATATCCCCTGCACTTGCTTGAGATATACTTCCGGGTTGAACACCTGTAAGGATGCTACCATTAGTCACCTCAACTGCATTCCTAGCTTGAATGGAAATAGAACCCACCGTTCCAGCACTAGTATTTGCTGTGATTCCTCCTTCTGGGGAGGTATTTTGAACTCGCAAAGTGCCAGTTTCAATTCGCAGGTTACCTGTTGAACCTGAACTCAAGCTAGAAAGTCCTAAAATACCTTTGTCGGTTATATTGACAGCATCTGTTGACCGTAAATTGAAGTTTCCCGCTTTACCTACACCTGCAGATATAACAGAGACAGCGCCGCCATTGACATTAACAGACTCAGTAGTATTAAGGTTCAGGTTTCCTCCATTACCTGCACCTCTGGTACTTACTGAGACAGCACTGGTCAGACCAGTATTTTGTAAGATTCCATCTCCGTTAATTGTGATTTTTCCAGCATTGATAGTAACATCGCCACCCGTACCTTCACCATTGTTAGCAGAGAAAATCGAGCTACCGTTAGCAAGAGTAACTGCAT
This sequence comes from Calothrix membranacea FACHB-236, assembly GCF_014696315.1. GTDB lineage: Bacteria > Cyanobacteriota > Cyanobacteriia > Cyanobacteriales > Nostocaceae > Aulosira > Aulosira membranacea. Next base: position 19,588 of record NZ_JACJPX010000086.1, read on the forward strand.
CGCTGGCTTGAATTTGAATATCACCCCCGTTCGCTGCACCAGAAGTAACGCTCTGAATTGAAGACTTTTGATCTAAACTCAGTTGCGTTGCATCAATCACAATTGAGCCGCCATTGTTGCCAAAAATAAACGAATTATTGAGCTTAATCTCCTCCCCAAATAGTTCAATTTCACTATTGCCAATTGCCAGGATGAAGCTGCGATTCGTTAAGTTGATAGATTCTCGTTGTAAATTTTCTGGGAAATTGAAATCTAAAGATGAGTTATTAACATCCAACCCAACTGTTGTATTTCCCGCCACAGATCCTAGTTTCACTTGTCCATCAAAGGCAAATAATATACCTCCATCCAAGATAATTTCACCGCCTACTAATGCTAGGGTGCTACCACTAACACCTAAACCGTTAACAGCTTGATTAGTAATACTTGCAGGTTGAGAACCAAACTGTAACCCGCTTGGGACATTGATAGTTAATAAAGGTGGTGATTGGGGATTGGTGGCGCTAAACTCCACTCCATTGGGAAAGACTAAACTATTTGCTGTAGTTGCTGTAAATGCTCCCCGAATATCTAACAGGGCATTTTGCCCAAATACAATGCCATTGGGATTAATTAAAAATAAATTGGCATTACCATTAACTCCCAATGTGCCAAGAATATTCGAGGCTTGTCCACCTGTCACCCGCGTGAGAATATTTTGCACTCCGGTAGGGTTGCCAAAATACACTCTTTGCCCATCATTAATATTAAATTGAGTAAAACTATGAAAAAGATTGCTACCACGTACAGCGCCGCCGTCAATTCTGTCTGCACTTCCACCATTAATCGGAACATTCGGTGTAATGAGAGAACTTTCTGCGCCTAAAGTATTATCAGGATTGATTTGACTGTAGGCTGGGGTGCTACTCAGCAGAATGAGACTGCATAATATAAGCTTTGGTTGCACAGTGATCATTGTGAAGATTCGCCAAAACCCATTTTGAAAAGAAGTGCGATCGCATTTAGCTCGCTTTATTCTACATTGTTTCACTAGCAACTTATGATCACAATTACGTTGGAGCCAGTTCTGTATCTGATTCATCGTTGATTGATAGCGTTATAGGTTGCATTGCACTTACACCTTAAGTATTTCTGAGTAGGTGTAACTTATGCAGTAGTCACAATAATTTGCAGAATATTCTTAGTTGCTGCGTAGGCGTAGCCCGCCGTAGGCATCGCACAGCAAACAAAGAAATCAAGAATGATAAAATTGACTACTAAGATCCCGGACACATAGCAGAACTACTAATACCAGCAGGTGTTGCTGTTGGTACTTCAGCAACCAGCATGATATTACCGTCAGCAGTTTTCACTAAACCTTGCGCCTCAACAATTTGTGAAGAATTCCCCACATCTTCCTTTAACTGTATCTGTGCGTCAGTCCCAACAATTCGCTGCTTTGTATCAGCATTTTCTCCATCTAAACTAGCTAAGGGACTGAGGCTAGTTGTCAAAGCTAGTGGTTCTAAAACATTGGGTGGTAAACTACCGCGTCCAGTTATGACAAATGAACCCAAAGGTTTTGCATTGTAGTCTCTAGGGCAAGTTTGAGCAAATTGAGTAGTAGCGTCAATTAATCCTGTAGGGAGTTCCAGCAGCTTTTGTGGGGGTTGAATTTCTGGCTGAGAAATAGTGATTTGTCCCTGTACGCCTAATTGAGAACTTGCAGTGATATCACTTTGATTTGTCTGCTGGGGACGTGCTTCAGTACCAAAAATATTTTGCACATTGATGTTAACATTACCGCCTTTACCTCTGAAAGCATTGGCGGAGATATCGCTGTTTTCATTAGGTACAGCGACAAGAAAGGGTGAATTGATAGTGATGTTACCGCCATCGCCACCAGCTTGTTGAACACCTGCTGTAGTTGTTACAAAACCACCACTGCGTAAAAGTAAGAAATCGCGGATATCAAGAGTTATATTGCCACCGTTACCAGCCAAAGTTGCAGATGTAATTCCTGCTTTATTGGAAATGCGGACATTACCAGCTTTGATATCAATATTCCCAGCATTCCCAGTACCACCAATAGTAACTGCACTAAAGATACCGCTTAAACTACTGCGACGCTCGATATTCTCAAGATTGACAATGTTACCACGACCCGCGCCATCGAGAATTATCGTATCACGGGCATTAATGGTAATATTACCTGCATCGCCTTTGGCTAGAGTAGTACTACTAATTGCTCCTCCAAGTACAGATAGTGAACCAGTTATGAGGTTAATATCACCTCCCTTACCCTCACCTTGATTTTCGAGAGTAGTATAAACTCCACTGGGTACTCCACTGCTACCAACACCCTCAAAGGTAATACTATCAAAGGCATTAATTGTAATTTTGCCAGCACTGCCATTACCGACACTGCTGGCACTCAGTACACCACCATTACTTGCTGTTAAAGAGTTAGTTGTTACTTCTATGTCTCCAGCTTTACCAATACCTCCATCAAATAGAATACTCAAAAGACTACTGGAAAATCCATCTCTATCTACACCATCAACAATAACAGCATCATGAGCATTGATAGTGATATTACCTGCATTTCTACGCGCAGCAGTTAAAAAAGTACCACCATTTGTTAATGAAAATGTTCCAGTATTTACTTGAATTTTGCCGCCGTTACCACTTTCTGTTGCATAAGAATTTAAACTGCTGCCATTGTCAATCACAACACTATCAAGAGTATTAATAAAGATGCTGCCAGCATTACCTTGTCCAGCACTAAATGTATCTATTTGTCCACCATTGTTTAACAATAACGCCTTTGCATTAACCTGAATATTACCACCATTACCGATGGCATCAGATAGTACTACACTACCAGCGTTACTCATAAAACCATTGCGGCTTACACCATCAAACGTCACTGTATCACGAGCGTTAATCGTAATATCACCTGCATCTCCTTTCCCACCTGTATTGCTAGAAATTTGTCCACCATTAGTGACTGCAAGTGAACCAGTTGTAATTTGAATCTCTCCGCCCTTGCCTTCACCACTAAATAAGTTACTTTGCAAGCCACTACCAATATCAACAACAGTACCATTAGGTAGAGTAACGTTAGAAATGAAACCATTAACTTCAACAGTATCACTGGCTTCTATGGTAATATTACCTGCCTGTCCTTTTCCTAATATACTGGTGGACATTCGACCACCATTGGTTAAAAACAGCGCTCCAGTTTTTACCTGAATACCACCAGCATCGCCATTATATGCATAAGTAACAGCAGCGCTGTTTAAACCGTTACCATCAAAACCGTCAAAAGTTATGCTATTTTTAGCATCAAGAAATATATTGCCTCCATTACCTTCACCACCGTTAAAAGCTTGTAGAGTACCGCCGTTTTGAAACAACAGCGTATTTGCACTAATGCGAATGTCACCGCCATTACCAATACCCCTCAAATCAACATTGCTTGAGGCTTGACTATATATCGAAGTTTCACCAGCAAAACCTGCAAAAGTAACCGTATCGCGGGCGTTGATGGTAATGTTACCTGCATTCCCCTGGCCGCTTGTACTGCTAGATATATCCGCACCATTAGTAACAAAAAGTGAGCCAGTTGTAACGCTAATATCTCCAGCTTTACCAACTCCTCCAGTCAGTAAACTGCTACTTAGTCCACTAGTGCTATCAAAGACATTACCATTGACTTCACGAGTTGTTACACCATCAAGTTTGACCGTATCACTGGCTTCGACTGTAATATTACCCGCGTTGCCTTGCCCTAATACATTAGTAGATATATTACTGCCATTTGAGAACAAAAGTGACCCAGTTTTTACTCGAACATCTCCGCCGTTACCTACTGCGTCAGTAAAAACATTACTAATAATACGAGCATTTGTGTCAAAGGTAATGGTATCAAGGGCATCGATTATAATATTGCCTGCATTCCCTTTTCCTAAAGTACTAGCACTGATAAAAGCATCGTTACTAATTGAAACACTACCAGCTGTTAGCTGAATATCTCCCGCATTACCTATGCTTGAAGGGGTGACAGCACTAATTATGCGACTAGCGATTTGGCTATTTTTGCCAAATCCATCTAAAGAAATCGTATCACGGGCATTGATAGCAATTTTACCTCCGTTACCTTGTCCGAAAGTTCTGGTGTTAATTTCTGAACCCTCAATTATCGACAGAGAACCAGCTTGAATGTCTATACTACCGCCATTACCCACAGCATCCGTTTCTACGGAACTGAAAATCCTACTACCATCTGTAAGTAAAACAGTATCCTTTGCTTGAATAAAAACACTACCTGCATTACCTTGTCCATAAGTGCCAGCACTAATTTCGCTGTTATTAAGGAAAAGTGAGTCAACATTAATATTGATATTTCCTCCATTTCCTCGCCCAACGGGTAATTCTTGATAAACTCCGATGACATCCGTTGCTAATACAGCATCATCATTAAGAGACAGCAAAGCAGCATTGATATTAACGCTACCACCATTACCTACGGCTCCGCTGGCCACGCCGCTGTAAATACCTGTCTTGCTACCTAGAGACACAGCATTAGATGCTTGTATAAATATATTGCCTGCGTCGCCCTGCCCCAAGGTGCTGACATTAATTAACGCTTCTTTATCTAAGTTCAACGAACCTGTGGCAATATTGACATCACCAGACTTACCAAATGCTCGTTCGCGTACAGAGTTGCTGATAATGCTTTTATCAGTTAAAGTTGTTGTCCCTGTGGCATTAATGACCACATCTCCACTTTTACTATTTGCTGTACCTAAACCGATTTCTATTCCGGCACGCAGTTTACTGTCCCCTGTTAAGTTTACATTTCGCCCATTAATCTTGATGTTCCCGCCATCTGCACCCCGGACGTTGACTTCTGCGCCATTGCTGAGAGAAACATCTGCACGTTCTACGCCATCGGGTATCGCTAAACTAGGCAAATTATTAGCAGCAAGATTCAGTCCTAGTGTTGCGGGTGCATTTATAGCAGCTAATTCAATATTGCCGCCATAAGCCCGGAGTCCACCGCCATCAATGTTGATATTTCCACCAATTAGCAATAGATTCTGATTATCTGCGACTCTTAATCCTGTAACATTTTCACCCGCAGGACTGATACCTGCTGTTGCTTGGGATTGATTGGTAATTGGTTTGGGATTAATTTGATTAAACAACAACGCGGAAGGATTAACAGTTAATAAAGGTGGTGCTTCGGGATTTGTAGCGCTGAAAATTCCTTGATTACCCAATTGCACAGCATTGGCGGTAGTTCCCACAAATGAACCGCGTACATCTAAGCGCGCATTTTTCCCAAATAAAATACCGTTGGGATTAATTAAAAATAAATTAGCAATGCCATCAACGCCTAATGTGCCGAGAATATTTGAAGCTTGTCCACCAGTCACCCGCGTGAGAATATTTTGCACGCCAGCAGGGTTGCCAAAATACACTCGTTGCCCATCATTAATATTAAACTCGCTAAAACTGTGAAACAGATTGCTACCACGTACAGCCCCACCGTCAATTTTGTCGGCGTTTGCACCATTAATTAAAACATTGGGTGTGATGCGAGAACTTTCTGCGCCTAAAGTATTATCGGGGTTGATTTGGCTGTAGGCTGGGGCGCTGCTGAAGAAGATGAGGCTACATAATATGAGCTTTGGTTGCCCAATTATCATTGCGAATATTCGCCAAAAGCCGTCTTGAAAGGAAGTGCGATCGCAAGAGGAAGATTTTGCAGATGGCTTCGTTCTCCGTCGTTTTACTACCAATTGAGTATCGCAAGTACGTTGTAGCCAGTTCTGTATCTTATTCATCCCTGATTCTTCTTAGGTCTTATAGGTTGTATTAAACTCACTCCTATAAGTATTTCTGGGGATGTGTAACATATGCAAGAGTTGCTGAAATAGCTGTAGATGGCGCTGTTTATGCTTCGGCAACTAGCATAATATTACAGTCAGTACTGACTTAAGCAAATGTTACCTTCAGATACCCGACTTTTCCAAAAAGTCGGATATCTAAACCCATATCACGAAGGTTGATTACGAATCATGAATTATACCAATTCTTTATGAAGCTGCCTAGAATTCGCTCCCCTCTAGCCTATGCCAATCGTCTCAAGCCGGGAAACTCGCCCACAGCGCTGGCTCCCCTGATTAAGGCTACGGTGTACATACCAGTTGCTTCATCAGCATTGTTAATGTAACGACCGACATTATTAATGTATCGGTTGACATTATTAATGTATCGGTTGACATTGCTAATGTATCGGTTGACATTGTTAATGCAACGACTGACATTGCTAATGTATCGGTTGACATTGTTAATGTAACGACCGACATTGCTAATGTATCGGTTGACATTGTTAATGTAACGCTCTACATCCCCCTTTTTTAGGGTGATTTAAGGGGAGCAGATGATCTGTGTACAAAGTAGCGTTGTAGCAAGTGGCGTGGATTTAGGGGAATCTAAATATGTGCAACTTCACATGAAATTGGTATTACGAATTACGAATTATTTAGGTTGATTTCTCGCTGCCGATGGTGGTGTACATACATTAGCAACAAATTCATTACGTTGTTTTACAAAAGATGCAGAGGGTTTTTCTACTTGGTAAAGACTTTGGAAAGCATCAGACCAAGGGTGAAATATGCCTGTTTCAGTTGTGTGTTTAATTTCGTAGTTAATTAAGAAATCAGCTTTTTTCAAAGCAATTTCTTCAGGAGAGGCTTTAGTTGCTTTCAGTTGTTGTTCTAATGTTTGCAATTCATCCTGAATTTTTTGGCGATCGCTTGCTTCCATTACCTGAAATGTTGTCCAGTTGTTGCTACCGGATAGTTGCCATTGGTAGAATTTGCCTGGTTCTAAAGGCTTTTCAGCATCGTAAGTAGCTTGTTGATCGGCGATTTTGACGGATTTTTGCCAAACTACTTTTTCAGTTTCGTAATCGCGGACAACTACTTGAGCATCTTGATTATTACCAGGACTGTGCCATAAAAATAAGGGGCGATCGCTCCACAATTTATATGTTTCTACTAAACCAGGAGAAATTGCACAGACTGGTTGCACTACACCTCTAGAGGCTAGGCGTTTTTTGGGGCGACGTTGCCAAAATAAGCCTACCCAATCGACAGATTGCGCGATGGTTTGTTGTGTTTGCCGAATATTTTGAGCGTTGGCAAGGTTTTCACTGACGATACTACCGGAAGCGATCGCTAAAGGAATGAGTGCAAAGCCCAAAAGTGACTTGCGATTATTAATTTTAAACATGATTATTTTCTCCTTGTAGCTGGTAAAACGTAGGCTAAAAACACCGACGAGGGTAAAAACCAGGGTAGTAAAATTGCGGCTGTTATATAAATTTGCAGTCCCACTAAACCATATAAAATTACAGCACCGACTGCGCCGAAGGTGATTTGCCGACGACGCGTGAGACTTAAACGCGATTGGCTTTTAATCACGAAGACCGTGATTTTACCAAGAATCATGGCAATCCCAATCAGCAAAATGCTGGGGATGGGAATTACCAAACGATTGCTAACAAAATGGTGAATCATATATGCCAATGTTTCACCGCCTGTCAGCCAAGGCTGTTGTGTCCAATAACTGTATGCAGCTGGCGCTGGGGAACGATCTGGTTGTCCTGGTGCTATTCCTAACCTGTCATCGTTACCCACCGCAATTAACACTACCTGTTTGGACACTAAAGGGAATTTGTTGATATCGGGATTTTCAATTAATTCCCAAGCGGGAATTTTTGTATAAACTTGGTTAGGCGGAATTGAGTAATCAAGAATGGGTTGAATATTAAAAGGCGATCGCCATTGCCATAGTTGTGATAAGTTACCTTTTTGGGAATGCTGCTGCACCACATCCAAGAACTCAGCCCGTAAATTCTTCTCGCGGTTGGTTTGCGGTTGGGGTAAATCGGTAATTTCTTGCTTGGCTAACTGCACCAGCGATAGCAAATATGCAAAGGGACAAACTTGACGACAATCGCTGTCGGCTTCTGGGAATTCTAGTAAGTTGGGGTAAGCATCAATGTATCCTTGCAATGTCCAATTCCACTTGTTAATCCCTAATGCTTCGTTTGTCCCCACTTCTCTTGTTGGTTCCTGTACCGCCGCAAACAGTAACCATGTGTTAGCATCCACCGCCTGACGCACGGCTGTCGCTAAATCTGCATCAGCATTTGGGGGATCGGTTTGGGGTGTATCAAAAATAAAGTCTAAGCCGACAACAGAAGCATTTAATTTGCGCGTACTATCCAGCAGCTTGGCGACATAACTGCGGTTCATGGGGAATAGTTGCGAATTTGGCAACTGGGCGCGGTAAATTGATTCAGTATCAATTTGCACTAAAGCAACGGGTGGGGCTTCTTCGGCATCAACTTGGGCGGTAGCGCTGCGGTAAACTGCCTGAGTAAGGGTGCGTCCATCTAATAATAGTGATTGCATAGGTGCCAAAACGCTGCACAAGACACCCACAGTTAGCGCGATCGCCTCTAAGCGGTTGGGTATACTTTGACGCAGCCGTTGTCGCCAGTGGAAGGGGGGAATACGGTAAAGGTGAGCGCCAGGATGACAGAATAATGAAGGTAAAAGGTAGGCTGAAGGATAGGTGTGGCTTTTATCCATACGTAAATATTGCCTAGCACCAATCACCGCTTCGTAGACATTCTGGTGTTTCCCCAACCCTTGCAAAAATCTCACCAAAAAATCTTGGGCGACACGGTTATGAATCGGTTCGCGCATCACCACAACTTGTCCAAAACCCAAATCAATCAAAGATTCTGCTAGGTTTAACCCACTACAGGAATTAAAAATTGCTACTTGCAGTCCGCGTTTTCTGGCGGCGCTGAGTTGTGATGCAATTTCGCTAATGGAAATCGATACACCAGGCGCAATCCCTAATTCTCCGCCTGTCATTTCCGTTTCGTTGCTGTGTCCCGCGAAAAATAACACATCCCAACCCCGTTCATCGGCGATCGCATCGGCAATTTTCTCAATAATTTCCGTGGGTGTTTCTTCTAGCTTCCAACTGACAAATTCCACATCAGCAATCTGGAACAGCGATTTTAAAGTTTTCTTTTCTTCTTGAAAATCCAACCCTGTATCATCGCCTAAAATTGCTAAAATCCGGGTGCGTCCCTGACGTTTATCAGGATGGTGTGTACCTGTTTCCTGAGAAATATTTAAGGGAGTGCGGATAAATTGAATCGCCCCGGTGGTAGCAAATTCAGTCCCTAATTCCCACGCTTCCCAAGGAAAACGATCCAATTCCACAGGCGCACAGGTCAGAAATACTTGCACCGCCTCATCCGTTTCGGGATGTTCCTTAACCAGTTGCTGGCTAGATTGAGCAATTTGGGCACGAATTTCATATAATTCTGCACTGCGTAACCAGCGATGAAATTCATACATCAACTTAGTTTCCGCTTTCACCAGTTCCGCGTGCCAATCTATCGCCAGCCTAGCGACACCACCATCAACCGCCCTTCCCCGCATTTGATCGGAACGATAAAAATTAAGATATGCCCGTCGCCAGTCTTGATACAACTGACTGAGGGCAGAAGGATAATTAACCTGTGCAGTTAATCTTTGCCCTTTGCCCCAAGATAGTTCAAATAAACAAATTTGTTCTATTTTTTGAACTTTAAGATTAAAAAGATAAGAGTTAAGTTTCATATTTAGCTAATTTACTTTTTTCGCGCAGTGGCGCAAAATCAGAACACAAAAACCCAGTTTTTGTCAATCAAAACTGTTAATTCTTAATTCATGAATACAGTCTCTAGTTCCTTACAAAGTTTGCAATTCTAAACCAAAAGGTGGAATTTCAAATACAGCCTCATCAGTAATGACTGTTACCCAGAATTTTTCGTTCCAATCGCCAATCACTTGAGCGTACAGTATGCCTTGGCTGGTATCTGATAAAGTCTCCTCAAATAATATTTGTGTTTCATCACGTACCTCTAAAGTTAATTGATTGGGCATAGGTCTTTCTGGTTGAGAGCCTACAGCAACTAACAACATCCATTCAGGGTTTGCGGAATTTTCTGATAGCACCCACATAATTGCGTATAATCGCAAACTCCCTTCTTCACATTCCAAATCACGAAATGCACCCCGTGCTGTGTTAGGAATATAAACACCTTGATGTTCTAATCCTGCACGAATTTGCTCAAAATCATCTTGCAAAGAGCGTAATTGTAAAGTACGTAATTGCGAAAATGCTGGTAATGGCATCAGCATCCATCCCAACTCTTGAGCAGCAAGGTCTATTTGATTATTTAACCACAAACCGACATTAATTAATGGTTGAATTAAACTAGGATTAGTAGCTTTGTGAACCCAGTTGATTAATTCTGGGCTACTTAATAATGTTATTCCTTCGTTAACTGTTAACAATTCCCAAGGCTGCTGTTTTTGCAACTGTGGTTTTAGCGTTGTTAGCTTTTGTTTTAAAGCTGTTTTATTAGTGTATCGATTTGTTACAGGTAGTTGAATTGCTTGTGGATTCAGACAGCGTAAATTTAGCAGTAAAGCGTCAGAGTCAGGATTAAACCAAAGTTGAGGTAAAGTATAAGTCCAATCTTCTTCTACAGGTAACTGTGCCTTGACTTGATAGCGATGGTATTCTTCATAGTTCATAAAACCAGATACAGCTACTTGGTTTTGTTCCTCTTCTACCTGGATCAACACATAGAAATGAGCCGCAAAATCAGGAATATCAAAAACTGCATTGGGAACCCGATGTTGGTCAGTTAAGACGCTAGCGGTGATGATACAAATTTTGAAAGCTCCCACTTGAATATTACAAGCTGCTGACAATAAATCTGCTGTTGCTGGTTGCCAAATCGAAGCAGAATCAATGTTAATTTCTAAATCAGACGCGCGGTGTTTCAGCCATTGTTCAAATCCTAAAACACCTAATGCACACAGATAAACTTGCCAGCGTTGTTGTGAAAAATGAACTGATTGGCTTAAACTTGCAGCCCTTTGAAAATGCTCAGGTAATAATTCTGTGCGAGTTTCATTCAGGGAATACCAGTCGGGGTAATCAGCCAAATCGAAATCTGAGGTAGGTTGGTTAATCATGGTCAAGAGTCAATGGTCAAGGTTCAAAAGTTAACAAATAAAATTAATAATGTCGCTAAATATATTTGCTCTATCTTTTCTTACTTTGGGTTCTCTACATTGCGTTTAAATAATCTTTACTTTACCTCGCTTCTATTATCTAAATAATGGCAAAGACGACGAGCTAAAAGACCAGATAAAGGCTGATTGCGTACAGGGTTCTTTACTTCAGATTCAGCTTCTTGCATCACTCCAGAAATTTGCTCATCTAAAATTAATTTCAACTGCTGATCTAAACGTTGCAACCGTTCAAAATTCGTAAATTCTTGCGCTATTTGCAAAACGCGATCGCGTAAAATCAACAACATGCTTTGGCGAATATCAGCGCGCAGTTCATTTAACTTTAATAACCGGGTAACTTCATATTGTTTTTTCATTCCCAATTGCGGTGCAATTTGGCTCATTGGTTGACCTTGACAATGAAAAAGATGTAACCCAGTCAAATATAATCGCCTAATTTCTTGATTAGTGTTGCGCTTACTTTGGAGTTTACCGAGAGCAACTTCCACAACGTGAGAGATAGCTGCGTCTAAGGATGTCAAAAATTCTTCTTGATATAAATTCATGAAATCAACTTTGTCATCCTCTTCTTCAGTCAAGAGCGATCGCTCTACAATTGGTTGAATCTCCGGCTGATCGTAAGCAACTGACGCAATGTAACCGCCTTGAGCCGCAATGCGGTATTGTCTGAGCTTACTAGCCATCGCTTGCAATTGGTTTAACATCGCCTCCTGGCTCAGTTTGCGATTCGTCCGACTTTGCAAATCATTAATCATGCGAGTTAACTGTTCTGCTGTCGGGATTTGACAGGGTTGGTTTACTCCTGCCAGTTTTTGCTGCAAGCGGTCTTCACGGTAAACTGCGTGATAACTAATCAACAATTGGCAAACTTGCTCAATTTCCATTGGCGTTAGGTGATACATATCCGCGAGAATGCGTTGTAATTCCTTCGGGTTAGTATCATTCAACAGCGCCCAATCGCTGATCAAAAACACACCATGCTGAAGTAAAAATCGTTTGATTTCTGCATTTTGTTTGACATAGCGACTTACCCATGCATTGAGCGAACCTTTAGCTGGCTCAAATGTTTTTAACAGCTTTGTGGCTAAAGACTCATAAGTAGACTTGCGTACTCTTGGTTGATTAGAAGTTCCTGATATTACTTGGTCATCTAAAACAAAAGGTAACAACTCTTCAGTAGTAAAGCCGTGGCGATTGCCAAATCTCATTGTTAAATCAAGACAAACTCGATATATTTGCTGAGATATATAGCACCGCAAACAAATTTCCGCTAAGTTAGCTTCTTCAGTATCGCTCACTTTACCTTGTTGCATTTGTTGCCACAGATAGCGTGCGATCGCAGCATCAGAAACCTCGCCCTTGCCGGCAAATTCTTTTTGAAAATAAGTTTGAGCCGCTACTATCATTTCCACCCGGCGCTTACTTGTAGAATCTAACTTGACAAATTCCCAGTATTTTGATGATTGAACCACGGGATTTTTCGTTAATTGCAGCTAATTACCTCAATTTTTTCACCTCCTACCAGGAAAAGCAATTTGCTGAGTATCTGTAACTCTATTTCCTTATATTTCTGAGGAGGGTGAACTTATGCAAAATCACTGAAAGACAGTAGGGAACAGTCAAGTAGTACTCACCCTACGCCAAGAACTTGAACGCGAAATATAAAATTTTCAACAGATTGCAGTTACATAAATTACAAAAATTAATCACATAATCCTAATTAGCCAAAATCAAGCAACAGATGCAAACCTGAAAACCCAGATAGCATATAAACCAATAAGCTTCAGTTAAAAAAATTAATTGATAACAAAACCAAAAAACTAGTTACTCAACAAAAAAACAGAACAATAATTTTGGAGGGGGTTTGGGGGACGCAACCGTCACCCAATC
>NZ_JACJPX010000087.1 GCF_014696315.1 Calothrix membranacea FACHB-236
ATGTACTATCAATTAGCGATCGCCCTGTGCCTGTTGCATCACTTATATAGTACAAAAGCACTATATTTGAGCGATCGCCTGTGCCAGTTGCGTAAGTCCTGGCTAATTTAAAATCAGGAAAAACAATCGCCATAATAATTGGAATATATACATATCATAAATCATAAAAAATCAACTTACTGTCAATAGCAAGTTGATAAATGTCTTGAGTTGTTCGCCACAGCAAAATTTAGCTTTTCATCACAGCATTCAATAGGAAGTTTGCATCAAAACGTACTACATCAGTACAGGGTAGCCCAGTTTCTTTGGTTGTTTGGGCGATCGCATCTTTAGCCGCGGCTTCATCTAAATGCGCCGTGTTTAGTGCTATACCCACAACAGGCACAGGAGCAAATGCACCAGCCGCACTAGCTACAGTTTCATACAGACGAATCACGTCTGGTAAAGGCGGAATAGGTACGTGGGGATGATTGCGGACATGGGTTTGTCCTGCTTTATGTACGAGGATTAATTGCGTTGGTTGAGAACCACGGATCAAAGGTAAGGTGGCAGTTGAGCCGGGATGCAACAAGGAACCTTGTCCTTCCACATGGACAATGTCGTAGTTTTTGCCGTAGCGCATCAGCATTTGTTCCACAGCACCAGCTGCAAAGTCTACCCGCACGGCATCCAAAGGTATACCATCGCCTTCTAACATTACGCCAGTTTGACCTGTTGCCAAAAACTTAGAACGCCATCCCCGTCGTTTTGCTGCCCAATGCAGTTCTAAGCTAGTTGACATCTTACCAATCGCCATATCAGTTCCTACTGTCAACACCCGCCGACAGGGTAGGGTGCGCGCCAGTCCACCAGCAACACCTAAATTCGGCGGTTCTTTGCGGACATCCCAAATTATTTGTCCTGGTTTTAGCAGTGCATTTAACTCTGGCATCGTTGCCAATGGAGTATGCAAACCATTGACTAGAGACATTCCCGCTTGTAGGGCATCTTTAATTTCATGCCAATAATCATCTGGTACAGCACCACCTTTAGGGGCAATGCCAATTACCAAAACTTGCGGCTGATATTCTAAAGATGCGGCTACTGACTCCACAATCGGGACATCACGTTTAATACCTGTGATTTCTGGCAGAGATTTTCCTGCACAGTCGCGATCAATGACAGCTGCGATAGGGGCTTCACTATAGCGTAAAATCGACAACCCAGTTTTCCCCTGGGTGCCAGCAGTTCCCTCATGTAGCAAAATAGCAATTCGTTGATTAAGTGGCAGACGCACTGTGTTGTACCCCCAAACCTGGTAAATCGTTGGGCAAAACTCTCCCTTCTTGAATCAATGCACCTGTAAAAGGATCGTTGATCAGATTGAGATGACTGTCTAAATCTAAATAATCAGCCAGAGGAGCCAGCTGTGCTGCGGCTGTATTGGCTAACGAACTATCAGAATAGCAACCAAACATCACTTGTAAACCATAGGCTTTTGCAGTATGTACCATTCGCATTGCCTCTGTTAAGCCTCCCGATTTCATGAGTTTGATATTAATGCCATCTACATAGTTTGCTAGTTGGGGAATATCGGTGCTGGTAAAGCAACTTTCATCAACAAATATCGGCAGAGGCGATCGCGCTTTTAATTCTGCTAAACTTTGTTCCTGTCCCCGTGGTAGTGGCTGTTCTACATACTTTATACCTAAATCAGCTAACCAACTAGTCATGGCGATCGCATCTGGCAAACTCCAACCACCATTGGCATCAACAAAAAATTCCAAATTCGGTGCTTCCTCACGGACTGCTAAGAACATTTTCTGATCTGCATCTATGCCATCCGGACTACCTAACTTCACCTTGAAAACACGAACATCTGTAAATTCTAACCAGTCCCTCGCCCTAGCTTTAGCCCCTGCTGGTGAATTGATACCAATGGTGACTGAAGTAGGCACTATCAGATGGCGATCGAGTCCCCAAAGTTGCCACAGTGGTAGACCTACAAGCTTACCTAGCCAATCATGCATCGCCATATCCACTGCGGCTCTCACTGCAGAAGGAGCTTGTACTGCGATTAAAGCTTGCTCAACTTGCTGCCTTTGCAATGGGCTAAAAGGTTGCAAAATTGGTGCAATTTCTTGTAAAGCTTCTTTGATTTTCTCTGTTGATTGCGAATGATTTCCTACGCCAAATGGTGACGCTTCTCCCCAGCCTTCAATCCCATCTTGGGAAATACTCACCCATACATTCGTTGTCTGTGCCGTTGTCCCACGACTAATTGTCAAGGGAAAACGCTTATTTACAGTAAATATTTTGACCTGAAGTTGCATATATATACTTTATCTATGGCTAGGTCAAATATCACAAATATCACAGTGTAGGTCTAAAGTTTAGTTAATTTGATACATCTGTTATACTTTTTTACATAGTCAAAATTGCCAGATTTAGACATATTGCTGTCAAATGCTAGCGTATATATGAAAAATCTCAAAAAATGGACAACTTTAACATCAAAGATGGTATTAGATCATCCTTGGTGTAAGGTCAGACGAGATGAAATAGAATTACCTAACGGCAAAATTATTGATGATTATTTTGTTAATCTCAAACCAGAGGTAGCTTTAATTTTACCGATAACTAGCAATCAAGAAATTGTGTTTGTGCGGCAATATCGCCATGCAGTTGGTGATTTTTTTATAGAACTCCCTGCTGGGAGTTTCGATCCACAAGAAGAAATTGCAGAAGTTGCAGCAGTAAGAGAACTAGCAGAAGAAACTGGTTATGTGACTCAAGAAGTGAGAAAAATTGCCACGCTATACGATAAGCCGAGTAAAGATACCAATCAAATTCATTTATTTTTAGCAGAAAATGTAGTGCAAGTTCAAGAACAACAGTTAGATATCACAGAAGAAATTGAAGTGATATTAATTCCAGTAACATCGGTTTTAGAAAAAATTTCTCAAGGGGAAATAGCTGTAGCGGGAACTGTAGCGGCGCTATTTTTAGGGTTAAATTTCCTTAAATG
This sequence comes from Calothrix membranacea FACHB-236, assembly GCF_014696315.1. Classification (GTDB taxonomy): domain Bacteria; phylum Cyanobacteriota; class Cyanobacteriia; order Cyanobacteriales; family Nostocaceae; genus Aulosira; species Aulosira membranacea. The sequence goes on from NZ_JACJPX010000087.1 coordinate 3,008, forward strand.
TGGGAATTAGTAGATTCTCTTAAGAAGATTTGTAAGAGAGTGCGATCGCACTTGAGTTAAACTCTAATAAAAAATAGTCTTGAAGCTGATGAAAGTCAGAAACGCTACCTCTGATGATATACCGCTGATTTTCTCGTTCATCAAAAAGAAGGCGGAATTTGATCGCAATATTGGCGCTTTTAATGGCGTGTTGCGAGTATCTGAAGACAAAATCCGCCAAACAATTTTTGCTGAAATTCCTTTTGCTTACGTTTTATTTGCAGAAACTTCAAAAAGTGAAATTGGGTTCGCTTTATATGGATTTAGATACTCGTCATTTGCAGGACAACCGAGTATTTGGTTAGATGATTTATACGTCGATAAAGATATGAGAAGCCAAGGAGCAGGAGCTGCTTTGATGAGTCATCTGGCTAAAATTGCACAGCAAAATAATTGTACTCATCTAGCTTGGAATGCTGATGCTCGCAACACTCGCGGATTAAGTTTTTATCATCGCTTAGGTGCGGAAATTACAGAGCAAAAAGGTAACCGCTGTTTCTTGCATTGGACTCCGTGGGTGAAAATAGAGGGATAAATTAGCTCACAAATCATCTATTTAAGCCAATAGTCAAAAGCAAAGGTTTTTTACACTAAATTGGCATAGGTAGTCTTGTTTAAGAATCTCGGAACAGCCTTGTGGTCAAGGTTTTCAATCTAAAATCCAAAATCCAAAATCCAAAATTGGTATTAGACATTGAGTAGTTCAATCAGTCAAACTCAATGATAATGATAAATATTTTCAATAAAATTTATACTTTTGTTGCTAGCTTTACTGGCTATACTACCGCTAATGCTGGCTTTCAGGCTTTTAACACTCATTTTGCTAGCTAAATTGTCCGCTTGACTAATCCATTAGGTTAAGAGAAACTAACTAATGACAAACGTACGACTTATAAAATTAATAATTTTTGTAAAAATTCTGAGATATATATTTTGAGAGATGGAACATTAGTTAACAAATGGCAAGTTTGTATCTAAGTGGAATGTTCCGACGGCTATATTATTTAGCCGACTGCTGAGGCAGTACAATTCAAGCGTATTATCGTGGTTGGCCAAGAGCATGGAGACATTAGAGTTCATAATTTATCCAGATGGTCGGGTACAAGAGAAAGTCACTGGCATTGTGGGTGCTTCTTGCGCTGAAGTTACAGCAGCAATAGAAGCGCAGCTTGGTCAAGTACTTGTTCATGAGCCAACTTCGGAATTTTTTGCCAACAATCAGGTACAACAATCTGGTGTGGTGAATACGCAAACCTCCTTCAGTGATTGGTAATTGTTCAAAATAGTCTATTTTAGTTAATTCAGAACCACCATGTCTCACTTTAGCCAAATTAAGACTCAAATCCGTAACCTAGACTCCTTGAAAGATGCTCTCAATGAATTGGGTATAGATTGGAAGCCAGGCCCGCGTGAAGTACGAGGCTATCGCGGTCAAACTCATCCTGCAGAAATTTCCATTGAGCAGGAAAATGGTTATGATATCGGCTTTAGATGGAATGGCCAAGAATATGAATTGGTGGCTGACTTACAATACTGGCAACAAGACCTATCTGTAGATGGGTTTTTACGCCAAGTGACTCAGCGCTATGCTTATCAAACAGTAATGAAAGAAACAGCTCGTGTTGGCTTTCAAGTGGCCGAACAAAAGCAACAGGAAGATGGTTCAATTCGTCTGGTAGTACAACGCTGGAGTGCGTAATGGCTGATTTTCTGCCTTCGCCGGAAGAACAAGAAGATAATCGTTCCGGTTTGGAACCAGAATTAGGCGGTTTTTTACGGGATGCGCCAGAACGCTCTGGTTTAGAGCCGGAATTGGGTGGTATGCTGCGCCAAAAAGGTGTTTATGTGGACGAAATCACCTGTATTGGTTGTAAGCATTGCGCTCATGTTGCCCGTAACACGTTTTACATTGAACCAGATTATGGGCGATCGCGAGTAGTTCGTCAGGATGGGGACGCAGAGGAAGTCATTCAAGAAGCAATAGATACTTGTCCGGTTGATTGCATTCACTGGGTTGATTACACTGAACTGAAAAAGTTAGAAGATGAACGCAAATATCAGGTAATTCCTGTAGTTGGTTATCCGGTGGATCATGCTGTTGCTTCTACAGAACGGCGAAGGAAAAGACAAAAATTAAAAACCAAAAAATCTCGTTATTAAAATAATAAAAAACTATAGGCTGGTTTTACCAGCCTATTTTATTTTATTGGGTATTTGTTATTTTTTGTTTGCCAAGGGTAAAGGGTCAAAAGTTAAATCCTATTACCCATTACCCATTTAATTACTAAAGTATCTTCCCCTAAGTGAAAACCTTGATAATTATTCGGTTTCTGGAAAGATTTGCACTTTACCATCTGGGCTAAGTACAGCTCTAAGTCTGACATTTCTACCATATCTATTAGCAGAAACGAAAGGTGTACCGATATTTGGCATACCAGCACTATCTACATAATCTCTGGCTGCTTTATTTAAGGGAAAAATTCGTTCTACAGTACCGTCAACACCTACCATTACACTATATTCTAGTGTTTGGCGTAATCCAGAGGGTGGTTGCCAGCGTTTTTGCAGATATTGTCTAGCTTCTGCGATCTGAGGTGTATCAAATAATGTGCTATCAGTAGCTTGTGGATTGGTTGTTGTTGGCGTTTTGCGCGATTCCCGCAATCTATCAACTAATGCGTTCTCGTTACTTGGTCTGGAAGTTGTCGTAGAAGTAGGATTATATTCTCCTTCTAGCTTGCGCGCACTTGTTGTTTCATTGGGGATGACAGGAAGAGGTGCCGCAGTAATGGGAAGATTGGGGGTGACGCTACGACTGCTTCTATCTGTTGATAGGCTGGGTGGTAATTCTCGCCTTTTCGGCAGTCCTAAATCGCTTGAGCTAACTGATCCAGGTTTGTTCTGCGTCAAGTTTGGCTGCAAAGCAATTTGCGGGTCACTAATGGTAGGAGGTACGCCAAACTGTGAATTAGTAGGAAAAGTTGGGTTTGTCTTTTGAGGTATACCCAGTCCGCTTGCAGGAGATGGTATACCCTTAGGTAAACTCGAAGTGGCAGATGTGGGAGCAGAGGGAAAATTAGAATTTGGTAATGTTTGTGGTTTGTTAGCCAGGCCAGAATTAGGAATTAATAGAGGATCTGCTGGCAAGCTAGAAGTAGGAATTGGTGTAGTCGAGCCGATATTTGGTAGTGGGGGAAAACTGTCTGGAGCCGCAAGTCCGGCTTCTGGGTTGACTTGAGGTGAGGGTTGCAGAGCAATTGTCCCTGAATTTGTATTGGTTTTTTTCGCAGTTTGTTGCTGATTTGGCTTAATGTTATTCACATATTGCCAGGTTACTGGTAATAGTCCCACACCTAAGACTAATACAGCTGCTACAGGTGCCCATACTGGGAATCTCGCCACAGAACTGCCCGTATTTTCCAGAGTAGGTAACGCCATAATATCAGCCGAGTATTCATCTAAAGCAGTTCCTAAATCGAATAGTTGCAACAGACTTAGTTCAATTACAGGCCCAGATGCTTGGCTGGCTAGGGAACCGAGAAACAACTTGTGAGTCAAAGAACTGCTCGGTTCTAAATATATTGTTGTAGTAGGGAAAGAAGAGGGAAAAGACCTTAATTTTTGAGTACTAACTGGTTGTGCAGTCTGTTGAAAGTCTTGTATTTGCGCGTCACTGGCGACTTTACTAGAATCTTGTGGGCTGGGAAAACTCAGCGAGAAAGTTTCGGGAGATTGTTGGAGAAATTGTTGAATGTAGATTGAAACTGCATCACACAAAGCTTCGAGCTGATCGCGATCGCCCCGAATTGGGAGTCTGCTTTCTTCTGGTAGTCGCGGATCGTCAAACCGCAACTCAAAGCTGAGTTGCTTAAGGACAGTTTTTCCCGTCCACCGCGATAAAGGTGAGCTTTGCGCCAACACTTCGAGGGTACAGGTGGGGGGTGTGTAGCGACGAATGACAGAATTAGATAGAGGCATGGCAGAAACTGCGAAGGAGATGATTGGTGATTTTCGATTTGGGATTTAGGAGGAGCGATCTAAAATCAAAATCTAAAACTTTGTGGAACGGTCTATCAGTGCTAACCAAAGACGGCGGTGTCCACCAGGGGCGCTGTAAAACAATAAATCTACCAGCAGTTTGAGCGCTAAATGAGTTAGTAAATCTGTAGAAATTTGCTCATCCTCTTCCATGCGCTCTTGGTAAGTATTGCAGAAAGCATCAATATAATCTCCCAGTAAAGCGGTTTGGTGAGGTTCCTGGTGATTTGCGGCCATTTGTTCTAATAGACCAACAGCACGACGAATCAATTCTTGGTGCTGTTTGGCAAGGTAGCAGGTGATGAGAACAAGCGATCGCGCCTCTTCTACATCTAATTTTTTTCGCCCTCCTTGTCCTTTGCGTAGGGGATTTGACTGGCGCAATCGCCACAAAGCTACGCGATCTGGCACTCTTGACTCCAAATTCAGATTAATCGCCGCCGAGAGCATCGCCTCGGAACCAAGACCAGTTAAAGTTTCCAGTGCCAACAGCACTAAGTCTAACTGAGTTTTGATATTGTCCCATTCAACATATGTTGGGGTTGGAAGCTGAATTAGATCCTCCCACTGGGAATTTGGAGTAGCTGAATTGGTGGCCGAGTGCATAACTTTTAGCATAGGTGATCGGGCTTATTGGGACGGTTGCTGTTACCCATTTTGAAACAGACTCTTAAGCATTTAACTGAGTTTCCTTTAGTTATTTAGCCTGAAACTTCAGCTAGCTTTGATCACAGTGGGAATCAGCATGTATCTCTGTCTTACTCTAAATGAAAATTTATTTTCTACAAAGCAGAAATATTATTACTTCAAGAATACTTATATAGCTTTCTAAATTTTCACGCCCTAAGTAAATGCATCAGGGAGAAATTGTAAAGAAAATGGGTAATGGGCATGGGGAATGGGGCATAGGGCATAGGGCATTGATAATGGGTAATAGGTAATAATAATTTCCCCTTTTCCCCCTTCCCCTTTCTCCCCTTATCCCTAGTCCCCAGTCCCCAATCCCCTAACCGACGTAAGCAACGGTGACACCGCTACCACCATCTACTTGTTCTGCAGCTTCGTATTTGCTGACTCTGGGGTGTTGCTGCAAATAGCTATGTACACCTTGGCGCAGTTTACCTGTACCATGTCCGTGAATGATCCATATTGGCCCTGTAGCTTCTGCTAGCGCTTTATCTAAAAGCAATTCCGCATCAGCTACACGCTTACCTCGGATATCAATTGTATTTTTTGAAGTCCGAATTGCTAGGGCTGGCGGTGCTGCTGGGGTAACTGGTGCTGGTGCTGGTTTTGGTTTGACGATGGGTTCAGCTTTTTGCCCATCTAAAGATTCGATGTCTTCCAGCTTAACTGTCATTTTCATGATGCCAAAACGCACAGTTAACTCCCCATCTTCATCGGGAGCAACTAACACCTCTGCTGTTTGCCCAAACTGAGAAATGCGGACGCGATCGCCTACTTTGGGCATAAATCCCGCTTTGGGTTTGGCTGGTGCGGCTGGCTGAAATTTCTGCCCAATTTGATTTAAAGCATTGGTAGCTTGTTGAGCTTCTTGGGCTGTTGGTGTCCCTTGTTGTAAGCGCCGAATTACTTGGGCGATTTCACCTTTAGCTTGGGCGATCGCTTGTTGTACTGCTGCTTCTTGGGAGACTTTTAAAGCTTTTTCCCTCTCTTGTAAGTTTGCCGCTTTCGTAGAAACTTCTTTATATAAACGTTCGGCTTGCTGCAACAAATTTTGGGCTTCCGCTGCTTTGGTTTCTTGGCGACGGCGTTGTGCTTCTAACCCCGCAATTACTTGGTTAACTTCGTCTGTTGCGCCTCCCAGATGGGTTTTTGCCTTTTCGACAACTTCTAGTTTTAACCCTAAACGTTGGGCAATTGCCAAAGCATTAGAACGTCCGGGAATTCCCCACAACAATCGATAAGTTGGTGATAGGGTACTTTCATCAAATTCTACAGAGGCGTTTTCAAAGCGTTCATCTTCATATTTCAGCGCTTTTAGTTCTCCAAAGTGAGTTGTCGCCACTGTCAGTCCTGCATGATCTGCGAGATATTGCAGCAGTGCGATCGCTAATGCACTACCCTCAGCCGGATCGGTTCCTGCGCCTACTTCATCGAGCAAAACCAGGGATGAAGGGGATGAAGAAGCAATATCTCCCTCACCTCCCTCATCTTCCTTATCTTCGCCATCTCTCTCACTGCCTACGGCATTCAAAATCCGGCTAATGCGGCGTATATGACCAGAAAACGTGGATAAGCTTTGCTGTAAAGATTGTTCATCGCCAATATCTGCCAATACCTGGCTAAACCACGGTATTTCTACTGGTTCGCGAGCAGGCACAAATAAGCCGACTTTGGCCATTAATGCTGCTAAGCCCAGGGTTTTTAAGGTGACGGTTTTACCGCCAGTATTTGGCCCGGTAATCGTCACTACTCGGATATACGGATTAATCAACAAATCTACGGGGATTACTGGTGAGCTTTGCTCGTGTTGATGCTGCCACACCAATAGGGGATGACGCAGTTGGCGCAGGGTGATACTTTCTGTATCCGCCCAGTCGATAAATCTGGGAGGATTTGCCCCTAGCCAAAAACTGTAACGCGATCGCGCAGTTGCCAAATCTAAAGTGGTAACAATGGCTAGCAACCTCTCCAAATCAGGTTTAACTGCTGCTACTTGCTCTGTTAAAGCCCGTCGAATTGCTTCTTCTTCTGTCTGCTCTCGTCTGATTGTTTGACGTAATTGATTACCCCAGGGCACTATGCTGTGGGGTTCCACATATAAAGTGGCACCGCTAGTAGAGGTGTCGTGAACAATACCGGGGATAGCGTCTTTATGTGTCGCTTTTACAGGAATTACAAAGCGATCGCCTCTTTGGGTAATCAGTTGTTCTTGAACTGCCCCAGACTTAGCTTGTAAAATATTTTGCAGTTTTTGCGTGATTTGACTCCGCAATTTCCGCAATTCCGTGCGAATGTCTCCCAGCTTTTGGCTGGCGCGATCAGTTACTTGCCCTCGTTCATCGATACAGCGGTGAATTTCTTGTTCAAGTTCAGGATATGTTCTTAAATCGGCAACCAGCTCTGTCAAGATGGGTAAATCTTCCTGGTTGTCAATTATCCGGCGTAAATTCCTGCTGCCAGAGAGAGTAGTTGCGATCGCTAACAATTCATCTCCAGCTAAAATCCCTTGGAGTTCTGCCCGTTCCAGGGAATCACCAATATCTTGAATTCCCTCGAAGGATAAACTGGGGGATATACGGCTTTCCAGTTGGTAAACTTCTTTAGTTTGTTCCAACAACTGCGTACTTTCCGCCTGAGAATCGGGAATTTTTAGCTGACGTGCTGCGATCGCCCCTAACTTAGTTGCCGCAAATGTCGCAAGATGCTGGCAGAGGCGATTCCATTCTAGTAGTTCTAAGGTTTCAGATTGGATCAAGGCTTCAATATCTAATCTGAAATTATCGTAACAATTCTCGCCCCTAAAGAGCCAATACTGTTTTCCGATCCTAATTATGTAGGCAGGGTTTTCTGAGAAAGTAGGAGTATCGGAGAGAGCATTGGCAGAAGAGCGAGTGTGAATGATTTTAATAAATGTTGTTATTTGACTTATTTTGGTGATTTTTAGTGCTAATAATCCTATTTATTTTCTTTTATCACTTCTCAACCTTTTAGTAAGCGAATTACTCTGTAGCTATTAAGCAGTTAATAACTTAGTAGCAGTTGCTCAAAATCCTGTATTACTAGAAACAAAATGCAGAACTACAACAATTTTCTCGGACGACACCATCAGTAATTACGACTTATATACCAGAATCATTACCAGCCTTTATACGAATCAGCAATTAAAAAAATACAAATTCTGGGTGCGTAATAACTATCACATAAAGTGTCATTTCCTGTGAAACTATCACAACACTAACTCGCAACAAACAAGGGAACAGGAAACAGGTAACAGAAAAAATAATTTAGCTTGCTATTTACACTGATTACGGGTAGTAGGTTGCCTGTGCGTTTGCTCCTAAGTATGACAACACAAAAAATGATAACCAGGTTTTTACCCACCTTGTAATTGTTTGGATCTTGACATTTACTTGGAAAAAAATCGCACCAACTTTGCCCACAATTTGATACCCTAGCTTAAACAGATTTGAGAAAAGTTAAAGCGTGGACATTCAACTTGGGCGGGGAAAAACAGCTCGGAGAGCTTACGGAATTGATGAAATTGCTTTAGTTCCTGGCAGAGGAACACTAGATCCGAGCTTGGCAGATACTAAGTGGCGTATTGGTAATATTGAGCGAGAAATCCCCATTATTGCCAGTGCTATGGATGGCGTAGTCGATGTGCGTATGGCTGTACGTTTGTCGCAGTTGGGAGCATTAGGTGTCCTCAACTTAGAAGGTATCCAAACTCGCTATGCCGATCCAGACCCAATTTTAGATAAGATTGCTGCCGTAGGGAAAGATGAGTTTGTTTCCCTAATGCAAGAACTCTATGCCGAACCAATCAAGCCGGAATTAATTGAAAAGCGTATTCAGGAAATTAAGCAACAAGGTGGTATTGCGGCAGTTAGTGCTACACCAGCCGGAGCCAGTAAATTTGGTGAGATAGTAGCCAAAGCTGGGGCAGATTTATTTTTTGTACAAGCTACTGTTGTTTCTACGGCACACCTGTCACCAGAGTCAATCGTGCCCTTAGATTTAGCTGAATTTTGCCGTTCTATGCCCATCCCTGTGATATTGGGGAATTGCGTCACTTACGAAGTGACTTTAGATCTGTTGAAAGCTGGGGCGGCTGGTGTACTGGTAGGGATTGGCCCTGGTGCTGCTTGTACTTCACGCGGTGTATTAGGTGTAGGTGTACCGCAAGCAACTGCGATCGCAGATTGTGCCGCCGCACGTGATGATTACTATCGGGAAACAGGTAACTACATACCTATCATTGCTGATGGTGGTTTAATCACTGGTGGCGACATTTGTAAGTGTATTGCTTGTGGCGCTGATGGCGTAATGATCGGTTCTCCCTTTGCTAGAGCCGCCGAAGCACCTGGACGAGGTTACCATTGGGGAATGGCAACTCCCAGCCCTGTACTGCCTCGTGGTACCCGCATTCGCGTCGCTACCACAGGCACCCTAGAGCAAATTCTTATTGGCCCCGCAGCACTTGATGATGGCACCCATAATCTTTTAGGAGCGTTAAAAACAAGTATGGGTACATTAGGAGCTAAAAACATCAAAGAAATGCAACAAGTTGAAGTTGTGATTGCTCCTTCCCTACTAACTGAAGGCAAAGTTTACCAAAAAGCTCAACAATTAGGTATGGGTAAATAAAGGTTTAGGGACTAAGGATTAGGGGCTGGGGAAAAGGAAGCAGAAGCAGCACAGAGGAAAAGTAAAATAACTTTGATCACCCAATTTTCTGTTTCCTCTTCCTGCTTACAAATGCCAAATATTAAATAAAAAAACTATGCCCTATGCCTAATATCCAATACTAATACCTAATCCATAGTAGATATTTACGGCAAATCCATCAGGAAATTTTTCCAGAGTCTTCAACAAGGACTGGAAAAATTACATATGTCGCCTACAATAGAGATAGCGGAGACGCATGTTTCCGTTCACTCCTCACACCACACTCCGCCCGGACTACTGTTCGGGCGGTTCCTTATGTAGGTAGAAATAAATTCTAAAGCTTCTTTGCAAATGTACATCCCTTAGCTTCCAAGCAACCGTTTTTGCTATGGTAGAATTTTCACGAAACGCAGAAATATAATTGGCAAGGTTTTTAGGCATGTCAGCAGCCGCACAAGTTACCGATTCTACCTTTAAGCAAGAAGTACTCGACAGTGATGTACCTGTTTTAGTTGATTTTTGGGCACCCTGGTGTGGCCCCTGCCGGATGGTAGCCCCTGTTGTAGAAGAAATTGCCGCTCAATACGACGGTCAACTCAAAGTTGTAAAAGTCAACACTGATGAGAATCCTAATGTTGCTAGTCAGTACGGCATCCGCAGCATCCCCACATTAATGATTTTTAAAGGTGGGCAAAAAGTTGATATGGTTGTCGGTGCTGTGCCTAAAACTACATTAGCTACCACATTGGAAAAGTATCTTTGAAACTTAATTGGCAGTCAGATCTTTCTGATTTTTCCATTTGCTCTTGCTTTTAGGTCAATTTTTGTAAAGTTTGAGAGGCGCGACATTTCGCGTCTCAATAAAACTTTTTACATGGTTCAAACTGTATAAATTACCGCAGCTAAATTTATTCTTTTATTGCTGTTGATAAATTCCTACCTCAGCGCGGCGGAAATCAACATTCTATACCCAATGGGAAGCCCCGAGAAGGGGTCTAAAAATCTTTGGACACTTCATCTAGGGCAAACCCCTGACTGCGGACTCCGTAATCAATGCAGGGCGACCCCTCTTAATAGCAGCTTCTCTATGCAGCGCTGTCTAACTGCTATGCGTCTACAAAAGCACCAAAAAGCTAATTGATCAGGCTTTTAAAGTTCTTAATTTCACGTATACGTAAAACATCTGTCTGTAGAGTAGCTGTACCAGCGCCTTGGTTGATAATTAGCCAAAGGTGCTTTTTGTTGCGATCAATGATAGGCGAAAAGGGAAATGGGGAAGTAAGTGGGTCGGCGAAATTCAAGATAACTGGCTGAGGCTGTCACTCTTATAAAGTTCTGAGCGCCGGAAGCCGGCGCTCAACGCCAGTTCGTTCAAGTCGGGAGACCCCTTCGGGTTCGGCAGTCCACTCGGCGGCATAGCCGCACGTGTGGCTGCACTCACCGCCCACACGACTGGCTCGACTTTGCGCTTTGTCCTTAGTCATTTTTCATTGGTAAGGATTTCAAACCTATTTACGTTTCTTAACATATTTGGGTTGATTTCCACAGACTTACTTAGAAGAGAAAGAAATAATGGATTTTAATTTTTGACCCAGTATTTTTTCTAGTCAGCAATCACGGTAACAACCTGATTTCTTCACCTCTAGTCCCTAACCTTGAGTCTCTAGCTCTTAGGCCTTTTTGCCCAGTCGGTCTATAAACAAAAACTTTTAGCCATTGGCGTAACAGCTCAGTGATGCAGCTGATAAATAGCACACCAAAATTAGATAAAATATAAAGCCATTGTGGCAGCAGTTATCATGACTTCATCTGCGTCGTTTGATACATTAGAGTCTCTACAGGCGGATATCGCTGAATTAATTGATCGGTTACCGACGTTAAAAAATCAGCAACTCATCAAACAGGCACTGGCTACCATAGTGCGTCTGGCTGATAGTAACATTGAGCGCCTTGATTGGAAAATATTATCTGCTTCTCTAGCAGATATGGAACGGGGTTTTCAACTCTTTTATGACTACCGACACGTTCGTAAAGTAACAATTTTTGGTTCGGCTCGTTTAGCGCCAGAAACCCCAGAATATAAAATGGCATTGCAGTTTGCTTGTGCTGTGTCTCAGCTGGGATTTATGGTGATGACTGGCGGTGGTGGTGGTATCATGCAAGCCGGTCATGAAGGTGCTGGGCGCGAAAATTCTTTTGGCTTAAATATCCAATTACCTTTTGAGCAGCAGGCGAACCCTTTTATTGAAGGTGATCCTAAGCTGATTAATTTTAAATATTTTTTCACCCGTAAACTATTTCTGTTGAAAGAAAGTGATGCTGTTGCTTTGTTTCCTGGTGGCTTTGGCACCCAAGACGAAGCCTTTGAGTGCATGACATTAAGCCAAACAGGTAAATTTGGCCCAGTACCTTTAGTTTTAATCGATCGCCCTGGTGGTGATTACTGGCGGTCTTGGAGTGATTATATCGATCGCCAATTGGTGCAAAACGGTCTTGTTAGTCCAGAAGACCCCAGTCTTTATACAGTGACAGACAACCTGGATGTGGCTTGTAATGCTATTACCCGTTTTTACCAGGTTTATCACTCTAGTCGTTATGTCGGCGATCAGTTGGTGATTCGCCTGACAACAGATTTATCCAACACTGAAGTCGAAAAACTCAATGCTAGCTTCAGCGACATTTTAGTTAAAGGAAAGATTGAAAAAAGCCAAGCATTATCACAAGAAGGGCAAGATGAGACAGTTAATCTACCCCGTCTTGTTTTGTACTTCAATCAACGCGATTTAGGGCGCTTGTATCAAATGATTGCTGTTATCAATCAGATGGGTGTTCATACTGTAGAGGATACAGGGCATCCAGAAAGGAAATAGTACTAAGATATGAATTCAAAATTCCACATTTACTTGGAAATCTTCTCAGATAGGGTTGCTCAATATAGCAAATTCTAGAGTAGGCGTACAGCATCAATCAGATGTTTTTATATAGTGAAATCTCGTTGGTGCTGTACCTGTAAGGTATATTTTATTGCTAATAATCATTGATAGATTGAACACAAATTGAAATAATGTTTGCAACATCCCAATAAATAATCACGCCACAAACGTTGTTATACCCCTATCATCTGTTATATTCTTTTTTCAAATTGGTCTAAGTTGGGTTTTGTTCGTAAAACTCCACTTCATTGAAAACTGAGAAACCCTGGAAATATTAATACTTGCACCCAGCTATTGTGCGTTTAAACAGCAAGGCTGAAAAATTTGCTTTTCATTAAATTCCAGCTACACAATTTTAGGTTACAGGCTCAAGCTTAAACTGATTGTGCTATGAATATTGAGAATTTATCCAGGTATTTACATTGCAATTTATTGGTATATACTGTGAGTCGCAGCCTGCAGCATATTGATAGCAAGTAACTTCTACAATGTGCTATTTAACTCTGCTTAAAAAGTTACATCTTATATATGTGATCTACCCTACTCACTAATGGGGAAAACACCAGTTATTATGACTCCATGCTGATGAGCTTAACAAAAACTTGTATATTAGCACAGTAAATAACTTCATACATCCTGATAGAGGACTAAAGAATGCTGGAATTATTGAGTTCAGGTTTAGTATCGCTGTGGCTGGAAATGGCAGGGTTGCAGATCAAGCCTTTAGATGCTTTAGATGCTTTAGCTTGGCAAAGTAGCCCTGGCTTAGTGCTAGCACCTGATCCCAATCCAGCGAGCGCTAATACAGTACAAGACTATTTGAAGGGGCTGATTTCATCAAAACTCATTGCACAAAATCTGACAGCAAGCCAGGGAATTTGGATGCAGTCAGGGCCTATGTTGATGGCGAATCATCAAGGGACAACGCCTCTACCTGCTGCATCTTTAACTAAAATTGCTACCTCATTAGTTGCGTTTAAAACTTGGGGCCCAGATCATCAATTTGAGACAGCGATCAGTGCTACAGGGCCAGTAGTGAATGGCGTATTGCAAGGTGATTTAGTGATTACTGGCGGTGGTGATCCTATGATGGTTTGGGAAGAAGCGATCGCCATTGGTAATGCTCTCAACAAAATGGGTATTAAGCAGGTAAAAGGAAATTTGGTGATTACTGGCTCTTTTTCCATGAATTTCCAGCGTCACCCACTATTAGCAGGTCAGTTATTTAAGCAAGCGCTAAATTCTGCTACTTGGACTCGTCCAGCGATTTACACACACTCGATTATGCCCAAGGGCACACCAAAACCACAATTAGCGATCGCTGGGACTGTGAAAGTTGAACCACAAGCAAACCCACAACAAGCTGTGCTAATTCGTCATCTCTCTTTGCCTATGAGACAAATTATCAAAGAGATGAATGTTTTCAGTAATAACGATATAGCAGAAATGCTAGCTGAGTCAGTGGGAGGACATACTGTAGTTCAATCTACTGCAGCAAAGCTAGCTAGAGTTCCAGAGGGAGAAATTCAGTTAATTAATGGTTCAGGATTAGGCCAAGAAAATCGTATTTCTCCCCGTGCTGCTTGTGCGATGTTAATGGCAATGCAACAAGAAGCAGTGGCTCGTAATCTGACTTTAGCGGATCTGTTTCCCATGTCTGGGTTCGATCACCGAGGTACACTGCACGCCAGACACATGCCGGCGGGTACAGTGATGAAAACCGGAACTTTGCGAGATGTGAGTGCTTTAGCTGGTGTGATGCCAACACGCGATCGCGGTTTAGTCTGGTTTGCCATTATCAACCGTGGTAACAACGTCTCCGGTTTCCGTGCTGGACAAGACCAACTATTACAACGTTTGGTACAAAAGTTGCAATTAGCACCTCAAATCCCCGCAGCTTTAACTCCTCATTCCACCATTAACACCTTACCGGAACTCGGTGCCAGTAGCCGTAATCAAATTTTGTTTAAAAGTTAGTTATTTGTCCTTTGTCTTTTGTCTTTTGTCCTTTGTGTAATGACCAATGACCAATGACCAATAACTATTGCCCCTTCACTTTTTCTTGAGGAATAATTTCTGTAACTACCCTACCGCCAGTATTGCCGCCGTTAACAACGATGTTTTCGGTTTGCAGATTACCTACCGCTGTTTCACCGGCAAAATTTAATGGTGGATCAACTTGTCGATAAACTACATTACCCTGCGCTTCTACTAATTTTTTGTCTAGATACCAAGTTAATGTTTGCGACTTTAAAGACTGGCGACGCTGACCAATAGCGTTGACATTGCCTGTTAAATAAACTGTTTTTTGTGGTATCTTCATTTCACCTTGGTTTGCGGTTACTGTCACATTTTCCGCTTTATGAAAGACACGCACAGGTGAAGTTGTGGTGACAGTTTCGGTATTCATGTTCCAGTTCATAGAGTTACTAGTTATTTGCATTGGTGGGTCTAGTAATTCTAGCTGGGCATTTTTTGTCACCGTGGCAATTTTGGTTTTCAAATTAATTTCCGTAGCATTTCCTCGCCCACGGTCAGTAATTTGATTATTTTTGTAGCGGTCAATTTGTACAGGGCGATCGCCAATTAATTTTTCTTCTTTGATTTGCCAAATTAAATGCTCTGTTCGCATTTGTAATTGGGGATCGGCAGAGTTGGCGACGACCTTACCCGATAATTCCATCCGCTGTTCGCGAGTTTTAACTTTGGCTTCCTGTGCTACTGCTTGTAGTTTTGGATGAGTACCGTTAATTTGATTACGGACAATTAATAAATCTTCCTTGGGCCGCCATTCTAATTCATTACCTCGTAATACTATGCCATTCCGAGGGTCTGTAGCCACTATTTTTCCTTTGAGAAATAGTTGTTTCCCATCCTGCTCAATATCTGCTCTTTCTGCTTTAATTTGGTATACTACTTTGCCATCTTGATACAGTTCACCATAGGGGCTTTCTGCTTGACCAATTTGTTTTTCTTTGGTGTATTTTGCTTGTTTAGCATTAACTTTCCAAATTGGTCTTCCTACTTCATCAAACTGTTCAAAATCTACATTAAAAAATGTCAAGTTGCTATCTGTATTTTGTCCAGATGTATTTGAATTATTGGCTTGATTTTTAACAGATTTACCACTACAAGCAAATAAACCAACTACTAAAAATAACGTTAAAGATAGGCGAAACCAATTAACTTTAATGGGTGCTACATTCAGAGATGGCAATAAAAAGAATTGGGGGGAATATATTTTATTTCCCCCCTGTTTTCCTAAAGCGCTGCTCCCTTGATGCTTATCTGCTTCCTGCTTCATTAATCTTGAATTTCTAAATGTCCGTCAGTTTCTCTTGGATCTTCCAAAAAGCCCATACTTGATAAAGGTCGATAGGGGTAGCTTTGGCGAGGGGTTTTTTGAATATCTTCTTTGATTGCTTCTAAATCAATATAGCGATCGCTAACATTAATTAAGCTGTCGCTAGTCATGGAACGCAAACTCACAACTTCTACCCTGACACCCCGATAACTGACTGAGTTGACTGCATAGGCTAAATCACCGTCGCCACTAACTAAGACTGCTGTATCATAAGAATCAACTAAAGCCATCATATCTACTGCAATTTCTACATCAAGATTGGCTTTTTTTGAGCCATCTGGTAGCTGTACTAAATCTTTAGCAATCACTCTATAGCCATTGCGACGCATCCACAAAAGAAAACCTTGTTGTTTCTCATTGGTGCGATCTACTCCTGTGTAGAAAAAAGCACGCAGCAGTCTAGAACCGCCAGTTAATCGACACAGTAGCTTAGTGTAATCAATTTCAATTCCTAGTTGCAGTGCTGCATAAAATAGATTTGAGCCATCAATAAATATGGCTACACGACCTCTATTCTCTAAAACTTGTTCCGGTGTAAATATTGAGTCATTTTCTAAATTATTCAACATTGATGTCATACCTCGGTTTTTATTCTTGTAATTTTTGATACTAAAAAAATAGTTTTCACAGGCAAGTTAGAACGGTTTATGATAATGTTCCGGGGCTAAATGTAAGTAGCCCCGTTATTTTTTTGACAAAATTAGAGATTGAACAAAATCAAAAATTCAAATTACTAATTGTTTTTTGGCAGTTCTATCCGCTTAAATACTGGTTGAGGTGTACCCAACTGTTGTTTATCGGATAGTATGCCCCAGGTTGCATGAAGGCTAAAAGGAGCAGCATTGGCACTTTCTAGCTGATCATTAAAGTTTATTCCAAAGCCCAATTGCTGATAAATATCGCTACTGATATTCGGAATCACTGGGGACAGCAGGTAAGCTGCTAGTCTAACTGATTCTAGAACTGCATACAGCACTTCTGCCAATTGTTGCTGCTGTCCTTGCTTATATAATGTCCAAGGGGCTTGTTCATCAATAAACTTATTGCAAGCTTGCGCCAGCAAGAGAATTTCTGTGCAAGCTTGATTGAAAGCTAGCATTTCGTAAGCATTTTTCACCTTTTCCCCTAAACTTAGCCCAATCGCTTTTAAAGGATTGTCAGCCGTAATCGCTTCTTGGGCAATTGATGGCACATTACCGCCGCAGTACTTTTTCACCATGTTCAAGGTGCGATTGAGCAAATTGCCTAAATCATTTGCCAAATCTGCATTTAGAACATTAATGAATCTAACTTCATTAAAATCGCCATCTTTACCAAATTCGATTTCCTTAAGGAAGTAATAACGAACAGCGTCACTACCATAGCGCTCGACTAGTTCTATGGGATCGAGGGTATTACCCAGACTTTTACCCATCTTCTGGCCATCTTTGGTTAAAAAGCCATGCCCAAATACTTGCTGTGGTAATGGTACGCCAGCTGACATTAACATTGCTGGCCAGTACACTGCATGGAAGCGGAGAATATCCTTACCAATTAGGTGCAAATTCATCGGCCACCATTTGGCTAGGGCGTTGGCTAAAGTTGGTTCTGCATCGGGATCTAATAATGCTGTGACATAGCCCAGCAATGCATCAAACCAAACATAAAGAGTATGTTTAGGATCTACAGGTACAGGAAAACCCCAATCTAGATTCACCCGCGAAATTGAAAAGTCTTGCAACCCTTGATTGACGAAGTTGAGGACTTCGTTACGACGACTTGCAGGCTGAATAAAATCTGGTTGAGATTTGTAGAGTTCTTGGAGTTGGGTTTGATATTTAGATAAGCGGAAGAAGTAGTTTTGTTCGTCGCGCCACTCAACTTCTTTGTTAGTATGAATTGGGCAACGATTTCCTTCTAGAAGTTCTCTTTCTTCTTTAAATTCTTCACAAGATACACAATACCAACCTTTTTGTTGCCCCTGGTAGATATCGCCTGCTTGCCATACTCGGTCAAAAAATTCCTTGACAATTGCTTCATGGCGAGTATCAGTAGTACGAATAAAGCGGTCGTATTTAATGTTTAGTAACTGCCATAGAGAAAAGAAGCTTTGAGATATTTCATCACAAAATTCTTGGGGTGCTTTGCCTAAATTTTCTGCTGAACGCTGGATTTTTTGCCCGTGTTCATCTGTACCTGTAATCAATAGTACTTGATGCCCTAAAAGTCTCTGAAACCTCGCAATGACATCTGCTGCCATTGTTGTATAAGCACTACCTACATGGGGGACATCGTTTACATAATATAGGGGAGTGGTGAGTGCGAATGTCTTTTCTGTTTTATTTATTAGATTCATGCAAAATAAAAAGCAACTTATTAAAACGTTTTATCCCTTACTTTTTTCAGCAAAACCACGTAATTATATAACATTACTCCTATTTTTTCAAATGACACCTTAATATTAGCAAATCTGGAGAGACCACAGTTAATTTTATGCTTGACATAAAGCCAGCTAATTTGTCCTAAATGATTTTCACTAGCTGCTAAAAATAGTTAGTAACTCTTTTTATGGCATTTATTGTGGCTAAAAACACAAAAAACTAGACTCAGAAAATATCGTTGTTTTTGATAATTAGACATTTCTACCTTAAGACGGTCGTGATAGGAGTAAAGAAATGTAAATCTTAAGTCAAGATCAGCTGCGATATTTTCAGAAAAATATATTGATTTTTATGAGTCTAAATAGCCCTCTAGACATTTCTCGTTTGTCATTGGCCGCATTATCAACGCAAATGTTTCGTTATTATGAGGATCGGATTCCTCATGATACTAGTGTGCTAGTTGTCAGCAATCACCGCAGTTTTATGGATGCTTTAGTATTAATGGCGGCGCTATCGCGTCCTATCCGCTTTGCTTGCCATCACTACATGGGACAAGTGCCAATTATGCGGGAATTGGTAACCAGCCAATTAGGTTGCTTTCCTTTAGAAGATATCAAACATCGCCAACAGAGCTTTTTTGCTCAATCCCAAGTACTATTGCAATCCCAGCAAATGGTAGGGGTGTTTCCTGAAGGCACCGCGCCAATGGTAAAATCTACCCAACCAAATCAATTAGGCGAATTTCAGCGTGGATTTGCTCATTTGGCATTACGAGCATCTGTGAGAGATTTAGCAATTCTGCCCATTGCGATCGCCTCTCTAGAAGAAGTAAATACCGCTGGTATACCTTTGCGGTTGTTGAGTTTGTTTGACCCTTCAGAAGCCTTATTTAATCAACCAGGTAGGCATCCTTTGGTCATATATCGTCGGGTTGCTGTGTTAATTGGTAATCCTTATTGGATTAAGCCCCAACATCAAAAACAATATCAAGGAAAACAAGCTAAAACTGTTGTCAATGAACTGACAGAACATTGTCATTATGAAATTGCCAACTTATTACATCAAGGTTGTTATTAAAATATCTCGCAGTGTGGATGGATCAACTAACCATCCACTAAATAATAACGATTGCCTCTATAGATTTCAGCCCAATTTATTGGCTAGAGCTAAATCTGTTTATTGATACCACTTCCTTAAATCATCTGTCAAGGAGTTTTAAATTTGTTAATTTCTTAATATTAGGGCGCATAATAAATCGATTAATTGCAAACTTGAAGTTTATCTGGATTTTTGTGCATAAAGCTACGATTTTTAGATAATTTTGAGTGTGATATTACAAATTAAACCTGGCGATCGCTCAAACTTAAAACATATTGAGCTTTTACAAGGTAAATTTTAGAAAACTAACAAAATTAATTAAAATTTGAAAATGCTGGAAGTTGAGTTAAAGCCGTGTTTCCTGACTACTAAGCGCATACAGCCTCAGTATCCCCTGTTTGTATACTTGCCAGGGATGGATGGAACAGGTCAACTATTGCGATCGCAAACTGCTGGATTAGGATCTGGGTTTGATGTTCGCTGCTTGGCGATCCCCAGACAAGACCTCACCACCTGGGATATTCTCACCAAGAATGTATTAGATTTAATTCACGCTGAATTAGAAAAAAGATCCCAGCGACCAGTATATCTATGTGGAGAGTCTTTTGGCGGCTGTTTAGCGATGAAAGTAGCTATTCAAGCGCCACATCTGTTTAAGCGGATTATCCTGATTAACCCAGCTTCTAGCTTTCATTTACGTCCTTGGTTAACTTGGGCATCACAACTAACTTACTTAGTGCATCCTCGTCTGTATGAAGTTGGCGCACTAGCATTATTACCATTTTTAGCATCTTTACAAAGGATGAGTAGGAGCGATCGCCAAGAACTGCTCAAAAGTATGCGTTCTGTACCACCGGAAACAATCATGTGGCGATTGTCTTTGTTGCGAGAGTTTGATGTTAAAGAAGAACAGTTAGGTTGTCTCACACAGCCAGCATTACTCATAGGCGGTGGACAGGATCGGCTTTTACCTTCTGTAGAAGAAGTAAAAAGATTAAATACTATCTTAGTTAACAGTAAGACGGTGATTTTACCTCATAGTGGGCACGCCTGTTTATTAGAGAGCGATACTAATCTCTATGAAATTATGAAAGATCATAATTTCTTAGAAAAGAGTACTGAGGTAATTGAGTCATTTGAACTCAGAGATGCAGTTAGGTGAAAAGAACTATACTAGAGCCTAACGTATTATCCATGCATTGTTGCGTTACGGCTAAATTTTATTGTTTCTAAGCCTCAAATCCTCATAAAACTGCATCCATTCAAAACTTTATAGATTTAAATATCTATGGGCAATTGCTGCGAGTTTATATTGGACAAGCTTTGCGTCAAGACTTAGCTGGATTATTTTCTGATTGAGTCTGGAAATCAAAAGCTGATTTTTATCTATCGGCTTATCCTTGAGGAAAGAGGTAAAACTATACACACTTTTGTTACAACTAAGAATAGCAAGACTGTACATTGAGGGTGTCACGCAATGGCAGATAAACTTTCTCAAGAAATCGAAAATAAAAAAATCAATAATTTACACGATAATACAATAAAAGATAAAAAATCATTTTTTACATCTGTTGGCGAAACATTCAACTGGCTAGCTGAGACAGCAGTTGGAGTAGGAGAAACAGTTGCTAAACAAACACACAAGTTAATTGAACAATCAACTCAAACAAGCGGCAAAGTAGTAGATAATCTTAGCCAAAATTGGTTAATTCGTAGATTATCTGGTGTCTTAAATCTCAATTGGTTGATTGGTGCTAGTGAAAATGTTGATTTAGCCAAAGCAGAAGCAGCAGTTAATAAACTAAAACAACAATATCCTCAAGAGTCCCCTAGCCAAATTTCCCATAGAATTATGGTGGAAAAAGCTACAAAAGCTGGGGGAATTGGTTTAGCAACAAGTATTTTGCCAGGAGTAGCTGCGGCTTTATTAGCAATTGATTTAGCAGCGACAACACAATTGCAATCAGAAATGCTTTATCAAATAGCATCGGCCTACGGCTTAAATTTAAAAGACCCAGCACGTAGGGGTGAGGTTTTAGCAATTTTTGGTTTAGCTTTAGGTGGTAGTCGGCTGTTAAAAGCTGCAGGTTTAGGCTTGCTGCGAAATGTACCTTTTGCTGGTGCTGCGATCGCAGCTAGTTCTAATGCGACGATGATTTATTCTTTAGGCTATGCTGCTTGTCGTTTTTACGAAGCCAAGCTGGACGAATCCACTTCGCTGACTGACAAAGAGACATTGGCAACATTAAAGCAGGAAAGTGAAAAATACTTAGAAACTGCGATCGCTCAAGAAGCTGTCATGGATCAAATTTTAGTGCATATGATCCTTGCCAGTCATCCAGAAAAGACTTGGTCAGAAATTCTCCCAGAGTTAAAAGCTATAAATCTCAGCGAACATTCATTGAATGCGATCGCCAAAAATATTCAATCACCCCAGCCTTTAGATAATTTACTCAATCAACTCAACCGTGATTTTGCTATTCCCTTGTTGGCTCAATGTCAAAAAATTGCCCAACTTAACGGTGAAACTACAGAAGTAGAGCAAAATATCATTGACGCGATCGCTAATAAGTTTAATCTTTAGGGGAATGGTAATTGGTAATTGGTTAGGACTTACGCAAGTGTCATATTTTTTTCGTTTGGGTTTGTCCAGGGTCAAATGTCAAGAGTCCAAAAAACCTAAATTTTTGACCCTTGACTCTTGACTCTTATGCCAGACGATCACTGTGCCAGTTGCGTAAGTCCTGTTGGTAATTGGTAATGGGTAACTGGGAGAGAATCATCATACAATGCCCCATGCCCAATGCCCTATCCCCCATGCCCTTTTCCTAATGCATGAATAGCGGATTTTAAGCAATACTAGTACAAGAACTTTTACACAAAATACAAAAATGGTAATTAGACCAAGCGATACGCCGCTTTTAGAGTGGACAGGCGATACTTTAGCAATTGGATTATTTGAAGATTCCGTAGAGTTAACTGGCGAATTAGCCACTTTAGATGGGAAGTTTGCCGGAATTTTAAAAGAATTGATTGTTGAAGAGGAATTTAAGGGTAAAGCCAATAGCACTGTCTTCACTCGCATAGCAGCTAGTACCCCAGTCAAGAAAGTCATTCTCGTAGGTTTGGGGAAACCAGACGCGGTAACTACCGATTCCTTACGACGCGCGGCTGCGGCTGTGGGAAGGGTAGCTAAAAAGCAAAAAGTAAAAACTTTAGGTTTTAGTTTCCCATTATGGAACAACGATCCAGCGGCAACAGCCCAAGCGATCGCAGAAGGCGTGCAATTAGCGCTTTACCAAGATACTCGCTTTAAGTCAGACCCAGAAGAAAAAAAATCACAAGTAGAAACCATAGATTTACTAGGGTTTGCTGGACAAGAAGCAGCTATTAACCTAGCAAATCAAATTGTTTCTGGGGTGATTTTAGCCAGAGAATTAGTAGCTGCCCCAGCAAACGCTGTTACACCCATTACAATGGCGGAAACTGCCCAAGCGATCGCCAAAGATCATGGTTTGCAAATCCAAATCTTAGAACGGGAAGAATGCGAAAAGTTGGGCATGGGTGCTTTTTTAGGAGTCGCCCAAGCATCTGATTTGCCTCCTAAATTTATTCACCTCACCTACAAGCCAGAAGGCACACCCACACGCAAACTAGCAATTATTGGTAAAGGCTTAACCTTCGACTCCGGCGGACTCAACATTAAAGGCGCTGGTAGCGGTATTGAAACTATGAAAATTGATATGGGTGGTGCAGCAGCAACTTTAGGCGCAGCCAAAGCAATTGCCCAAATTAAGCCCAGTGCTGAGGTTCACTTTATTTCCGCCGTCACCGAAAACATGATTAGCGGTCATGCGATGCACCCTGGTGACATCCTCACCGCCTCCAATGGCAAAACTATTGAAGTTAATAACACCGACGCTGAAGGACGTTTAACTTTAGCAGATGCCTTGGTCTATACCGATAAATTAGGATTAGATGCGATCGTTGATTTAGCCACCCTCACTGGTGCTAACGTTATCGCCTTGGGTGAAGATATTGCAGGTTTATATACTCCCGATGATGCAGTAGCTGCCCAAATAGAAAAAGCCGCAAAAAGCAGCGGTGAAAAGATTTGGCGGATGCCAATGGAAGAAAAATATTTTGAAGGGCTAAAATCTGGCATCGCCGACATGAAGAATACTGGCCCCCGTCCCGGTGGTTCGATTACAGCCGCCCTGTTTCTCAAGCAATTTGTCAAAGATACCCCCTGGGCACACCTAGATATTGCTGGCCCAGTCTGGTCAGATAAAGAAAACGGCTACAACGGCCCTGGTGCTACAGGCTACGGTGTCAGAACTCTGGTTGACTGGGTACTAAGTCCGGTGGAATAGGGATCGGGGACTGGGGAATGGGTAATGGAGATGTTTTGTTTTTCACTCATCCGAATTTATTCTACTTATCTCCTTTTGCCCAGTCCCCAGTACCCAGTCCCCAGTACCTAGTCCCAAGTAAATTCATACGGCTAGCTAAAAGTTCCGATTTTTGGGCGAAGCCATCTGGTAAAATTTGTAAGGTTTCTAAAAGCTTTGAGCAATGGGATCGACTGGCGTAAGGATCGCAATTGATGCAATGGGAGGGGATCATGCACCCGCTGAAATCGTGGCTGGCGCTGTGCGGGCACGAGAAGAGTTGGGTGTAACAGTCTTGTTGGTGGGTGATCCCCAACAAATTGAAGCTGCCCTGCCGCCAAAAACCAACCTGGCGCAGGTAGAGATCGTTCCTGCTGAGGAAGCGATCGCAATGGATGAGGAGCCGCTAAACGCAGTTAGACGCAAGCGTAAGGCTTCGATCAATGTGGCGATGGATTTGGTGAAGCAGCAACAAGCTGATGCTGTGTTTTCCGCAGGACACTCTGGGGCAGCTATGGCCTCCGCTTTGCTCCGCCTAGGACGCTTGCCGGGAATTGACCGCCCAGCAATTGGGACAGTTTTTCCTACAATCAAAGCTGGCAAGCCAGTACTCATACTTGATGTTGGTGCCAATGTAGATTGTCGCCCGAAATTTTTAGAGCAATTTGCTGTGATGGGGTCTGCTTACAGTCAATATGTGCTGGGTACACCGGAACCAAAAGTAGGTCTGTTGAATATTGGCGAGGAAGACACTAAAGGTAATGAAGTGGCTCTGCGCGCCCACCAACTCCTAAAAGAAAATACTCAAATTTCTTTTATTGGCAACGCTGAAGGGCGGGATGTACTTTCTGGTGACTTTGATGTCATTGTCTGTGATGGCTTTGTCGGCAATGTGTTACTAAAATTTGCCGAAGCCGTAGGCGGAGTGATTTTACAAATCTTGCGGGAAGAATTACCCCAAGGCTTGCATGGTCAAATCGGTACAGCACTTTTAAAACCAAACCTGAAGCGAATTAAGCAGCGGATGGATCACGCAGAACATGGCGGTGCTTTGCTTTTAGGTGTGGATGGAGTTTGTTTGATTGGTCATGGTAGCTCACAAGCGCCTTCAGTTTTTAATGCAATTCGTATGGCCAAAGAAGCTGTAGATAACCAGGTGCTACAACGCCTACGTACCCAATATCAAGCCCTAGAGCGTGAAAGTGGTTAGCAATCAGCCAGAAGGTAGCAAGACATAGCACAATACGAGTAATTAGTCAAGATTAAATGACTAATTACTCACGGTTACTAATGACTAAACGCTGATAGGTGATAGTGTGGGAGACTTAGGAGTGCATAACTTAGGCATAGCAATTACTGGCAGTGGCTCGGCAGTACCAGAAACTTCCTTAGACAATGAAGCGTTGACTGCACTGGTGGAGACATCAGACGAGTGGATCGCCACAAGGACAGGAATTCGTCAAAGGCGCTTGGCAAACCCAACAGAGTCTTTGAGTGTACTCGCTGCTCGTGCTAGTCGTCAAGCGATCGCATCTGCTGGAATTACAGCTGCAGATTTGGATTTAATTATTTTGGCAACCTCTACCCCTGATGATATGTTTGGTAGTGCTTGTCAAATTCAGGCGGAAATTGGAGCGACTAAGGCTGTAGCATTTGACTTAACTGCTGCCTGTTCTGGCTTTATATTTGGCATGGTCACCGCAGCCCAATACATTAGAAGCGGTGTATATCAGAATGTACTGTTGATCGGGGCAGACATCCTCTCTCGTTGGGTAGATTGGCAAGACCGCAGCACCTGTGTATTGTTTGGTGATGGAGCTGGAGCAGTAGTCATGCAGGCCAATGAGAGCGATCGCTTACTGGGATTTACCCTGAAAAGTGACGGTAGCCAAAACCACTTCCTTAACCTTGCCTATCAAGCCTCTTCTCAAGAGCTGATTCCTAACGTCAATATCTCCCAAGGTAAATATCACCCAATTACGATGAACGGCAAAGAAGTCTACCGCTTTGCTGTGCAAAAGGTGCCAGAAGTTATAGACAAAACTTTATTTCAGGCGAATCTCAATGTCGATCAAATAGATTGGCTACTCTTACACCAAGCCAACCAGCGCATTCTAGATGCTGTAGCCCAACGCCTCAATATTCCCAAAGAAAAAGTTATTAGTAATCTCGCCAACTATGGCAATACCTCTGCCGCCTCTATTCCGATTGCATTAGACGAAGCTGTGCGGCAAGGCAAAATTAAACCCAATGACATTATTGCTGCATCTGGCTTTGGTGCCGGACTCACATGGGGTGCAGCAATTTTCCAATGGGGAAGATAAATCTTTTGATCAAGAGTCCAAAGTCAAAAAGTCTAAAGTCCAAAGAATACATCTTTAAGTTTTGACACTTGACCCTTGACTCTACAACGTTGTCTACTGAGCTGACTATTGAGCAATGACTAAAACTGCATGGGTTTTTCCCGGACAAGGTTCCCAAGTAACCGGTATGGGAATGGACTTATTAGAGATACCTTCAGCGAAGGAGAAATTTGCCCAAGCTGAGGCCATCTTAGGTTGGTCTGTTATTGACATTTGCCAAAGTGATGGCGACCAGTTATTACGTACACTCTACACTCAACCCTGTCTATATGTAGTAGAAACCATTCTCGCCGATTTGCTTCGGGAAAGAGGACATCAGCCAGATTTAGTTGCTGGACACAGTTTAGGAGAATACTCTGCCCTTTACGTTGCTGGTGTTTTTGATTGGTCTGTTGGCTTACACTTAGTCAAGCGTCGTGCTGAACTCATGGAAGCTGTTTCTGGTGGGATGATGGCGGCGTTGATGAACTTTGACCGCGAACAGTTGGATGCGGTAATTGCCGAAATGCCCGACGTAGTGCTGGCGAATGATAACAGTCCGGCTCAAGTCGTAATTTCTGGTACTCCAGATGCTGTAGTTGAGGTGATGTCCCAAGTAAAAAGCAAGCGTGCTATTCCTTTAAAAGTTTCGGGAGCATTCCACTCACCTTTAATTGCATCTGCGGCTACAGAATTCCAAGAAATCCTTGATGGTGTGGAATTTCAATCAGCAAATGTTCCCGTAGTATCTAATGTGGAACCAATACCAACTGTTGATGCAGAGACTCTCAAACAACGGCTGATTCAACAAATGACGGGTTCTGTTAGATGGCGAGAAATTTCTCTGCTACTTCCAACCCAAGGTATTGAGGAAGTCGTAGAAATTGGGCCAGGGAATGTGTTAACTGGTTTAATTAAACGCACCACTCCTGGTTTAAGCTTAAAAAACATCCGGAATGCTGCTGAGTTACCGGATTAGGGGATTGGAGATTGGGAATTGGGGACTGGGGACTGGGGATTGGGGATTGGGGACTGGGTAGAAATAATTGATCAATCTTGACTTTTGAGTAAAGACGCGATGAATCGCGTCTCTACAAGTTTTGACCCTTTTCCCTTTTCCCTTTCCCCTTTAACCATCACCTAATTTTCTGATTATGAGCAAAAGCCGTGAACCTTTAGCTAGTCTGGCACTTTATCACGCTTTTAAGTGGTCTATTGTCAGTCCCATGCTTCATGCTTACTTTCGGGTCAAGATTCATGGGGTTGAAAATGTACCCCAATCTGGGCCGTTAGTGGTCATAAGTAATCATGCTAGCTATTTTGATCCGCCAATAGTTTCTAATTGTGTCCTGCGTCCAGTAGCTTACATGGCGAAGGAAGAATTATTTAAAGTCCCGGTTTTGGCGCAAGCAATTAAATTGTATGGTGCTTACCCAGTTAGTCGGGGTGCGGCCGATCGCACTGCCATTCGTTCTGCTTTAGAGTGTATTGATAATGGTTGGGCTGTGGGTGTGTTTTTGCAGGGTACTCGCACAAGCGATGGTCGAATTACAGACCCCAAACGAGGCGCAGCACTGTTAGCAGCCAAAGCAAAAGCACCTATATTACCAGTCAGTTTATGGGGTACTGAGCAGATTTTACAAAAAGGCTCCTCTATACCCCGTCAAGTTCCAATTACCGTCAGAATTGGGCAGGTGATTGATACTCCTAGTTCCTCAAATAAGGAGGAATTGCAAGCTTTGACCCAAAAATGTGCAGATGTGATTAACCAAATGCATGATTTAGGACGATGAGCCAGAAAAAGCAGAAAATCTACTTCAGGGAGGGTGCGATCGCTTCCCTGTTTCTATAGAGTTAATTTCAATATTGTGGTGACAATTCGTGCGCCACAGTTGAAAACTCAACTTTCAAATTAATATGAACGGCTTTGAAGCCAAGAATTTTTGGCAGCGATTAAGTAATCTGGCTTTAGTCCGCTTTTTACTTTTAGTTGCTGCTGGTTGGGCAATTGTCCAACTTTTAGCCTACTTTCAAGGGGTAATTGTAATTTTTACCTTCGCTGCCATTTTAGCTTTCTTACTCAGCTATCCTGTCAAATGGTTACGGCGTTTTTTACCCCACAGTTTTGCTGTTGTTTTAGTGTTCCTACTCAGCATTGTGGTGCTGGGAGGAATTGCGATTACCTTGAGTTTAGCTGTTTTATCTCAAGGACAACAGTTAATAGATAGTATAACTAGTTTTTTAAACTCTTTAGCACCTTTAATTGAGCAGTTAGAAACTTTTTTACAAAAAAGAAATTTACAAATAGATTTAAATTTTATTGAAGACCAGTTACGCAATCAAGCAATTAATAGTCTGGTAAATAGTTTAACTATTTTGCAACAATTTCTTACTAATTTTGTAACTTTTATATTAATTGCTGTTGTTGCCTTTTTCATGCTACTGGATGGTGAGAAAATTTGGCAATTAATTCTCAAAATAGTTCCTAGTCAACGACGCAATCGATTTAATAGAATAATTAAGAAAAGTTTTCTAGGATTTTTTCGAGGTCAATTGTTATTAACTCTGTTTTTAACAACTGCCACATTTATTGTATTCGTAGTTTTAAATGTTCCCTTTGCCTTAATTTTGTCCATAATAGTTGGCTTACTTGATATAATTCCTGGAATTGGAGCAACATTGGGGGTTAGTACAATTACTGTAATTGTCTTATCCCAAAATGTTTGGCTAGCATTAAAAGTATTTATAGCTTGCATTGTACTACAGCAAATTCAAGATAATTTAATTGCGCCGCGGATTATGCAAGGGGCGTTGAATCTAAATCCTATCGTCGTATTTTTTGCTTTGCTAGTAGGTGCAAGAGTAGCAGGTTTGCTTGGCATATTCATCTCTATTCCTATAGCTGGGGTAATTGTATCTTTGTTTGAAATAGAAGAGATGCAATCAGAATCTTAGCAAATTAGAGTACAACAATGATGTAAGAAATAAATAATTAACCGCCGATAGCAGAGGATGTACGCAGATAAATTTGTAATTCCTGTGATGAGGAAATGGTATTACTAGAAATTTCATATTCATCAGGACTTACGCAACTGGCACAGGCGATCGCTCAAATATAGTGCTTTTGTACTATATAAGTGATGCAACAGGCACAGGGCGATCGCTAATTGATAGTACAT
>NZ_JACJPX010000088.1 GCF_014696315.1 Calothrix membranacea FACHB-236
TTTATACATTTTACTTGAATCTATGTTTTAGCGATCGCCTGACCTTGGAGTGGCGCATTGTCACTTGTTTTTGCCCGACTTCAGAAAATCGCGTTGCTCCCCCCAGGATGATAGTAACTATGTGCAAAGTGTAGCCATCTATGAATTAGCCAAGAATTTCCTTGATGACCCCGACACCAAAACCTTCCTCAAAGACCGCGCTACCCAGGATGATAGTTCAGGTGTGCGAGGTGCAGCCATCGAAGAATTAGCCAAGAATTTCCCAGATGACCCCGATACTAAAACCATCCTCAAAAACCACGCTACCCAGGATGATAGTTCAGGTGTGAGACGTTCAGCCATCGAAGAATTAGCCAAGAATTTTCTTAATGACCCCGACACCAAAACCATCCTCAAAGACCGCGCTACCCATGATGATAGTTCAGGTGTGAGACGTGCAGCCATCCAAGAATTAGCCAAAAACTTTAAATATGACCCTGCAATGTTTGAAGTGTTTTATAACTGTGCAGCCAATGATCTCTTTGAAGGTATCCATGACTTTTTTGATGAATACAATCCTCGGTACATTGCGCTTGACATAATTATCAAGCAATTTCCTCAGCATCCCCAGACTTTACCACTGTTGCGCGAAAAAGCAGAAAACGACCCAGATGAGGAAGTACGGAAGTTTGCTCAGAAGAAGTTAAAGCAGTGGGGAGTGCAAATGTAAGCTGAGATTATTCCCAAGAAAATCAGAGAATTGAAAAACTTATTGCTGCAAGCAGGGTTTATCTACCGTCCTGGTAAGGGTAGTCACACCAATTGGTTTCATCCTTTGTTACTAGGGAGAATTACTCTATCAGGCAAAGATGGTAGTGATGCTAAAGCTTACCAGGAGAAAGATGTTAGTAATGCACTTCAAAGACTAGAAGAAATTAAAAAAGCTCAAGAGGAAGAACAAGAATGAATTCTCGCTATACCATAATTATTCAATGGTCAGATGAAGATAATTGTTTTGTTGTTAGTCTTCCTGAATGGGGAGAGTTTTGTCATACCCACGGAGATACTTACGAAGAAGCCCTAAAAAATGCTCAAGAAGTTCTAGAGATGTTAATTGAAACAAATTTGGAACTCGGTGAACCACTCCCTGAACCAAAAACTCTCGGACAGTCTTTGCAAGCAGCATAGATTTTGTACCAGAGCAAACAAAAGAATGAAATATACAATTATTATTCAATGGTCAGATGAAGACCAGTGTTATGTTGTGCTGTTACCTGAATTTACAAATGTTATGCAGCCTTGTACTCACGGAGATACTTACGAAGAAGCTCTGAAGAATGCCCAAGAGGTACTAAAGTTATTAATTGAAACAGCTTTGGAACTCGGTGAAACTCTCCCTGAACCAAAAACTCTCGGACAGTCTTTGCAGGTAGCATAGGTTTTTCAGCATCGCGGAGGGTTCTTGATGCGACAGGTCAATTGTGAAATTTTTTCAGTGAGAGCGATCGCATCTATAACTTAGAATATGTAGCGCGATCGCTTGCCGCTTGTAAATGGCTATATTATTCCTGTTAAAAACAGCTTAATGTTCAGTTTGTTTATGGTGATTAAACCTAATTCCTAAAAAGATGTCGTAAACAAACTCAAAAAAATCTTTCTTTTGTAATAAACCTGAAGTTTGATAACAACCTTTTGCATCTAACAGTGGTTTCATCAAATAATAGGCAGGCTGGTAATTGTACCAGGGAATTGACGGCCACAAATGATGAACGAGGTGGTAATTCTGTCCCATAATCAAAATGTTCAGAATTGGGTTAGGGTAAACACGCGCATTTTTCCAGCGATCGCGCTCTACAAATGGGCGATGGGGCAGATAATCAAAGAATAAACCTAATGCAATCCCCACGATAAATGCTGGTATGAACCAAAAATTGAGAATATAACCCAAAAAGTTATATTGCACTGAGATATAAACAATTGTCCCTACAATCAGGCGGCTAATAAACCACTCCAGTAGCTCATATTTACGCCACAATTGCCGTTGAAAGAAAAATACCTCGTGGTATAAGAATCGTACTGCAATCAACCACAGCGGCCCGCCAGTCGAGACATAATGATCTGGGTCATCTTTAGGATGATTAACATGGGCATGATGCTGTAAATGCACTCGCGTAAATACCGGAAACGCGAAAGCTAGCATCAGCGCACTACCATGACCTAACATCGCATTGATAACTCGGTTGCGATGGGCAGATTGATGGCAAGCATCATGAATCACTGTCCCAGAACAATGTAGCGCTAGAGTATTAACACCAAAGCATAGCCAGTGCGGCCATTCCCATAGCCAGTAACCAAAGTTAGATAACACTAGCATTGCTACTGCACTAAAAAACAGCAGCATTGTGGCACTAAAATCACCAGCAGGTGCTAAAAATTCCTTGGGTGGGACTGTCAGTGGCTTCTGTGCCTCCGACGTGAGCATTCTGATCTCCTTATTTATCAAACATTACGAATATACGACAAAGATTAGTGAATAATAAACTTTTATAAACTTTTGTATAGCAAGTTTTATCCGTCATTTAGCAGATTGTATAGATAAATACGATATGATGCCAGACGGGACTTGAATCTTCAGAATTAATTGGGTTGTAGCAATCGCTCAGAATGCGGTAGAAGAATATCCTTCTTGGGGAGGATGGAACCAAGATTAGTGTACGATAACTAGTCTATCCACTCACTAAAACTGCCATGTTAGAAGGAGTCTCTCATAGCTCATTACTAATGTAGCTTGGCGGAAATATATATATTATTCAAGGCAATTAATCACGGGAAAGTTCTACAACCCATGAAAATCCTTAGCCCCTAGTCCCTATCTTCTAGATTAATTTAAGTTTCGCGCCACCAACTGGCCTTTATTCCCCCTTTCTAACTGCTTACATCTGATTGATATAGCAGTGACGGAAATAGAAATGCCCTTTAATTTACGATGGTTTCCTAGATAGATCCTAGAATCAGCCCCTATGCAATTAAGAGATTCTCTACGCCGCACAAAAATTGTCGCTACGATTGGGCCTGCTACTAGCAGCCCAGAAATGCTCAAGGCAATTATTGAAGCGGGAGCAACAACACTACGGCTAAACTTTTCCCACGGGACTCATGCCGATCATCAGCGTAGTATCCGTTTAATTCGGCAAACTGCTTTTGAACTAAATCAGCCAGTAGCAATTCTCCAAGACTTGCAAGGGCCAAAAATTCGCTTGGGGCGGTTTGAAAATGGGTCTATAGTCGTAGCAAAAGGCGATCGCTTCACCTTGACCAATCGTCCAGTAATTGGTACACAGGAAATTAGCTGTGTTACCTACGATTACTTGGCCGAAGAAGTCCCAGTAGGTGCAAAAATTCTCCTCGATGATGGGCGAGTCGAAATGGTAGTTGAGGAGATTAATCGCGATAAAGGTGATTTACATTGTCGTGTTACCGTAGCTGGTAAACTTTCTAACAATAAAGGTGTTAACTTTCCCGGAGTTTACCTTTCCATCAAAGCCATGACCGACAAAGACCGCGAGGATCTAATGTTTGGTCTGGATCAGGGTGTAGATTGGGTAGCACTATCTTTTGTCCGCAATCCTCAAGATATCATCGAAATTAAAGACCTAATTTCCAGCACAGGTAAGAATGTACCAGTAGTTGCCAAAATTGAAAAGCACGAAGCCATTGAGCAAATGGAAGCAGTTTTGGCTTTGTGTGATGGCGTAATGGTAGCTAGAGGTGATTTAGGGGTAGAACTACCAGCTGAGGATGTTCCTGTACTGCAAAAGCGGCTGATTGCTACTGCTAATCGCTTGGGGATTCCCATTATTACCGCCACGCAAATGTTAGACAGCATGGTGAGTAACCCTCGCCCTACTCGTGCCGAAGTGTCGGATGTGGCAAACGCAATTTTAGATGGCACAGATGCAGTCATGCTTTCTAATGAAACTGCTGTAGGTAGTTACCCAGTAGAAGCTGTAGCAACTATGGCGAGAATTGCCGAACGCATTGAACAGGAAGAAGCACAAAACGCCAATCGCTTATTAAGAGATGCTAGACGTTCCATCCCTAACGCCATTAGCCAAGCTGTAGGACAAATTGCTGAACAGTTAGGTGCAGCAGCAATTATGACCTTAACCCAAACAGGGGCAACAGCGCGCAATGTTTCCAAATTCCGTCCGCGCACACCGATTTTGGCAATTACACCCCATGTAAACGTAGCACGACAGTTACAAATGGTATGGGGAGTAAAACCGCTGTTAGTACTAGAACTACCTTCTACCGGACAAACTTTTCAAGCCGCTATTAATGTTGCTCAGGAAAATAAACTACTAACTGAAGGCGATTTGGTTGTCATGACAGCAGGTACACTCCAAGGTGTTTCCGGCTCGACAGATTTAATCAAGGTTGAAGTCGTCACAGCAATTCTCGGACAGGGAATTGGACTAGGACAAGGTTCTGTGAGTGGACGCGCCAGAGTCGCGCACAAAGGTATGGATGTCAGCAACTTTAATCCTGGAGATATTTTAGTTGCTCCCCGTACCACTGCCGATTTTGTTGAAGCAATTCGCAAAGCCTCAGGAATTATTACAGAAGAAGAAAGCCTCACCAGCCATGCAGCTGTAATTGGCTTGCGTTTAGGTGTCCCAGTAATTGTGGGTGTGAAGGAAGCAACACAAGTAATTAGAGACGGGGCAATTTTAACCCTGGATCTGCAACGAGGTTTAATTTACTCTGGTGCAGTAGGAACACCTTAGGAAGACTGAAGTTTAAAGGCTGAAGTGTGAAAGATTTTTTATCCTTCATCCTTTTGATCAAAGTTAACTCGTTCGTAAATTTGGCGATGGGGAATTTGGCAGTTTGCTGAAGCTAAAGTTAAAACTCCATCTTCATCGTCAGATTCTTTAAATAGCCAGTTACCTTCAGATGTTTTGCTAAATTGTTCAAGATGAAATTGATATTGGTCAATTAAAATATATTCTTGAAATTCGGGAATCGAACGGTAATAAGTAAATTTATCACCTCTATCTCGACTACGAGTAGATTTAGAAAGGATCTCAAAAATAATACTAGGATTAATAACTGTATCGTTGCGCCCTTCTTGAAAGATGGGTTCACCTTTGATAATCAAAATATCCGGATATGTGTATTGCTGATAACGAGGAATCCATAAGCGCAAATCGCTTATGAAAACTTCATAAGGTTGCTCTTGTAAACCTAATTCCAGAAGTCTACTTAGGTTACGAATAATACGGTTATGATTAATCGAGCCTCCAGTCATGGCGACAACTTCCCCATTACGGTATTCGCTACGGTACTCAGCACTCTCTTCCTGGGTTAAGTATTCTTCAATAGAATATAAGGGAGGGGAAGTTTGTACAACCATAAGATTTAGAAGATAAATATTTAGGTTTACTTTAGCCTAGCACTCATAAATAGCGTGATAATACTTCAGCGGTGGCTTGTCCTGTTTTTTCCCAGCTAAATTGATTTGCTCTAGTGATCCCTTGGGTAGAAAGATGCGATCGCAAACTTGAATCATTAGCTACAGCTTGCATGGCTGCGGTAATTTCTTCTGTATTGTAGGGATTAATCAGAATGGCTGCATCTCCAGCGACTTCAGGAAGGGAGGAAATATTAGAAGTAATGACGGGAGTACCGCAAGCCATTGCTTCCAAGACAGGTAAACCGAAGCCTTCCCAGAGACTAGGGAAAACAAGTGCGATCGCACTATTAATAATTGTTGGTAATTCGCTATAGGGTACATAATCAAGGAACTTCACTTGATCAGCTATACCCAATTCTGCAACTTGCGTTTGTAGAGTTGGAGTATAACGGCGATCGCTAGACCCTACTAACCACAGTTCATAGTCTTTGCAATTAGGTAACGCAGCAAAAGCGCTAATTAAGCGATGGACATTTTTATATGTATCTTGGCGGCCAATGTAGAGAAAGTAATTGCTGGTGGGTAAATTCAGAGGACGGAAGTGAGTGCGATCGTAAGCAAGCAGAATGGGTGTAATTTTGCTGCTAGGAATTTGGTAAAAGTCGATAATATCTTTAGCTGTAGCTTGGGAATTACAGATAATATGTTGTGCTTGTTTCAGAACTTGGGGTGTGTAGTAGCGATGATAAGGTATTAAAGGTGAAAAGCGTCTAGGAAACCGCAACGGTATCAAGTCGTGAAACATGACAACGAAACGACAATTTGTATATAACGGTGCTTCCGGTAGAGGAGAAAATAATAGATGAGATTTTAGCTTTGTATAGATTTTTGGTAATTGAAATTGCGTCCAAATTAAGCGGCGAAAATGACCTTTTGTACCTTGGTCAGGTGTTAAATCTGGAGGAACAGAATAGCAAGTATAATTAGAAATTTTGTTCGCAACTAGTAATTGTGGATTCAGGGATTGAAAATATGGAAATACATTATTAGCGTAGATTGTTATACCTGTAGGTTTTTGAGATAAAAAAGAAAGATTGACTAACAAATTTGGTTTTTATATTAAATTAATTTAATTACACAGTTTAAAGAGAAAATCTTCAGCACATTCCTGCCAAGAAAATGGTCTATAGTCATTTTTAATACGGCTTACTAACTGATTATAGTCAGTATCTGAATTAATTAACCTTTTTAAGGCTTCGTAAAGTTCTAATGGTTGATAAGGATCGAAATATAAGCAAAAATCACCACCCACTTCAGGTAAAGAACCACCATTGCTTGCAATTACAGGTTTAGAATACTGAAGTGCTTCGACAACTGGTAATCCAAATCCTTCATAAAATGAGGCTTGAACTAGACAGTAACAGTTTCTATAAAGAAGACTGAGCTGCTCGTCTGTTACTGCACCTAGTATATGTATCAGCTTACCATACATTTTATTAGACTCTATCAGCATATCAGTCTCTGAATGCCAGCCTCTATTACCTGCAAACAGCAAATTTATTTCTTTAGTATTTGAATCTACTAATAAATCAAAGGCTGTCATAATAGTTTTAATATTTTTATGAGGAGCCAGACTACCAACTACTAATATATATCGGCTATTTAGTAGTTCCCTAAATGTTTGATCAAAATTATTATCTATATTTACTAAACTCTCAGGATTGGAGTAATCACATCCTAATCTAAAGCTCTTAACTGTTAACTTGCTATTATCACTTGCTATAATCCCAGCATTTTGGGCGCTCATATAGTCTTTAGCACTATTTTTAGAGATACATAAAACCTTATCAAACAAGTCTGAATAGTCTCTATAAAATTTAGTAAAAGCCGCAGCAAAATTTTTGTCGCAAAACTCTGGTAATTTGATAGGGATCAGGTCATAACATATAACTGCAATTACAACTCCATGCTGTTTTAAAAAATTTAAAAAATTGTAGTAAGTTTTAGGTAAATCCCAGTTGGCATCAGCAATTATATAAATGTCTCCTGGTAATATTTTCAGACCTTCAAATCGAAGTGAGCCATTTTTGCTTTTACTTAAATTTAAATAAATCCATTGAATTAATATAAATGGAAATAGATTTAAAAATTTATTTTTTAGCTTAGTCCAGAATACCTGGAATTTCATAATTATTTTACTAGAAGCATAAATATATGGGTTCTTTATAGTTGCCTCACTATTATTTTCCGGATTCAGATTAGTAACTTTACGCATAAAGTTACCATCAAACATAACTGCTACCAATTCTATATTTGTGTAGCTTGAGCTTGAACTGAGCTTGTCTAACTCAGATGTAAGTTGACGCACAACTCGATGAATTCCAGTATTTTTATATGTATAGTTTGCTGTATGAGTACAATCTATAAATATTCTCATTTATGTCTTTTAGACTTTATTATTTAGCAACAAAATTAATGCCATTTGGGCATTATCAGATAGCCCAGAGTTATATATAATATTCACGCCAAGCATTTCTTCAGAAAGATTTACTTACTGTGGAATAAACACTAGATCCTCAATCCTTATTATCTCACCATAATTATCGATAAATGAATCAATATCGGTGATTTCTACTAGCTCTTGTGTCTGTCTATCACATAAATAGATTCTATACTGATTTGCTTTGAAATACCTAAGATAATCACTGCCTGATATTTTTGAGACACGTGGAAGCATTTCTAGACTAAACTCGGATGTAACAATTGGTCTATATCTTTCAATCAGTTTCATGGCTCCCTCAATTACAAGCCCTTCTGCTCCTTCCACATCAATCTTAATCAAATCAACTTGCTCACTTACTATATCCTCCAGCTTAATCATGGGCGTAATGACACAATTAGTGTTTAATAACGAGTCGTGAGTATCCGAAATTAATCCACCATTTGAACCAATGTGGCTAGAGAACAGAGCATGTCCAGTTTTATTACCTAATGCAAAAGGATATAATAAAACATTATCAAATTTGTTTTTATATATACTTAACAGAATAAGACGACAATTCTCTGAGTTCGGTTCAAAGCAGAAAACCTTGCCCCTATTGCCGATTATTTGGGCTGCAAGCATTGAGTAAAAACCAACATTAGCCCCAATATCTAGAAACACCATTCCAGGTTTGAGCGTCTGGATAAAAAACTTGAAAAGATGTGGTTCATACTCACCTCTAAGAAGAGGTACACTAACCGATATGTCCATCTTATCAATTGCCAATTTAAAATCCTGAACATCAATATATTCGATATCTTGCTTTGAAAATCGAATTGTAAAGGGAGTATTTAACCTTTGATGATCAAAACTCTTTATAATTGTACGAAATAAACTAACTAGATTACTCTTTGGAAAAATACTCAGGGAATTGTCGGTTAATAGGTCGGTCAATCCTCTGATGATTCTCTGCCTGAATGGTACTTTATTGGGACACAAATCCCTACTTAAATTTGCTAAATAATCTAATTCATCTTGACTAGGAATACAACCATAGATAACTTGGAATATATCTTCTAAATCTTTCAAAATTAGACTCTCCTTTTTTAATTAGAATTAAGTTTAACGCAATATTCAAATCAAACACATAATACCGTTGTACAGCAAAAAACGGCGTTGTTTTAAATATGGTAACATCTTGAACAAAAGTAAAAATTTTCAAAAAACTAGCTAATTTGATTGCCCAATTTTTTTTAAATCATAATCAATCATTAACTCGACTAATTCCCTAAATGAATGTTGAGGTTGCCAACCTATCTCGGTCTTAATTTTATCAATGCAACCAATCAACTGTATAGGTTCATCAGGACGATAGAATGCAGGGTCAACTGAGACATAGTTTTGCCAATTGAGATCAACACAGTTGAATGCACATTCAACTAATTCTTTGACAGAGTGGGTTTCACCGCTAGCAATAATGTAGTCCTCAGGCTGCTTTTGCTGTAACATCAGCCACATAGCGTAAACCGCATCTTTAGCGTAACACCAGTCACGACGGGCATCTAAGTTGCCTAATTTTAGTTCATTTGCTAGACCGAGTTTGATTTGAGCTACTGTGTTTGTAATTTTGCGAAACACAAATTCTGTGCCGCGTCGAGGCGATTCGTGAGTATAGGTGATACCGCAGCAGGCATAAAGATTATATTTTTGCCTATAGTTGACAGTCATCCAGTGGGCGTAGGCTTTAGCAACGCCGTAAGGGTTACGGGGACGAAAAGCGGTGCGTTCGGTTTGTGGCGATTCGTCCGGTTGACCGAAAACTTCACTACTTGACGCTTGATAAAATCTAGCATCTGGCTTACAACGACGGATGGATTCTAGCAGTCGAGAGACACCAAGGGCTGTATATTCAGCTGTAAGGGCTGGTTGTGTCCAAGAGAGAGGAACGTAGCTTTGGGAAGCGAGATTATAAATTTCATCTGGCTGAGATTCGGTAATCACATCCATTAAAGAAGATTGATCTAAAAGATCGCCAGAAAGGATGTGGATATCTCCAGAAAGGTGATTGATACGCTCAAGATTACTAGAACTTGAGCGACGGACTAAGCCAAATACTTGATAGCCTTTGTTTAATAGTAGTTCAGCAAGATAAGAGCCGTCTTGTCCAGTTAAGCCAGTTATGAGTGCTTTTTTTCTTGTCATACTCCATGTTTCATCTATATTTATTTCTCAGACAAAGCTCTTTTCCAGGATAATTTAATTTGTTTATTTTTAGTTAGGGAAAATTTATTCTTATCCTTATAAAACTTAATTCACAGCAATTTTTAAAGAAGTCAAAGTTTAAATCATAGTAGAAAGCCTAAGATATAGAAATTAAGCCTTATCCTGTGTATCAATAGCACTAGCGAAAGACGCTAATAGAATCTCTGGAATATTTGGTTCCATTTTTGCTATTTCTCGGCCTACATAGTCAGCAAGCAACTTTTGTTTAGTCAGAGGCGAAGAAAGAACCTGTTGAATAAACTCAGCATACAAACGAGCACATCGTTGTGGTGAATGTTCCCTAACAATATACTCACGTGCATTTATACTTAAAGAATTCCTATATTCTAAATTTTGCGTTAAAACAAGGAGCGCTTTAAATATTTCCTCAACTTCATTACTTTGAGTAGGATTAGGTATTTTGAATACTACGTTATCAGGAAAATCCGAGAAAGAACCTATATCTGTAACAATTGTAGGCTTTCCAAGAGACAATATTCTTAGCAGTGAGCCGGAAGTTTCACCGTTAAAGGGAAACCTTAAATTTAAACAGATATCAGATAATTGTATATATTGGTAAAAATATTGCATATTTACATAGCCTGTAACTTTTACCTTGCCTTGTAAATTTAACTTGCTAATTTCAGCTTCTAGATCAGTTGAACCGAGGTAATCAGTACCACCAACATATACTAAGTAAGCATTTGGTTGCTCAGAAAGTAAATTTTGAAAAGCGTGGAGAATTTGCAGAGGACGCTTAGTTTTACTAATAAAACCAAATGTTGAAATTACAAAACTATCATTAGGAATTCCTAAATCTTGAATTGCATTTTTAAAGGAACTGTCTGAAAAATCAATTTGAGGAACTAGATGAGGTATGTGTGTAATAAATTGATGATCATAACTAAATTCTTGTATAGCACGCTCATAAGCCCACTTGCTATGTAAAACAACACCTAGAGAACGACTAAAGATTCTTCTATTTATATAGATTCCTGCTTCTGATAAATTCTCATGAATATTTAATTTTCCCTGTTTAAGCAAGTTTAATATTTCTATTGCTTTATCTTTTCCATAACTATATTCTAATTCTTTAGACAAGTTGATACCCAGTTCTGAGTGATGAGTTTCCAGATAATTAATTAGACCTCCTAAATAATAATCATGAAGTACTGTTATCCCAGAATAACGCATTAATTGAGAGTACATATGACAATGGTAACTGCTATTACCCATTTGATAGATAATACCTTCATATTGTTGCAATTTTAACTGCTCTTCAAATTGCCTATGAGTAAAGTATTGGTTTTCAGTATTAGCTTCAGGTAAGTAACTATCGTCATGGTACAAATCAATATGAAAATGTTTTGACAAGGCTGGTAATAAGTCT
The DNA here is from genome assembly GCF_014696315.1 of Calothrix membranacea FACHB-236. Lineage (GTDB taxonomy): Bacteria > Cyanobacteriota > Cyanobacteriia > Cyanobacteriales > Nostocaceae > Aulosira > Aulosira membranacea. The sequence goes on from NZ_JACJPX010000088.1 coordinate 11,530, forward strand.
TGGCTATAATCTGCTATGCCAGATTTAAGAGGTGCAAATGGGCTAAAAAAAGCTAATTGAGTTTGGTCTTTAACAGCTTTAACTCTATTAAATGAAATAGATATTTTATTTAATGGTTGATTTTCCAGAAAAACATCTAGCATTTTTTGACCAACAGATTGCCAAGTAAATTTTGCGGCTTGCTGAAGAGAATTCTCTGAGAAGTGATTTCTTAAATTTTCATCAGATAAGAATTTTTCCATAATCCTAGCTGTATCATCTGTTGAGTAGGGATCGAATAATTGTTCAGCAGAACCTAGAATTTCTGGCAAAGATGATTTATTGCTAGCAATAGCTGGCGCACCACATGAAATAGCCTCTAATAAAGGTAAACCAAAGCCTTCGTAGAAAGAAGGGAATACGAATAAGGAGCAAGTTGAATATAAGGCTCTCAGTTCTTCATCAGTAATATAATTTGTTAATATTAGTGAATTTTCAACTCTTAATTTTCTTGCCAAAACAGTAATTTCTTGAGTAAAATAATCAGAAACTTTGCAAGCAACAACTAACTGGTATGAGTCTCGTAAACTCTTAGGTAGCTGAGAAAAAGCTGTCACTAATCCTTCAATGTTCTTTCGCCAATCCTCACCTCCTGTATAAAGAATAAATTGCTTGTAAATGCCAAACTTATCTGCAAAAGCCTTTAACCAGTATGGGCGTTCTTTGTCTGGGACTGGAGTAAAAAATGAGGAAACTCCACCTGAAACGTTCAGAACTTTATCAGGCGATATATGTAATAATTTGATGACATCTTGGCGAGTGGCTTCAGAAATTGCAAATATAAAATCTGCATTCTGTACATTCTTTAAACGTCTCATATACAGAGAATGCATATTTGGATCGTTTAAATATTTATTTGCAAATATGAGTGGAATCAAATCATAGCAAATTGTAAAAACTTTTTTTGGAAAACCAACATAGTCGGGTATTGTAGAGTCTAAACTTTCCATTGGACTCGGTAAAAAGAATATATCTACATCCGCTGATATTAAAATTGTTTTTAATAATAGGTCATTGAGATTGCAACTTCCGCTATATGGATAAGATACAGAGTTATAGGGAAAACGACTTCGATCTAATTCTGGATCTGGCAAAGTATTATTTGCATATAACTTATAGTGAAGAGCATTTGGTTGATTAAATAAAGTTTCTATTACAGACTGCGTGTAACGACCAATGCCTCTATTTCTGGAATTATTTGTCTGAAGGGCTTGAATATCAATTGCAATGTTCATGCTGTATTAATTCTTTATTTAAAATCTTTATACAATATTTTTCTTACATACAAGCATAGCTACTGCCCCAGGAAGGTAGTTATTAGGGTTATGTTCTTTTTCAGAAGCTTCTAATTCGTTATCAGTAATAACCAAAGTGAAATTATCTTTGCGTATTCCATAAGTGATTTTAATAACTTGGAAATCTTGAATTAACCTTTGAAGTGATTCCTGATTATAAATCCGATGCACTGGTGTTAAAGCTTCCTTACCATAAGGAACTGTTAGAATAAAATGTCCTTCTGGCTTTAAAAGAGCATAAATTTGTTTGATAGCATCAATATCATAATTTTCTTTGATTTCATCTCCATACCATCCTAATCCGATATGTTCTATAGTAGACAAAGCAACTACACAATCGAAACTGGCTGGTGGTAGTACTGGCTGACAAATATCACTTTTGACAAACTTTAAGTTTGGATGAAATAATGCTATGGGACGAATATCTATTGCTGTAACTGAGTAATTAAAGCTAGCCAACTCATATGATAAAAGGCTCTCAGCAGATCCCACATCTAGAATATTTATTTGCTTAGAGTTATATAAATTAGCTAGAGAATGTATAACAAAATTTTTTTCTAAAATCCTTTCAGTAGTCCCAACCCAATAAGCTTCACCGTCTTCACGGTAACCTAACAATATTGGATCGTTAAACCATAATCCACTTTTCTTCTTAGCTTCTTCTAAAGAAGGTAATCTGTTTGTTAAACTATTGGCAGTATATATCTTTGTTGAAACTTCTTCTAGTCTCTGCTCTAATTTAGATATAAGTTCTACTTTTTCTTCTAACTGAGCAAATTTTTCATTTACTTCTTTCTCCCTTACTTTATATTCGTAATTTTGCTCCACAAGCTTATATAAAAGTTCTCTAATAGCTGAATTAAAATAAACTTGTCTTTTGAGAATGGGCCATGCTACTATTTTAAGAATATTCTTTAGCAATTTACGAATACTATTTCGATAGATTTCATTGAAGAAAAGTAAATAGTTCCCATCTATTTCTCCAAAATAGATATTTTTATCTATTTGAGAATATTCATTTTGTTGCTTGCCATGATGATAAGATTTCACAGAATCTTGATAAACATTTTTGATGCGTTCTAATATATTTTCAAAATTCATTTAATGCTTCACCAATTTAATTATTAAAGGTTGAATTTTTCAGGTTGTAACACGGTTGCAAAAATTAAACAATGTTTCTTTAAATCATCTCATAATATAACTAGTTATATTGATATAGCAAATTGCAAGCTCATATATCTAAATATTAGGATGCAAGAGCAATTTAATCTATGTAAAGTTGCTAATAAATCTATATTTTATTTAATGCTTCTAAGTAACACTTTACAGCTTCTTCGGCACTACCAATAAAGAGTATTTTACCCTTATCTAGCCAAACCCCACGAGCACAAGACTGTTGCACAAAACCTAAATCATGGGACACCACTAATACTGTGGCTTTCTCATCCCAAAATTTATCAATTCTTTGCTTGCATTTATTCTTAAAACTTTCATCTCCAACTGACAAGACTTCATCCAAAATCAATATATCTGGCTGGACATCTGTGGCGATCGCAAACCCCAACCGCGCTACCATACCTGAAGATAAACCTTTTACTGGAACCAATCTATAATCCTGCAATTCTGCAAATTCTAAAATTGACTGCGCTCTTGCTTGCATCTCTGCTCTTGAAAACCCCAATAAAACACCATACAGCAGAATATTATCCATAACAGAAATTTCTGGATCGAACCCTGCTCCTAGTTCAATCAAAGGCGCAATTTGCCCTTTTACCCTGACTGAGCCAGTTGTGGGTTGCAGAATCCCAGAAATTACCTTTAAAAGAGTTGATTTACCGGAACCATTTGCTCCAATAATCCCTATTTTTTCTCCTGTTTCAACGACCAAATCAATTTGATCTAAAACTAATTTCTTTGCAGGCTTGCGATACTTACCTTCAATAACAGAGAGGATGGTTTTTTTAAGATCGTAAGAAAACTCTTCTTGTGTTCGTCTCCACAACGAAACTTGATCTAGGCGAATTACTTCCATTAGAGCAAATCCATAAATTGATGCCGCCACAAGTGAAAACAAACCCAGCCTAATGACATGATGATTATACCGCTGAGTAAAGCGCTCCCTATTAAACTAAAATCTGGTAGCGTTCCCGATAATGTAAGTTGACGGATACTCTCAATAATCGGTGATAAGGGATTCAATCCTAAAAATTGCTTGACTTGTTTCGGTACAATAGCTGCTGGATAAAATACAGGGCTACTGATCCAGAGAACGAAGACAACTAACTCATAAAAATAAGGTAAATCTCTAAAAAATACATATAAGGAGCTTACAAAAAAGCCTACCCCAACACAAACTAATATAAGTGCGAAAAATGGTAATAGCAGTGCGAATACATTTATGAGACTCTTGGAATTTATTAAAGTAATAACTGCTAGTAGAGGTAATATTCCAACTGTAAACTGAAATACATTTGCTGCTACCATTGATACAGGAAAAACGCTCACTGGTAGACGAATCTTATTTAAAAGGGCACCATTACTAACTACACTAGATAAGGCTTGGGAAGTGGAAGATGAGAAGAAATTTATTACCACCAAACCTGTAAAGGCTGCCAAAACATAATTTAGGATTGAATTACCATAGTAAGATGCGAAAGTTGCACCAAAAATAGCGGTATATAACCCTGTCATAATTAAAGGGTTTAACAGCGACCAATAAACGCCCAAGAAGGAGCCGCGATAGCGCACTTTCAAAGTGCGTGCTACCAAAACTTGCAGCAGTTCCCAATAGCGTTGTACCTGAAACCAGTTGGAATTACTTTTGAGCAAAAGCTTCATCGCCTCACACCATGAGAATATCACTTGGCAATTTATTTGCACTTTTTATTTTATGGCACCGTATTTTTCTTGCATTAGTTTACTACCAAAAACTTTTAAATATAAAAAAGTTCAATGCAAAAGTCTGTAACTGGCGCTCACAGGTTTATTAGCAAGCATTATATCTATTGAGACTAGTTGATTTATCAGTTAGTTCCGATAGATTTTTGCTCGAAATAATTTAGCATATTATAATGACACTAGTTCAAGAAATTAAAGTTGACTTTTCTACACATTCTGAAAAAGCAAGGGAAAAGCTGAAAAGTCGGTTATTCTTGAATTTTGCTATGTTTCTATGTAATAGAGGCTGGTTGAATAACAAGAGTGTGACTGCATTATGCACAGACAATTTTATCTTGGAAAGCACTATCTGAGATTTGAATTATATTGATTGCTACTTTTGTATTGCACTAAAATTATCTGGATCGACCCCTAGCGATCGGACATACTCCGCCAATCTTTCTGCACGTTGCCTTTCTTGCTCTGCTTTTTCTGCCAAGGTAGGCACCCAGCCCTGTGCATTATACCAACGCAACCATAAACCAGTGATCTGCTGATAAGTACCTTGCCACAATCCTAATCCCAGTTCTAACTCTTCTAGCCAAAAGCGGTTTTCTGTTAGAGATACTGCTTCATAACGACTGCCCATGAGTTGAAAGATCCGGAGATTATTTTCGTAGCGATCATATACGACATAGTAAGGAACACGCAAAACACGTTCATAAACTTCCCATTTAGTTGGAGGTTGATTGACTTCCCTTAGAGTTCTTCCTAAGTCTTCTTGTTCTGTTCCGGGTGAAAGTAACTCAACTACTAAAAATGGATTAATTCCTTCTTGCCAAACAACATAACTTAACCGCAAGTCTTGCTGTTGGCTAGCACCAGCTACCCCTAAAACTACGTACCAATCAGGCCGTTTGTACCATAAAGGATGGCGAGGATTGTAGTACAGGTTTAAATCGCTAGCCAGTAAAATTTCTGTGGGTAAATACTTGAGAGGTTGACAAGTTTCAGTTAATAAATCAGCCTGAATACAGTGAAATTCGTCCGGCAAGCCTGATTCCCCTATTAATTCGCTGGGTAAATCATACATCGTCGGCATAGTTTCTTGAGGTGGGCGTGGCGGATTTGGATCGTACATGGCTGTTCGTTGAGGCTGGGAAAGCAATTTTTTACTTTAATCAAATTATCGCGGTTAATTTCTAGCCATGTCTAGCGACAAGCCACTTCTCTATGAAACGCTAAGCGAACATGTCTACGCATATACTTTGTCAATTGGTGTTTGGTGTTTAGTGTTTGTTATTTATTCTCTGCTCCCCAATATTTTTATCTACATCATCATCGTAAATGTATTAAAGATTGGGTACGGATTCAGTTAAACTGAGACTTGGTTTATTGCATTATATCTAGGCATGGAAATCGGACAGAAGGTTAAGGTCTTTCGTTTGCGCGATCGCGTATCTCCCCCTGTTGTAAAAAAATTAGGACAAGTTGGTACTATCCTCGGCTACAAAATGACAGATGGTAGCGGTGTAGGTATAGTGGTGCAATTTGAAGATAATTTCTCCACTTGGTTTTTTGAAGATGAGCTAAAACTCGTACAGTAGGCGGAAGCACAGAATATTTGCCGAGTGCTAAGTTGGAGTTGAAAACATCGGCGGTAAGGTAGAAATCAAGTCATGACTCTGATATTGACATTTTTGGGCAAAGGCGGCATTGCGCGTACCAAAATTGCGATCGCCGCCGCTAAATTATTGGCTAGCGAAGGCAAGCGCGTACTTCTCGCAGGACTTGCAGAGCCAGCACTACCCATACTGCTGGAAACAACCTTAACACCCGACCCTCAAGAAATTGCTCCCAATTTGCAAGTAGTACAGTTTCAAGCATCTGTACTTTTAGAACGCCAATGGGAAGAAGTGAAAAAACTGGAGGCGCAATATCTCCGCACGCCAATTATTAAAGATGTTTTTGGTCAAGAATTGGTGGTATTGCCAGGGATGGATAACGCTTTGGCCTTAAATGCAATCCGTGAATATGATGCCAGTGGCAAATATGATGTGATTGTCTATGATGGCACAGGTGATGCTTCTAGCTTGCGGATGTTAGGATTACCAGAGTCTTTGAGTTGGTATATCCGACGCTTTCGACAATTATTTGTTAACTCAGATTTGGGGAAAACAATTGCCGAATCGCCTTTGATTCAACCGCTGATTAGCACTCTGTTCAATTTTAATTGGACAGCAGATAACTTCGCTCAACCGACTAATCAAGTTAACAATTTCTTAGAAAAGGGTAAAGCTGCTCTTGCCAATCCCCAGCGTGTTGCAGCCTTTTTGGTCACTACACCAGATCCAATTGAGGTAGCAAGCAGCCGTTATTTATGGGGTAGCGCTCAACAAATTGGTGTGACGGTTGGTGGTGTGATTGTTGTCTCTCCCGAGACCAACCCCAATCTGACAGAGGAATTTAGCCCTCTATCCATTAGTGTAGTGCCTGATGCCCCGACTGGTGAATGGCGATCGCTCATGGATGCCTTACCAGATTTTGCCCAGGAAGCACTAAAAGCCCCCAAACCTATAGAAATAGATACCCATAACCGTCAGGTACGCTTATTCTTGCCTGGATTTGATAAAAAACAAGTCAAGCTAACTCAGTATGGGCCGGAAGTGACTGTGGAAGCAGGCGACCAACGGCGCAATATTGACCTCCCACCCTCTTTAAGTGGAAAACCCATTACTGGGGCGAAGTTTCAGAACAGTTATTTGATCATTTCGTTTTAAGTTAGAGATATTGGGGATTGGGGATTAGGGACTGGGGATTGGGGATTAGGCAGCAGAGGAAGCAGGGGAGCAGAGGAGGAAAAATACACAAATACTCTCCTTATGCCTCTCGTCCCCCTCTGCTTACCACTCACCCTATGCCCCATGCCCTATGCCCAATGCCCAATGCCCCATACCCAATGCCCAATTAATTTATGTCTGAATCATCTCCCATTACCCCAAATTCCAATCCGGCGGAAGCAATAGAGTCCGTTAATACTACTGAAGACATTACCGCAGTTAGCGATCGCAGTTCTAAAACTCGGCAACTGCTAGGGATGAAAGGCGCAGCACCAGGGGAAACCTCGATTTGGAAAATCCGGTTGCAACTGATGAAGCCGATTACCTGGATTCCCCTGATTTGGGGTGTAGTCTGCGGTGCGGCTTCTTCGGGTAACTATACTTGGACGCTGGAAAATGTGTTGAAGGCAGCGGCTTGTATGTTGCTTTCCGGGCCTTTGCTAACAGGTTACACCCAAACCATCAATGATTTTTATGATCGCGAAATTGATGCGATTAACGAGCCTTACCGTCCCATTCCTTCCGGTGCTATTTCCGTACCCCAGGTAATTACGCAGATAGTTGTATTATTACTTGGTGGTATTGGTTTAGCTTTTGTACTGGATTTGTGGGCTGGTCATGACTTCCCCAACATCACAGTATTGGCTATCTTTGGTACTTTTATTGCCTACATCTATTCAGCACCACCACTGAAGTTGAAGCAAAACGGCTGGTTAGGAAATTATGCCTTAGGAGCAAGCTATATCGCTTTACCTTGGTGGGCTGGTCATGCTTTGTTTGGCGAACTTAATTGGAAAATTATGGTTCTCACCCTAGTTTACAGTTTAGCTGGATTAGGGATTGCCATTGTTAACGACTTCAAGAGTGTAGAAGGCGATCGCCAATTAGGATTACAATCACTACCTGTAATGTTCGGTGTCACTACTGCGGCCTGGATATGTGTAGTGATGATTGATGTATTTCAAGGATTTATTGCTGCATATCTGGTCAGCATCCATGAGAATTTGTACGCAGCAATTCTTGTACTGTTGATTTTGCCGCAAATTACTTTCCAAGATATGTACTTTTTGCGTGACCCGTTAAAGAATGATGTGAAGTATCAAGCCAGTGCCCAACCATTCTTAGTTTTAGGAATGCTTGTGGCTGGTTTAGCACTTGGTCATGCAGGTATTTGATTTATACTTCTAGAGTAAGAAGATAAGAGATAGGGGTTAGGAGGTAATATTACTTCTAACTCCTAATTTTTAATTACTATCAGAACTTGCCGTGTTATACCTAATTGTTGCTTTGATACATGGGATTCAGGCTTTGTTAGTCCCTATTTGCTTTGTTGTTGCTTGGGCTGTCATGATTCTAGGTGGTTGGAGTTTGTGGTCAGCAGCACGAGATAGTGTCAGTAAAGCCAAGCAAATGCATCAAATACCTTGCACAGGTTGTCAATTTTTCACTGACAATTATCGTCTTAAGTGTACTGTACATCCTTCCATTGCTAATACAGAAGACGCAATTCACTGTCATGATTTTCAGGCTAAAACAAATCCGCTGTATTACTAACGGTCTGTGCCATTAGCTTTAGTAGTGTTGACCGTTCGCTGTTGACTGTTGACGGTCAACGAACCAATGAATTAATTATGCATCTTTTAAATTGAATAAGTTGAGAACTACAGTTTTATTAACTGGGAACAGAGAACAGTGTATGGTTGGGGAATAAAATTTGATTCTCACAGACTCATACCAATTTGAAAAATAATTGCGACAGATGGATTCACACAAGCCAGATACAGAAGCTAATTCCCATCCAAAATCTCAATTATCTAAGGATTTTAAAGTAGAAGCAGTTTATATACTCTTAACTTTTGACTCTTAATAACTCTCACTACAAAATATAATACTTGCGTAAATATTAAATTAATTAAATCTATTATTTATAAATCTTTAGTGAATTTATAGTGAATTTACTTATTCATAGTCTTTTCTTAACCTGAAATAAGTATATTCCAGTAATAATTTACACGTATAAATCTGCGGAACGCAGAATTTATGCAATGAGTATAAAAATACTACAAAAGGTACGACCTGTTTCCAGATAGGCCGTTATTTTTTGCATCCTAATTGCCAGTTTGGCGAAATTTGTGCAGGCAGAAGTGATTTCCACACATCAATTTGATTCCTAAATTATGGCACCTACAATTTTAAATCCTGGTGATGTTGCGATCGTTGGTTTTAACACTAATAATCCAGATAGCATTCGTTTTTTATTACTTGTAGATATTGAGGCAGATACAAGTTTTAATGTTACAGATAATGGTTGGCTATCTAGTGGTGGATTTAGAACTGGTGAAGGCATTCTCACCTATACTGCTCCGACCAAAATCCCTGCTGGTACAGTGCTAACTTGGGTAAACTCAGGTACTAATAACTCGCCAGGTTTTAGTTCCAATAATCCTAGTAATTTTGCTTTGAATGTAACTGGTGATTCACTGATTATTTTTACAAGTGAATTGGCAAACCCAAAATTAATTTATGCACTTGGTTATAATAATTGGAGTAGTAACGCTACAAGTGCAACCACATCTGCTGAACCCACTGTTACGAATGGTGGCATTTTAGTAACAGGAACTTCTTCAGTAGCTATACCCAACAGCAATGGTTACTACAGCGGTTCTACTAATTCTGGAACTCAAATACAATTACTATCTGCAATCTCAAATCCAGCAAATTGGACAGCAAGTTCAACGACAACTAATGTGTCTGTTTGGCCATCATCATTTACGATTACTTCATCTGTTACCCCAAGTGTCAATCTATCAGTCAGCAGCAACTCTGGTACAGAAGCAGGCCAAACAGTAATTACAGTCACCGCTACTGCCTCTAGTGCTGTTACTGGCGATCAAACAGTTGACTTAGGTGTATCGGGTACTGGCATTACTCCAGGCGATTACACTCTTAGCGGTAATAAAATCACAATTCTCAATGGACAAACAACTGGTTCTCTCACCTTTACAGTTGTCGATGATGCTTTAGTTGAAGGCAATGAAACAGCAACTTTAACTATCAGCAATCCTTCTGCTGGCATTACCTTGGGTACAGCTTCGCAGAATATTGCGATCACAGATAATGATACTCCGACTGTGCCGACTGTGAATTTATCTGTTAGCACTGCTGCTGGTTCAGAAGCGAATACAACAGCCATCACTGTGACGGCTACTGCTTCTGGTGCAGTTGTCGGTAATCAAACAGTGAATTTAGGCGTTTCAGGAACAGGTATCACCACCGGAGATTATTATCTCAGTAGCAATACCATCACCATTGCTAACGGACAAACCAGCGGTTCTGTTACCTTTATCGTGGCAGATGATGCGATCGCAGAAGCAACTGAAACTGCTATCTTGACAATTAGCACACCTTCTGCAGGTATTGCTTTAGGTAACACCACTTCCCAAAATATTACGATTACCAACAACAACACCAGCACTTTGCAAAAAGTCGGCAGCTTTACCAGTAGTGTTGGAGCCGAAATTTCCGCCTTTGATCCAGAAAGCGATCGCCTGTTTGTTGTAGCAGGTATCACCGTTGAAATCTACAGCGTTAGCAACACCGGGGCATTGACAGCCGCAGGTAGCTTGACTCCTGGATTTACTGCGCCTACTGGTAGCGAAATTATTCCTAACAGTGTGGCTGTCAAGAATGGAACAGTAGCAGTTGCCTATGCAATTCGCAACACCACAACTGGCGCGCAACTTTCCGGGCAGGTAAGCTTTTTTAATGCCGCTAATGGTTCTTTTTTGAACTCCGTAGAAGTGGGCTACTTACCCGATATGCTCACCTTTACACCCGATGGTACAAAGGTCATAACTGCTAACGAAGGCGAACCTAACAGCTACGGACAAACTAATTCCTTCGACCCAGAAGGTTCTGTGAGCATTATTAACTTGGCGAATGGAGTTGCCAATGCTACAGTGCAAACTGCTGGCTTCACGGCGTTTAATAGTCAAATTGATGCCCTAAAAGCTGCGGGTGTGCGAATTTTTGGCCCCAATGCCACCGTAGCTCAAGATGTGGAACCCGAATATATTGCCTTTTCGGGAGATGGTACAAAAGCTTACGTAACGTTGCAGGAAAATAATGCGATCGCAATTCTCGATATTGCCAGCGCCACCATCACCGACATTTTGCCCTTGGGTGTGAAAAATCACAACCTGCCTGGCAATGGTATCGATGCTAGCGATCAGGATGGCGGTATTAATATTAAGAACTGGCCTGTGTTTGGGTTATATCAGCCAGATGCGATCGCTAGTTTCACAGCTAACGGGCAAACCTACTACATCACAGCCAACGAAGGCGATTCCCGCAACTACACAGGATTTAATGAAGAAATTCGTGTTGGTGCATCTGGATATGTTTTAGATCCAACTGTTTTCCCCAATGCAGCCACCCTGAAGCAAAACGCTAACTTGGGCAGATTACAATTAACCAACGCCACGGGTGATATAGACGGTGATGGAGACTTTGATCGCATTGAAGCATTTGGCGCGCGTTCCTTCTCAATTTGGGATGCTAACGGTAAGCAAGTTTTTGATAGTGGCGATCAACTCGAACAAATTACCGCTAGTAAAGTCCCAACTTTGTTTAACTCAGAGGGCTTGGCTGCTGGCTTTGACACCCGCAGCGATAATAAAGGGCCTGAACCAGAAGGCGTGGCGATTGGAGTTATCAACAACCGCACCTATGCGTTTATCGGTTTAGAACGCACTGGCGATGTCATTATCTATGAGGTGACAAATCCTAACAAGCCAACTTTTGTTCAGTATATTAATACACCAGAAGATATTGCAGTAGAAGGGCTAACATTTATTTCAGCAGCCGACAGTCCCACCGGTAAGCCTTTGTTGGTGACAACAAATGAAGTTAGCAGGACGGTTGCTGTGTTTGAAGTCACCCCACCTGTGAGAATTAGCGACATTCAAGGAGTTAGCCACACCTCCCCATTCAATGGAAAAACTGTTACCAATGTTCCGGGGATTGTGATAGCTGTGGCGGCACGGGGTTTCTACCTCCAAGACCCTAACCCAGATAGTAGCGATCGCACTTCTGAAGGAATTTTTGTGTTCACTTCATCAGCGCCCACTGTGCAAGTTGGGGATGCAGTGCAGGTTAGCGGTACGGTGACGGAATTCCGCCCAGGTGGTAATGCTAATAACTTGACAACTACTCAAATTACCAGCCCCTCAATTATCAAACTTTCCAGTGGTAATGCTTTGCCAACTGCAACGATTCTCGGTAAAGACGGTAGAAGCATCCCCACATCGGTAATTGATAACGATACTACTGGCAATATCGAAACGGGAACTACCACCTTTGACCCCGCCCAAGATGGGATTGATTTCTACGAAAGCTTAGAAGGGATGCTGGTACAGGTGAATAATCCTGTTGCAGTTAGCCCGACTAATAATTTTGGGGAAATTTGGGTATTAGCAGATAATGGCGCGAATGCTACCGGACGCACAGCTAGAGGTGGTATTGCAGTTAGTGCTAATGATTTTAATCCAGAGCGTATCCAAATTGATGATACTTTATTTACCTCTGGTAGCTCTCCCAAGGTGAATGTCGGTGCAACTTTCGCCACAATTACAGGCGTGGTTGATTATAACTTTAGTAATTACGAAGTTCTGCCAACTTCCGTAAGTGTGACCGCGGATACTCTCAGCAAGGAAGTTACAAACCTAACTTCTAGCGCTGACAAATTAACAGTTGCTACCTTCAACGTCGAAAACCTTGACCCTGGCGACCCTGTAAGCAAGTTTCAAAATATTGCCAATAGAATTGTCAATAACCTGAAATCACCAGATATTATTACTCTGGAAGAAATTCAGGATAATAACGGGGCGACGAATAACGGGGTAGTTGATGCGAGTACAACTTACCAAACATTAATTAATGCCATTAAAGCTGCTGGCGGCCCTAGCTACGAATATCGCCAAATTGACCCAGTAAATAACCAAGATGGCGGTGAACCTGGTGGAAATATTCGCCAAGGTTTCTTATTTAATCTCGATCGCGTGCAGTTTGTCGATCGCGCTGGTGGTACTTCTACTTCTGACACTACAGTTAGCGATGTTAATGGTGTACCTACCCTTTCTGCTAGTCCCGGTCGCCTTGACCCCACTAACTCCGCTTTTAATACCAGCCGTAAGCCGTTAGTCGGTGAATTTACTTTCAACGGGCAGACTGTTTATATAGTTGGCAATCACTTTAACTCTAAAGGTGGCGACCAACCTTTATACGGGCCAAATCAACCGCCTACCCTCACCAGCGAAACTCAGCGTCAGCAACAAGCAACAGTGGTGAAAAATTTTGTTGAGAGTATTTTAGCGATCAATCCCAACGCTAATGTAGTAGTAGCGGGTGACTTGAATGATTTTGAGTTTTCCAAACCTGTCAGCACTTTAGAAAATGCTGGGCTAACTTCCCTCATTGAAACCCTACCCGAAAATGAGCGTTATACCTACAATTTTGAAGGTAATGCCCAAGTACTTGACCATATCCTTGTCAGTAAGAATCTGCTAAATCAACTCGATGGCTATGATGTAGTACACATCAACTCAGAGTTTGCTGACCAGGATAGCGACCATGACCCGAGTGTAGCGAGATTTAACATACCAGTACCCAACACCATCAATGGCACATCCGGTAACAATATCCTCCTTGGTACTGACAAAGTCGATATTATCCGGGGTCTAGGTGGTAACGATATCATCACAGGCAACAAAAACAATGATTTCCTGTATGGTGGTAGCGGTAATGATGCGCTGGAAGGCGGAGATGGTAACGACAACCTGTATGGTGATGAGGGTAATGATGGTTTGCTAGGTGGAAAAGGTGACGATACCCTGAGTGGTGGTAGCGGGAATGATGCACTAGAAGGCGGAGATGGTAACGACAGACTGTATGGTGATGTGGGTAATGATGTCTTATTTGGTGGCGATGGCGATGATTGGCTAGTTGGCGGTGAAGGAAGAGACTTTTTAACTGGTGGTAGCAATAGTGATCGCTTTTACTTATCTGGAACAGGTGAATTCGATACCATCATCGACTTTAATCCCAGCGTTGACAAAATCGTCATTTCCAAGTCCGAATTTAGTCTCTCCCAAGTACTCGGTACACTGGATGCTGGTTTATTCCGAACTGGAACCAGGGCGACAACAGAAAGCGATCGCTTTATTTATGATCGCATTCGGGGTAATTTATTCTTTGATGCCGATGGTACTGGTAGTACTGGACAAATTCAGATAGGTCAATTATTCAATAGAGCCGCACTCACAAGCAATGATATTACTGTGATTGCATAGATTTGGTGGGATGGGTTAGGCGAAGCCTAACCCATCCTACGAATGATTTATCTGTTGTCAAGCATGATGGTAATTGCTATAGCAATGTGTTGCTTTACTGTTTTTTGTTAATCTTTATAATTATCAGAAAACAGTTAAAAAATGAAACCTTCTCAATTACCACCAGGAAGCTTTGGTTTACCATTACTAGGTGAGACGCTTGAATTTGTTGCTGACCCTTACAAATTTGGTAACAAGCGCTATCAGCAATATGGTTCTATCTTTAAAACTCATATTGCAGGTAGACCAACTGTGGTGATGATGGGGCCAGAAGCAATTGAGTTTGTGCTTTCCAGCCACATGGAGTATTTTTCCTGGCGTGAAGGATGGCCTCGGAATTTCAAAATATTATTAGGCGAATCACTTTTTCTTCAAGATGGCGAGGAACACCGCAAAAATCGCCGTCTGATGATGCCGGCTTTACATGGCCCAGCATTAGCAAATTATGTCGCCACAATGGAAGAAATCACAAGTGGCTATCTTAAAAAATGGCAGAATAAACAAGAATTTACCTGGTTAAGTGAATTTAAACAGCTAACATTTGATATTGCTAGTCAGTTATTGTTAGGTACAAGTTCTAGTGCTGAATCTGTGAGACTCAGCCAATTGTTTACTAACCTCACCAATGGGCTATTTTCTATTAACCCATTACCGCTACCATTGACAACATTTGGCAGAGCGTTAGCAGCCCGCAATCAAATTTTAGAACATTTGACCCAAGTTATCAGACAACGCCAGCAAAACCCTACTAAAGATGCTATTAGTTTATTAATCCAGTCCAAAGATGAGGATGGTAATAGCATGAGTGAAAGGGAAATGATTGCCCAAGCTGTGCTATTGCTGTTTGCTGGACATGAAACTACAACTTCAATGTTGACTTGGTTATGTGCTGAATTAGCACTTCATCCAGAGGTAAAAGAACGCGCTAGAGAAGAACAATTACAACTTGCTACTAAAGGTGCTTTGAGTTTAGAACAGTTGGGGCAAATGCCTTATTTAGAGCAAGTTTTATTAGAAGTTGAAAGGTTACATCCGCCCGTTGGTGGTGGGTTTCGGGGTGTAATTAAAGACTTTGAATTTAATGGCTTTCATGTGCCAGCAGGTTGGCAATTATTGTATTCAATTGCTGTCACCCATAGCTTAGAAAAAGTTTATCCTCAGCCAGAACTCTTTGACCCAGATAGGTTTAGCCCACAACGTCAAGAAAACAAACAATATCCCTTCAGTTTAATTGGTTTTGGTGGCGGGCCGCGCATCTGTATTGGTATTGCTTTTGCCAAAATGGAAATGAAAATTATTGCTGCCCACTTGCTACGCAGCTATGATTGGGAGATATTGCCTAATCAAAGTTTAGCTACAGTGCGATTGCCCACAAATCACCCCAAAGATGGTTTGCGGGTACGATTTCAACCCCGGTGAAATGTGCCATGACACCTCCAATAGATATGAAGTTTTCTGAAGGAATTTGGCAACACCTTCAACAAGCGAAATATTTTGTTGATGACAGCGTTAATTCCTTAACTAACTCAGCACAACAAGCAGGACAATCTTTAAAAGAAACTGCAAATCAAGCAACAGATAGAGCAATTAATACAGTTACAACAACCTGGGAACAAGCTAAAGGTTCTGTAGAGCAAAGTTTGCAAACAGCGGAACAAGTTAAGAGTACAACATCAACAGCAGTACAAACAGCGATCGCATCTTCGATGAATGATTGGCTAGCGCAACACCCGGCAATTTTTCGGCTAGTGCAAATGCTCAGTTGGGCTGCTAATCATCCTATTATCAGCTGCATCATGCTGGTGTTTATCCTGGCTCTGCTTTGGAGTATTATCAGAGCCATCATGCGCTTAATTGAGACAGCCAGTTGGTCAATTCTACGAGTTCCCATCAAATTACTTCAGGCTTTGGCTAAAGTGATTTTTATCTCCTTTGCTACATTTGGTAGTTTTGCAGTGCAAAAAATTAAAGGTACTCAAGCAAAGGATAAAACATCAGCTATAGTGCCCGTCAATTCGGAAATTATCTATCAAAGTAAACAGCAAAGATTAGCGGAAATTTCTACGCGATTAGAAGCAATTCAAAAAGAACAGCAGGAACTTTTACGAGAAGCCGCCAGCTTAATTGCTGATGACAATAGTGTCACAATAGAAGAGTGGAAATTAAATGGTCATCAAAAGTACACCAGCATTTAAAGACTTGTGACTAAAAAATAATACTATCGCTCTCTTGGCAGGGTAGAAGAATACAAGTATGGTCTTCGCTATTAAAAATAGATAATACCAATTTGAAAAAAGAATGTGACAGATTGTAGGGGCAAGGCAATGCCTTGCCCACTAGAATATACTGATGTGTCGCCAACATTATTTGAATTGGTATAATTTAATTTCTGGAAGTTCCTTAAATGCAAAAGGATAACTCTGTCACTATAAATGATGTGCAAGCAGCCCAAAAGCAGCTTTTGGGTATTGCTCATTTAACACCTGTGCTAACTTCTACAACAGTGAATGAACGTACTCACAGCCAGGTGTTTTTTAAATGCGAAAATTTTCAACGCACAGGCGCGTTTAAATTTCGGGGTGCGTACAATGCATTAGCACAGCTATCTGCAGCGCAAAAACATAAAGGCGTTCTCACATTTTCATCGGGAAATCATGCCCAAGCGATCGCACTTGCGGGAAAATTACTCAATATCCCTGCAACTATTGTCATGCCTGATGATGCGCCCGCAGTCAAGCAAACGGCTACACGCGGTTATGGTGCTGAGATAATTCTCTATAATCGCCACACGACAAACCGGGAAGAACTAGCCCAAAATTTAGCCAGCGATCGCAATCTCACCCTCATTCCCCCTTACGATCATCCACACATCATTGCGGGACAGGGAACAGCAGCTTTAGAACTGATAACAGAGGTAGGCGAACTAGATTTATTACTAGTTCCTTGTGGTGGTGGCGGCTTAATTTCCGGTTGTGCGATCGCAGCTAAAGCACTTTCACCAAACTGTCGAGTGATTGGTGTAGAACCAGAACTAGCTGATGATGCTACCCGTTCCTTTCACAGCAAAACTCTGCAAACTGTCACCAATCCTAATACAATTGCCGATGGCGCTCGAACTCCTTACTTGGGGAAACTTACCTTCCCCTTAGTGCTGAATTACGTTGATGATATGGTGACAGTTTCAGAATCAGCAATTATCAGTACGATGTTGTTTATTTGGGAACGCTTAAAAATCGTTGTTGAACCCACAGGAATACTCGCCGCAGCAGCTTTATTAGCAGGAGTGGTGAAAGCACCAGGCGCGAAAATAGGTGTAATTATTAGTGGTGGAAATGTGGATTTAGGACAAATTGGTCGGTTAATGGGGAATGGGGAATGGGGAATGGGTAATGGGTAATGGGTAATGGGGAAAGAGATTAAATTATCCATTTTTCTGAGCGAAGACCATAATTGTATTCTTCCTCCTCTGCTTCCTCTGCTTCCTCTGCTCCCTCTGCTCACCAAAGCCGATGTATATTGTTTTAGTTAAAAGTCCCTAGCTACTTGATGAGGTAGATTCTTCTGGTGATTTGACTATTCTTCTACCCCAAGGTTTCAGTACGGAAATGCCAATAATAGCAAGTACAGATAAAGTTTGAATTGCACCGCCGATGAGAACGCCTTTGATGTCAAATGTATATAGGGGATTGCTTAATGCTTGCGATCGCTCTATCTCAGAAATACTTGTGGCTGCATTTAACCAAGGCCCTAACCAAACAGTTCCCGTAGTAATCAACACAACTGTCGCAATCCATTTGACAATTACCCAGTAATGTTTAAAAAATCCCCAAATCGTTAACCAACAAAGCAATCCCCCAGTTAGCAAAGATAAGTTAGCTGAGGGAATAATCACGAAATCATCTATTAATTTCAAACTAGCATTGATTGCATATAGTTCATCACCGTTAGTAGTATGAGTATTTTTCAATGCGATCGCTACTATGCATAAAGCTGTACCCAACCAAATGCTACCAAAGGCAACATGGGCGGAAAGTAGCCAGTTTTTCTGCTTAACGTTGAGCTTGGGCATGAAGCCTCCAGATTTTCAGATTTTTGATTAATAATTGCTGTCTGCGTCTAGATTCTGTCAATCTATTGCCACAATCATTCTAGTACTAGCTGAAACCACTAGTTTTGTCTGCAATTTTAAAAGTTGGTGGTTGATTAACTTTTTTGGTTGAATAGTTTGTCCTAAGGGTACATACGCGATTGGGAGATTGATGGTACTTTATGTTTGCACAAACTCCTCAATCCCAATCGCCATACAAGCTATGACACTCAATTTATATTTACTGCGACATGGAGAAACTACTTTTAGTCAAAGTGGTAATTTCTGCGGTGAGACTGATGCGGAGTTGACTGCGGAAGGTTTACAGATGGCGGAGAGTTTCGCCGATGTTTATCAAAAATTGAAGTGGGAAGCAGTTTATGCTAGCCCGATGAAGCGCACAATAGCAACTGCCAAGCCATTCTGTGATGCTATTGGTATGGATATGCAGTTACGTGATGGACTTAGAGAAGGTAGTTACGGCGAATGGGAAACTAAGAGTAAATCTTTTGTCCAAGAGAATTACGCCCAAAACTATATCAAATGGCTAACAGAACCCGCTTGGAATGCGCCCATTGGTGGAGAAACAGCGGTAGATATTGCTAACCGTGCTATGCCTGTAATTGCTGAGATTCAAGAAAAACATCCCGAAGGTAATGTTTTAGTAGTTGCCCATAAAGCCACAATTCGGATTCTACTTTGCAGTTTACTAGGGATTGATTTGGGACGCTATCGCTACCGGGTGAATATTTTAGTTGCGTCAGTAAGTATGGTGAAATTTGATGTTAATGGGCCTTTGTTAGAAATATTAGGCGATCGCCATCATATACCAGATCATCTTCGCTCTCGCGCAGGAACATAAGATTTAGGGTGCGTTACGGCGATGAGAGGATTTGAAACATAGCGACAATGTGATATCACCGTAACGCTCCATTGATGCGGCGGTGCGTTAGGCGCAAGAATAATTATTTTGTGACTAATCATATTAGAAATCAGCGCCTAACTCTTAAATCCAAGACTCTAAAGCGAAAGAGCGCACTTGCTGAATACGTTGAAAATCATTGTCCGTTGATATTACCGTGAGGTTGTAGTAAATTGCAGTAGCTGCAATCCAAAGGTCATTATCCCCAAAGCCGAGAGTTTGAATGTTGAATTGTCTGCGTTGAGCTTTCTGTTTGGGGCCAAATGCATTGACAAGTTCGCCTTTTAGCTCGCCGTAAATATCTGAAATTGGTAGATTAATAGGGTAAAGGTCGATTGTATTGAGAAAAGCTTGAATTCGTTGAAGATTAGCGGCTGTTTGTTCCGATTTTGCTGCCATGTAAAGTAGTTCCCCACGGACAATGACGCTTGTGGAAACACCTGCTTCACTGTGAGTTTGTAGCTGTTGGATAACATTGGATTCGCCAAAGATGATGCGACTACAGTGATTAGTGTCAAGGAGATACATTAGAATTCAGCCTGGGAACGCGTTTCGTAGACAAGCCGGAGACATTCCTCGAAATCATCACCTTGCCAAGTTCCAGCAAATTTCAGCAAATCTTGGGCTTTAGAGCCGCGCAGGATGGGTTCACTATCTGGAATAGGGGTAGCTTTTGGTTTAATATCGGAGTGCTTTGTTTTGGTTTTTAGGTATTCGAGATAGTTGAGGGTTTCCTCTAGCAGCGATTCTGGAGCAGTTTCAATCGCAGCCAGAAGTTGTTCTTTAATGGATGTCATAGGCACAGTGGATAATAGCTGGTGGATATATTAATTTTGCATTATTTTTCACCATTGTTCTGGAAATCAAAAGCATTAGATGTGATTTATAAAGCAACATTTTAGTAGGGTGCGTTACGGCTATGAGAGGATTTGAAACATAGCCACAATGAAATATCGCCGTAACGCACCATTGATGCTGGGGAGCATCCAGTTTTGGCAGAAAAACTCAAATAGCAAGCAAACCATTTAGATAAGCACAACGAACAGAAAGAATTTGGTTGACACTTTCAACATTCCATTGTGCGCCGGAGATTTTAATCCTTGCTCCAATCTGTTTAATAGCAG
>NZ_JACJPX010000089.1 GCF_014696315.1 Calothrix membranacea FACHB-236
GAATTTGAAACATTCTATACTAAGAACATTTTGCTGAACGAGGGTATCCGCGCTTGGATGGCTCCTCAAGATCAGCCCCACGAACAATTTGTATTCCCTGAAGAAGTTCTACCTCGTGGTAATGCTCTCTAATTCTCTAAATAATGATGAGTTAATTAACCTTTAGCATTCATCATTACTTATGTTTCAAAATCCCTCGCCCAAAAAGGGCGAGGGATTTTTTTATATAGTTGTTGGTGAATTATGGAAATTTTATGTGCTATATTTGATGAAGGTTCTAAACCCAGAGTAAAGATACTCTGCCTTATTGAGACTAAGACCGCTTAGGCAACAAGGAGGTGATGCCCATGATAGAAAGTAGTAAACGCATGGGTCATCAGGTTGCAGTTAGCCGGCTGTGCGCCGGGGCTGTTCTCTAAAAGTTAGCCTTAGTTATCTTAAAGATACTAAGTGTAGCTCAAGTAGCTAGGCTGATGCTCGGAGTTCCATCCGGCAGTCTGGTTGCAACCTGAAGACCCGACTAGACCGCTCTGACTTAGATTATCCGATCTAAATCAGAGCGGATAGTTTTTTGCAGTGGGTAATATGAAAAGCATTCAAAAACTCTTAAAAGGGTAAAATCAGCATCTATGCAATCTTCATAATGGATGCAGTAGAAATACTAGTAGCACCGTAAAAGATAAAAAGTACCCAAATATTACAACAAAGGAATTGTTGAATATGGCGCAGCTACTGACGGAGGCGGAAATTCAAGAAAAAGTAAATGTACTTTCAGGCTGGACTATTGAAGGAGCGAAATTAAAGACTACCCGCACATTTAAAAATTTTATTCAAGCAATTGAGTTTGTTAATAAATTAGTGGAACCTTCTGAGTCCGCAGGACATCATCCTGATATAGAGATTTCCTATAACAAAGTGAAAATCCAATTAACTACCCATGATGCTGGTGGTTTAACGCCAAAAGATTTTCATCTAGCAGAGGTAATTTCCCAAATTAACTGAACCTGAAAAAATACAGGAGGTAGAAGAAAAAAACTAATTTTTATGCATTCTGGTGTACGTAGTTCATACCTACTACTTAGGTAAATAGGAATTTAGTAAATTCTCTAAAGCTACTCCCAGAAGAAATAGATTAGGTTATTGGTGTGACAGTTGTTTAGGCGCTCGCTGTGATGTTGTCATCTGCCTAAAATGTTTTATAATGATATGCTATGAAGGTGTGTTTTTGCATAAGTTAATTCCATCAATATTTAACATCAAGTTAATCGGTTATTAGCTTCGCAAAAACTAGAATTGTAGTAGTGGCAACTATGCCTCATCGAAAGGCCCTAATTAAGATGTCGCATATTTGAGAATTAGGTGCAACGAAAACAATTATCTATACAAGGTGTGAGGAGAAAAGACAAAATGTCTAATATTTTATGGAAATCCCTGGTCGTAAGCCCAGCAGTTTTAGGAGCAACACTGCTAGTTTCCGCAACAGCAATTGCAGCTCCCAATACCACAACAGAAGTCTCGTCAGCTGATAAACAAGCTGCGGTTGAAGTTGCTCCCAAGGCAGCAGAAATCATAGCGCAAGCAGCCCCCACCAGCGACGATGCCAAAGTCTTAGATCAAGTTAACCGCTACAGCAAAGAAGGTAGCAGTAACTCTCAGGCTCAAGTGACATCGGTTTCACAATTCTCCGATGTGCAACCAACGGATTGGGCTTTCCAAGCATTGCAATCATTGGTTGAGCGTTATGGTTGTATCGCCGGCTATCCGAATGGTACTTATCGCGGTAACCGTGCTTTAACCCGTTATGAATTTGCTGCTGGTTTGAATGCTTGTTTAGACCGAGTTAACGAATTGATTGCCACAGCAACAGCTGACTTGGTAACCAAGCAAGATTTAGCAACCTTACAGCGGTTACAAGAAGAATTTTCTGCAGAACTAGCAACCTTACGTGGTCGCGTTGATTCCTTGGAAGCACGTACTGCTGAATTGGAAGCCAATCAGTTCTCTACTACCACCAAGCTAGTCGGTGAAGCTATTTTTGCGGTTAGCGATGCTTTTGGTAACAACACTGGTTCCGCAAACAATACCGTATTCCAAGACAGAGTACGTTTAGGACTCGAAACCAGCTTCACTGGTAGAGACAAGTTAACAACTCGTCTAGCTGCTGGTAACGCCTCAGCTTTCGACTTCAGAGACCAAAATAATGCGTCTATCGCTACAGCAGAAGGCAAACAAACCTATGAAGTCGGTAGCACTGGTAATAACGGTGTCAGAATTGATCGGTTGACCTACGAAGCTCCTATTGGGCCAGCTCAAGTTTATCTTGCTGCTAGTGGTGGTCGTCACAGTCATTATGCTGCTGTTAACAACCCCTACTTCTTTGACAAAACCGACGGTGGTAATGGTGCTTTGACTACCTTTGCATCTGAAAGCCCCATATATCGTATTGGCGGTGGTGCAGGTATAGCTATTAACCTACCTTTCAGCAGTGGTGGTAGTATCTTTAAACCCAGTTCTGTCACATTAGGTTACTTGGCTTCCGATGCTAATGCTCCTGGTGCAAATACAGGTTTGTTCAATGGTAACTATGCTGCTTTAGGACAGTTGAACTTTGCAGTTGGCGATCGCTTGGCATTGGCTGCAACCTATGTCCACGGTTATCATGCTGCTGGTACAGCTCTATTTGATTCCGGTGCTGGTCTAACCAATAATAATGGTCTGCCCGTTGGTGGTGTAGTGGGTACTTCTCAAGCCAACACTCTCACAGCTGCAGCTAACAGTAACTCCTACGGGATTTCAGCAGCATTCAGACCCAGTAACAACTTGTCGGTTAGTGGCTTTGTCACTTACCACGATGTAAATCAGCAAGGTGCTGGTAATGATTATGAAGCTTGGAGCTATGGTGGTGGTATCGCCCTACCTGACTTTGGTAAGAGAGGTAACGTTTTGGGCATTTTCGCAGGTGCTGAACCTTATGCACGTAATCGTGCAACATTTACTGGCGCTAATGCACCAATCCACGTTGAAGGTTTCTACAAATATCGCGTGTCTGATAATATCTCCGTTACACCTGGTGTGATCTGGTTGAGAGCTCCTGGCCAAAACAATGCCGAAGAAAACGCATTCATCGGTACACTCAGAACCACCTTTACCTTCTAGAAGCTGGCTCTAGGGTAAATAATTAAACTTATAAAATCGAAACTCGATTATCCCCCGCCTTTTGGTGGGGTTTTTTATTTTCGGTAGCAGTGGCACACAAACACCAGCGGGTAACCGGAGTATACTAAGAAAAGTATGAAGTATGAAAAATCTTGATCCTTCATACTTTATTCTTTATTCTTAATTGCTGCTTGTGGAAATATCTTGTAAGTCTGAATACGCAATTCTTGCCTTATTAGAAATGGCAACTCATTATCAAAGCGGTGAACCGATGCAAATTCGACAGATTGCAGCACAACAAAATATACCTGATCGCTATCTGGAACAGCTGCTAGCAACCTTAAGGCGCGGAGGTATAATCAAAAGCCAACGCGGGTCTAAAGGTGGCTATCTATTAGCACGAGAACCAAGGAGAATTAGCATCTTTGAGGTTTTGGAGTGCTTAGAAGGCTTAGATGTGCGAACAGATCAACAAGACATTAAGCCCAGAACAGTAGACAGTTTTGTTGTAGAAGAAATCTGGCAAGAAGCTTGTCAGGCGGCAAATTCAGTGTTTCAAAACTACACGCTTCAGGATCTTTGCGAAAAAAGAGATTCTCGGAGGCAGTTGGATATCATGTACTACATTTAGTCAACAATTGAAACTCAGAAGTTAAAAGAAACATCGCTCTTGACTGTTGACCCTTGACCCTTGACTAATAAATTAAGGATTAAAAACTAATTATGCGAATTGCTACTAACATAACAGAACTCGTTGGACGCACACCTTTAGTGCAGTTGAATCGTATTCCCCAAGCAGAAGGTTGCGTGGCAAGAATTGTAGTGAAATTAGAAAGTATGAACCCATCCGCATCAGTAAAAGACCGGATCGGGGTGAGTATGATTAGTGCTGCCGAAAAGGAAGGGCTGATTAATCCTGAGAAAACAGTATTGGTAGAACCAACTTCTGGGAATACAGGTATCGCTTTAGCAATGGCAGCCGCCGCTAAGGGCTATCGATTAATTTTGACAATGCCCGACACGATGAGTGGAGAAAGACGGGCAATGTTGCGGGCTTATGGGGCAGAACTGGAACTGACACCAGGAATTGAAGGCATGAGTGGGGCAATTCGCCGGGCACAGGAAATAGTGAATAAAACACCCCATGCCTATATGTTGCAACAGTTCCGCAATCCCGCAAATGCGAAAATACACCAAGAAACTACCGCAGCAGAAATCTGGGAAGATACTGACGGACAGGTAGATATGATTGTCGCCGGAGTAGGCACAGGTGGTACGATCACAGGTGTAGCAGAAATCATCAAAGCACGAAAACCCAGTTTTCAAGCGATCGCAGTTGAACCCAATAATAGCCCAGTATTATCCGGTGGCAAACCAGGAGCACATAAAATTCAGGGAATTGGTGCTGGTTTTATTCCCCAAGTACTGAAGCTAGAATTGATTGATGAAGTGATTACAGTCACCGATGAAGAAGCGATCGCTTATGGTCGGCGTTTAGCTAGAGAAGAAGGCTTACTCTCTGGCATTTCCAGTGGTGCAGCCTTATGTGCTGCAATTCGTGTTGCCCAACGACAAGAAAACGAAGGGCGTTTAATTGTAGTCATTCAGCCAAGTTTTGGAGAAAGGTATTTAACTACACCATTATTTCAAGACCTGGAGGACAGAGTAGCAGCTAGCATCAGCTAGCTATAAATTTGGATTGATGGTCGATTCTAACCACTACGAAACTCTCAAAGTTAGTCCCAATGCTAGCCAGGCGGAGATTAAGCAAGCTTATCGCCGCCTGGTAAAACTATTTCATCCTGACAGCAATCAAGAAACAGCAGATAAAGAGCAGATTATCCGCATTAATGCAGCTTATGAAGTTTTAGGCGATAGCCAAACCCGCTTAAACTACGACGCACAACTCAAAAATAGTTCCCAAAAATTAAATAGCCGCCAACAGCGGACAGCATCAGCCCAAAGGCATTACCAAGCCGCAAGGAAAACAGGAAAAGATGCTGATGAGCAAGTTGAAGAATGGCTGCGCCTAGTTTTTCAACCAGTCAAACGTATACTTGCTTACATACTCAATTCTTTAGAAGAGCAAATTGATGAACTAGCTGCAGATCCCTTTGATGACGAATTATTAGAAGAATTTCAAGAGTATTTAGACAGTTGTCGCCAGGATTTCAAGCAAGCACAAACTACCTTTCGTTCTCTACCAAATCCTCCCAGTTTAGCCAGAACTGCCGCCCATCTCTATTACAGTCTCAATCAAGTTGGTGATGGTTTAGAAGAGTTGGCATATTTTCCTATGAACTATGACGAGCGCTACTTGCACACAGGACAAGAAATGTTTCGCATAGCTAGGAAATTATTTTACGAAGTGCAAGCTTCAGTGAAGCAATGATAGCTAATTATCAGTTCTGGAAATGCGATCGCTGTATTTCTTCAACCTGGTGTAGCGATCGCAACAGCAAAGTATCCATATCAAAAATTCCCAGTCTGGCATTCAGGAATTTAATAGATATAGATATTATTCCCGTCGCTACAGGTAAAGAATTTAGTTTATGCTGGATATAGAGAAAGATTAAGAAATTTTAAATTTTGCTCCCAGTGTACTCATGCAATGTATCGTAAATCGCCGCGCTCAGTTTTCGGCAAGTCATCGCTATTGGTTGCCCGAACTGAGTGAAGCTGAGAACACTCAGCAATTTGGTGCTTGCTCTAGATTTCCAGGACACGGGCATAATTATGTCTTATTTATTTCCCTGATTGGGGAATTAGATGAATATGGCATGGTATTGAACTTGTCTGATGTGAAACAAGTAATCAAGCGGGAAGTTACCAGCCAACTGGACTTTTCTTATCTCAATGATGTGTGGCCAGATTTTCAAGAAACTCTACCCACAACTGAGAATATTGCACGGGTTATCTGGCAGAGGTTAGCACCCCACTTGCCTTTAGTCCGCGTACAGTTATTTGAACATCCTGAACTTTGGGCAGATTATATGGGAAACTCAATGGAAGCCTACCTCACTATTAGCACTCATTTTAGCGCCGCCCATCGGCTAGCTCATCCTAATTTAAGTAACGAAGAAAATGCAGAGATTTATGGTAAGTGTGCGCGTACCAACGGACATGGGCATAACTATCATTTAGAAGTCACCGTTAAAGGGGAAATCGATCAACGCACAGGTATGATTGTGGATTTGGGCGCGTTGAATCAAGTTATAGAAGATTATGTGGTAGAACCATTCGATCACACCTTTTTAAATAAAGATATCCCCTACTTTGGTGAAGTTGTACCAACTGCTGAGAACATCGCACTTTACATTAGTAATTTATTGCGATCGCCTGTGCAAAAATTAGGAGCCAAGCTGCACAAAGTGAAGCTGATTGAAAGCCCAAATAATTCTTGTGAAATTTACTGTACTGATGCGGAATCTAATTCTGTGAGTGCAAATACAAATGAGCCAATATTAGCGCGGGTTTAATCATAAAAAATTGGTAATTGGTAAGAAATTTTTTACCCATTACCATTTCCTCATTTTTAAAAATAACGTCGCTGGGCTAAACGTCGCAAATAAATATAAATTAACCAAGCTATAGTTGCAAAGATTAAATTAATTGCAAACCTTGTCACTGTATACCACAAGATATCAGGGTAAAAAAGCTGTGACCAACTCAGGGGACTAAGCTTTTGAGCTAGGAGAAATAAGGCAAAAATCGCATTACCACCTAACATCAAAGCAAATATCACTAAACCTCTTTGCCAGTAACGATGCTGGTGTGTTTTCCCAGAAATTAAATTTATTGGGCGTTTACCTTCAACTTTTCGCAGTAATTGTTCCATTCGCCAAAACATCCATAACAGGAATGGAAATAAGACATAGTTGAGCAAAAGTAATGGTAATGAATAACGCCCTGTATTAGATAAAACATTGACTATGGCATGACAGATAACAGAATTTAGCCAAGCCAAAAACAGCAAATTTCGGTTGTGGCTGAAATGCATCGCCAAAGCATAGCCCCAAGGGGCAGAAAACAAAGCATGAACTGGTGTACCAATAATCCGGTTAAGAATTGATGCTGTGTTATTGAATAGGTAAACACAGTTTTCTTGAGCAGTAAATCCTAAAGCAACAGCTATGGTAAAAACAAACACCGTACTGGGGCGCAATCGATACCTGCGTTGCAGATAGTAGCTTGGGGCAATCACCGTTACCAACTTACAACCTTCTTCAATCGGCCCTATTTCCACAAGTTGCCTTAAAGCAATCCCAGGAAGCGAGTAGTTCATTTGTCGCCAGTTTACAACCCAGTTGGCTACAGTTTCAAAAACTATTTCTAAGCCGAGGGCGACAAAACCAGAGATTCCACCCAAGATAAATAACAGCAGCAACTTTAACAGTGGTGGAGGCGTAGAAATACGGAAATAGTAGTAAGCAAGGAAGAGTAGTGGTGGAATGATTGCCCACAGGACAAGTAAAAAATTAGCCACTTACCTGAGCAATGACAGTGCGGTGACGAGGGCTATTGCTAGAAATTGTCGGAGTGTGGAAACCTGCTTCTACTAAAGCTTGTTCAATATCTAAGCTGAAATATTCATCTAGATAAGGTTCAGTGCTTTTCAGCAGTGTCAAAATGTAAGGTGGCATTTTCACAAAAGCCTCTGATTTGGGATTCATATCCATAATTGCCAAATGACCACCAGGACGTAGTAAACGCCGCGCCTCTGCAAAAATCTGCTGAGTCGGCGCTTGGGGTAATTCATGACAAACCAGAAAAATTGAAACTAAATCAAAAGCAGCATTTGGTAATCCGGTAGCTTCGGCTGGCGCATGAACCCAGTTAATTTTTGCTTGACGTTGCAGTGAACGATATTCGGCTACCGCTAAGAAATAGGGAGATAAATCTAAACCTGTAATTTTAGCTTGGGGATAAAGCGCTTGTAAGGCAAAGGTACTCATACCCACACTACACCCGATATCTAAAATGTCTTGTGGTGGATGAGGAAGATGCTTTTTGAGAATATCGTGGTAATTTTGCCGCAGTTGCACATCACCTTGAGCTTCTGCACCTTGCCAAATTTTCGCATGAACAGCATAAGCCGCAGGTTCTACCTCAAAAGCCGCTTGCCAGCTCATATTTCCAGTTTCGTAGGCGTGGAATGAGGTGAGGTAGTAGTCTGGGTAGGAAAGCTGGGGATTTTCTACTTTCGCTAAATCGTTTGTCCAATCACGTGCTTGAAGTTGCTCTACTTCTTTTGTCCAAGGTACGCCCATTTTCTCGGCACGTTTAATCATCATCTGTCTGGCTTTGTGCTTGGCTAAATTGGCTAAAGGCTTGATTGCCAGTACACCATTGACTAAGCGGGATGCTAAACCAGGAGCATTATTTACAGCAGCAGTCATAGATCAATTTACGTTCAATTGCCTTTTTAACTTATGACATACTTGCTGACGGCCAGTCTAGCAACAGATGCAAATGTATAACTGCATTCTGTGACTATGGAATGCAAAATATAACTTTATCAAATACATGAATCTGCGACTGGTAAGATACCAATATTTACAACAATCAGTTTTATCTACTCCGGCACGTGATGCCATTTTTACAAAACAATAACCAACTTCCAGATAATATCAACGAAAAATATGGTAAGAGCAAGAAGACGAACCAGCGGTTTTTTAAAAGATTTTCAAGAGTTTGCCCTCAAAGGCAATGTAGTTGATTTAGCGATCGCAGTTATCATTGGTGGAGCTTTTGGCAAAATCGTCACCTCCTTTGTTGAGGATGTGGTGATGCCATTAATTAATCCTCTAGTTGCTGTGGCTGGTAAAGATTGGAGAACAATCACTGTTGGCCCAGGAATTGCAATTGGTAAGTTTTTCGGTTCAATAGTTGATTTTGTGATTATTGCCTTGGTCTTGTTTGTAGTAATTCAAGCTTTACAAAAATTCAAGAAAAAAGAAGAAATTGCTGCTGAACCTTCACCAGCAGACCCCAATCTTATAGCCCAAGAAAGATTAACTGGAGCATTAGATCGGTTGACGCAGACTTTGGAATCTCGTAACCCTCAGTTTTGATTCGACTGTTACCTATAGAGCAAGAGATGCGTTACGCTGACGCTAACGCATCCTGCGTGAATTGAAAAATAAAATAAACAATTACGAGTCTTATGTGATGCCAAATTATTAGTTAAATTGTTTCTGGATCGATATTTAATTCTCGCAGTTTAGCTGCTAATTTCTCTGCAGTTTCTTCTGGGGTTGGTACTAGCTTGCCTGTGGGTGAAAAAAGTCTTAATAGTCCTTGCTCAATTCCTAAATATAAACCAAGCTGCTGGCTCCATAAATGTCCGTGCTGATTTGGTTCTAGAGGTTGATATTGACCATCTACTAAATGAAAACCTGCAAATTCTAGTGTGTATGGATCAAACCAAAAATAGTCAGGGGTGCGAAAGGTATCTTGATAAATCTTTTTCTTTAAATTTTTGTCTGTATCAGCTGTTGATTCCGAAAGAATTTCGAGAATAAAGTTAGGATACTTGCCCTCTTCTTCCCACACCACCCAACTTTTGCGGGTTTTGCGTTCGGTGTTGAGCACAACAAAAAAATCCGGGCCGCGAAAGCTCTCAGTTTTTAGTTTTTTCCAGCTGTAATAAATAGTAAGATTGCCAGCAGCGTAGAAATCTGTTCTGTCTCGCCATAACCATTTTAAACATTTAAGTAAGAGCATTATTTGCTCTAAATGCAGTTCTGTTTCCAAGGGAGGCTCATCGCTATATAAGTCACCTGGCGGAAGAATAACATCTTCTTGGGTACCCTGGGTAGCATCTAATTCTTTGGCGAGGGACATGGCTGAGGCTATGGCTATTTATTTATGGGTTTATTTTAACGCTAGGGATTGGGGACTGGGATGAGGAAGATGAGGGGGATGAGGAAGCAGGGGAGAAATTTCTATTATCTATTACCCATTACCCATTCCCCATTTCCCTATTTTGCCGTTTTCGGTTTAAGAGCCAACAACATTTCTACTTGACTGGTTGATTTATCTGGACTGGTAGCAGTCACACCCAAACCACGAATAGAACTGAGAATGGCGTTGGCTTGTGGTGGTAGAGGTTGAGCTGCGGCGAAGCGATTTACTACAGTCATGGTTTTATCCATATCTAGGTAAAAGTAGCCGCCGTTGGGTTTTTGCAAAGTCCCAGTTACGGCTTTAAAAGTTTCGCTACCGTCTAGAGATTGATTTTTTTTAGTAGCGATCGCTTCGGCAACGGGGCCACCAATAGCCACAAATACGGTATCTTGATCTAACCAGCCATGAGATAGCAAAGCGCCTTGTTGTGGTACTTGCCATTCAGTAACGTTTTTACCACCAATAGTTCTTTGAGCAACTGTAACTGGTTGCTTTTTGATCAAGTCATCTAGTTTGCTGAGGGTAGCTTCGGCTGTTTTGCGATCGCTAGTATCAAATAAGAATGCTCCGCCAAAACCAACGCTGGCTAGGATACCTTGATTAGATGGAATTGCACCAACAGCAAATTCTCCATCCATCCAGCCTAGAACTTCTTTATCTAAGTCCAAGTTAATTTGTTTGAGTTGTTGGCGTACCTGTGCCACTGCTTGGTTAAATTCAGGATAATCTTTGGACTGTTCTAGTAAGGTTGACCAAGTCTTGCTGATGCCTTGTCCACTAATTAAAGCAAAGGTTTCAGTGGGTAATTCTCCAACTATCTTGGCAGAAGTATTTTGATATTGGAATTTGTTGAGTTGAGGATCTAAACTAGCGATCGCTTTTACTCGCAACCCTCCATCATCAACACCCACACCCGCCACCATCGATTTCACTTGTTGCAATTGTTTGAGGGTTTGGGGAGGTAATTGTGTGCCTTGGGGATTGGCGGCTGCTAACTGCTGGATCATCCCCGCATAGTCAGGTATATAAATTTGCGCGAGGGTATTTTTAACATCCACACCCTTGCTAAGAATACTGCTTGCACCTTCTTTGGTGGCAAAGGAAGGTTGTCCTTTAAAGGTGTCAATTGCCTGTTCAATTGTTGGTTTTTCAGGAGATAAAAGTAATTGGCTATTATTTAAAACTACGCTATAGGTTGGTTTGCCTTTATCTGTGGCTTCTGTAATTTTTTCGCCTTTATATTCAATTTCTTGAAATTTAATACCTTTTTGGGCTTTTAATTTATTACCAAAATTTAAAGCGCCGATTTTGTCTTTGATTCCGACTACCAGCAGCATCTTGGGTTCTGCTTGTAACTTAGTAGGTTTATTAGGTGTGCCAGAGGGTGGATTAAATTGCGCGGGTTTAACCGGATTTGGTGGTAAGACAGCCACCATTACACCACCCACCCAAGGTTTTATGTCTTTTTCATAAGAAATGTTAGTGTCTTTTAACATATCTTGATTGAATGACTCTAAACCTTTGGCAACTAGCTGTTGTGCTTCGGGGGTGCCAAACTGCTGTAACTTCGCCCAAGCTTCTGGATCGGTGGTAATGTAAGTTGCCATTAAGGCTGTAGAGGGTACTACCTTAGCGCTGCCTAAAGCGCCTGCACTATCGCCTGTAGGGCCTCCTTTAAAATACATATAGGCAGCTATACCTCCTGTAAGAACTATAGCCGCACCAATAGTAGGAATGAAATACTTTGATTTAGTTTCAGGCATTGTTTAAGATCCTCGTTTCCCCCAATTGTTATGGAGGCTAGTAAAAACGTCATTGTAGAGTTTTCGGAATTATTAATAAGTTGTACTAATTTAGCGGTATTTACTGACAAAATTAGTATTACTATACACTAAGGGTTTAAAATTATTCCAAGAATTACTACAACATAATGACAAGCAAATCCGTAAATAGTATGTTGTTTAACTTAAAAAAATAGCTTGGTCAACAGCGGCAAGCTATCCTAAGTTATAGGAATACTTGGGAGTATTAGTACTTAAGCGGTGTCTGTCAAGAAGAGACTCTTGACTGGATACCAAGAGAGTACAAGAGATCAACTGACATCAGGGAAAGCATATAAGGGAGAAACAAGGTGAAGATGAAAAATTTGTAATTCTTAATTGATAATTCGTAATAAAGTTTCAGGTAGATATTAATACTGCACTTGAAACTGGGCGGACTAGAGAGTCTTGTGACTTGTCGCTTGTTTCTTAATTACGAATTAAGAATTAGTAATTATCTTGATTCTCATCCTCAAAGCCCAGAAAAGCGTTCTTCCAGACTGC
The DNA here is from genome assembly GCF_014696315.1 of Calothrix membranacea FACHB-236. Classification (GTDB taxonomy): domain Bacteria; phylum Cyanobacteriota; class Cyanobacteriia; order Cyanobacteriales; family Nostocaceae; genus Aulosira; species Aulosira membranacea. Next base: position 12,390 of record NZ_JACJPX010000089.1, read on the forward strand.
TGAGTTGATTTGGGAAGACACCCGATATCACTATTTTTTTTCACTACATCCAGTCAGACTTATCAGGATATAAGGTCAACAAGCATCAATGTCCAATTTTTATTTTGATACAGAAAATAACGGTCACAGATCTTTTGAGTTACCAGGGGCTAAACCTCATTACAATCCCGATCGCCCTGGACAAGTAGAGCATATTTTTTTAGATCTAAGTTTGGATATTTCTCGCCAAAGTTACTCTGGTAATTGTAGTATTCGTCTTTTACCCATCCGCACTGGACTTGAGAGTTTGACGTTGGATGCTGTCAACCTGAATATTAAATACGTACAGGTAGACGAAGTAGAGCAAGAGTTTGACTACGATGGTGAAAAGCTAGTAATTAAGCTTTCTAGCCCCACTCAGATAGGTAAGCAGATCATAATTGCGATCGCCTATGCGGTGGAAAAACCCCAACGTGGGATTTACTTTATTCAGCCAGATAAACATTACCCCAAAAAGCCTACCCAAGTTTGGACACAAGGAGAAGACGAAGATTCTCGCTTTTGGTTTCCCTGTTTTGACTATCCGGGACAACTTTCTACTTCCGAAATTCGGGTGCGTGTTCCTAAACCGCTGGTAGCAATTTCCAATGGTGAACTTATTTTCACAGAGGAAGATGGTAAAGAGAAAATTTACCATTGGTCACAGCAGCAAATTCATCCTACTTACTTAATGACATTGGCGATTGGTGACTTTGCCGAAATTCGTGAAGAATGGCGTGGGTTACCTGTCACCTACTATGTAGAAAAAGGTAGGGAAGAAGATGCGAAACGCAGCATGGGCAAAACCCCCCGCATGATTGAATTTTTAAGTGAAAAGTATGGTTATGCCTATCCTTTTCCAAAATATGCCCAAGTTTGCGTTGATGACTTCATTTTCGGCGGGATGGAAAATACCTCAGCAACGCTATTAACCGATCGCTGCTTATTAGATGAACGCGCTGCTTTAGATAACCGCAACACCGAAAGTTTAGTTGTTCATGAACTAGCACACCAATGGTTTGGTGACTTACTAGTAATTAAGCATTGGTCTCATGCTTGGATTAAAGAAGGAATGGCTTCTTATTCTGAAGTCATGTGGACAGAACATGAATATAGTAGCCAAGAAGCAGCATACTATCGATTATTAGAAGCGCGGAGTTACTTTAGCGAAGATAGCGGCAGATATCGCCGTCCGATGGTAACTCATGTTTACCGCGAAGCAATTGAACTTTATGACCGCCATATTTACGAAAAAGGGTCTTGTGTTTATCACATGATTCGGGCGGAATTAGGCGAAGAATTGTTTTGGCCAGCAATTCACACATTTGTTCAGGATAATGCCCACAAAACTGTAGAAACAATAGATTTATTACGGGCAATTGAAAAAGCCACAGGACGAAATCTCACCTTCCTGTTCGACCAGTATGTTTATCGTGGTGGTCATCCTGATTTTAAAGTAGCTTACTCTTGGGATGGAGATGCTAATTTAGCAAAAGTTACTGTCACTCAAACTCAAGCACAAGATAATAACAGTAAAGAGTTATTTGATCTGAGAATTCCTATCGGGTTTGGTTATTCTCAACAGGATGAAAATGCAGAACTCAGCACTCAGAATTCAGAACTGAAAACTTTTACCGTGAGGGTAAATGAACGCGAACAAAGTTTCTACTTTCCATTAGAAACAAAACCACAATTTATCAGCTTTGATGTGGGGAATAATTATCTCAAAACTGTAACTTTGGAATATCCCATTCCCGAATTAAAAGCACAGTTAGAATTTGACCCCGATCCCCTCTCCCGCATTTATGCAGCTGAAGCTTTAGCGAAAAAAGGTAGCTTAGAAGCAACTAAAGCATTATCTACCGCTTTAAAAAACGATCCATTTTGGGGTGTGCGTGTTGAAGTTGCGAAACAACTAGCTGAAATCAAATTGGATCAAGCCTTTGATGGTTTAGTTATTGGTTTGGAAGATAAAAGTCCTTATGTGCGTCGTGCTGTTGTCGATGCGCTAGCAAAAATCAAAACTACCGAAAGCTATAAAGCTATCAAAGGCTTAGTTCAAGATGGCGATCGCAGTTACTATGTAGAATCAGCAGCTTGTCGTGCAATCGGCGCGATCGCCTCTGTTAACCTAGACGAAAAACCCAAAGAAGAAAAGGTACTGAAACTTCTCAAGTCGGTTTTAGAAGAAAGAAGCGGCTGGAATGAAGTAGTTCGCAGTGGTGCGATCGCAGGTTTAGCGGAACTCAAAACCTCAGAAGCAGCTTTAAACTTGTTGCTGGAATATACCAAACCTGGCGTACCCCAAGCCTTACGCTTGGCGACAATTCGCGCTTTAGGCAAAATTTCCGTTGGTCAAACTTCGGTCAATTTAGAACGAATTTTAGAAAGATTAGGAGAACTAGCCAAAGAAAGCTTCTTCTTAACCCAAGTCGCAGTCGTCACCTCATTAGGACAAATGGAAACACCCAAAGCCATTGGAATTTTGCGATCGCTAGCCGATCAAACTCCAGATGGACGTGTTCGTCGCTATGCTGATGAAGAAATTACGCGAGTGCAAAGTAATATTGGTACAGACAATGCGCTGCGGACTTTGCGTGAGGAACTCGATCAACTCAAGCAGCAAAATCAAGAATTGAGAAGTCGCTTAGAAAATTTGGAGGCGAAATCTAAGAGTACTACATTGTAAATTGGCAGGTAGAATACCACACAATATTGCTCGTTTAAGGATTTTAAACTCTTAATTTGGTTTGGGGAAAAGGTGTTCGCGTAGCGTCTCCGCAGGAGAAAGGGGAAGGGTTAAAGGTTTTTTCTTGTGCCTTTTCCCCTTCCCCTTTTGCCCTTAACCCACTTTCCAAGACGGATTGACTAAGCTTTTAATTTTGAATGGTGTTAGTAGGAACAGAATAGGAGATATCAAGTTTTTGTTTTTTAATTTTCTTCACAGGAACTCTGACTAAATAATAAGCACCTTTACTAGCAATATGCTTGTATTCTTCAGGTTGCAAGTCCATTGCTAGAAATCTGTCTTTTTCAGCTAACAGTAGCAAAGAATTGAGCTTAACTGGCTGATTATTCTGTTTGTGAATATAGTCTACAACTTCCGGTGCGGATGAAATGTAATTGACTGTTTTATGGCTGTAAAACACCACACTAGGCTTTTTGAAACCCAGCATGATTAATTCTTCTTTGGGTTGTTCTACCTGGGCGGCGATCACGGATAATTCTCGTAAGGGTTGCTGACGCTGCTGATCCATGACAAACAAAGCAGGCATCAAAACAACTATAAAAAATAGTACAAACCCTAGCAAGTTAGCACTGATAATCCATTGCCAACGGCGAGTGAGGGTAAACGCTGCAATAATTATGGCCACCAATAGCCAAATCATACCGCCCATCGCTGGTAAACCCATCTGTTGCATTGACTGATACAACTCAGGCGCTGCGGGATCGTTACCTACTAACTGGGCGAGGTGAAATAATGCTGCAGCGACCGCAGATAAAAAGATGACATTTACCCAGCTACTCCACACAAAAGATTTGGCGGCGATGACAGATTTATGATTGTCGGCTTCTGGTTCTGGGATCAAATCACTCCATAACAGCGCCACAAGAATAGCTGCAGCTGGCATTAACGGTAATACATAGCTAGGAAGTTTGGTAACGGCTATGGTGAAAAAGCCAAAAATCGCCAGAAACCAAATGCAAGCAAATAAACCTAATTGCTGAGAACGTTCTTGAGAACGCCAATGCGATCGCTGCCAAAACTTCAGTCTGATCATTGCTGCGGGTAAGTAGACTGAGTATGGAGCAAAGCCTAATAGCACTACTAAAAAGTAAAAATACCAGGGTGCTGAATGTCCATTAACTACTTCTGTGAAGCGTTCTAGATTGTGATACCCAAAGAAAGAATTAATATAATTCCACCCATTACGCCAAATCACCAGCGCATACCAGGGAACTGATAATCCTAAAATAATTAGCAACCCCACCAGGGGACGCATTTGCCGCCATACTTCTACTAAGTTGCCTTGGTAGAGAACAAATGCACCGATAATTAATGCTGGCAATACAATTCCTACTGGGCCTTTAGTTAAAATTGCCCCAGCAACTAGCACATAACAAGCTAAATACCATTTACTTGGGAATTTTGAATTCTGTGCGTAACCCAAAAAGAAGCACAGCAAAGCTGATGCGATACACCCAGTCAGCAGCATATCGGAGACACCGATACGTCCCCAAGCGATCATTTCTGGAGTTAGCGCCATTACAGTAGCAGCCAAACCAGCCGTTAAGTAACGGCGAACAGGGCGGGAAACTTGTTCTAATTCATCTTTTCTAGCTAGTGACCAGTGTACTGTGTAAAAAGCTAAAGCAACTGTCCCCATAGCCGCCAGTGCTGATGGGATTCGCGCCGCCCATTCATTCACACCCAAAATGCCATAGGCGATCGCTTGACACCAATAAATTAATGCTGGTTTATCAAAGCGTGTCTGGGCATTAAAGAAGGGAGTGATCCAATCTCCTGTAACGAACATTTGACGGGAAGCTTCAGCAAACAGTGGTTCGGTTTCATCAACTAAGCCAATGTTGCCTAAATTCCAACCATAAGCTATCCAACCAATCACAATTAACCACAGAACCGATACAGTCACAGCCAGCGCTGGACGCGTGAGTATATTTTTGCACCACTGGCCAACAGTGTGGGGAAGGCTCAATTTCATGTTCATTTGTTATCAGTCAATGCTCAAGAGTCTACAGTCAAACAGCACTTTGTTAATAGTCGTTGACTAGGTAGATTTTGTTCTTGGGAATTGGGCATTGGGCATGGGGCATTGGGGAATTAGGTAATATCTTCTCCCCTGCTCCCTGCTCCCTGCTCCCCTGCCTCCTTGCCCCCAATCCCTACTTACTAAGTACTAGCCGCCATTCTTTGCTTTGAGAATCCCATACTGGTGAAGATGTTTCCCCTACTACATAGGGCCCCCAGTAGCGCCTTGAACCATCTTGGGCAAAGGCTACGAGAATATCTCCCTTCTCTAGTTTTAAGTTACCGTTAGGCAGAGAGAGGAGCAGGCCTTTTTCACTGCCTTCTTGGGGATCAAAATCCCAATGAGCGGGAATATCTTGCTGAGTTTTGGACGCACCTTTCGCCGCTGACTGTCGTGCTAATAAAGCCAGGCGCACAGGCTGATTGGTTTGATTACTCATCCGCAATTTGCCTTCTCCTGCTTTGATAGTTCCAGAAGATTTTTGACTATATGCCAATAGAGAAGTATCTTTATTAGTACTATTTTCTACCGCTTCAGCAGGTAGAGTTACTGAAGTAGAAACATTAGTTGAGCTAACTGTTTCATGAGCGAAAGATGGAGAAGAATTGCTGGGTAGTTGAGGCGTTTCATTTGGTTGTGATGAAGTTGAGTTTGGATCTGTAGTTTCAAAAGAAACACTCATGCCAAAGCACCCCACCAGTAACCCTAACAGTCCTAAAGAACAAGCTAGAACAGCAGCGTTACGATACACTGACGTTTTCATATTGATAGTTATTAGAAATAAGTATTTGTTTAGGCTTGTCCAAATCCTAGCCTATTCTTTGCAAGGTCAATTACTGTAGTTGCCTACTATAGAGTCTCCTGAAAGCAAGTTATGCAATGTATCATAAGTAGCATTTTCAAGAAACATACTGACAAAAATAATCACCTTGATTCTCTAACGAAAAATCAGGTGTAAGCCCGATTAATCAAGGCTATCTTTTGTTGAGAATGTGAAATAGCACAAAAAATATAATACATCACTAAGCAGATTTCTTCGGAGAAGCGCAAACAGTAATTTTTGTTTTAGAAGTAGTGACAGTAACAAAGACTATGGTGACAAACCCACAGATAAATCTGTGGAATGTACTTCATTTTTCTTAATATTTCACACTACATATTTTAAGATAACTCTGATTGTTAAGGGGTGGAAGCCCACATTCAACAATTTTTTTTAAAGCTTTGCTTACTTGCAGATGACACCCTGTATAAAATTTGCTCACCACTGAAAATCCACTAGATATTTAAATCACTGCTCAAACAAGCTTATGCTAAAACCGATATCCTCTAAAAGAGGAATATTTCATGATTTCTTGACTTTTTGAGTGCAGTCCCAATCATGCAAAATACTCGTATAAATAATTTAGTTGATGCTACTACCAGACAATTAGGGCTATGGTTTGTCAATCCTTGGCGTAGGTTGTCGCTACTGATAATTAGTTTTTTGTTAGGTTTCTTTCTCGGATCGGCAATTTCTACCAGTGCCGGACAAAGGGCAGAATTGGATATTTGGGTAGCAGCGATTTTAGTTGTACTGACAGAAGTGAGTAGCAGAATCTTCTACAGTCGTAACTTTTTCTCGAGGCGATCGCTATGGGTGGAAGCACTAAACTTTCTCAAGGTTGGTTTTACCTACAGCCTGTTTCTGGAAGCATTCAAGCTGGGGTCGTGATGGGATTGGGGACAAAGAGGCAGGGGGGCAGGGAGCAGGGAGCAGGGGAGAGATATCTATTACCCATTACCCATTACCAAATGACAAATGACAAATGACGAATGACAAATGACAAATGATAATCTCACGGAAGCGGCTTTAGCAGATACTTTGAGGGCGCAGGCTTTTGGAATTACACCAGAAAATGTGGATGAGGTGATTCAAAAGCGATCGCATTTACTCAAATCTATCGAACCAGCTTTTAACCAGTTTTGCCAAACGACTTTGCAAGTGGAACCCCAGGTGATGTTACATACCCTGTGGGAGTTATGGTTACCTTTGGCAATTAAAATCGCATCCCAGCGTCAAAAGTTGGGACATCCTTTAATTCAAGGAATTTTGGGTGTACAAGGAACTGGTAAAACTACTATGTCCCAAGCGTTGACTTTGATTCTTCAAGAGTTGGGATATCACACTGTCACTGTATCTTTGGATGACTTATACAAAACCTATAGCGATCGCTTAGTTTTATCACAACAAGACCCCCGTTTAATTTGGCGCGGCCCACCGGGAACTCACGATATTGATCTAGGCTTAAATTTACTTGACCAGATTCACCAGTCGCAAAGTCCAGTTGTGATCCCCCGGTTTGATAAATCGGCTTACAGTGGTGCAGGCGATCGCACTACTCCAGAAGTCGCCGCAAATGTGGATATTTTGCTCTTTGAAGGGTGGTTTGTAGGCGTGAGACCAATTGATATCCAAGCCTTTGATGATGCGCCACCGCCCATTTTTACAGATGCAGATCGCACGTTTGCCAGGGATATGAACCGTCAGTTAGAGAATTATCTCCCACTGTGGCAGCGATTGGATAGTTTAATCGTTTTATACCCTACTGATTATCGCTCTTCCTTAGTATGGCGCAAACAAGCAGAACAAAAGATGATTGCATCTGGTAAATCAGGAATGAGCGAACAACAGATAGAAGAATTTGTACATTATTTTTGGCGATCGCTGCACCCGGAATTATTCATCACACCTTTGGTTAACTCTCCGCAATGGGTTGATTTGGTGATTGAAATTAATAGCGATCGCAGTTTTGGTAGAATCTACGGCTTATAGCTTATTTGATTGCTGAATAAAACCCCATATGCTTTCTTGGTTCTCTGCATCAGCAAATAAGTTCAGAAATCAAAGCAGACTACTATAGTGAGTTTTAGTGAAATAGCATGATTATTTTCCGGAAGATACATACAAAGATTTGTATGTATATATAAATACTAATATTCTATCTTTACCAGCGTCTGCCATGAAAGTTGTATCAAGTATAAAATATTTATACTTTCCGAGAAAATTATTCAAGAGGTAATGAAACATGACTATTTCAGATAGAGGTGTCATCACCTTAGCTTATGGAAAGCTTAAGTATATTGAAATGGCTAAAACATTGGCAAGGTCTCTAAAATTACATTCACCACATATTTCACTTGCTATTGTTACTGATTATCAAAATGATCAAGAATTAATAGAGCTTTTTGATATAGTAATTCCTTTGAACAAGGATTACGGCTCTAACGTTAGACAAAAACTTCATCTTAATAACTACTCTCCATATAATAAAACCATCTTTATTGACAGTGATTGTATTGTAGTCAGAGATATTCAGTTTATTTTTGAAGCATTGAAAGGGATAAGCTTTACTGTTCCAGGGGAGAAATTTCTTTCTTTTGGAGATGGAGATGAAGATAACCTATGTGATCTTAATCGTGTGCTCAGTTATTTTAGTTTGGAAAGGCTACCCAAATTTAATGGGGGTATGTACTATTTTGAGAAGGGGGATATAGCTAAAGCAGTTTTTGAAACAGCACAAGTTATTTTACCTGACTGGAAACAGCTAGGTTTTTACGAATTTCAAGGAGATGGGCCTGGTGATGAACCTATTATTGCTGTAGCAATGATGTTGCACAATCAAAATATGTACCAAGATAATGGTAGTATGATGCGAACTCCGATAGGAATTTGTGGTTCTCTGAAAGTAGATGTATTAACAGGTATAAGTAATTTTAAAAAGGGCTCTAAAGAAGTAGCTCCTGCTATTGTGCATTTTGCAGGTAAATGGAGCAAGCATTATGTATATTATCGCGAAGCATCAAAGTTAAAATATTTGATTACAACAAATTTTCACAAACCTAAGCCGCAGATATTTGCAAAAATTCAATATAATTATAGTCCTCAGATAGCTTGGAGCAGATACTTTGTTGAAAAATTACTCAACATTGCACAAAAATTTATAAATAAATTCTCTTGATAAACGGAAAGTCAGAGCTTATCCGAAAACCTTAATTAGTAATAAATGAATAAAGTATTGAGATGAAGTGAAGTATTCTCAGTAATATAAGGAAGATTATACTGGCGTTTTTTTGGTGATAAAAATGAACATTATATGAAACACAGATCTGCTAGTATTGCTGAATTATAGTCTGAAATTCAAAAATTATACATCTCAAACACTTAATCTATGCATTTCGAGTGTAAAACTGATCCAAATTTCTCTTAAGACACAAGGTTGGGTTGAACGGAGTGAAACTCAACATATACAATGCTTTGGGGTTTAGGTTACCCTGCGGGAAGCCGCTGCGCGTCTACCTTCCTCAACCCAACCTACATTTGTAGCTTAAGACTACTTTATAAATTGTCTCTAAGGGTAAAGGGGCAAGAAAAAACCTTTTCCCCTTCCCCTTTCTCCTGCGGAGACGCTACGCGAACACCTTTTCCCCAAACCAAATTCCAAGTTAAAAATCCTTAACCGAGCAGTATTGATTCAACTTCTGGATTGCAGCTTTTGAACTAATTCATAAAATGGTTGCCAATTATCTTCCTGTGCGATTGGTTCCCAAATAGATTCAATGACTGGTCTTAACAAGGCAGTTTTTGGATTAGCAACAGCGAGATTTGCCGCAATTACATCTATTTGTTCAGGAGCAAAATTATTTAAAATTTTATGGTACAAAAGACACCAGTTATCAAAAATTGCCGATGCTCCGGTAGCTGGGGCTATATCGGAATCATGTAAAACAAAAGCGGGATCGTTACGCCATTTTATCGAAAAAGTACGAGCAATTTCATAGAAAAATTGATGATATCCGACTTGGCTAGCTTGCAAAAATTCAATTGTCAGATCCAACAAATCATCAACTTCTGGAACTTGCAACTGCTCAAAACCTAACTTTTTCAACATTAACGAGCGATATTTAGCATAATAATATTCTTCAAATTTTGCTAAACCAGCGTCTAAATCAGCTTTATCGATTATTGCTTTTAATGGTTCCTGGAGCATTTCTAGATTTAATCTACAAATACTCGGCTGATGTCCATAACAATAGCGTCGATAGTAATCAAAATAAGCAGCAGTAAAATAGGGATCGTAAGTAGGAATAAAGGCATAGGGGCCATAGTCGAAGCTTTCCCCGGTAATTGACATATTGTCAGTATTTAAGACTGCATGGCAAAAACCCGCCGCCATCCATTGCGCTACAAGTTCCGCAACTCTTTTAACTAATTCTGCATAAAATAAAGCATATTTATCTGGTTCTGCAGCTAAGTGGTGATAATATTGCTCAATTACATGGTCTAATAATTTTTGAGTTAAATCTGGACGACGCAAATAATGCGATCGCTCAAAAGTGCCAAACCGAATATGAGAACGGCTCATTCTCACCATCACAGATGAACGAGTCGGCGAAGGTTCATCACCCCGCCACAAAGATAAACCAGTTTCAATCATGGTTAAACAGCGTGAGGTGCGTACACCCAAAGAATGCAAAGCCTCCGCAGCCAAAACTTCCCGCACTCCGCCTTTGAGTGTCAACATCCCATCCCCTCCACGAGAGTAGGGAGTTCTACCAGAACCTTTAGTGCCAAAATCGTACAATTCGCCATCTCTACCCCGCACTTGTCCGTAGAGAAAGCCTCTACCATCACCCAAGCCAGAATTATATTCACCAAATTGATAGCCGTGATAACGCAACGCCAACAATGGTTGACGTTCTTGAAATTTACCAAAGGCGTTGGTGAAATCTTCATCGGTGACAGCTTGGGGATTTAACCCCAAATTAGGTAAAACTGCGTCATTACGCCAGCGCAGGATATGTTGCGGAAATTCTGCTGCTGCTACTTCGTCGTAGTAGTCGTTCCCTAGAGATTCTAAGGCGGGTTCGTATTTGAGGTGAAGAAAAGGGTTGCGAGAATTTGTTTGGTTGGGAGTTTCAGCCAGAGTCATTAGCAGTAAAGCTTCGTTAATTCTTCTCTTAATACTAACTCTGGCAATAGTACCGCTGCGCGTAATTCAAAAGTCAAAAGTCAAAAGTCAAAAGTCCAGAAGTTATGACAGCTTGTTGAGTAAGCAGTATGCTATTTTACTTGCGGAAAACACCAAAATGAGTGCGTGATTTACTAACATGAGAACTCATTACAGCTTGTTGAGTAAGCATTATGTCATTTTGCTTGCGGAAAACACTAAAATGAGTGCGTGATTTACTAACATGAGAACTTATTACAGCTTTTTAAGTAAGCATTATGCCATTTTGCTTGCGGAAAACACCAAAATGAGAAAGCGGTAAGGCATTTTGAGTAAGCATTTAGAGAAAATGAGCAGGCAATAAGGCATTTTAAGTAGGCAAATAGGTATTTTGCCAAATATTTTTAAAGCTTACATTAAAGATATAGCAATAAAAGAAATATAAATAAAGCGAGTATGGAGCGCTAAAACCTAGATTTGGTAGGTATTGCCGACTCTACAATCAAGATTAAAGATTATGTAATTTTTGCAATAATCCCACCGGGTTTCTGGATTTTATGATTAAGGAACTTTCAGAAATTCAATTATTCCTCAGCCTCAAGATGCTATTGAATATTCCGAAATCATTCTCATCCCTTAGTATTTACTTTAACCAAACACTACTGAAGAAAAAAGTGGGGAATTAGATATGGGTTATCCTCTTCCCCCTTCACCTGGTGTTGCTGAAGCAACTTGGTATGAACACTAATAACTATTGCAGTCTGTTATGGAGCTACTGTGTATCTGATATGGATTTACTATGAAATTTTTTGGCTAAATTTGCCTAACCGCAATCATACTCAAGGATTGACTTACCCAATTTATAATTCATAACTCATAATTCTGCCAATTTACTAAGATTTGGGCATTTCCCAGTGAGGATTTGTCAGACTTGTCATAATATGATCTTGCCATTGTCCATTAATTAATAAATAGTCCCTGGCATAACCTTCAACAATAAACCCTAGCTTTTTAAGAACATTACCACTACGTTGGTTATGTGGCATATAATTTGCCATGATCCGGTGCATATTTAATTCTTGAAAGACATAGTTGGTAGCTGCCTTTAATCCTTCTGTCATATAGCCTTTACCTTGTTCATCTTCTGCTAGGCTATAACCGACATAGCAAAAATGAGCAGCACCTCTGACAAAATTAGTAAAGTTAATTGTGCCAATAATTTCCGTCAGGCTTGTTTTGGGATAAATAAATAGTTTTAAAGAGTGTCCATTAATAAATTCCAGTAAATTACCTTCAACCTGATATTGCCAGTATTTGACTGTAAAAAAATCTTCAGCCCATTTGGGGTAATATGGGGTAAGATAATTTTTATTCGTAGTAAAATATTTGAGTATTTGCGGTATATCCTGTTGAATACCGATTCTTAATAACAGGCGATCGCTCGTTATCAATGGCAGTTCTGATTTCATAAACTAGATAACTAACGTGAGTCTTGTCAGTAAATTTTGCAGATGCAGAAGTTTTAATATCCCTTGTGGCAAGGAAAAAGCACAAGAGAAAAACTGGAAAGGTTTAAATTTACCATTTTTCCTTTCTCCATCACTGAAACATATTGATGTTGTCAGCTGCTTGATGCCTACTTCATTAAAATTGCACAGATAAATGTAATCTAGGTTACAGAAATCTGCGAAAGATTGCTCACAATTCAATTTAGCAGCAGTCAGCCTTGCTGTCTTACCCTTTTGTGCTGAAAAAGCGCAAATCGATGGATTTATTAAGTTACCGGAGGTGCTGTACTATTGTCGCTAAGGCACCCTACGCACTTTATCCTTTTTTGACTGTGAATCTACTGGACAAGCAGAATAATTGATAAGCTGATTTTTAATATCTACAACAGCAGGGTGAAAAAGCGATCGCAACTTCAGCACAATACGCAACGTAAATTTGTGCGATCGCTTCGCCTAAATGCTGTATCTTAGGATATTCAACAAAAAGACAGCTCTTGGTAAATCCAGTCTATTAACTAAGGATAAGTGATGTCGGTGGGAAGAATACGCTACGATTGGCAGGAAGCAGAAATTGAGGCGATATATAACACGCCATTGCTAGAGCTTATTTATCAAGCTGCTAGTGTACATCGCCAATATCATAATCCCAAACAAATTCAAGTTTGTAAGCTAATCTCTATTAAAACTGGGGGTTGTCCAGAAGATTGCAATTATTGCGCGCAATCTTCCCGCTACAAAACAGAGGTAAAAGCACAAGCACTTTTAGAAAAAGAAACTGTAGTTAGCATTGCCCAAAAAGCTAAGGAAACGGGTGTTAGCCGGGTTTGCATGGGTGCAGCTTGGCGTGAAGTTAAGGATAATTCCCAATTTGAAACAGTGCTAGAAATGGTGCAAGAAGTCACCTCTATGGGTTTGGAAGTCTGTTGTACCTTGGGGATGCTAACGACGGATCAAGCCAAGCGTTTAGAATCAGCGGGACTTTATGCTTATAACCATAATTTAGATACTTCGCGGGAACATTACAGCACCATCATCACCACCAGGACTTACGACGATCGCCTGAATACGATTGAAAATGTTCGCCAAACCAATGTTACCGTATGTTCCGGCGGCATACTCGGCTTAGGTGAAACGGCAAGCGATCGCATCGCCATGTTACATACCTTGGCAAACCTCAGTCCTCATCCCGAATCTGTACCAATTAATATTCTCTCCCAAGTCCCAGGCACACCCTTAGAAAATCAGCCTGATGTTCCTATCTGGGATATAGTGCGGATGATTGCGACAGCACGTATTGTTATGCCAGCCTCTGATGTGCGTCTCAGCGCTGGGAGGGCGAGACTTTCCGAAGTAGAACAAGCTTTCTGCTTTATGGCTGGAGCTAATTCTATCTTTTCCAGCGATGACAACAAAATGCTGACAGTGACCACACCATGTCCAGATTACGATAGCGATCGCGAAATGCTCAACCTGCTGGGCTTAGAAATGCGTCCTCCGGCGAAAAGAGAAGTTAAGGTCTCAACTCCTGCGACGGTCGGATAATTTATTAAAAGCGGCGGGAAACTTCATCCCCTTGTGGATGCAGAGGAATAGCCGTCCCACCGCTTGGGACATTGGAAACTTCTTCTCCAAGAGTTTTTCATTTTCTCGATGAAAAGTCCTCAGATTATTAGTCTGGGGCTATACAACAGATGAGGCACAAATAATCGTAGGGGTACAAAATTTTGTACCCCTACCGTTTTACTCTATCTGCATACAAAGCCTGACAAAGCAAGCTTTCAAGAGAATTCTCCCTTATATAGCAATCCGTGAAGGATTTGTGAAATCTTACCGTTGACGGTCAACAGTCAACAATCAACAGCCAAAACCGATATTTTTCACAACTGAAAGAGGATTACTATATTATCTTGGCTGAACGCAGGCCGAACAACAGCCCAACAGCGATACCAGTGAACACAGCCAAGAAACCGATATAAGATACAACTCCAAGCATTAACCTTTCTCCACAAGACTTTAATAAATCTATCTTAATGGAGTAGGAGTACTCCCGTTACAGTCGGTCGCCCATTCCGTATTTTTGTAGGGTAGGCTTTACCAAAGGCTATTCCTTAGCCTAATGATTATTTTCCCAGCAGTGGCAATACTAAAGTTATGGAAAACCAGAGTAACAGAGTTTTCACAGTTCTGTCAGTATTCAATAGCTAGACGTGAAGTAGTGATATCATATCGGCTTGAATGGTCATGTGATTTTTCACCTACCTAGAACATAGTGGATACAAAAAAATGATTGTGATAGTTTTAGGAATTGCATCAAAAACTTTTCTGCCTTTCAAGCCTATTGTGTAAGTATTGAGAAATCAATATTTGCTCTAGGGAAAGGTTAGTTATTTCATTGCCATCCTGTTTTCCTTAGCCTATATATATTAGTTTAATAATTTATTTTTATATTATATTTTTTTGATTTTATCTAAATTAAAAATCATTACTTTACCGCTTGTGAATTATCAATAATCATTGAGGAAAAAGTTCATGCTCAACAAAATCCGTCGGAGCCATCACGTTAACAAAGAGTCATTTATGCGTGATTTTTTTCACGAACCAGGCAATGTACCTGGAACCCTAGTTATTGATGATAATGCTTATTATCCTGAAATCATTTTAATTGATTACAATTCCGATAATTATACAAAACAAGAAATAGCATCACCTGAAGAATGTATACCATTTTTGGACGCACAATCTGTATCTTGGGTTGATGTTAGAGGTTTAGGTAATATCGATATTTTACAAAGAGTTGGTCAAGTCTTTGATTTACATCCTCTAGTTCTAGAAGATGTTGTCAATATGGCAGAGCGTCCCAAAACAGAAGACTATGAAGACCAATTATTAATAATTGCCCGCATGGTAGTACCGAAGGTAAATGCATTTGGATTTTACAGCGAACAAGTGAGTTTAGTATTAGGAAAAACCTATTTACTCACAGTCCAAGAAGAACCAGAACATGATTGCTTTGACGCAGTGCGATCGCGCATTGAAAAATCGAAGGGAATTATCCGCAAATCAGGAGCAGATTATTTAACTTATGCCCTATTAGATGCCATTATTGATGGCTTTTTCCCTGTATTAGAGGGCTACAGTGAGCAAATAGAAGATTTAGAAGAAGAAGTAATTACTAAACCCACTCAGAAAACACTCCAGAAGATTTACAAAATTAAGCGAGAATTACTGCAACTCCGTCGCGCCATTTGGCCCCAGCGTGATGTAATTAGTTCTCTAATGCGTGATAGCGGAGAAAATATCAGTGATGAAGTGCGAATCTATCTCAGAGATTGTTATGACCACGCAGTGCAAGTAATTGACATGGTAGAAACCTACCGGGAACTGACTTCAGGATTAATGGATGTTTACCTGTCGGCAGTGAGTAACAAAATGAATGAAATCATGAAAATATTGACAGTGGTTTCCTCTATTTTTATTCCCTTAACTTTTGTAGCAGGAATTTACGGGATGAACTTCAATACGGAAAAATCACCATATAATATGCCTGAACTGAATTGGTATTGGGGGTATCCACTGTGCTTGGCTGTGATGGCTGCGATCGGAGGCGGATTACTTTTCTTTTTCTGGCGGCGAGGCTGGCTAGAAAAATCTCTAACGATTAAGCAAGATTAAATATGGTACATCAGCATGGATCGAATATACAAAATTATTACAGGGAGTCTATATTCTAAATTATGAGAAGCGGTGACCAAAATTTACTTGTATTGACGCTTTATATCATCGGTGTCTCTTACATCTTTAACCTGATGATTGAATCGATTGACGACAAAATTAAATTTGAATATCAAAAAAAAGTCGTTGACGATCAACTAAAAGAAAACAATTTAGATGATAAGGTGGGAATTTCTTTTAAACTTAGCCCTTCACACTCTTTTGACGAATTGAAAGAATTATCGGTTAGCATTGAAAATAAATCTGCCGATCATGCTATTTATATTGACTGGGATAACAGTTCTTTGGTAGTCGAGCATAGTAAGCAATCTCGCCGAGTAATTCGTAAATCACCAGACTTAACCCGTGACTTAGCTGTACCACAAAGCCCCAGTCTCGTTGCTCCTAAAAAAACTATGACTGAATTAGTGACAGCAGAAGATGTTTTTGAGCGTGATAAAGATGCTGGAACTTACTCAGCCAAAAAACCCATAGTCAATATCAGTGGTTTGCAAAAAAGTCCTGTGAAGGCGCAAAGGAAGCTATACAACGACTTTGTTAACAGAACAAAACAATTAGAATTTTCTATCCAACTAGTGCTGCGGATATCTGAACTGCGCGTAGGTCTTGCTCCCGGTCAAAACGTCCCACCGATGTGCATTATTAATTGTCCTTTCACAATTAGAAAACTGCCCTGGACATACGCTCTACCTTGGAATAAAAGGAAGTAAGTTAAATTCAGACACACAGCTCCATCCAAGATTACACTGGATCTAGGGAGAGAGTAGGCGTAGGCGGTTGCAGATCGGTCACAAAAACTGATTTGAGGAAAGTCCGGGCTCCCGAAAGACCAAACTTGCTGGATAACGTCCAGTGCGAGCGATCGTGAGGATAGTGCCACAGAAAGATACCGCCAAAACAATTCAAAATTCAAAATTCAAAATTCAAAATGAAGAGTTTTGAAAATAAAATTTTGGATTTAGTTTTGGTAAGGGTGCAAAGGTGCGGTAAGAGCGCACCAGCAACGTCGAGAGGCGTTGGCTCGGTAAACCCCGGTTGGGAGCAAGGCGAAAGGAACTATGGTTGGTCTTTTACCAGTTCCGCCAAAACAGAGCCGCTAGAGGCGTTTGGTAACAAACGTCCCAGATAGATAACCGCCCTCATGTAGAGAAGTTACTTGTAACATTTCTACATTCGAGAACAGAACCCGGCTTACTACCAACTCTTTCCCTTTTTTGTCATTTGTCATTTGTCATTTGTCATTTGGTAATTGGTAATGGGTAATAGGGATTTCTCCCTTATCCCCCTCATCTCCCTCATCCCCTCTGCTCCCCCATCCCTGATTTAATG
The DNA here is from genome assembly GCF_014696315.1 of Calothrix membranacea FACHB-236. Lineage (GTDB taxonomy): Bacteria > Cyanobacteriota > Cyanobacteriia > Cyanobacteriales > Nostocaceae > Aulosira > Aulosira membranacea. The sequence continues at coordinate 29,736 of NZ_JACJPX010000089.1, forward strand.
TCCCTCGCCTATCCACGCCGTCAGCGTCAGCTGGAAAATTTAGTTAAAAAATTAGGTCTGCCAAAAGAAGCACCTATACAATGGCACCTTTTAGACTTGGCGCTAACTCATCCCACTGTCTCAGAGTCAGCAAATTATGAACAGTTGGAATTTGTTGGTGATGCTGTGGTGCGGCTAGTCGCAGCTATTGTCTTGTGGGAACATTATCCAGATTGTCCGGTGGGAGATTTTGCCGCAATTCGTTCGGTACTGGTGAGCGATCGCATTTTGGCCCAGTTAGCCAGAGAATATGGTTTGGAACTCTATTTATTAGTTGCTGGTAGTGCGACTGCTGATAAAGTTGGTCAAGAATCTCGATTAGCAGATGCTTTTGAAGCTGTTCTCGGGGCATTGTACCTCAGTACCAGCAATCTTAATCTCATCCGTCCTTGGCTAGACCCTCACTTCAAACAACTAGCCGCAGAAATTCGTCTTGACCCAGCTAGGCTAAATTACAAAGCTGCTCTGCAAGAATGGACTCAAGCTCAATTTAAAGTTTTACCAGAATATCGGGTTGTAGAAGTGACTCAACCCCACCGCAACCAAGAACGTTTCCTTGCTGAAGTGTGGTTGCATGGTAAACAGTTAGGTCAAGGTAAGGGACGCTCTATTAAAGCTGCGGAACAAGCAGCCGCCAAAGTAGCATTTTTATCCATCAATAATCCGGAACAACCCTGAACTCAATAGAGAATATATAAGTTGATAATTCAGTTAGGACTCAAGAGTCTAAACTCCAGTGTCAAAATTTTGACTCTTGACCAATAACTAATGATTAACCAAATTACAATTGCTATCTTCGGCGTTGGGCGTTGGGGAGTGCATTTGCTACGGAATTTTTTAGAACATCCCCAAGTACGGATTGGTGCGGTTGTAGACCCCAACCCGGAAAGATTAGCAGCCGTCAAACGGCAATATAAATTAGATGAAAATGTATTATTAACAACCGATTGGCAGGATATCAAGCAAGTGCCAGATTTGATGGCAGTAGCGATCGCAACTCCAGCTACTACTCATTATCACTTGATTAAAGATGCCTTGAATCAGGGATACCATGTTTTAGCAGAAAAGCCCTTAACTCTCGACCCCTTAGAATGTCGGGAACTTTGCGAGTTAGCAGAGCAACGGCATTTAATATTGATGGTAGATCACACCTATTTATTTCATCCCGCCGTCGAACAAGGCCAAGCCGTAGTTCAGGCAGGTAAGTTAGGTGATTTACGCTACGGCTACGCCACCCGCACCCATTTAGGGCCAGTCCGCCAAGATGTTGATGCACTGTGGGATTTAGCAATTCACGATATTGCTATTTTTAACAATTGGCTAGGTCAACTACCAGTAAAGGTGCAAGCAACCGGTACAGTTTGGCTACAAGAAGACAAAACAAATAACTCCGATTCTCCCACCCTACGGGAAGCCGCTATCGCGTCTACGCCCCCTTCACCCCTCTACCCAGGACTTGCTGACTTAGTCTGGGTAATGCTGACATACGCAGATGGCTTTCAAGCATATATTCATCTCTGCTGGCTGAATACTGATAAACAAAGAAGGCTGACGGTTGTGGGTAATCGTGGCAGTTTGATTTTCGATGAAATGTCTAGCCAATCGCCTTTAACCTTATTAAATGGGGAATTGGAATATCAAAACAATCAATTTCTGCCTCTCAATCAAAGCCACGAGACATTGCTAGTAGAAAAAGGCGAACCCTTGCAACGAGTTTGCGATCGCTTTATTACTTGTATCTCCAAAAATACTCCCCCTATAGTGTCGTCTGGCTGGGTTGGTACAGAGTTAGTGCAAATTCTTGCCGCACTGACAGCCTCTCTTCAACAAGGTGGACAACCTATTACAGTTCGGCGGAAATGAGCCAAGTATTAGACAGCCAACACTTTACCTTTATATGTCCACTTAAAAGGTTTAGCCATTGTTGTATTGAAATAGTCGATAA
>NZ_JACJPX010000009.1 GCF_014696315.1 Calothrix membranacea FACHB-236
ATCCGTTCTTGTTTCTCTTGGCTCATAGTCTGCGATCGCACAAGGTTATTTCCTTCTACATTTTCTCAGAAATGGTAAATCTTCCAAAACTGGATGCTCCCGAAAGAAGCCTTTGTATAGCAAGCTTCTAGTCAAATCATTTTTTCAAAAATCAAATAGGAACCCTATATATTCTAGAGCAATACGCTTGGGTTACGCTCATTAGCGATTGATTTGTCACTTATTAAAAAAGTTAGCTCAATTGGGGGATTCTCCCCCAAACCCCCGATTGGGTGACGGTTGCGTCCCCCAAACCCCCTCCAAAATTATTGTTCTGTTTTTTTATGTTGAGTAACTAGTTTTTTAGTTTTGTTATCAATTAATTTTCTTAACTGAACTGTATTTTATTTTAGAGGGTACGGCAGTGCCGTGCCCCTACAATCTGTCGCCTTCTTTTTTCAAATTAGTATAAGAGGTAATATATAACAATCCTATTTTAGTTGTGAAAAATATCTGTTATGCCTGTTAACTGTTAACCGTGAATAGTCAACAGTCAACAGTCAACAAACCTTGAAGCAATATTTTACAAATCATTTAGCATTGCTATATCTACTGTGACTCTGTGGTTATGTCTGCTAAAAATTCTGGAATATATGATGGATGAATTCTACTTAGCAATACATACTCAAACATCATCTAGGTTGAGAAATAAAGGCTTTCACCAGGCAACAGATAATAGTGTAGAAGTTAAGAATAAAACCAGATTATAAAAAATAGAAGTTTAAAGCTAGACGCAGTTTAGCAAGTTTATTTTTAGGGAAAATCTCTACATTCCAGCAGTATTCTCAGCCAAAGGTAAGTTATAAATAAACACCATTAAAAATAGTTTAGCCCATCTATCTCGATTCAAGATCATGCTGGTAATTAAAAATATAAGTATGCTTTTATACTAAATATTTTCAGTGATTGAGGAGTATGAGAAATTAAAATAATCCGTGCAAACTCAGGAATAAGATGTTAGGTTAAGTTATACGTAAGTAGTCAAACAATTTAATTATTTGATAATTGCATCCATAAACAAAGATTTTTTTGATAGGCTAACAGATTATCTAAAAAATGCCTAGACAATTATACTTGGTTGGCAATTAACTCCGTAGGTAAAAATTGAATTGCCAAAACGATTACAGCAACTAAAGATACAATTAGTAAAATTGCTCAATTCACTAGTTATAAGGTATTCAAATGCTGGAATTATACCAATGGGAACTATCCCAATACTCAGAAAAAGTGCGATTGATTTTAGATTATAAAGAACTAAATTATCGCAAAATAGAGGTCACACCAGGGATTGGTCAAGTAGAACTGTTTCGTCTGACTGGTCAAAGGCAAGTACCAGTTTTAAAGGATGGAAGTAGATATATTGTTGATTCAACAGAAATAGCTAAATATTTAGACTTAGAGTATCCAGAACGCCCACTGATACCGAAAGATCCCAAGAAAAGGGGTGCCTGTTTATTAATAGAAGAATGGGCAGATGAGTCAATAGGTATTAAAGGGCAAAAAGCACTATTTGCTGCTATTAGTCAAGACCAAAATTTTCGTAAATCCTTTTTACCCACCTCTACACCCGATATTCTCAAAAATTTGATTGAAGGAGTACCACGTGATTTCTTAACGGTTTTGGGTTTTGGGGTTGGTTATAGCCCAGATGTCATTAAGTCTGCGATCGCAGATTTAAACCAAGACTTAGAAGCGCTGACACTGCTATTGGCAGATAGCCCTTATTTGCTAGGAGATGAACCAAGTTTAGCTGATTTAGCAGTGGCTGGTTTATCAATCTTACTGAAATTTCCCGAAGGGCCTTATTTAGATATACCAGCAGATCTTAGAGGTAAAGGCTTGCCTGGTTTAGCAGATAATCCTGATTATGCACCCTTCTTTGAATGGCGCGATCGCATTTATGCCCAATTCCGTAAACCCTTAATTGGTACTACCCCATCTGCAAGTAGACCAACCTCAATTCAAATTGATTGATGGGTCAAGAGTCAAGGGTCAAGGGTCAAAAATCCCAGAGACGCGATTAATCGCGTCTGTACAAAAGTTAAAAGTCATTAGTTGATTTTCCTTATTTCCCAATTTCTAGGGATTGGGGAATAAGGAGAACGAGTAAGAAAATTTGAAAGCGAGAAAAGGTAATTAGATTTTACCTCCTCTACTCCCCTGCTCCCTGCCCCTCTGCCTCCTCTACACTACGCGATTTTGACGCAAGCATTCTTGATACCAATTAAAGCTGGCTTTGGGAATGCGCTTTTGGGTTTTGTAGTCAACATAGGTGATACCAAAGCGGCGGGTATAGCCCCAAGACCATTCAAAATTATCCATGAAACTCCAGAGAAAATAACCTTTGAGTGGATATCCCTCATTAATGGCGCGATGTGCTGACCGCAAATATTGTCGCAAATACATAATGCGATCGCTATCAATTACTTCACCACGATCGTTTAATTCATCTGGCGCAGCACAACCGTTTTCACTGATAAATATTGGTAAATCTTTGCGTCCTAATGTCTCGCTGATATGGCGCACACCCCAATAAATGCTTTCTGGCACCAAATTTAACCAAAACATATGCATATTGGGGTAGTTTTTGGGTAATTTCAAAACTTCGTAACCCTTCGCGTTATCAGTCGCCCGTACATAATTGCCTGTATAGACGTTTAAACCAAATGCGTCGAGTGGTTGGAAAATAGTTTTTAAGTCGTCTGCTTTGATGTCAGGTGCATCACCACCTAATTGTTCTAGCATTAATGGACTATATGCACCCGTCAGCGCCGGAAAAATAATGCCACCGTTAGTCCATTGAGTATGAAATGCTTTTTGTGCGGCTTGAATATCTGCGGCTGACTCAGTTAAGGGAACAGTCAGGGATGGGTTATCTACTAATGCTACAGAACATTTAACTGGTGAAGCGGCACGAATAGCTTGACAAGCAAGACCGTGGGCGAGTAAAGCATGGTGAGAAGTTTGCCATACATCTTTAGGAGATCTGACTCGCGTACCTGGCGCATGAACTGGTTGATTGTAAGCGTCGTAACCTAGATGAGTAAAGCAAACGATTTCGTTAATAGTCATCCAATTAGTAATGCGATCGCCTAAACGACTCACAACCGCGGTAGCATAATCGGCAAAATCCGCAGCTATTTCTCGACTGCGCCAAGAACCGTATAAGTCTTCTAACGCTTGTGGGCTATCCCAATGAAATAATGTGGCATGGGGTGTAATGCCATGTTCCAGTAGGGTGTCAACTAAGCGCTGATAAAAATCAATGCCTTTTTCATTCACTTGACCCCTACCGTCGGGGATGATGCGCGGCCAAGAAATACTAAAGCGGTAATGTTTAACTCCTAAATCTGCCATTAACCGCACATCCATTTTGTAGCGGTGATAATGTTCGCAAGCAATAGCCCCTGTATCACCATTCTTAACTAGTCCGGCTGTAGCGCTGAACGTATCCCAAACACTGGGTTTGCGGCCATCTTCTTTGGCTGCACCTTCTATCTGGTAAGCAGAGGTAGCAGTACCCCACATAAAATCTTTGGGGAATTGGTAACTATTCACTAACTCTCCGGTTTTGGTTTTGGGTTCTCTAACATTTCCTGATGTGGAATTATTGGGAAGCTGCGCCGCCGCCGCCTTTTCCCACGCTATTGGTAGAAAACTGATTCCAGAACTTAAACCCACCCAAGAGAGAAAATTCCGCCGTTGCATAAGACCTCTTGAAAATATGTGCCAGTTGCGAATGCAAAATGCCAGCACAAACAAAAACGCGCTGGTTTATTATTATGCCCAGCGCGTTTTTGTATAAAACATTTCCCAGTAATTAACGGCGGAATCTATTGGGGTCGAGGCGAACGCCATTTTGTTGTTGGCGAACAGTGGTTTGGCCATTAGAACGGTTACGCAAGGCCACACCATTTTTTAACCCGCTACCATTACCACCATCTTTGCGATCGAGGAAAGGTTTGAGGTTGATACCACTTTTAGATGCAGAAGCGCGATTACCACCCAGTAGTGTGCGACCTAAGTTGTATAAGTCACCAACCCCGTTGCGATTGTTACGGTAGGTGTTAACAGCAATGGTTTGTTGACCGCTGTCCGCAGTGGTGAGGTTTTGGAAGATGCTATTGCGGATAGTATAGGGGTCTTTATCACGGGGTACTGTGAGAACAATTCGACAACTAGGATCAGCCTCAGTGGTAACGCAGACGATGTTCTCGTTATTTAACCTCGTTACTTGGAGTTCTTGTAAACCATCTGGACGATAGGATTCTAAGCGTTGGGCAATTGTTTGACAGCGTCTGTTAACATCCCAACCACCACCTAAAGCCTGAGGTGCAGCCCAAGCAAAGTATTGACCTGGTTGACTTTCGGGCTGATACATCACGGTATATTGACCGTTATAGGTTTGACAACTAAACCTCGCACCCTCAGCAGTAGGGTAAGTTGTGGTGTTAGTTGCTGTACCTGTTGGTATCGGTGTAGTTGTGGTTGTGGATGTGCCCGATGATTCTGTGGGTACAACCACACTGTCTTCAACTTGGGCGAATGCTGCCGAATTACCCAAGAAGCAGGATAAACCTAAACCACTTAAAAGAAGGAATTTCAAAGCGTGCGATGACATAAATCATCCTCTAGGGAAAATCTGTAGGGATATTGATACTTTCCGTGACGAAAAATTTTGTTTTTGGTTCATTAAGAACGCTGCTTTTTTTCTTCTTGTGATTTTTTCTCTTTAAGAAGCTGTTTGACTTTGGCTCTAATCTGTGAGTGTCTTTCTACACCTTCGTAGGCGTAGCGGTTGAATTTGCTATTGGTAATCATATCTTCTAAATAACTAACTCGTTCACTACCGCCAGGGTGAGAAGATAACCATCTAGGAGGAGCATTTTTCTGTTGTTTTTCTAGTGTCACCATCAAATTACGTAAGCCATCAGCAGCATAACCTGTGGCGACAATTAGGCGTGTACCGAGGGTATCTGCTTGACGTTCCATGTCGCGGCTGTAACTGAGGGCTGAAAGTTGCCCAATAATACCGCCTAAAGGAATATATTGTGTCACATTAGCAACAAGATTACCTTGGGTAACTAATTGAAAGCCGTGGGACAACACCACATGGGATAATTCATGACCGATTAACCCAGCTAATTCTGCTTCCGAGTTTGTTTTAGCGATCGCACCTGCATTAATAAAGATTTTGCCACCAGGAAGCGCAAAGGCGTTGAGTTCTTCTTGGGGAACGACAAAAAACTCATATTTAAATTCGTTACGTCCTGCAACTTTGGCGAGTTTCTGTCCAATTTCATTGACGTAGGCGACTACTGTCTCATCGGTAATCTGTTTTAATTCTTGTTTTGCTTGCTTGGCTACCGATTCCCCAATAGATTCTTCACCGCGCAGTAACATGATTGTAGAATCCAGCGCCGAAAACGGCCCCAGCAAACTACCGCTAACAGCATAACCTAATGCACCCGTAAGAATATTAGCGATCGCATTGCCTCTAATTTCTGCTTGAATATGAGATTTATAACGCTTGAGATGCACATCTGCTAAATTCGCAAACTCCGTTGCTTGCGGATCTTTGGCGTTGAGAATCGCAAATTGACGCGCTGCTAAAGAAGCTTCCATCCATTTTTGAGCTTCTGCAAGTGCTGTAACTCTCGCTTTAATCAGTTCTGGTTGGTCTGGATAAAGGGAAGTTGCCCGTTCTAATATATCTAAAGCTGCTTGAGAGCGATCGTATTGTTTGAGAACTTCTGCAAATTTAATATGTCCGGGAATAAACTCCGGACACTGCTCAACTAATAGTTGTAGTGGAATTAAAGTGCGAGATTCCAGCTTCTTTGCTATCCCCGCCTCTGCTTCTCGCCAGTATACCTTACCTGCTGGGGATAGTTGCGTTGGGTCAGTAATTGCGGCTTTGCGTTCTTGAGGTTGACTGGGTTTGGCAAAAGGTGCTTTTACCTCACGGTAAATTTTTTCAGCTTCTGCAATTTGTCCCGCCTGATAAAGCTTATCTGCTTCAATAAATTTTTGCTGACGTGCAATTTCTTCAGGAGTTGGTTCTGGTTCTGTCGCCGCATCTGGCTTTTTCGGTTCTGAAACTTCTGGGCTGGGGCTGGGCGTAGGTTGTGGTATGATTACAGGCTTTGGCGTTTCCGTGGGATTGGGAGTGGAACGTTGCAGTATTTCCCGTAGCTGTTGTTGGCTATTTGCAGCAGGTTCTTGTGCAGGAACGGGTGCTGCAGGCTGGGTAATAATAATTAAAATTGAAGTGCCAAAGGACAATAACACCCAGTTCAAGGTTAACAGCAGAGACTTCCTAGTTCGGTTCATGCTGGGTTCACCCCTGTAAAAGGTTAGTATTTTTACAATACATCTAAGCGGGTGATTTAGGGAAAAGGGTCAATCAATTTTGGATTTTGGATTTTAGATTAACCCTATGCATGAATGCTGGGGAATGAATTTTAGATTGTCGATTTTAGTTCACGTAGGATGCGTTAGCGATAGCGTAACGCATCAGCGTCAAAACTTTTTGTGCGTTACTGAAATTTTTTCAGAAATTAAATCTGATTCCTATATATTAGTGAGAATAAGAATAAAAAATTAACCGCAGGCTAAAGACGATTAACACAGATAAACGCAGATAAATTTGTAATACATCAAATTAGAAGCCGCTAAAAAAGGAAAGGTTAAATGCATCCTTTCCTTTTTTCATGTTTCCCTTTTCTTCTTCAACAAAGGAAATGTAATTCTTAACTTTCTATTACAGCATTTGCTAATCCATCAGAGACTAAAAAACCATTTTTAATTAGTCTATTATCAACCACTTCCAATTCAGAATCATAATTATTGATTAATGGTAATAATTTGTCTTGTAAATGCATTGATTGCAGATGGCTATTGATGCCAGAGACTGCTAAATTATAGGCAGCAATTTTCTGGATAACCAGACTCATAAACCTTTGATTATTCAGAATTTTTTCTTGGGCTTCTTGTTCCAGTGTATTCTCCAAATAATCCCTAGCGTGAGGATACTGCTGTAATATCTCATCAGCTTGCTTTTCTGCCATTTCTAACAACTGATTTTTAACTATTTGGTTGATAGTTTGGCGGAAAGATTTGCGAATAGTATGGGAAACTTTAGGTTCAAAATCTAACTTCAATAATTGCCTAATTGCTGGTTCTGCTTCTACTATACTTTCGCAGTCGTAACTTTGAGAAGTTTGCTGCAATGTTTGCCGAAATTGATATATCGAAAAAGTACCCTCATCGTAAAATCTGGGACTTTCTCTCACAAAGCGATCGCACTCTACACTAGCTGCACTAATTAAGGCTTGGGAAACCAGTTTTTCTACAATCTTGATTTCTATTTCAATGCCGCCATCGTGACCTAATAAACGATATAATTGGCGATAATAATCTGATTTGCGAATTTTCTCCATTAACTGCTGAAACAGATTAGCAATTAATTGCTGTGAAGATAAAATCAAAATATCTTCTAACTGATTGGCTAAATAATAAAATGCTTCTACTAAAATCGCTAGTAAAGGTGCAGTTGCATTTCTGGGATGGCTGAGGGTTGCGCGTCGATAAGCCTCAGCTACAGAAAAAGTATCTAACAATTCATCCAAACGGCGAATCATTCGGGATTGCAATTGGCGAAAATCAGCTTCAAAGCTATCACAGTTATTATTAATTACTAGGTTAACCTCTTCATTAATATGCTGAACCCAGTCTTTACTCACTTGCTGTAATTGCTGGTTGAGACGTTGCAATTCCTGCACTTTCATTGTCTCGATTTCTCGCGGCTGACTATCTAACTCTTGATATATATCTTGATAATGTTTCTTCAAGCTAATACATATATCTTGTAAATCCTCAGCTAAGTTTTGAAAAAGTTGAGGGCGTTTTTCTTCTGTCAGATAGCGAGTAATTGCAGTTCTAAATTCTTCTATGCCACTATCTTTAATTAACTGGCTAATTAATGGCATACCCTGTTCTTGAATAATTCTGACATAGTTTTCATTAGGTGTTTCAAAACTATTTACAGAAATGCGGAACTGAGTAGCTGATAATTTGCCAGAATTAGCACAATAACGGTTAAATTCATTTACAAATTGTGGTGTTTCTTCTCTACCGTCAAAGCCTCTTGCACTCGCCGCAAAGATGGAATCTAAGCCAAATCTATCTTGCTCAGTTGTCTGTTTAATTTGGCTGCCGTAAAATCCTAGTAAGCCGCTAGTTTTGTAAACTCTATTTGTATCGCGGAACTGTCCGGTAATTAAATCATCTAATCGTTGCCTTAGCTGGGCATTGTACCAGGTTTCATCAATGCGGTTAAAAATATAGAAAACGCGATCGCGGATTCCGCTGTTTCTCCGCATGGTTTCTAAGAGTTCGGTTTCTTCCTTTGTCATATCGCCAGCAGAAGCAGGTTTTAAGACGCACATGACAGCAGAAGTTTCCGGATGTTGAATTCTTTGATAAGTTAGCAGTGCATCCTTCGCTACTGGCGCATCAATTCCAGGAGTATCAATAATGACGTTACCATCTTGTAATAAAGGATGATGGCAATAATATTCGATCCTCTTCAAGACCGAACTATTACTACCACGTCTTGCATAGCTAGCAGCTTCTTTAATATTGGCAAAATTAAATTGTGCCATTGAATATGTAGCATTATTCACTGTATGAATATGTTGGCGATTTGCTATATAACCTTCCAGCAATAACATTAATGCTTTAGCTTGCTTTGCACGCTCAGATTTACTCTCACCTCCCTCTTGTTGCAGAATCGCTTGACAACCTTGATTGAGCAAATTAATGACATCAGTCTGGTTAATATTTGCGACTGTTTTAAATCCTAATTGTTGACATAATGCAACTGCTTGTTCGCGGATTTCTGCTTCACTTAAAAAGGTTAAAACAACACGTTCTTCATCTAAATTTGCATATTCAATTTTGCATTCTGTACCTGTAGCGTGTCCTTCGGCACTATATAAAAATTCTCTTTCTAAGAGTGCATTAATGAGCATCGATTTACCCGCACTAAACGCACCCGCAAACACAATTTCAAATCGCGGAGAAATAACTTTCGCTAGAGAAGTTTTGACAGGTGTAATATCATAAGCGCGTAATGTCGGTTCTTGTTGTAAAAGATTTAATATATATTCAACTTGTTCTTTTAAATCTATAGCTTGATAAGACAAGTCTGACATATTTATAAGCCTGATAAAATTTAAGTATATTTTACTAAAAATTGTATAAAATATAAAACAGTGCTATTACTGAGAAAGTATGCTCAAGCTTTGATGTCATGCAGGAAAAATTAATGATCAACGATAAAAATCCCACCTTCACAAAGAAGGTAGGATCAGTGGTTTATGTCATTAATCTTGCTGAGTTTTTAGATCCCCGACTTCTTCAAGAAGTCGGGGATCTGATCACCACCAACTTCTCACAACTAAGGGGAGAAAGTACTAGTAGTGAGTACCAGTTTTACGATGATTGATAGCAGTCACTGCATCAGGTTTGAGTAATTTACCGTTATCAACAGTTGCATAAACTACCCAATGATCGCCACATTCTAGACGTTGGCTAACTGAGCATTCCAAATAGGCGATCGCATCGGTGAGAACAACGCAACCATTATCAGCAACCGCTGTACTAAAGCTAGCAAATCTATCTTCCCCAGGCGCAAAAGATTTGCGGAAATGCTTCATGTAGTCTACATGATTGCCTTCTTCCAAAACATTTAAGGTAAATTTACCACCAGGATACATCAAAGATTCAATCGCTCTTTCTTTCGCGATCGCCACTGTAATTCCCGGTGGGTTAAATGTGGCTTGAGATACCCAAGCACCTAGCATTCCTGTGGAAACTTCTCCTTGCTTGGCGGCGATAACGCAAACAGAACCAACAATTCGACCCACAGCTTGTTCTAAAGGAGTAGCAGCTTGTTGTGGTACGCGCACTTTTTTCGCTTTCTTGATTGCTTGAGCAAAGTCTGTGCCTACTTCTTCACAGTACTTAAGAGTTACATCATCTGGTTTAAACTTGACTTTGAGGGTTTCAAAACCAAATTTATAACCAGCATCGCGGAGTTTACCTTCAATTAAATCAAAGGCTTCACCACTCCAGCCATAGGAACCGAAAACTCCCGCCATTTTGGTATTATCGCCAACGCTGAGAACAATTCCTAAAGCGGTATGAATGGGGGTAGGTGCATGACCACCGATAGTAGGAGAACCAATAATAAATGCATCGCACTCTTGCAAGGTGGTACGAATTTCGTCAGGGTCAGCAAATTCGCAGTTAATAGATTTGACCGCAACTCCGCCTTTAGTCAGCCCCAGTGCGATCGCCTGTGCTAAAGTTGCCGTATTCCCATAAGCGGAAGCAAATAGCAACGCCACAGATATTTCCCTGGTTCGTTGTGCGTGGCTCCATTCGCCATAAGATTTGGTCAGTTCGATTAAGCTGGTGCGTACCAAAGGCCCATGACCAACACCATACATTCTCACCTGCAAATCTGAGATTTTCTCCAAAGCTGCTTCTACGTGCAATGCATTGGGAGCCATCAAACAGTTGTAGTAATAGCGCTGGTCTTCTTTGAAGGTTTCCCAGTGATCGTCAAATACTTCATCGCCACAGATATGAGAACCGAATAACTTATCTGTGTAGAGAATTTGCGTTTGTTGGTCGTAGGTACAAAGTGCTTCCGGCCAGCGAGGACTAGGAGTTGGGAAGAATTTTAAAATATGACCCTTACCTAAATCCAGAGTCTCTTTCCCCCGCATTACTAAAATATTTAAAGTGTCATCAGGGAAAGCATTCCGTAAATTAGCAGCACCAGGAAGCGAACAGACAAATGTAATTTGTGGTGCTAATTCTAGCAGGGCTTTATATGTTGCCACCCGGTTAGGATTAAAGTGACCCAAAATCACATAATTTAATTTTTTTAAATTCAGGGTCTGCTGTAATGCATCGAGATAAATTTCGGTGAAAGTTTCCGCCGGTGGATCGATAATTGCTGTTTGATCAGCTTCAATTAAATAGCAATTGGAGGTAGTTCCCCTTTCAAGTGCATATTCGATTTCAAACCGCAAACGTGACCAACTACGTGCTCTCAGAACTTTAGTATTTGTCGCAATGGGCAAAACTTGTACGTCACGGGGTTTGGAATTGCTCATAGATTTTGGGTGATTTTTATCAAAAAAATGGAAAAACCGGGTAGAATTTACCCAGTTTTTAACTAATTCAAAAACGCGGGTGAAGCTATTGGGAAATCTCATATCAGTTCTGAGTCCTGAGTACTAAGTGCTTAGTTCTGAGCAATATTCCAGAGCAAAATATAAAGATGCTCTATATACCAATTTCCAAAATTTACAAACAGTTCCAAATTGATACCAATTTGAAAAAAGAATGCGACAGATTGTAGGGGCATGGCACTGCCGTGCCCTCTAGAATATATTGATATGTCGCAATTATTTGATTTGCTATGAGAAAGCCTTCAAAAGTCCGTCTTTCTCAAGTTTGAATTTTGAATTGATATGAGTAGTTCTGAGCGCAATTTGCATCTTCATAACTCAGCACTCGTTACTCAGCACTCAGAACTTTTGTCCTTAGTAGTAGTTACCTACTTTGCGATGACGAACAGCTGTTAGTCCCTCTGATTTGGATACACGACCTTCTTGGACAGTGCAATATAAAATCCAGTGGTCGCTACATTCAATGCTGCTTTGTACTTCACATTCCAAGTACGCCAGCGCATCTGTGAGAATTGGAGAACCATTTTTCGCTGTTTGAGTTTTCACACCAGCAAATCGGTCAGCGCCAGGGGATAAGCGCTTGAGGAAGTGCTTTTTAAGTTCTTGATAATTTCCTTCTTCAAGGACATTCAGCACAAAGCGATCGCCTACTTGCATCAAGGAATCAATGGCGCGGTCTTTGGCTACAGCAATGGTAAATCCTAAGGGTTGTAAACTTGCTTGGCTCACCCAAGACGCAAGCATTGCACCGTTAACATTACCTTTTTTGGTAGTGACAATATATAGTCCACTGCTAATCCGACCCAACGCTTTTTCCATATTCACGTCGAGGGATTTGATTTGCTTGATGTTGCGATCGCGCATCAGCACTTGTCCCAAATCTGTACCAGCTTCTGCACAAAGCTGATATGTAGAAGCGTTGGGAGCTTCTTTAATCCGAATCGCTGGGAAGGCTTCCTTAATACCTGAGTCAATAAATTTACGACGCAGTGTATCGACGGGTTCATCATCTCCACCGTAACACTCAAACAATCCTACTAGTTGCTTGTTATTAACTACAGCCAACAGCGAACTGATACCAGCTATAGCTGCAGCATTTGTACTTGGTGGCATACCAATTACAATACCAGCTGCTCTACCTGCTAATTCTTGGATTTCTTGGGCTTGAGCAGTGCTGAGATCAATCATTTCGATCCCAACTCCAGTTTTCTGGATTCCTTCTCCAATAGCCTGAATCAGCTGATCACCAAAACCGTATTCGGAGACATAAAATAAGCCAACAGTTGTTTCTGCTTTTGCTTGTCTTTGGCTCCAGCCTTGGTAACACTCAGTCAGAACGTCCAGATGGTGATACAATAAGGGCCCGTGACCGTTGGCAATAATTTTAATTTTTCCTAAATCATTCATCCGCTTCATTGCTGTTAGCAAAGAGCGAGCATTAGGCCCCATCAAGCAATCATAATAAAATCTAAAGTCTGCCTCGATTGCTTCTAAATCTTCATCAAAGGTACGCTCATCGCAAAAGTGCATTCCAAAAGCATCACAGGTGTAGATAACTTCAGTTTTGCGGTCATAGCTGAAGATGGTATCAGGCCAGTGCAGATTCGGCGCACTCACAAATTCGATTTCATGTCCTTTACCAATATTGATGCGATCGCCACTTTTGACAATCCGCTTGGAAAATGGCTCATGTACCAAACCTTCTAAAAACTGGAGCGCAATTTTAGAAGCTAAAACAGTAGCTCTCGGAGCCAACTGCAGCACATCTTCCACCAAGCCGCTATGGTCTGGCTCAGTGTGGCTGACAATAATGTAATCTATAGTCTTGGGGTTAACCAGACTTTTGAGTGTTTCTAAATACAGTTCGCGAAACTTCTGGTGAGAAGTATCAACTAAAACTGTTTGCTCACCCCTAATTAAATAGGAATTGTAAGTCGTTCCATTTTGCAGTCCGAATTCGATATCGAAGCGATCGCGATCCCAATCAAGAGAGCGAATCGCCGTTGTGTTAGGGGCAATTTCTACAGTCTGTATACTTAGCCGATGCTGAACGTTCTCTGCGATCGCTACCATTAATTCGTCTCCGAGCGCAAAACAACAATATTTCTGTCTGCACCCATTGTCCCTATAAGTGTTTCTTTGCGTTGTAATGAAGATTAGTTTTTACAAAAATCGACTTGTAGCAATTGTTGCTCTTTTTCAGCATATTTTTTAACTCAAAAAATATGCTGAAAAATCAAATTATTCGCAAGTATCAAGTATTAAATATTGATATTTGTTGGCTTAAATTAACATCCCCAATTATCATACATATCAATTTGATATTGACGATAATTTCTTCACAAAAAGCATAAAATACCCAACAGATGTTATGCACCAGCTTTGGTTAACTCTACTTCGCGTCGTCTGGGTACTTCATAAACCATGAAATCATGGGCCATATCTGTATTCGGGAAAATTGCTCTAGCTTCTTTAAGTAAATCTTTCAACTCTATAACGTTTCCTGGCGCATAACGAGGGCTAAAATGAGTCATGATCAGGCGATGTGCTTGAGCAGCTAAAGCGGTTTGTGCTGCCATTGTAGTAGTGGAATGTAATCTTTGAAAAGCCATCTCTGCATCTTGATGAGCAAAAGTTGCCTCATGAATTAACACATCTGCATCTTGTGCTAATTCCACTGCACCTTCACAAAAAACTGTGTCTGTACAATAAGCAATTTTACGTCCAATTTCTGTAGGGCCGCACAGTTCTTTACCCTTGATTACTCGCCCATCGTTGAGAGTTACTGTTTCACCACGCTTAAGTTGACCATAAACTCGACCAGGAGGAATTTGCAACTCCTTGGCTTTTTCCACATCAAAGCGTCCGGCGCGGTCTTTTTCTGCAACTCGGTAGCCAAAACTGGTAATACGATGATGTAAAGGCCCACAGGTAACTGTGAACTCATCATCTTCATAAATTACCCCGGGACGGATGGCGTGAACTTTTACGGGGTAGGAAAAGTGCGTGTAGGAGTAACGTAAAGATGCTTGGATATATTCATTTAATCCCGGTGGGCCATAGATATCAACTCTTTGCACGTTTCCAGCTAAACCACAGCTAGCAAGCAGTCCCATCAAACCAAAGATGTGGTCGCCGTGCATGTGGGTAATAAAAATTCGGGATAGTTGGCTAATTTTTAGTTCACTCCGCAAAAGCTGATGCTGAGTACCTTCGCCACAATCGAATAACCACAGTTCTGCCCTTTGGGGTAATCTGAGGGCAACACTGGAAACATTACGCGCTCTTGTGGGTACACCAGAACTTGTCCCTAAAAATGTGATCTGCACAGCGTTCTTTAGTCTTCCTCTTGCTTAGTCAATTTGACGCTCTCTTATCTATAGTGGCATGATTTAAGATTTCCTAGTTTTGGTATCAGGGAAGTCTGATTTTACTGGGTATTGGGTGAGTTTTCCGGGTAGTTAATTGTGTGATTCACTGCATCTTTGTTTCCGGGTACTCAGTTATCGTTTCCGGGTACTCAGTTATCGTTTTCAAGTACCCAGTTATCGTGTCCAGGTACTCAGTTATCGTGTCCAGGTACTCAGTTATCGTTTTCGGGTACCCAGTTACCGTTTTCGGGTACCCAGTTATCGTTTCCGGGTACTCAGTTATCGTTTTCGGGTACCCAGTTATCGTTTTCAAGTACCCAGTTATCGTTTTCGGGTACCCAGTTATCGTTTTCAAGTACCCAGTTATCGTTTCCGGGTACTCTTGACCGGAAAAGTCAGGGGGAACAAACCCTTTCCCCCTCGCTCCCTGCCCCCTGCCCCTTTTCCTCTCGCTGACCATTACCTAGATTAGGTATGAAATATTACAGTAACTAAGGGGAGAAATGCTAAGAGTAAGCTAGGGCAAACCCACAATTGGACTGTTGGGATTGGTTCTTGTGGTGCTAGTAGTGCTTCAATTCTTTGTTCTAAGCGATCGCCTGTTCCTGGTGAACCTAAAGCCGCACAGCATACTTCTGATAATACGGAGGTATTACTCACCACTAACAGCAGTGATTCTGCTAGTAATAGGGGGTCAACCTGGGATGCGGCGTAACCATCAGCTCTGAGTTCGCGCAAAACTAGCAGTTCTTCCCACAATGCTTCTGTATTGGGCAACCAAGCGGTACAGGAACGTATCCAACCCAGCCAGAAAAACCAGAATGTGTCTCGGTAATGGTAATGCCCTTGCTCATGTGCCAAGACTGTTTCTAAATGCTCTGGTGAAAGAGTTTGCAGTAATCCTTCGCTCACAACTAATTCGGGGTGCCAAAAACCAATTTGACCTGCGAAGAGTGCCCCTGTATTGAGCAGTCGGATGTTTCTGTTACCGAAAGGTACTAAAGGATAATTACGGGTAGATTTTACAGATTGCCATCCTTGGTAGGCGTGTTTAATGCATAAAACACTAAAAATTGCAAGATAGCTAAACGCTAAGATATAACTGCCCCAACCTGTATACATTCCGCCCATTTTACCTTGGGGCCCCATGCATAGCACTGCGATCGCAGTCATAAATAGTAGCAAAGGCGGGAACAGGAATAAAAATAGCGATCGCCGCCAGCGTAAACTCCAATTACCTTGGGGTTGATTCCATGAGCATCTTAACCACCAAGCAACAGCCAAAGCAGTCAAAATCATGATTAAATGTATCATTTCCCCTCCCTGGCTTGACGTGCGGCTTGAATGCGTTTGGCGATCGCTTCTATTTGATTGCTGCTGGCTTCATCAAGGCTATCTGCAAAAGCCGCGATGACATCGGGATTACCCACTGCCAAAAATCGCTGTAATTGTTCATGGGCTTTAATCACCTCAGCTTGCTGCTTGGTCAGCAATGGTCGCCAATAAAATGCCTTTCCTTTTTTGTCGCAAGCTAGCCAACCTTTATCAGTCAGGCGACGGAGAACGGTAGTTACAGAGGTATAAGCTAACTCTCGATTGGGGTCAGACAGAATGCGATCGTGTACATCCTTAACTGTAGCTGAACCCAATTCCCAGATGATCTGTAAAATTTCTGCTTCTAAAGGGCCTACGGACAATTGTTTAGGGCGGTAGTCTGGTAAAGGAGCCATATCAATTTTGAATTTGGGATTAGTGGATGAGTGGATTCGACGTAAAAATTCCCCTCTCATTTCCTAGCTTGAGCCTGAGTGCGCGTGATTGTAACCGCGCAATCTAGCTTCAGATATATATATCTTTTCTCAGATTACAAGTAATTGTTGGGAATTGGGCATGGGGCATGGGGCATTGGGCATTAGTAATTTATTCTCCCCCTGCTCCCTGCTCCCTGCCCCCCTGCCTCCTCATCCCCCCACAGTGGGATGTAAATCAAAAATATAAAAGTTTAAAATTATATATTATGTTAACTAACTATTTAGATAATCTATACAAAAATTGTGAGTAATCAAGGCTGTGAAAACATCCTCAATATTGATGCAGAAACATCATTATTTGATAGCTATAAATTTAGCTGGTTCGACTGGTTTTGTTTATGGTATCCCCCAGGTTGGTTAATTTTATTTAATCGTCACTGGCAACACTACCATTCCGACCCAGATGGTTGGAATTGGTGGGAATATTTATTATTTTTATTGCCTGGTGGATTTTATTTAGCAATGCTGAGTCGTTGGCTGCGTCTTGGTTTTCGTGCGCCACGTAAAGAAGTTGGCGAATTTGAACCAAAATATCAACAAGCCTTTCGTGATGAAATACTGGCTCCCATTGTTAAATCTTATTTTCAAGCAGAATTGCAACAATTAGAGAACTTACCAGAAACAGAGCCATTAATTGTGGCAATGAATCATGCAGGTATGTCTTTTCCTTGGGATTTTATAACTTTGGCTTATTTATTAAGCCAAGAAAAAGGATGGGCAGTACAACCTCTAGCAGGACTATCATTATTTGAGCATCCTTGGGTAATTTGGTGGTTACCGCCTGGATGGTCAAGAGTTTTAGGCGGTGTGCGCGCCAAGTTGAATGATTTTGAAGGGGCTATACAGCAGCGTAAAATTGTTTTATACGCACCTGAAGGTTTACGCGGGCCACAGAAAGGTTGGCAAAAGCGGTATCAACTGGAAAAATTTGATGTGAGTTTTATGCAGTTGAGCGATCGCTATCAAGTTCCCATTGTCCCAGTTATTTGCATTGGCAACGAATCTTTGCATCCTTGGACAAGGAATCTCAAAAAGTTACAAAGCCTATTCAAATTACCATTTTTGCCTTTATCACCTTTAATGGTGCTATTGCTATTGTTTCCTTCAATGGGTGTTTGGGCAATGAAAACTCGCTTGCGTTACTTTATCCAACCTGTAGAGCAAAATCTGGTTGCTGGGCAAAACACAGAACGAGCAATAGTTTATCAAAAAGCGCAAACATTACGCGAAAAAATGCAATTGCAAATAAATCAACTTCGAGGAGTGCCATAGCAATATTTTAAGCTTTTTATTTCTCACCCTGCCCCCTGCCCCCTGCCCCCTGCCCCTCTACTTCTCCCGCCACATTACCAAAGCGATAGCCTTTACCATAAACAGTGTGAATTAACTGGCTTTCGCTGGTTACCTCTATTTTGCGCCGCAGTAGACGAATTAATGCCGCTATCACATTACTACTTGGTGGTTCATCATCTGGCCAAAGATGTTGCATAATCTGCCCATGAGTTAGCAATTGGCCACTGTGTTCCATAAAGTATTGCAGCAATTGGCTTTCTTTTTGGGAGAGTTCAATCACTCGTTCTTGACGATAGGCTACTTGATTGTCAACATCCAGTTCTAAATCAGCTACTACCAAGCGTCCTGTAGGCGTGTTGTAAGTCTCCACACCTGAACGACGCAACAAAGCGCGGACTCGTGCTAAGAGTTCCCGCAGTTCAAAGGGTTTTACTAAATAGTCATCAGCACCCGCATCTAAACCTGCAACGCGGTCATCTAGAGTATCTTTAGCCGTGAGAAATAGTACCGGAGTAGTTTTACCTTGGCGGCGTAATTCCTGACAAATTTCTAACCCCGTTTTTCCTGGTAGCATCCAATCTAAAATCAGTAAGTCATAATTGCTTGCTTGTGCTAATTGACTACCGCTTGTACCTTCATAAGCAGCATCTACGCTATAACCCTCACGGGTTAAGACGCGGCTTAAGGGGTCAGTTAATTCTGTTTCGTCATCAACTAATAAAATTCTCATGCTGCTTGTGGTGAGCATATCGAGATATTCTCAATAGTAATAAACTACCAAGACCAGGACACTTGCTGATGGGATTTTGCCAAAACAGCAAAGTGTCCGTAGCTAAAGATATTAAGGACAATAATGCTGACTGTTGCATTGCCAAAAGGGGAATTACTTAAAAATAGCATCCGCCTGCTGCAATCTGTAGGTTTGGACTTTAGCGCTTTTTTAGATTCAGGAAATCGCCAGCTTCAAATTGTTGATGCTAGCGGACAAGCGAAAGGATTGCTGGTAAGGGGTCAGGATGTGCCTGTTTATGTGGAATATGGTCAGGCACAAGTGGGTATTATTGGTTATGATGTGCTGCGAGAAAAGCAACCACAAGTTGCACAATTGGTAGATTTGCATTTTGGACATTGTCGGATGTCAGTAGCAGTTAAAGCATCCAGTCCTTATAAATCGCCTTTAGATTTACCCGCGCATGGTCGGGTAGCTTCTAAGTATGTCAATTGCGCCCATGAATATTTTCAAAGTTTGGATTTACCAGTAGAAATCGTACCTTTGTATGGTTCCGTGGAGCTAGGGCCAATTACTGGAATGTCAGAAGCGATTGTGGATTTAGTTTCTACCGGACGAACTTTGCGAGAAAACGGTTTAGTTGAGATTACAACTTTGTATGAAAGTACAGCCAGATTAATTGCCCATCCCTTAAGCTATCGCCTGAATACAGGGAATTTACACCAATTAGTAGAAAAACTGCGATCGCACATTCTTAGTACGGTCTAAGGGACTGTTGACTGTTGACTGTTGATTGTTGACTGTCAACGGTCAACAGCCCTCACAATAGATTGTGCAACTTAAAAGCCAAATAGCTTATCACGCTATTTCGGTAACAGCATTCAGTTTTGGCTAAATTTACAAACTCAATATGATTTACACCAAGCTTTGGCAGAAAATCTAGAAGTTTACAATCAAATCCCGCAACTTACCTTGAATGATGTTGCGTAAGGGACTGAGGATTGGGCATTAGTAATTTATTCTCCCCCTGCTCCCTGCTCCCTGCCCCCCTGCTTCCTCATCCCCAACCCCCCCGCAGATGCATCTCGCGGGAGTTACTCAAATATCAAGATCCATAGGAGACTAGAGAAAGAAAAATACAACGTATCTAGTGGGTCTTGACGCAGCAAATGCTGCTCATAATTAAGGAGGATTTATGCGTGCAGTGCTGATGGCAGGCGGTTCGGGAACGCGGCTTCGTCCGTTAACGTGTGATTTGCCCAAACCGATGGTGCCGATTTTAAATCGGCCAATTGCTGAACATATTATCAATCTCCTCAAACGACATCAAGTCACAGAAGTGATTGCGACCTTGCATTATCTGCCTGATGTTCTGCGAGACTACTTTCAAGATGGTAGTGATTTTGGCGTGCAGATGACCTATGCCGTGGAAGAAGACCAACCTCTAGGAACAGCAGGCTGTGTAAAAAATATTGCCGAACTCCTAGATGAAACTTTTATAGTGATTAGCGGCGATAGCATCACAGATTTTGATTTAACAGCAGCAATTGAATTTCACAAACAAAAAAAATCAAAAGCCACTTTAATTTTGACCCGTGTCCCCAATCCTATTGAATTTGGGGTGGTAATTACTGATGAAGATGGCAAGATTAATCGATTTTTAGAAAAACCTTCTACTAGTGAAATTTTCTCTGATACTGTCAACACTGGTACTTACATTCTGGAACCAGAAGTTTTGGAATATCTGCCAGACAACACAGAATCGGATTTTTCCAAAGATTTATTCCCGTTATTACTGGCAAAAAATGAGCCAATGTATGGTTACATTGCTCAAGGTTATTGGTGTGATGTCGGACATTTGGATGCCTATCGTGAAGCTCAGTATGATGCCTTATATGGCAAGGTAAAACTTGACTTTCCTTATACAGAAATTTCCCCGGGAATCTGGAGGGGTCAAAATACTTATATTGACTCTTCTGCTTCTATTGAAAGTCCTGCTGTCATTGGTGACAATTGCCGGATTGGTTCTAGGGTACAAATTGAAGCCGGAACTGTAATTGGTGACAATGTGACTATTGGCGCTGATGCTAATTTGAAGCGTCCGATTGTTTGGAATGGCGCGATTATCGGTGAAGAGGCACAACTGTCAGCTTGTGTAATTTCCCGTGGCACTCGTGTAGACCGCCGCGCTCATGTATTAGAAGCTTCTGTAGTGGGTTCGCTTTCTACGGTAGGAGAAGAAGCGCAAATTAGCCCTGGGGTGCGAGTTTGGCCTAGTAAAAAAATTGAGTCTGGTGCTATTTTAAACATCAACTTGATTTGGGGAAACACTGCTCAAAGGAATTTATTTGGGCAACGCGGCGTACAAGGGTTAGCTAATGTTGATATCACCCCAGAATTTGCGGTGAAGTTGGGAGCCGCTTATGGTTCCACATTGAAACCAGGTTCTCGGGTAACGGTGTCCCGCGATCAGCGAAATGTATCGCGCATGGTAACGCGATCGCTGATTGCTGGTTTAATGTCCGTCGGGACGGATATTCAAAATCTCGATGCTACAGCTGTACCTATAGCCCGGACAGTTATACCCACAATGTCGGTAGTTGGCGGTATTCATGTGCGGGTACATCCCGATCGCCCTGACTATATCCTGATTGAATTCATGGATAACAAGGGGATTAATATCTCCAAAGCCCAAGAAAAGAAAATTGAGGGGGCTTTCTTTAAAGAAGATATGCGGCGGGCGCAAATTCACGAAATTGGTGATGTTGCCTATCCTAGCCAAGTCAATGACCTTTACTGCACAGCTTTTGAGAAATTGCTGCACGTAGCAACCCTCCGCAACAGTCGCGCCAAAATAGTAATTGACTACGTTTATTCAGTGACTGGGGCAGTTTTACCCCAAATGTTAGATCAATTTGGTGCAGATGCCGTAGTTTTAAACGCCAGTCTGAATAAACACGCTATCTCCACAAATGAACGTGAAGCATTATTAACTCAGCTAGGCCATGTAGTTGAGGCGTTGAAGGCTAACTTTGGTGTGCAAGTATCTGCGAATGGCGAACAGATGATTTTAGTAGATGAATCTGGGATACCAATTCGCGGCGAAATGTTAACCGCCTTAATGGTGGATATGATTTTAACCTCTAACCCCAGAGGAACGGTAGTTGTACCAGTTCATGCTTCTAGTGCGGTGGAACAAGTCGCCCGTCGCCATGATGGTAAAGTTATCCGCACCAAAGCCAACCCCACAGCTTTGATGGAAGCTTCGCAGAAATATCCCAATGTAGTGTTAGCTGGTAGCGGAGATACAGGTTTTATCTTCCCGCAACTGCATCCAGGATTTGATGCGATGTTCTGTATTGCCAAAATAATTGAGATGCTGACGATTCAAGAGCGATCGCTTGCAACTGTCCGCGCTGAATTACCTCGCGTTATTCACAGAAAACATACTGTCCGCTGTCCTTGGAGTGCTAAAGGCGCACTGATGCGTTATTTGGTCGAAACTCACCCCGCCCAAAATCTAGAATTAATCGATGGGGTAAAAATCGGTCAGCCTCATGATGATAGTTGGATATTAGTTTTACCAGATGCTAGCGAACCAGTAGTACACCTATTTGCTAACAGCAACGAACGTGATTGGGTAGATGAAACCTTAAGAAACTACCGCACCCGTGTACAAACCTTTGTGGAAAGGCAACAAGAACAACATCCCGCAGAAGTTCAATAAGTTTATATACAATAATCCACAGTTAACATTCCTGTCTGGCTAACTGTGGACTACGTGAATTTTAAATTTTGGATTGTCTTTTAGAGGTTATTTATAAAGTAAAAATAAAATGATCGTAGGATGTGTTAGGCGCTGGTTTCCAATATGATTTGTCACGAAAGAACTATCCTAGCGCCTAACGCATCATCCACGCGGCGGTGCGTTACGGCTAAATTCCATTGTCTCTGTGTCCCAAATCCTTTCATAGCCGTAACACAACGCCACTTGCTACAACGCGGGAAACCCCTTCGGGTGAATCCTTCGGATACGCTACGCGAGCGGCAGTCCACTCGGCGGCATAGCCGCACGTGTGGCTGCACTCACCGCGCAACGCAGTGGCTCCCCTACTTAAGATTTACTTTATAAATGGTCTTTTATGCCTATCTTACGTAACTCAATTTGTTGCAATCATTTTTCTAATTTGTATAACAATTTGGCAGTAGGAAGCTTAATCAGAAATTCATCTCAACTTCAGTGTAGTTACATCTGGCGCTAAAAGTACAAGCTAACAATACTAGTTAATTGTGCTCAAAGACGCTCCAGATATTGATCTGCTGGAGGCAACATTAATGAAATGGAATTTAGGAAAACCAAAACCCATTTTTTGGGTGAGTTTGTTTTCTTCTGTAATCTTACTTTGTCCTCTTTCTAGCTTGGCTTTAACTGTTCAAGAAGTGCCGAACCCCCGCAATCAGTCGGGAGGTTGGTTAACAGATATGGCAGGAATTCTCAGCGATAAAACAGAAACCCAAATTAATCAGATTATTTCTGAGTTAGAAGCGAAAAACGGTACAGAAATGGCAGTAGTAACTGTGCCTAAAACTGCGCCTGCTGCTTCTCCTAAACAGTTCGCTACTCAATTATTTAATCATTGGAAAATTGGTAAGCAAGGAAAAGATAACGGCGTATTGTTTTTGATTTCTGTAAGCGATCGCAGGGTTGAAATTGAGACTGGTTATGGAGTTGAAGCAATTTTACCCGATGCTAAGGTCGGCAATATTATCGATAGCCAAATCATCCCGCAATTTAAAAAAGGTAATTTTGAAGGCGGTACCCTAGCAGGAACAAAAGCATTGGTAGTTGTTCTCCAATCTCCTCAGCAATCATTGGTAAGTGAAGTTACAACTCCAAATCCGCAAAATTCTTTAGATAACTCAACAGATAATAGCGCCTTATTAGGGCTTTTAGCTGGCAGTAGCATATTAGCACTAGGAGTAGGAAGTGTATTTTATTTCAAACGTACTCGTACAACTTCTATTAAACCGGAAGGGCGCACACGTCTAAAGTATGGCAGGTACATTTTTTCTTGTGCTGATTGCCAACAGCCAATGGAAAAAGTGGACGAAACTTTAGTCAAATCATATCTGACAAAACCAGAACAAACAGCACAAAAATTAGGTAGCGTCAAATTTGAGGGTTGGAAATGCCCCGATTGCAACCCTCAACCCAGTGGTAAAGGATTTAATTTAGTTGCCCTTGAGTCCTATTTCGATAGATTTAAGAAGTGCCCTCACTGTCAAGAATTAACTGTTACCAGCACAAAAAAGACTATCAAATCGCCTACGCAATTTAGTTCCGGAAAACGACTAATTACTGATAATTGCCAGAGTTGTGATTATCAACACCAGACAGAAGAAATAATTCCGCCTTTACCTCCTCCACCTCCCCCACCACCGCCTTCTTCCGGTGGTTCTAGTAGTTCCTGGGGTGGCTATGGTGGCGGTGGTTTCAGTGATGGCGGTGGTGGTGGCTTTGGCGGTGGTAGTAGTGGTGGCGGTGGTGCTGGTGGTAGTTGGTAAATAACTTTGAAAAAATCTGGGGAAGGGGGAAGGGTAACAGGGAAAAGAAGGAAATTTATGAACAATCCAGATAAAAGAGTTCCCGAGAAAATTGCGCCAGAGGTGCTAGAGTTAGCTGCGCGTTATTATGCTAACCATACTCAAAGTTACTCGGCTTCTGAATTAGTAGTGGCGGGAAAAGAAGCTGATATTCCGGCGGAGTTTATTCAGCAAGCCATCAAAGATGTAGAAACAAAGCACAAACAACAACTTGCACAAGAAAAGCGATTAGTAAATTTTCGCCGAGGAATGCTGAGTATTGGTGCAGGTATATTAGCTGCATTGGCTGTTTGGACTAGCTTTACTTACAACTCTCTACAAAGAAGTACTGTGAGAGTTGAAGCAGCTTGGGCGCAAGTAGAAAATCAACTCCAGCGACGTGCTGATTTAATACCTAATCTGGTAAATGTGACCCAAGCTTACGCCAAACAAGAAAAAGAGTTAGTTTCTTTGTTAGTGCGATCGCATCAGGCTTACTTGCAAGCTACTACTCCCAATGCAAAAGCTGGTGCGATTGTCCAAGTTAATCAGGCAATTGATCGCTTTCGTAGTTATGCAGCAGCTAATCCGCAATTGCAATCTAGCCAATTATTTATCAATCTTCAGTATGAGCTAGCTGGTACAGAAAATCGTCTAGCTGTAGAGCGAATGCGTTATAACCAAGCAGTTCAACTTTACAATCAAGAAATTCAAATTTTCCCCAATGCTCTTGTAGCTAATACTTTTGGTTTTGAGAAAAAAGAATTTTTTCAAGCTGCAAATAAAGGTGTTCCTCAAATCCCACAGGAATAATAGATGGGAGCTTAATTATCCCGACAAAAATAAATACAGCGTACCTCATTTAAGGTGTTAACCATTGAATTTGCACATTGAGGCTGCAGGGGAAGCAGGGCGCACGAAATGGCTCAAAAGTGGAATGCTACATTGCCTGTAAGTCGTAACATAAAATATGTAAGAGTGGTATAAGTTTTTACGGTTACATAGAAAATTCAGGTAATCCTTTGGGAATACTAAATCCAAAGATTTTAAAGATTTAGGCTATGACTAGCACTCTTGTTGAGAATATTCCCGGATATAACATCAGCGAAGAACTCTATAATGGCTCCCGAACCCAAGTTTATCGAGGTTATCGAAAAGTTGATCAACAACCAGTAGTCGTTAAATTACTGAAAAATCCTTATCCTAGCTTTAACGAACTTTTGTTGTTTCGCAACCAGTACACAATTGCCAAAAATCTCAACTCCCCCCTGATAGTCCAAACCTACAGTCTAGAACCTTGCCAAAATGGTTATGCACTAGTTATGGAAGACTTTGGGGGGATTTCTCTTAAGGAGTGGGAAACTAGAGAAAATCAACAATCTTTAGAAGAATTTTTAGTGATAGCGATCGCTCTGTGTAACATCTTAGATTTACTCTATCATCAGCGCATTATTCATAAAGATATCAAACCCAGCAATATATTAATCAACCCCCAAACCAAACAAGTTAAATTAATCGACTTTAGTATTGCATCATTATTACCCAGAGAAACGCAAACCCTAGTTAATCCCAATGTTTTAGAAGGAACACTTGCTTATATATCTCCTGAACAAACCGGGAGAATGAATCGAGGAATTGATTATCGCACAGATTTTTATTCCTTGGGCGTGACATTTTATGAATTGCTGACAAATGAGTTACCATTCCAGTCTCATGATGCAATGGAATTGGTACATTCTCATATTGCTAAAACAGCACCATTAATACATGAAATTAATCCAGATATCCCCTCAGTTATCTCAAAAATCGTCAGGAAATTGATGGCGAAAAATGCCGAAGATAGGTATCAAAGTGCATTAGGATTGAAATTTGATTTAGAAAAATGCTTAATTCAGCTAAAAGAAACTGGCGAGATTCAAAGTTTTGATATTGCTAGTCGGGATGTGTGCGATCGCTTCATCATTCCTGATAAACTTTATGGTAGAGAAACCGAAGTTCAAACCCTACTAGAAGCCTTTGATAGAGTCAGCCTGGGAACAACAGAAATGATGCTGGTGGCTGGGTTTTCGGGAATTGGGAAAACATCTGTTGTTAACGAAGTGCATAAACCAATTGTCAGACAATACGGCTACTTCATCAAAGGCAAATATGACCAATTTCAACGCAATATTCCCTTTAGTGCATTTGTACAGGCATTTCGGGATTTAATGGCACAACTATTGACAGAAAGAGACGCTCAAATAGAAAAATGGAAAAATAAAATATTAGAAGCTGTTGGCGACAATGGACAAGTTATTATTGATGTTATTCCTGAACTAGAAGACATTATTGGTAAACAACCACCAGCAATCGAATTATCAGGAGCAGCCGCAGAAAATCGCTTTAATTTATTATTTCAAAAATTCACCCAAGTATTCACAACTAAAGAACATCCCTTAGTAATATTTTTAGATGATTTGCAATGGGCTGATTCCGCATCACTAAAATTAATGCAGCTATTAATGGCTGATACCGGGTATCTTTTCATTATTGGTGCATACCGTGATAACGAAGTTAACCCTGGACATCCATTAATGTTGACTTTGAGTGACATTGCTAAATCACAAGCAACGATAAATACAATTACTTTAGCACCACTAAGTCAATTACAAGTCAATAAATTAGTTGCTGATACACTCAAATCTTCTGAAGATTTGGGATGGAAACTTTCTGTATTAATCTATCAAAAAACTCAGGGAAATCCATTCTTTGCTACCCAGTTTCTCAAAGCATTGCATCAAGATGAACTGATTAAATTTGACTTTGAGTTAGGTTGTTGGCAATGTGATATAGCAGAAGTGACGGCGCAAGCTGTTACAGATGATGTTGTGGCTTTTATGAGTTTTCAATTGCAAAAATTACAGCCATCAACTCAACAAGTATTGCAGTTAGCTGCTTGTATTGGCAACTCTTTTGATTTAACTACTTTAGCTATTGTTTCAGAGCAAACAGTTATCGAAACATCGAATGCTTTGTGGAAAGCATTGCAAGAAGGTTTAGTTTTACCAATTAGTGATTTGTATAAGTTTTATATTGGGCAAGAAACACAAGATTTAGGACATAAAAATCAAGACAACGTTAGATACAAATTCTTACACGATCGCATCCAGCAAGCCGCCTATTCCCTAATTCCTGACGACCAAAAACAGGCAACTCATTACCAAATCGGACAACTGCTATTGCAACAGATTTCCGCCCAAGCAAGAGAAGACCGGATTTTTGAAATCGTCAATCAATTAAATCACGGAACTACTTTAATTACCCAACAAAACCAACGAGAAGAATTAGCCCAACTCAATTTAATTGCTTGTCGCAAAGCCAAAAGTTCGACCGCTTATCAAGCAGCGCGTGAATATACCGCCGTGGGATTATCTTTGTTGGGAGAGCAAGCTTGGCAACAGCAGTATGAAATGACCCTCGCTTTCCATGAATTAGCGGCAGAAGTGGCAATGCTGGGTGGTGATTTTGAGGCGATGGAACAGTTCATTAATATTGTCATTGAACAGGCCCATGACTTACTAGAAAAGGTCAATGTTTACCGCATTAGGATTCAAGCCAAGGTTTCCCAAATGCAATTTACTGAAGTATTGGGCATCGGCATCAATCTCTTACAACAATTGGGTGTAACGATGCCCGAATCACCCACAATGGCAGATATTCAGCAATCAATCCAAGAAATTAGCGAATACATTGGCGACCGAAAAGTTGAAGATTTTGCCGATCTCCCTGTCATGACCGATGCCAAAAAAATAGCCATTACCCAGATTGCCAGCAGTATCATGGCAACTGCTTACAGCTGTGGCTCTCTTTTGTATCCATTATTAACGACCTTGGTCGTTAAATTATCTCTGGGACACGGAAATATCTCTGTTTCTGCTACTAACTATGCTTGCTACAGCGTGGTTCTCTTGAATATCCAGAAAGATATAGATTTAGCTGCACAATTTGGCCAGTTGGCATTGCATCTCAGTTTAAAATTCGATGATAAAGCACCGAAACCTGAAGTATTTTTACTACTAGGTGGTTATATTATCCACCGAAACTATCACATCAAAGAAACCTTACTCTTTTTGAAGGAGGGCTACACGCTGGGGCTAGAGATTGGCAACCTGGAATATGCTGGATATTGTGTTCAAACTTTCTGCCGGAATGCTTTTTACTGCGGTCAAACCCTTGCTGAGTTGGAGCAAAATACACGCAATTACTATCATGCTTTAGTGCAATTGAAGCAGTTAGGATCGGCAAATGCCTGTCTGATATATTGGCAAGCAATTTTAAATTTACTGGGTTTTGCAGAGCATCCCACTATTTTTTCTAGCTCCGCACTCCAAGAAACAGAATTTCTGCCTCTGCTGCGGTCTGCAAATGATTGGCATGGCTTATATATGTTTTACTCATATAAGTTGACCCTTGGCTTTTTGTTTGGGGAAGTTGAGGCAGCAAACAACCTGGCGCTTGAGTGCAGAAACTATTTCATGGGAGGTGCAAGTACAGTTGGCGAACCTGCATTTTATTTCTATGATTCTTTGATTGCTCTAGCACGATTGACTCAACACTCAGGCGAAGTATCAACCGCATTAGAGCGAGTAGCAGAAAACCAAACTCTTTTACAGCACTGGGCGCACTATGCCCCAATGAATCATCAGCATAAGTTCGATTTGGTAGCAGCGGAAAAATGTCGAGTCTTAGGAAACAAAGCCGAAGCTAGTGAACTATATGATCGGGCAATATCTGGAGCTAAAGCCAATGAATATATCCAAGAAGAAGCACTGGCTAACGAACTGGCAGCAAAGTTCTACCTAGATTGGGGTAAACAGCGTATTGCCCTTGAGTACATGATTGAAGCTTATTATGGTTATGCGCGTTGGGGAGCAAAAGCCAAAGTCACTGACTTAGAAAAACGCTATCCCCAATTACTCGCCCCCATATTACAGCAAAGCCGTTCTGTTGTTTCAACTAACGAAACTATCTTCTCCTTGGGGAGTGTCACATCTACCAGTTCTAGCAGCAGTGTCTCAGATACTCTAGATTTAAAAGCTATTCTCAAAGTATCTCATACTATCTCTGGTGAAATCGAACTAGACAAACTGCTTTCATCGTTACTTTCCATCATCATCGAAAATGCTGGGGCTGATAAATGTGTATTAATGCTGTTGCGAGACAATCGCCTGCTAATTAAAGGTGCAATTACCCAGGGAACAAACCCAGTGGTATTGCAGAGAATTCCTGTTGAAGAAAGTCAAGACATTCCCCACAAGCTGATTTACAAAGTCAAGCACAGTCAACAAACGGTTGTCTTGTTGGATGCAACCGCAGATACCACCTTAGCCAATGACCCGTATATTGTGCGTCAGCAGCCTCAAAGTATCTTGTGCAGCCCGATTTTGCATCAAGGTAAGTTAATGGGTATTTTATATCTGGAAAATAATTTAACCACAGGGGCATTTACAAGCGATCGCGTCGAAATACTGAATTTAATTTGCGCTCAAGCTGCCATTTCTCTAGAAAATGCCAGACTTTATGAATCTGCTCAGGAATATGCCCAAAAGTTAGAGCAATCTTTTGTCGAATTGAGCGCCAGTAATTCTCGCTTTCATAACTTGGTAGATAATGTTCCTGGGGTTGTTTCTCAATTTAGTGTGTCTGCTGATGGTGCAATATCTCTACCGTACATCAGTGCAAATTGTGATAAATTATACGAAGTTCCCGCATCCCAAGCGATCGCCAATGTGCAGACTATTCTTAATTTAGTGCATCCAGAAGATGATGCTACTTACCAGCAGTCGATTGCCGACTCTATGCAAACTTTGACTCCTTGGCAATGGACAGGTCGAATTGTCACACCTTCGGGAATTGTGAAGTGGATTCATGGGGAAGCTCGCATTCAAAAACTCGTTGATGGCACAATTTTGTGGGACGGCTTATTGTTAGATATTAGTGAACGCAAACGAGCAGAACAAGAACTACAACAAGCCCAATTACAAATTATCCAAAGTGAAAAAATGTCAGCTTTGGGTAATTTAGTCGCTGGTGTTGCCCATGAAATGAATAATCCTCTTGGTTTTATTGCTGCTACTCTCAAACAAACTAGACCCAACTTAGCTGACCTGAGCGAACATCTCAAACTCTATCAAGCAGTTGTTGAAAATCCTGGTGATGAAATTCAAGACCATGCGGAGGAAATTGACTTAGAGTATCTTTTGGCAGATTTACCTAAAACAATCGATGCAATGGTCATGGCTTGCGACAGGTTGAAAAATATTAGCACTAGCTTGCGGACATTTTCTCGCACTGACAAAGATTACAAAGTACAGTTTAATCTCCATGAAGGAATCGACAGCACAATTTTAATTCTCAAGCATCGCCTCAAAGCCAACGAACAACACCCAGCAATTGAAGTAATTACTCACTATGGTGATTTACCTTTAGTCAATTGTTTTCCTGGGCAATTAAATCAGGTGTTTATGAATATTCTCGCCAATGCTATTGATGCGTTAGAAGAAGCAAATATTGGTAAGAGTTTTGCAGAGATTAAAGCTTATCCTAACTGCATCACAATCACAACATCAATCATAGAGCATCAATACGTAAAAATATCAATTGCTGATAACGGCAAAGGCATGAGTGCAGAAGTCCAAGCAAAAATATTTGACCATTTATTTACTACCAAGGGAGTCGGTAAAGGTACGGGATTAGGATTAGCGATCGCTCGTCAAATTGTTGAAGAAAAACATGGTGGTAAAATCACAGTTAATTCTGTTCTGGGCGAGGGGACAGAGTTTATAATTGCTCTTCCCATATAAAGAGATTTTTCGTAAAGGCGCACAATAGTGCGCTTTTGAACAAAATAGCAGTAGAAGTATAGGTGAAAATATTTAAGGGACTTCCAACTAAAAAAATATACTATCGCTTTCTTGGCAGGGGGCGGGGAGCAGGGAGCAGGGGGAGAATAAAAATATTCTCGGACTATATTTGGATAATTTATTTTCTGGAAGTCCCTAAAAGCGATCGCTTGTGTGAAGTTGGGGCAGATATATCTATGGCAGAATTTGTCACCAATCGTTGCTATGCCCGTACTATAGTTAAAATAGTCTGCATGAGTATCTCTAGCTCAATTGGTTTGGAAATATGCTGTTGAAATCCGGCGGCTAGTGCAAGTTGTTGATCAATTTCTCCTGCATAAGCAGTCAGGGCGATCGCCGGAATTTCTCCACTCTGGTCAGGTGACTGCTTTCTAATTTGACGAATTAGTGTATAGCCATCCATATCGGGCATACCAATATCACTGATTAGCAAATCAAATTTTGCTTGTCCCAAACTGCTCAGAGCATCATGTGCTGATTGAGCTTGAGTTACTTGCGCCCCGTACTGTTCTAGCAGGAAGGCAATGAACTCTCGCGAATCTCTGTCGTCATCTACAAGCAGCGCTTGTAATCCATTGAGATTAAAGTCTGAACTATGATGAAACGCAGTATCATCTTGATTCAGTTTTGCGGCAGCAAGCAGTGGAAACTTGACTATAAAGGTTGCTCCATGTCCTTCTCCTGGGCTTGCTGCCTGAACGGTTCCCCCATGCAGTTCCACCAAATGACGCACGATCGCTAACCCTAACCCTAATCCTCCAAATCTTCGGGTCGTTGTCCCATCAGCTTGGCGGAAGTAGTCAAAGACATAGGGCAGAAACTCACTAGAGATCCCCATGCCAGTGTCACTGACAGTGATTTGAGCATAGGGCATAGGGCATAGGGCATGGGGCATTGTAGTTATTTCTCCCCCATCTCCTTTGGACAATCGCACCTCTACTCGACCACCCTGTGAGGTAAATTTAATCGCGTTGGCAAGTAGATTGCAAACAACCTGTTGCAGACGACCAGAATCACCCAACACTTGCCCAACATTCGGTTCAAATACTGTTTGAATCTGAATAGATTTAGCTTCAGCAGCGAGCCGCACAGTTTCTAAGGCAGCTTTGATGATCAAACTTAGACTAACTGGAACTTTATTTAAACTCAACTTGCCTTGAAGAATGCGTGACACATTCAGCAGATCTTCAATCAGTTGCGCTTGTAGTTTAGCGTTGCGCTCGATAGTTGCGAGTGCATACTGAGTTTTGGCTACGTCCTGTTGGCTCGTTTGCAAAATTTTTGTCCATCCCAAAATCGGATTCAGGGGCGATCGCAATTCATGAGACAGCACAGCCAGAAATTCATCTTTAATCCGGTTGGCTTGTTGTGCTTGTTCAGTTTGTTGTTGCAAAGAGACCATCAGCCGATTGAGGCGCTCGTTCTGCTCTTGCAGCAAGACTTCTGCTTGTTTGCGCTCGGTGATATCGGACAGGATGAAAACCGCACCTGTGAGTGTCCCTAGCTGATCAAATACCGGGTCGATAGTTTTGGCAAACCACCGTCCTTGGGACTGAAATTCTAGAACTTGCCGTTGGTGAGTTTCTTGAGCACGGCGAAAACAGGTGCCATCACCCATGCCCAATTCTGCGTTGATCAACTCATGGTAAAGACGACCCAAAATTTCGCTCTTATGCTTGCAAACAAGCTGTATCATCGCTCGATTACAGCGGCGAATTCTACCTTCTCGGTCTACCAGGCATACGCCGTCGTTGATCGAGTCAAAGGTGGTTTGCCACTCTCGCGCTGAGGACAAAGCAGCTTCCTCTGCTCGGCGAATTCGCAGCAGCGATCGCACTGTAGCCAGCAGTTCAATAGGTTCAACGGGTTGCGCTAGATAAGCATCGGCCCCACTGTCTAAGCCTTCTG
This sequence comes from Calothrix membranacea FACHB-236, assembly GCF_014696315.1. Classification (GTDB taxonomy): domain Bacteria; phylum Cyanobacteriota; class Cyanobacteriia; order Cyanobacteriales; family Nostocaceae; genus Aulosira; species Aulosira membranacea. The sequence goes on from NZ_JACJPX010000009.1 coordinate 32,908, forward strand.
CTTTATCCTGGCTTTGGATAAAACTTGCAGAAAGATGTAGCACGGGAATAAAAACCGTTTCGGGGTTGTCCTTAATTTGGCGACAGACTTCAAAACCGCTGATATCTGGTAATTTCACATCCAAAATCACCAGAGCAGGCTGATGTTCAGCAACTGCCTTTAATCCTGCCGCTCCGGTTACCGCTTCCACGACGGCAAAGCCTGCGTTTTGCAAAATTCGAGTCACAACGTAACGATTGGCTTCGTTATCGTCAACATGCAGAATCGTCACCCGTGGCTCAGACATAACTTTGCTCGCAAGCATCTAGAACAAGTCCCGCTTTTACCAGCGCATCTTGGAGTTGGGCGATTGCTGTCGTTTGAGAACCAGTCTCTTTAGAAAGAATGGCGATGCTTTTTATTGCTAATTGACTGTGGGCTTCTGCATCCAGCTGTGCAGATGAGTAGATAATCACCGGAATCGACTGAGTGGCAGTATTGCTCTTAAGCTCCTTAAGTACATCAAACCCGCTCAAATCTGGCATCTCCAAGTCAAGCACTATCGCACTTGGTTGCTCGCGTTGTGCCAAATTTAATCCTTCCCTTCCGTTCGCAGCTTCTAAAATACTCAACTGTGTATTTACCAACAACTGTTTCATCAAATACCGATATGCAGGGTCATCATCAATTAATAAGATTTTTTGAGGTTTGTTCTGATTAATTAGCGTATTAAGTTTTTTTAATAGAGGCAATCTGTCTACCGGCTTAATTAGAAAACTGTTGGCTCCTAGTGCTAGTGCCTGCTTTTCGTTATCAATGATCGTAATCACGATTACAGGGATGGTGCGAGTTGTTTCATCTCCTTTGAGTTCTCGCAAAAACGTCCAGCCGTTTTGTCCTTCTAGCATAATATCTAGCATAATCGCCGCTGGTCTGAGTTGTTGTAATACTTGCCTTGCCTGAGCTAAGGTACGGGTGGCAATTAATTGATAGATTGACTCTTGAAGGTGCTTTTCGTAAATAAAGAGCGTTTCTGGATGATCTTCAATCGCCAGAATGGGCAGGCGAGTTGACTCAAGTGATGCGATCGGTTGCAGTAGGGTGGGAAATTCGGTCGCATATGGGTAGATGATCGGAATCGATGCCGTAAATGTGGAACCTTGGCCCAGCTTACTTTCAACTGAAATGCTGCCGCCGAGTAGCTCCGTTAGCTTGCGCGATAACGGCAATCCTAACCCGGTTCCCTTCACCTGCTTTTGCAGCGAAGACTCAATTTGGACAAAATCTTCAAAAATACGCTCTAGGTCGGCGGTTGCAATGCCAATGCCTGTATCGGACACGGAGAATGTTACGGTATGACCCCTTTGCATAGCGCTGACACGCACTTCTCCCTGCTCGGTAAATTTAAGCGCATTCGAGACAAAGTTTCTCAGAATTTGCGCGACTTTGCCCTCATCGCTATATATCTGCCCAATGCCGTCAGGTTCCTCGATATTCAACGCCACAGAGGAGCCTTGAACTAATAATGGGCGCAGCATTCCCCGCAGCGTGGCAAACAAGTCACTAACTTCAAAGCAACTGGCACGCACTTCAATTTTTCCAGCTTCCACCTTTGCTAAATCCAGCAAGTCGTTGACCAGTTCTGATAATCCACTCGCTGCCTTTTGGATGAATGTCACCTGCTTTTCTTGCTCGGCGGTCAAATCGCCATCCATCCGTGCCAGCAGCATCCGAGATAGCGACAGAATAGAATTGAGCGGTGTGCGAAACTCATGGCTCATGTTCGAGAGAAAGCGGGTTTTTAGCTCGTTGGCCTTTTGCAGAGAGTCTGCCTTCTCATCCAGTTCTGCGTAGAGGGCAAGCACACCGCGGTTGGTATCTTCCAGTTCGCGGTTGAGCTGGGTCAGTTCTTCTTCGCGCTTGCGTAGCTCTGCCATTGCTCGCAGTAATTCCTGGTTTTGGCGCTGAATTTCTTCATAGGGATTTTGGGGCGATCGCTTAATTACGGTTTCTCGAATCTGCTGCAATTGCGAATCGGTGAAAGTAGGTGTGCGCTTCGACAACCTTTTACTCATCACCACCGTTGTTCCCTGTCCTAGCTGCGATTCCATCTCAAAGAAATCCATCAGTCTGCGGCTGCCCATGATGCCTAAGCCCATTCCCGTATCTGAGGTGTGGCTTCCTGCCAAAACCTCTGCCAGATGCGGAATGCCCTCACCGCGATCGTGAATCCGAATGATCAACGCCTGAGGCTCTCCTGCCACAGAAAATTCAACTGTTCCACCTCTAGCGTACTGAAAGGCATTACGGGCAATTTCTGAAACTGCCGTTGCCAACCGTGCCTGATCTTGAGTATCAAAACCTAATTGCTCGGCGATTTCACGAGTTCGTTGCCGAGCTTGAACAACATCCTGTTCGTAGTGGATTTCGAGCGTGAAAACAATTGTCACGTCGCTTTGCTCCAGTTCAAAATGGCACTTTCTTTAGGGCTTGTAACCACCACCTAGAGGTCTGCCTCATTAATTTTGCGGGGTTGCGAGATATCCGACTTCTTTAAAAAGTCGGGTATCTGAACACCTTAACCTCTCAGAAATAATGACATGAACCACACTAGAAGCACTACTGAATTTTAATTGATTATTCCTTATGAGTGCTGCTCATGGAGTCTCTTGCAGAAAGAATATAATCTCAAGGTGGAAGCTCTTACAGGCTGCGCGAAACACGGAAACGTGAAGACGGAAGCTCTAACAGGGAAGGCAGAAGCTCTTAGGGACTTCCAGAAAATAAATTATCCCATTTACTCAGATAATATTTTTCTTTCTCCCCCTGCCCCCTGACTTGTAATACCAATTTGAAAAAAGAATGCGACAGTAGGGGCAAGGCATTGCCTTGTCCTCTAGAATAATTGATGTGTCGCAAACACTATAGCGGTTATCGGTTGAGTCCACACACTCTTAAGGGCACGGCAGTGCCGATGCCCCTACAATCTGTCTGACATTGTGTAATTAATTTTGTGTAACTACTTATTCACCTGCGTAGGCGTTGGCGTAGCCTCTCGTAGAGAAGCCCGCCGTAGGCATCGCAAACTCGCCAACAACAGAAGCCACTATCGTTAAGACAGTAGCGGCTTTCCTCAACTCAGTAGTGGCTATTCTCAACTCAAGAGTGGCTATTCTCAACTCAAGAGTGGCTATTCTCAACTCAGTAGTGGCTATTCTCAACTCAAGAGTGGCTTTCCTCAACTCAGTAGTGGCTATTCTCAACTCAGTAGTGGCTATTCTCAACTCAGTAGTGGCTTTCCTCAACTCAAGAGCGGCTATTCTCAACTCAATAGCGGCTTTCCTGATGTTTCCTACCTCTTGTTTTTGCCTGTTGCCTTCTTAAGATGAGTAATTATACCAATTTGAAAAAAGAATGCGACAGATGGTAGGGGCAAGGCATTGCCTTGCCCTCGAGAATATATTGATGTGTCGCAAACATTATTTGAATTGGTATAAGTAGGGAACTCTTAACAGGGAACAGGCAAGAACCATATACTTATATGCATGACGGTGAAAATTTTTTCATTGGGACTGCCTTAACTGCCCATTCCTTTAGCCACTAACACCGTCACATCATCCCGGTCTCGGTTAAAGTCTCGATATAAAACACCTGCAATCAGGCTGGGATGTTTTTGACTCAAGCCTGGATAGCGATCAAGCTGCCACTTACTATCTAATCCATCAGAATGCATAATTAAAAGTCCGTTGGCATACCAGGGATAACTAAACTCTTGAATTTTGCGGATTTCATGTCCCACAGTGCCGTTGTGAGACAGCAGATGGTGGCGTTTAGTCAAGGAAAAAATGCTGGCAGCGATGTTGCCAATGCCAGCAAAGCGGACAGACTGTTGTTCAAAGTCAATTTCAGCAATGGCGAGTGCTGCTCCTCGCGTACTTCGCAAGGCGGCGTGGGCGGCTTGGACGATCGCACCAGGAGCGCGATGATGTTCTTGAAAAATTCTGACGGCTGTTGCAGCCGCAGTGGCAGCCGCAGGCCCATGTCCTAAGCCATCGGCTACTAGCAACAAGCTGCGGCAATCATTTACTTGACATGCCCAGGTATCCCCAGAAATGTCCTCTCCTCGTTTGGGCAAACAGATCGCCCCAATTTCTAAGGTCTTTTGGGGCAAATGGGGTGTGGAATTTGACCAGAGGTGAGCGAGGAGCGCCGTCCCTTGGTGGGGAATCGAGTAAATTTCACATAAACCAGAGAGGCGACGAATTGCGCCCAGTCCATTGCCTAAGGTTCCGGCTGTGGAAAAGCCATCTTGCAAACACTCATCCACATCAACCATTCCCCGTCCTTTATCTAGCGATAAGACTTCAATACCGATGGCTGAATTGTGTTCGATCAATCTTAGCAACAATACTCCACCCTGACCGTGCTGGATCAGATTACTCGCAATCTCTGTCACCACAATACCAACCTTGCCCCGTTCCGTATCCTGAAAGCCGAGCCGAGTTGCTAAAGCGATCGCTACTCGTCGGGCTTCGCCGGTCTGGCTAGATTCAGTAATCGAAATGGCAACAGATTCTAGCATTTTATTTCCATCGTACAATTGTGACGCGCGTTCCTTCTCCCACCACAGACTGAATCTCAAACTCGTTGGCAAGTCGTTTGGCACCACCCAGCCCCATACCTAACCCGCTGCCTGTGGTGAACCCATCCTTCAGCGCCAGATCGATATTAGGAATTCCCGGCCCTTGATCTTCAAAGGTCAGCCTCAGTCCTCGTCGTCTTCCTTCCTGAAGCGTTTCTAGCTTTACTGTCCCACCTCCCCCATATTCTAGGGTATTGCGGGCTAACTCACTGGCGGCGGTCACAAATTTGGTTTGGTCTACTAAGCTAAAGCCAATTTCCACGCTAAACTGGCGCACGGCTTGTCGAACTAAGACTACATCCCCAGAAGATTGAATTTTGATAGTTTCAGTCTTCTCCATCATCATCTGCACTGTATTTGGTAGCAGTGACCTGATTTGTGGTTTCATTGAGTGACAAGCGCAACAAAGCCATTCCCTTTTCTAAGTTTAGGGCAGTCCGAATGCCCATCAGCGATAGCCCCAATTCCACCAAGGTAATTGCCACAGCAGGCTGCATCCCAACGACAACTGTTTGAGCATCCAGCACTTGTGACATTCTGGCAATGTTGCCTAAAATCCTGCCAATGAAGGAATCAACAGTGTCTAATGCAGAAATATCGATCAAGACACCGTGAGCGCGAGTTTCAGCAATGCGGTTGGTCAAGTCATCCTGTAGCGTCATGGCTAGGCGATCGTGCATATCCACTTGGATCGTCACCAGCAGGTAGTTGCCCATTTTGAGTATGGGAATATGTTCCATTAATTTCTCCTGTCCACCTATTTAGGTTGAGAGCGGGTGATTGTCACTCCCAAACGTTTTAGCGCCATTAGAAAGGCATCGGCTAAGGTTGCTTTTGTGATGACATCAGTCAAATCAATACCGAGATAAACGATGGTTTGGGCAATTTGAGGACGAATACCGCTGATCATACAATCGGCTCCCATGAGACGGGCAGCTGTAACGGTTTTGAGCAGATGTTGAGCAGTGAGGGTATCGACGGTGGGAACTCCGGTAATGTCGATGATGGCAACTTCTGATCCAGTTTCGACAATCTTATGCAATAAAGACTCCATCATCATTTGAGTGCGGGCACTATCCAGGGTGCCGATAATAGGTAATGCCAAAATTCCCTCCCAGAGTTTAACCACTGGAGTAGACAACTCCATCAACTCTTCCTGCTGCCGCAAAATTATTTCTTCCCGGGTCTTCTGATATACTTCCATTGTCAGCAATCCCAGCTGATCGAGTAAGTTTGTAGCTAGCCAGATTTCTTCCCCCAACTCAATGGGATCTTTCAATTGCTGACGCATTTGGTTGAAGAGAGGTTGCTTGAACGAAAAGACGAATGTAGCTGTTTCCGACGGTGTAAAGCCTTTTTGCGATCGCGATCGAGAAATGCTGGTCAGTATCTCCCGCACATCCTGCCAGCCCGTTGCTTGAATATTAGTCAACTTACCCTGCCCAACGGCAATCCGAAACAAGCTCAGGAATTCCCGACACTCCTCCTTGAGCTCAGCTTCTTTAATCAAGCCTCTGCGAATATTGACAGTAGCTAACTCCTGAGTCCACTCCGACAGCAGATCTGCCTCAAATGTTTCCAGGATATCTGGTATTTTACTTTCGCTCATCGTTAGTATAAAGGCAACCGCTTTCATTAGTCCAAAATCAGTGTAGACGATTCAGACCAACGTAAAAGCTGAAGTTGGAGAGTGATTTTTTTCACAGAGATGGGCAACATCTTGCCATTGGCGATCGTGATTCTTGATTAGTTACAGAACTGCGATCAGTAAAACAGATAAATCGTTATTTATTAACACAGCCAATGTCGTGCAAAAGTGTTGCGCGGTCGGAGCTTCCCAACCCTTACAGATAAAGATTAAAATTAGATTTTAATTTACATAATAAATATCGTAATTATAGGCGTGGTAAAATAATGATATTAACTGTAATTATCAGGTTGTAAATTTCCCGTAGATTTTGTTAACAATGGGACTATGTACGATTAAATTTTAGCCATATAAATTTCTCCAATAAACTATATACAGCACTTTTGAAGTAAGTGAGGTACATCATGAGTAATGAGTAATGAGTAATGAGTAATGAGTAATGAGTAATGAGTAATGAGTAGGAAATTTACTTATTGCTCATTACTTTTTTCACTTAGTTGCTGTACCTCATAAACATCGAATCTGCTGTAAAAATACAATATTAGCAACGAGGCTAAATACAGAAACATTGCTTTTCATTTATTAAATTTCCAGTCAAAAAAAATGTAGAAACACAATAAAATCCTGTTTCTACATAATATAAATCTTATTAGATTAATTTAACTAAACGCTCATTTCTAACATCCGCTGCATGGGACGCAAAGCTGCTAAACGTATCTCCTCAGACATGGTGATTTCAGGAGTACGATTTTTCATTGCCAAATACACTTTTTCTAAGGTGTTTAGGCGCATAAACGGACATTCATTGCAATTACAGTTATTAATTGGTGGCGCAGGAATAAACCGCTTTTTGGGAGCTAGTTTTTGCATTTGGTGAATGATACCTGGCTCTGTAGCCACGATAAATTCCTGTGCAGGGCTGTTTTGACAATATGTTAATAATGCTGCTGTAGACCCGATATAATTAGCGTGGCGCAAAATGCTAGTTTCGCATTCTGGGTGTGCGATCGCCTCCGCTTCGGGATGGGCAATTTTTAACTGAACAATTTTCTTTTCCGAGAAGGTTTCATGTACAATGCAACTACCGTCCCAAAGCACCATATCTCGTCCAGTTTGCTCCATGACGTAGCGCCCCAAATTGCGATCGGGGGCAAAAATAATTGGTTGGTCTTTCGGTATTTGCTGCACAATCTTCACAGCATTGGAACTGGTGCAGATAATATCGCTCAAGGCTTTAATATCAGCAGAGCAGTTAATATAAGAAACCACTAGATGATCGGGATGGGCAGCTTTAAAGGCTGCAAACGCCTCTGCTGGACAACTATCTGCTAAAGAACAACCAGCATTTAAGTCTGGTAGCAGTACCAATTTATCAGGATTTAGTATCTTGGCTGTTTCTGCCATGAAGTGAACACCAGCAAAGACAATTGTATCTGCATTGGTATTAGCTGCGGCTCTGGCTAGTTGTAATGAATCCCCAATAAAGTCTGCAATATCCTGGATATCTGGCTCTTGATAGTAATGGGCTAAAATCACCGCGTTGAGTTCTTTTTTGAGACTCTCAATCGCCGCAAATAAATCCAGTGGTAGTACACCCGGATGGGTGGTTTCTCGATCAACAAGTGCAGTGTTAAACACAATTAGGGGTTACTTAAAATTGCAAGTATTTGACCAAAAAGGATGAAGTTTAAAGCTTGAAGGCTGAAAAAATTGATGTATGCCCAAAGCCACTTGATAACACTTTCTTAAATGTGGGAACTCCCTACAACACAGCGTTTTATGGTTGGAGAAATTGCATACTTCACACTTCATACTTCATACTTTATCCTTCAGTTATGCTGTGGATTAATTATAGTAGTTTTTACCAAAAAATATAGTGGTTTTTACCAAAAATCCTAGAAGCTTTATGGAAACTCTATCCTTGGACATAGCATATTGGTATGGTTTTGGGGAAAAGGTTAAAGGTCAAGGGTTAAAGGTTTTTTCTTCCCCTTTTCCCATTCCCCTTTTTTCCCTTAACCGACAAGTGTTGGTTTCTTTCCCATCCCCAATGCCCAATGCCCAATGCCCTATACCCAGAGTTTTGCCAATTTGTGTCCAAAATCTGCTGAGTTGCCTATCCTAAAAGTAGACGGCAAGGACAGTGGCATGACCAGTGAGATAACAGAATCAACAAACCTGAAAATAGCTGTAGTTGGCGACGTTCACGACCAATGGGAAGAAGAAGATGGTATTGCACTCAAGCATTTGGGTGTAGACTTAGTGCTGTTTGTGGGGGATTTTGGCAATGAGTCGGTGGAAGTGGTAAGAGCGATCGCTTCTGTTGATATTCCCAAAGCCGCCGTAATGGGCAACCACGATGCATGGTACACTGCCACAGAATGGGGACGGAAAAAATGTCCCTACGATCGCACTAAGGAAGACTGGGTACAAGAACAACTCGATTTATTAGGTTCCGCCCATGTCGGTTATAGTAAGCTAGATTTTCCCCAATGGAATTTAACAGTAGTTGGAGGTCGTCCTTTTAGTTGGGGTGGGCCAGAGTGGAGATTTGCTGACATCTGCAGAGAACGTTATGGTGTCAACGATTTTGAAGAATCAGCAGATAAAATTATGGCTGCGGTCAAAAGTGCTGCCTACGATACGATTATTTTTCTTGGGCACAATGGGCCGAGTGGATTAGGCGATCGCCCCGAAGACCCCTGTGGTAAAGACTGGCTCCCTATCGGCGGCGATTTTGGCGATCCAGATTTTGGCGAAGCGATTTCCCAGGCTCTCAACGCTGGTAAAACCGTTCCTCTGGTGACATTTGGACATATGCACCATAGCCTACGACACACGAAAAAAGAGCTACGCAAGCCACTGCTGAAAAGCCCAGAAGGGATATTTTACTTGAATGCGGCTAGCGTACCCAGGATAGTAGAAATTCAAGGACACAAGCGGCGTAATTTTTCCCTAGTCTCCCTAGAGGCGGGTGTAGTGTCGCAAATCTCCCTAGTTTGGGTAGGCAATGATTACCAGATAGTCTCAGAAGAAATTTTTTACGAGCGATCGCGTCCAGTAGTGCAATCTGTGTAGATGATGAGATATAGTATTATCTGTCAGCTTTTGTGCTATTATTGCAAAGGCTTTGCACCAGCAAAAAAGCTAGACAGTTTACTGGAGAGGTGGCAGAGTGGTCGATTGCGTCCGACTTGAAATCGGATGAAGTGAAAGCTTCCGGGAGTTCGAATCTCCCCCTCTCCGTTGGAAAACTAAAAAGCAATTGTACAATTTAGCCAACAAAGTCGTTGGTTAGTAACTCCATAGAACAAAATATTACACAAACAATTTTCTTGTTAGTTTTACTATCACTTTTACTGAATTCTTATTTGACGGCACCAATCTCTAAAAGAAATAATTATTCTTTGAAAATCATCTTCAGAGTAGATTACTCCATTATGAGCAATAATATTTCTTAAACTTTCTAACTCTTGAAATCTATTGTCTATAAATTTTATAGTACCAATATACGGTAAAAATATTGTTTCATTCTTTCTTATAAGTGTGGCTAAGTCTCCCCAGTCAATATAATACAATGGTGAATTATTACTGCGCGGAGAAAGCCACTTATTTGTTTCCTCTTGCTTCTTTCGCTTTGTTATCTTCGTATTCATTTCTGAATTTCCTACTTTCTCCCACCAATTATCTCCATATTCTTTGAAATATACTTGTTCAATAAAACGACGCACCGAATTTTCATAGCAATGAAGCATTACATATAAATTAGACATTTTATATGCATTTGAAATATCTTCCTGATTAAGATAAGGTGTGTCAATAAGTTCAGAATTCCCTAGTTTATGAAGAATACTAAGGAGTGTAGCTTTGGCAATAGACATTACCAAAACTAAAGAGCTATCATCTGAAAAACGAATACCGATTAATGCTTGATTCCAGATATTTAACTCATCATTCATATTAGTACTATCAAATATTTTGCTAACACTTATTAGCCAATTGGAAAAATGTTTAAAAATAACCTCTGGAGGCTCGTAAAACCTCTCCATAACAGAAAGTCCTTCCAATAATGCTTCTATAGTTTCAGTTTTAGTATTCATAAAATAAATAATTATTTTCAGACTAGATATTTGAAGACAACCTAATTATTTAATCTAATTGATATACCTTTCTACTATTTAAGAAAAAACATCAATGAGCTATTCGCTTATTCTATGTTAGAAAATTCCAATTTGCAGTGGAATAAGGCAATCTTTGCAAGAAATTATAGGTATTAGCGGTTATTACCTGGGGTTTTATACTGTCCCAACTGAGCGAAACGAATTTCAATCCGCCGACGTTTGGGATTATCACTTCTATCTGGTGGCGCAAATCCTTGATCATCTGGTAGCAGTAATTGTGCCGCAGAATAGGCTCTAAATTTCAGCCGTTTGAAAAGTCCAGATTTTCTTTGACGTTGCACATTTTGCAGTTCTTTCACTACTGCTAAGGCTCTCATTAAACCTAAATCAGCATTAGAACCTGGACAAAGAATAGAAACATTTTTATTACGAGTAGCGACTTCTTCTAATTTTGTATCTAAATTACCGCCGTTGCGATCGCTACAATTTAAAGAACCTACTTCTTCCCCATCTGTATGCCCAATAACTTCAATAACATCTACTTTTTTATTACTATTTTCAATTTGCTTAATATTATTTTCAATTTCTTTTAAAATAATGCCATTTTGATTAATATCTTTTTTCAAATTCCGTGGTAAAACTGCGCTTCCTGACGTAAATTCATATTTTTCTGCTGGTAGTTCTATGATTGTTGGTTTCTCATCATCACCAGTAGATATCCGAGAATCATTTATACTCTTTGAGTTTCTCGCTATCACTAATAATAATAGCAAGGTGATGATCATAAAAGCATTAGACATTAAATCTGTAAAAGAAGTCCAGATACTAAAGGTGTCATTTATCGGTAAACTTCTTGTTCTTCTCCGCATATTTAAATTTCTCCATTGAGGCTAAAATTTAGATTTCTGTAACTGTGCTAATGCTGACAATAAATCAGAAAAATTATTTTGGATTTGCCTCATGGTTTGAGCATTGCTATCGATACTCTCAGCTATATTCTGCAATTGATTAATTTGGTTACCTAATAGTGATGCATTTTGATTTAATACTGATACTACCTGACCGATATTAGTATTAGAAGATTGTGTAGTATTTTCAATAACTCCAAGTAAATTCTGCAATCTATTATTGTGGTTACCTACTTGTCCTGTGTGCTGCGTTAAAGATGCTGTTAGCTGGGATATATTATTATTGAAAGTTTGGCTAGTTGCTGACAGTGTATTAGCATTTTGCAGCAGGCGATCGCTTACATGATTGAGGCTTTGTTGATTAGTTTGAATTAAGCTTTGGGTCTGTGAAGAATTATTTACCAAAGCATTACCAATATCTGCCAATTTATCTGCATAAATTTCTAATTTATCTATTGCATTGTCAAAAGATTTTGTCGAATTCTGTAGAGAGGATGTGATATCAGAAAAAGTTGTAGTTAATCTTGCTAAGTTGTTAGTCGCATTAGTTAAAACATTAGCGCCTGTTTGCATCGACTGCGAAGATTGATTCGCGACAACCTGAAAATTATTCGCAGATGTATTGAGTGTGTTAGAAGCTGCTGTGACAGCATTTTGAAAATCTTGAGTATTTTTTGGTAGAGTTGTGACAAATCCACTTAAGCTTTTGGCATAATTATCTATAGTCTTAATCAGTACATCTATCTGTTCTGCTACTGTTGGCTGATTTTGAGAGATAAAATAATCATTATCAAGAAAATCTTCTAAAGAAATCAGAAGTTTATCTTTTTCTAAATCTAAATCATAGGTGGGATGAAACTTCGTCAGGAAGACACTTCCAGCTAAAGCAGCTAGGCTACTAACGAATGCGATCGCCATTGAGCCAATAATATCTGGTAAGGCTTTTTGTAATTGCAATTCACCACCAGTATTTCTACTAATTAAGAATAAATTCATGGTAATACCCAAGAATGTCCCCAATAAGCCAATGGCTAAAAGGGAGTTGGGAAGTAATTGATAAGAGCGTTTATGTCTCTCCCAAATTTTTAATTCTTGATTTTCGCTACATCTTTTTTCAATTAAAGCGATTTTATTAATTCTCTCGTATTGATTGCGGTTAATACCTTGAACTTTCTGGACAAGTTCAGACCGAAGTTTTTGTTCGATTATACCTACTTGTTGAAGTAAAGCATTTTTCAGACGAATCCCATCAATAGTAGATTTGACAGTTAATCCTAAAAAGGCTAGCACTATTAAAAAGGGAAACCAAGGAATAAACGATGGCGTAATTAAATAAAGTAATAGCAATACAAAACAAATTATAAATACACCATAGCGCAGTGATAGTTGTTTCATAATCCTGCAAGTTCAATAATTGATTAATCAATGAAAAATATGTAATAAGACTTCTATGTGTGTCCAAAGGATCATATCATATTGGTTGTAGTATAAAATATGTTACATACTTCGCTCAATCTAATTTCCTAGCTTTGACGTAGAAGATTGAATATAAATTGACAAAGATTGCTTGGGTAATCTCTGCAACAGTGGTGTCACATGAATACAGGTATATCAAAAATTATCGGCGGACGTTACGAAATAGTTGCATTGCTGGGGGAAGGTGGTTTTAGCAGAACTTATCTAGCTAATGACTTGTTTCAATCTGGAGTTCAGTATGCAGTTAAGCATTTTACCTTCTCCAGTAGGAATCAAAATGAGGTGGTGATAGCAAAGGAACTCTTCCACCGTGAAGTCACAATTCTCAAAAACTTAAATGGACATCCACAGATTCCAAAGTTTTTTGATTACTTAGAAGAGAACCAAGAATTTTACTTGATTCAACAGTATATTAAAGGAAATACTTTAAGTAAAGAAATCAAATCTCGTCAAAAGCTACAAGAGTCTGAAGTTATTAAAATATTAGATAAATTAATCAATATTCTTATGTTTGTGCATAGTAATAATATTATCCATAGAGATATTAAACCAGATAATATTATTTTGGATGATAATGATAATTTATTTTTAATTGATTTTGGATCTGTCAAAGAAATTATTGCCAAAAATACCAGACTCCAAAAACCGGGAACGCAAGTTTATACCCAAGGTTATGCTCCAATAGAGCAAATGCGAGGATATCCTCAATTCAATAGTGATATTTATGCATTAGGAATGACTTTAATTGAAGCAATTACAGGTTTAGAACCGCCAGCCTTAACATTAGATAGTTCAGGAGAAGTTGTCTGGCGAAATCAAGCAGATATTAGTAATTGGCTTGCAAGTATTTTGTCTAAAATGGTTCGTTATGACTTTAATGTACGATATCAATCAGTTACAGAACTACAAAAAGACTTTAATGTAAGTCTATCTGCCACTAAGCTACCAAACACTAAAATGATGGCAGCATCTCTCAACCCATATTCCACAAGTGGCGAATCAATAAGTAATATAATTCTTTATCTAATCTTGAGCTTACTATCGATAATAGCAATTTTATATGCTGCTGGTTTACTACCAGAAAAAAGAGATAATGAGCTAAAAAAGCAACAGTCTTTATTGCCAGAAAAAGCTTTAATGGTGGATGTTTAATCAGAGGCGATCGCCCATCTGATACTCTCAACTACATCATGTTATTATTACTAATAACTACCTTGTAGATATAAAAAAATGGCTAACCTAAATCTGCTCAATATACCTGATGATTTATATGAGAAATTGCAAGAGTTAGCTCAAGCTGAACATCGTTCTATCGATGCTCAAGTGGTTACAATCTTGCAAAATGCATTGGCAAAAAAGACACAGCAAACAGAAGAAGAAAGGCGAAAGAATGTCCCCAAACTTCTAGAGGAAAGTCGTAATCGCCGACGGTTAAATCCAGCAGACTTTGGATTACCTGATAGTACTGGACTGATTCGAGAAGACCGCGACAGATGACCAATTCTCTCAGATGCGTGGTAGATACCAGTGTGTGCATCAAGTATTTTATAGCTGACCCACTAACTGCTAAAGTTAATCAACTCTTTAGCCATCTTGCCAATCCACAGGCTGAAATTTATGTACCAGACCTGTTTTACATCGAGTGTGCTAACGTTTTCTGGAAATACGTCCGTGCAAGAATGTACACTGCTGCTGAAATACAGGCAGATTTAGCTACTCTCAAAGCCTTTCCCTTGCGTGTTGTCTCTACAGCCGATTTGATGGCAAATGCAGTCAATATTGCGTTAAATTATGGTATTTCAGCCTACGATGCTTCTTATGTTGCGCTTTCACAGCAGGTAGATGCGACTTTGTTGACTCTGGACAATAAGCTGGTGAAAGCATTAAGTGCTTCATCTTTCGATGTTTCGTTTTTTAATGACTTTGAGGTACCACCGTTAGTTTAATATAACAGCGCGCCTTTGTTCATATCAGCGATTCACGCCAGGTTTTGGCATAACCAATCATAAAAATTTTTCTTTCCTATGCTCTATGCCCATTTTCAAGTTAGCATAATTATTCCTGCACAACTTCAACTAATTCCTCAATCATCACATCAAAAGTTCGTGCTAACTTCTGAATCGCGGTAAAATCTACAGTTGCAAGTCCAGGCGATCGCGCATAGGTTCTGAGAGTACTATAAACCACACCAGAACGGTCAGATACCTCTTTCAGCGTCCAGCCCTTCTCCGCAGCAAATTCTCGAATCTTTAGCCTAACCATTCCCATAATTTGCTTGACAAATGACTTATATGAGTCGTTTAATAATTATATCCTAAATAATAACGATCGCCCTCTGGCCTGGAAAACTAAAGGGCGATCGCATTATCTACAACTACACATTCCATCAAATTCAAGAATCTTCTCTGTTCATCAGAATCATCTGTTTGACAAGAATCATCTTTTTTGAAGGGAATCATCTTTTCTGACGGGAATTATCTTTTATGCTATCATCACTCAAGCCGAAAGTGCTTGTCATCCGTGAATCAAAAATTGTTCACAAATCAGCAATTGTGCACCCGTTGGCGCGATTTGTTACAGAAGAAGCAATTTGCTTAATATTCCAAATTAGCATTGAAGATATATATACTGTGGAATGCTGGCGCTACATGGTTTACGTCCACGGTAAAGGCTTGAGTAAATTTGTTAGTTACGCTGATTTTCCGCCTATTTTGGGTGTAAAACCACCTACCCAAAGCGACTTTATCAAATGGCGTAGACGCTGGCGTAAGCAACATGAACCACATCGCCACAAACAAGCACCCCAGTGGTGGGTAAAATTTTTCGTTGATGAATTCTGCCAAGCCCACTCAGAAGCTATGTTAAATAGTTGGGTAGAACTAATTGAGTTGATTCAATTTGCTTTTAATCCGGAAAAGTTAAAAGAACTCCAAAATAGCTATTATCAGGAAAAATTAGTTTTGAGCACAGAAGTTCTTACAGATTTTTAATACCTAGACAAAGTCTACATCATTTAGCAAAACATCACCTAAATAAGTAAAGTACCTCGCAGTAATATTTACCAATTTTCAACTGAATTGAAACAGCATTACGCAAGCTGAGTGGCTATATAACAGTGAACGCTAAAAGGAGAGAATCCATGATAGATGAAACAGTTCTAGAGCATCGCCTGTTAAACCTTGAGCAAGCAATCTCTGATCTTCAACGCAAAGTCGCAGGAAAACCTTCCGAAAACTGGTTAGAAAAACTCATTGGCTCAATTTCTGATGAGGAAGCTTTTCTGAAAGCTCTGGAATATGGACGTGCTTTTCGTCAGGCTGATAAGCCTACTGATGAGGATGAAGAGCAATTGTGAAATATTTACTCGATACCGACCACATCAGTTTTTTACAGAGACGTTCAGGTTCAGAGTTTACTCGTTTGATAGAGCGAATGGGACAGCATTCCTCTGCAGACTTTGCCTTATCGATCATTAGTTTTCATGAGCAAGTGCTTGGTGCTCATAACTTCATTAATCGTGCTCAGACGAATGCTGACATGATCCGCGGATATGCTTTGCTGTTGGTAACTCTTCAAGGTTTTGCAACGGCTCCTATTTTATCGTTTGATGCCAGAGCGATCGCAGTTTTTGATGCGTTACGAGGGCAAAGGGTTCGTGTATCCACAATGGATTTAAGAATTGCAGCAATCGCTATATCTCGTAATTTGGTGTTATTGACCCGAAATGCTAGTGACTTTAGTAAGGTTCCAGGTTTAATGATGGAAGATTGGACGATTTAGAACCATCAGGCTAAAAAATCAGTGGAGGCGATTTGTCCAGACTAATACAAAGACGCTTTCTTAGCGCAAACAGGATGAGCAAGGAAAGCGTCTTATAAGTGAAAATCTATTTTGTAATGAATCAAGGCTGCTATTCAGCAGATTTTTGATTAGCGCGATTAGCACGCGCTTCCGCCGAAGCCATCACTTCATCCATATTTTCTAAAACTTCACCGGGGAAATTTTCTAAAACTCTCGTAGACAGTGCAACCCGGCCTTTACCTTCATCTAAGTCAATAATCACAGCTTTGATAGGCTGACCAACTTGAAATACTTTATCTAGAGACTCAATAAATTTTTGGCTGACTTGCTTGATATGCAGTAAAGCACTGACACCAGCTAAATCTATAAAGACACCAAAAGGTTTAATACCAGTAACTTTACCTTCTACTAATTGACCTATTTCTAACAAGCTAAAGTTGCTAGAACGAGTCGCCAAACGTTGAGAAAGAATTAGCTTTTTGTTATTGCGGTCTACTTCTAAAAAACCAGCAGTGAGAGTTTGACCTTTAAGTGCTTCTAAATTATCACGCTCAATCAAGTGCGATCGCGGGATGAAACCTCTTAAAGATTGAATATCTACTGTGACACCACCTTTATTTACCCCTGTCACCCGCACTGGTATAGTCTGGGAATTTTCTTGCATTTGTGCCAGTCGTTCCCAGATATGCTGAATTTCTAATTGTTTTCGCGAAAGTGTGACCTGACCTTCTGCATCTTGCTCGCGGATAATCAAAAACTCCAGATCCTCTTGCATCGGTAGCACTTCCGATAAATCGGTAACTGCTCTCAAAGAAGCCTCATCACGGGGAATAAACGCTGACGATTTGCCACCAATATCAACATAAGCCCCATCATGGTCAAGTTGGAATACTTTGCCGTGTACGACCTGTCCCTTTTGAAATTGGTAGTCGTGTTTTTCTAATGCTTTGGCAAAATCGTCCATTGTAAATGACGAATTGGCTGTTTGAGAACGTTTCGCTTCGGAATTCATGACTTTTGCAGATAATATTGTTATTTGCGCTGATGCTACTGGAGTTTTCAGAAGATTGCTTGTCTTCTATCTCCTTTTTCTCGTTAAGATTAACATTTGTCATTTGTCCTTGGTATTACAAATGACAAATGACAAATAACTAAAGACACCTCGACGAAAAAGTAGGCAACGGCTGCATAGGTTTTATGCCAGTTGACCAAAGAGTTGTTTCACCTGCTCCCAAGCATCGGCTGCAACTTTAGGATTATAGCTGGCGCGACGGTCGCAGAAAAATCCGTGGTCAGCTCCATCGTAGCGAAACACGCGGTGCGGAATGTTGTATTTTTCTAACGTTGCTTCAATCTCATCTACCTGTTCGGCGGGAATGCTGGCATCTTCCATGCCAAATAAGGTGTAAATTGTGCCTTTAATTTCACTGGTACGGGTAACGGTAGGTTGTCCACCACCGGGTGTGCGCGTTGTAATCCCTGCACCATAAAAGGAAGCTGTAGCTTTAATATCTGGGAGAGTGGCAGCCAGATATGCTACGTGACCACCAAAGCAGAAGCCTATACAACCAAAGCTATTCTTTTTGACATTGGGAAGGGTTTTGAGGTAATCAATTGTGGCTTGAATATCGCTCAATAATTCAGAAGCTGTGGTTTGCATTGCATAGCCGCGGCCAATTTCAATATCTTCGGGGGTGTAGCCTGTTTCAAAACCTGGAGCTTGGCGTTGAAAAAGTGCAGGTGCGATCGCAACATAACCTAGCTTGGCAATCCGTTCGGTGACATCGCGAATGTGGATATTGACACCAAAAATCTCTTGCAACACCACAATTGCTGGGTAAGAGCCTGATTCTTGTGGTTGGGCCAAGTAAGCTACTATTGAAAAATTATCTTGCGAAATTTGAACCGTTGCGGTGTCGATTGCTCGCTCTGTCATAATAGTTTTTACCAGGGTTGCGTGATTATTTGATATAACTATGCCAGTATCTCAAAGCTTTCTACCATCAAATTATCAATTAACAACAGTGAACAGATTAGAAATTTCTTGCAGAAAAATTCCATGTATAAATAAATTATTTAATAGGTAGCAAATGCAGCTGGTTTTATGTCGCTACTAGCACCTAGGAGGTTTGGTGATGATTCAATTCCGCATTCAGCCAGACAGTGAAATTCCCGCCTCAACCCAGCTGTTTAATCAAATCCGGTTTGCGATCGCTTCCCGGCAATATCCACCTGGGTACAAATTGCCGAGTACAAGGGCATTGGCAATGCAGACGGGGTTACACCGTAATACAATTAGCAAGGTTTATCGTCAGTTAGAAGAAGACGGATTTGTCGAAAGTCTCGCAGGTTCGGGGATTTATGTCCGCGCCCAAGGCCATGAGGGTGGTAGCAGAATGCAATCGCCCATTCTCAAGCAACATCCCGAAGCAGACAAAGTTGTACAGCAAGCACTTGATGAGCTGCTTTCTCAAGGATGTACACTCTCGCAAGCACGAGAGCTATTTTTAGCGGAAATTGATTGGCGCTTGCGTTGCAGTGCCCAGGTGTTAGTAGCAGTTCCCACTTATGATATTGGTGCAGGGGAGTTGATGGTTTATGAATTAGAAAAAGCGCTGCAAATACCTATCCAGTTGATACCAATGGAAGAATTAGCATCTGTACTAGATAAAACTTCCTCTGCCACAGTCGTGACTAGTCGGTATTTTATTGGCGAGGTAGAAGACATCGCTTCCCCGAAAGCTGTACGGGTGATTCCTCTGGATATCTATGACTATTCCAAAGAACTCAATCTTTTAAAAACCCTGCCCAAAGAAAATTGTGTGGGCATAGTTAGCTTAAGTTCTGGGATTGCTCGCGCCGCCGAAGTTATTCTCCACGGACTCCGGGGAGATGAACTACTGGTAATGACAACTCAACCAAAAGACGCGTACAAACTTCAGGCGATCGTCAAGCGAGCCGAGGTAATTATCAGCGATCAAGCAAGTTATGCAGCAGTGCAAGCTGCCGTACAAGCTGCGATGGAAGACATTATTCGTCCACCAAAATTGATTAAGGTTGATAATTATATTGGTACTAATTCCATCAATTTATTGAAACGAGAATTAGGTTTGGGTTAATTCCTAAATTTGTGTCTCTGTGTTTGTGTTTTTTTCCACACAGAGGCATACAGATAATCGCTTGTTTTCCACTCAGAAATTACCTTAATCAACTGCTGCGGGAATTTGCAAAAACTCCCGCACTCGCTGTAGGTAAGTTGGAGCATCTTCTAACATAGGAAAATGCGCTGTATTAGGCATCAACGCAAACTCAACTTTGTTATTCATTGCCGCTGCTTGTCGCCCCATTTCAGCAGGGATAATCTGGTCATACTCCCCAGCTACCAATAGTGTTGGCACTGTTAGCTTGGCAAATTCTTGTGGCATAACTTCCGATTGTGCTTTACTCACGGAAGTAAAAATGGTTCCTATAGCAGCATCATAATCAGCTTCCAGAAAATCTTGTAAAAAAGCTTGACGTTCAGCTTTGGGAATGGGGCGATGCAGAAATCTCGCCATAAACATCTGGTCAACAAATGGTATTTTATTTAACCACTTGGGACGGAATTTGACTACGTAACCACCAAATTTATGAAAAGCAGCAAAGGCTTTTTCGTCGTACTCAAAAACGCCGCTACAAGTCAAAATTCCCCGTTCGACTTTTTGAGGATAGCGGTTAAAAAACAAAACTGCAATGGATGCGCCCATTGAGTGAGCATTGATATAGACACGCTGCAGCTGCAATTTATCTAGCAGTGCTGCTAAGTCATCAGCGTATTCTTCTAATTCATAAGTTAATTCTTTAATTGCTGCTGCTGCGGCTTCTGGAGATTGGGATTCAGCAACCGATTCACTCGCCTCGGCTATGGTTGGTTTACCGCCAGAACGCCCAAAGCCGCGTAAATCGTAAAGCAAACAATCAAATTTTTCTGATAAAGCATTAGCAGTACTTTGCCAATACCTAGCCGAGCCAGCCCAGCCGTGCATGAAAACCATCACTGGTTTAGCGAAGGAATCTGATGGTTTTTTTACCCACTCGTAGTAATGCTCAATACCACGAACATTAATGTAAGGCATCTGCAGAAAGTGTAAAGTGTAAAGTGTAAAGGATGAAATTTTACGTTTCATCCTTCATCCTTCATCCTTATTTATGCTGATTCTGGCTTGGGAAGGGAAGAGGGATGTACTAAGAGTTCAGCAGTGGAACGCTTCTCAACCATTTCCCGGGTGACTGTACAGCGAGTTACATCTTTACGGGATGGTAACTCATACATCACATCCAACATTAGTTCTTCCACAATACCCCGTAATGCTCTGGCTCCAGTTTTGCGGCGGTAGGCTTCTTGAGCGATCGCTCGCAAGGCTTCTGGTTTAAAGTCTAATTGGACGTTATCCATCTTCAGCAGTTTTTGGTACTGCTTCACAAGGGCACTGCGTGGTTGGGTAAGAATCGCCATTAAAGCTTCTTCATCTAGCGGATCTACTACGGCTACCATCGGTATCCGTCCGATGAATTCGGGAATCATGCCAAATTTCACCAAATCATCTGGTTCTAGGTAGCGTAGGGTATCTGCTGCTCGTTTTTCCTTCGATTGTCCTTCACCAGGTTGCACAAAGCCGATGGATTTTTTACCGACTCGTTGATCCACAACCTTTTCTAAACCAACGAAGGCTCCACCACAAATAAATAGGATATTGCTGGTATCAATTTGGATACAATCTTGATAAGGATGCTTCCGTCCGCCTTGGGGTGGTACGTTAGCGATCGTTCCTTCTAACATTTTCAGCAAAGCTTGCTGTACGCCTTCACCAGACACATCGCGTGTAATTGAGGGGTTCTCACTCTTACGAGCAATTTTGTCAATTTCATCGATGTAGATAATTCCGCGTTGCGCTTCCTCCACATCCAAATCTGCTACTTGCAACAGCCGCAGCAAGATATTTTCCACATCTTCGCCCACATACCCAGCTTCTGTCAGCGTTGTGGCATCAGCTACGGCAAAGGGGACATCCAGAATTTTCGCCAGGGTTTGCGCTAAGAGAGTTTTGCCGCAACCAGTAGGGCCAATTAGCAGAATGTTTGATTTTTGCAGTTCTACGGCATCTTCACCGCCACCTTTACCACTGGCTTTAGACTGAACTATGGCCAGCCGCTTATAGTGATTGTAGACCGCTACTGACAGTACTTTTTTAGCTTCGTCTTGACCAATGACGTGTTCGTCTAGATACTTTTTAATCTCTCTAGGTTTGGGTATTTGGTTAAACGAAAGACTGGAAGAGCGGGTGCGGCGTTTCTGAGGTGGTTCCGACTTTGGTGTTGGTTGGGAAGCTGCCGCACCATTTGTGTCGAGTAACTCCTCATCGAGGATTTCATTACACAAGTCAACGCATTCATCGCAGATGTAGACTCCCGGCCCTGCGATTAATTTACGCACCTGCTCTTGAGACTTGCCACAAAACGAACATTTTAAATGGGAGTCGTACTTAGACATACCAGCCTCTTATTTCAGAATGGTGACGTTTTCCCCTGGTGTGGGAAGATTTTGCCGAGAAATGACTTGGTCAATTAAACCGTAGTTCTTCGCCTCTTCTGCCGACATGAAAAAGTCGCGTTCCGTATCTGCCTCAATTCTTTCTAAGGGTTGACCAGTATGCTGGGACATTAACTGATTCAACTTACCCTTAATGTAAAGAATTTCTCTAGCTTGAATTTCTATGTCAATAGCCTGCCCTTGAGCACCACCAAGTGGTTGGTGAATCATGATTCGGGAATCGGGTAGAGACATACGTTTTCCCGCAGTCCCTGCTGTTAACAAGAATGCCCCCATGCTTGCGGCTAGTCCAAAACAGATGGTAACTACATTGGGACGAATTTGCTGTATTGTATCATAGATTGCCATCCCTGCGTAGACCGAGCCGCCAGGAGAGTTAATGTACAGTTGAATGTCCTTTTCTGAGTCTTCGGCATCCAAGAATAATAGTTGGGCGACTATGGAATTGGCAACGGCATCGTCTATGGGTGTTCCCAAAAAGATAATCCGCTCTCGCAGTAGGCGGGAGTAGATGTCAAATGCCCTTTCTCCCATACCAGATTGTTCTACCACCATCGGCACAATGTTGCTGATGCCGTTGAGGTGGGAGCTAATATTCATCTGGCTTAAGCTGCTGATTGGGTAATTTCCCGACTGCGATACAAGCATAAAAAAACATTTGACAAGTAAGTGGGACAAGTTCAAAGCAGCATAGACTGCTTCTTTAACTAATTTAGATTTTTATTTGAGCTATGTGTTAACCATTATGCCTCATCTAAATTTTTCTCGTGTAACCGAGTATCCCGCCAAGATAGTAGCAGATGTAGTTAGTAATTTCTTTAACATTTGTTAACCATTTTAGCGGGAAATTGGGATGGGGCATTGGTTACAGGTAATTAGTAATGGGTTTTGGTTATTTCCCTCATCTCCCTAGTCCCCAGTCCCCAATCCCCAGTCCCTTATTCTCCTTCAACAGTTTCTGCTACAACTTCCACTGTGGCAGATTCTGCTTCAGGCTCGGCTGGTGTGGCTTCTTCTTCGGCTGGGGTACTTAAAGAGCCTTCGGGGACGAGTTCCACTGATGAGTTTGCTAGCAGCCAATCGATGATTTTTTCGGTTGTGAGTTCATTTTCCACAACTGAGCGCAGTCTGTCTGCGTCTACATCTTCTTCTGGATATTCCTGCAACAACTCTGTGACTCTAGCTTTAATTTCATCTTCTGTCACCTGGATGGATTCGCGTTTACTCACTTCCCGTAAAGCGAGGGAGCGTTTGAGGCGTTCAATGGCCTCATCACGCGATCGCGCCCGTAATTGCGGAATAATATCTTGGGTAAATAACTTTCTGACATCCAGCCCTTGCTGCGATAACCGGATTGCTGTTTGTGTCAGCATCGCATCAACTTCCTGCTCGATTAATGTAGCTGGTAGATCAATTTCTACATGCTTGAGCAGTTCTGCTAACAAGGCTTCTTGCTTGTTGGTTTTGGTTTGCTGTTCTGCTTCTTTTTGATAACGCTCTTCTAAAGAAGATCGCAATTCTGCTAAAGTTTCAAAATCGCTGACTTCTTGGGCAAAATCGTCATCTAACTCAGGTAGTTCTTTTTCCTTGAGTTCATTGAGCGTGACTGTAAATACAGCTGGTTTGCCTGCTAACTCTTCATTAGCATAAGGATCTGGGAACTGGGCCGAAATTTCCTTGGTTTCTCCAGGATTCATGCCCACTATACCCGATATAAATCCTGGAATAAATTTATCTTCGTATAATTCGACTTGGAAATCAGTCGCTTCTCCTCCAGGAATTGGGGTAGGTTCTGCTGATTCGTCTTCACCCTCAGCTTTCGCTATTACACCCTTAAAATCAACAACTGCGACATCGCCAATTTGGGCAGCACGTCCTTCTACAGGAATCAATGTTCCCATTTGTTGACGTTCCTTATCTAGCGCTTCATCAACGCGCGCTGGCTCGTACTTGATTTCTTCGGCTTTCGCTTGTAATCCTGTGTACTGTGCTATTTGAATTTCCGGTTCCACATCGACAGCCGCAGAAAAGGTCAGCGGTTTACCTGGTTCATAATTATTAATCAATTCATCAAACGATGATCGCAACTGTGGTTGCCCAATCGCCGGAATTTCTTCTTGTTTAACAGCTTTTTCTATGCCATCTTGTATGAGTTCTTCCAGGGCTGCTGCCTTAATGCGAGTAGTACCAAGGCGCTGTAGTAATATCTGCCGAGGCACTTTGCCTTTGCGAAACCCAGGAATATTGGCAGTACTAGCTAGGTTTTTAATTACCTGTTCGTAAGTTTGTTTGGTAATCTCTGGCGTAATCTCTATTTCTAGTCCAATTTGGCTGGCGGGAAGTTTTTCCTGGGTGACTTTCATGCTTCGTCTCTGTTTTCTGGTATTGGTGACTCCGAGTACAGACAAGATGCGATGGTTCGCTTCTGTAAGTGGATGTCTCTTAGCTGGAATGGCAAATGCCCACAAGGCATCATGAGAATCCAAAAATGGATAAGTGCCTGGCAGCAGAGATCCAGTTTACTGCTAATGGCAAAATCCTGAACACTTTAGCGCAATAAGTTTACTCTTTGTACATCTAAAATCGATGACAATGAGTAGTTATTACTCCGTCGCCATCTGTGTTAACTAATCAAACACTTCCTTCATGCTTTCATATTAGGGGTTTGGCACTCTGGATCTAGGCAAGGAAGTGGATTTATGATTCAGGGGGCTAACACCGTGATATCCTGGTTTTCAAGTAGAATTTGATTTCCAGGTCGGATTGATTAGGACTGAATGCATTGCCGCATAACTCAGTTTGTAGTCGTTTGTGGTTTTCTTGCACTTGGATCATAGTACATCCATAATCTGTACAGCCCAGATAAATAAGCAAAATTATTTACTGAACTGGAAAACTATTAAACTTCAATCATGGCTGAGTACAGGTATTTAAATTCTTTCGCTGCTGATAAATTAGTTGTATAATATATACTTTAAATAAAGCTAACGAAATATGAATGTCAGAAAATCAAAGGAAAGTAGGATATTACTTAATTAATAGCAATCAAAAAAATTAATAATGTAATAAAGTAAAACAAAAGAATAAATTTGTCAGTAAAGAAAATTTTATTTAAATGTTAAGTAGACGGTTGTCATTTAAACACAGAACAAGTTTTGTATCGGTTGAATAAATCTTATATAACCTCTTAAAGGAGGAAGTTAGGTTGTCTAAATCCTATAATGTAGCTATTTTGGGCGCAACTGGTGCTGTAGGCACAGAGTTGTTGGAATTACTAGCAAGCCGGAATTTTCCGTTAGCTAATTTAAAGTTGTTGGCTTCAGAAAGAAGTGTGGGGCGGACGCTGTCCTTTAAAGGAGAAAATTTACCAATAGAGGCAGTCAGCGATCGCGCCTTTGATGGGATAGATATAGTACTGGCAAGTGCAGGTGGTTCGACATCTAAAACTTGGGCAGCTAAAGCAGTCGAGAAAGGCGCAGTAGTAATTGATAACTCCAGTGCTTTTCGCATGAAAGAGGAAGTGCCTTTGGTAGTACCAGAAGTAAATCCCCAAGCTGCGGCTCATCATCGAGGAATTATTGCTAATCCTAACTGCACAACAATATTGCTGGCAGTAGCATTGTGGCCTTTACATCAGGTCAGACCAATAAAACGACTGGTAGTTGCAACCTACCAATCTGCAAGTGGTGCAGGTGCCAAAGCAATGGCAGAAGTTCAAACCCAAGCCAACGCGATTTTATCAGGGAAACCAGCAGTTGCCGAAGTATTACCTTATCCATTGGCATTTAATTTATTTCCGCACAATTCCCCATTAAACGATCAAGGATACTGCGAGGAAGAAATGAAAATGGTCAATGAAACTCGCAAAATTTTTGGTACACAACAAATCAGGATTACCGCCACTTGTGTGCGGGTTCCCGTACTACGTGCCCACTCGGAAGCAGTTAATATAGAGTTCGAGGTGCCTTTTAGTCCAGAGGAAGCTAGGGAAATCATCAGTCGCTCTCCTGGAGTAAAATTGATTGAAGATTGGCGGGCAAACCATTTTCCAATGCCAATTGAAGCTACTGGTCGAGATGAAGTTTTAGTAGGCAGAATTCGTCAAGACATTTCACATCCTTGCGGCTTGGAACTATGGTTATGTGGTGACCAAATCCGTAAAGGAGCAGCTTTAAATGCAGTACAAATTGCTGAGTTATTAGTAGAAAAAAATCTATTAAAACCATTAGCTATTAGTCATTAGCGAACGACAAAAACATAACTGATAAATAGCTCTTGCAAGCAATTTGCAGATAGGTTATTAAAATATAAAACCACCAAGCTACAAAAACAAAAAAGGGTAATCAGGAGTGAAAAGAGGGTGGGAGATTTTGGCAGAGTTTTAACCGCTATGATTACGCCGTTTAAAGAAGACGGCAGTGTCAACTATGATGTAGCGGCAGAACTAGCAGCACATCTAGCTAACAACGGTACAGATACATTGGTGGTATGTGGTACAACCGGGGAATCCCCTACCCTTAGTTGGGACGAGGAATACCAGTTGTTTGTTGAGGTGTTGCAGGCTGTAGCAGGAAAAGCCAAGGTGATAGCGGGATGTGGATCTAACTCCACCAAAGAAGCGATCGCCGCCACCCAAAAGGCAGCTAAAATAGGAGTACATGGGTCTTTACAAGTTGTCCCTTATTACAATAAACCGCCCCAAGCAGGTCTTTACCAGCACTTTCAGGCGGTAGCGCAAGCCTGTCCCGACCTACCTGTGTTGTTATACAACATTCCTGGTCGTACCGGTCAAAATCTTAGTTCTGAAACAGTTGCCCGGTTAGCGGAGATTGATAATATTGTTGGCATAAAAGAAGCTAGTGGAAATTTAGACCAGGCGAGTGAAATTCGCCGCTTGACACCAAAAGAATTTCAGATTTACGCTGGAGATGATTCTTTAACCCTGCCTTTGTTAGCGATCGGAGCAAAGGGTGTGGTGAGTGTTGCTTCTCATCTGGTAGGAAACCAACTACAGCAGATGATTCAAGCTTTTGATTTAGGTAAAATTCAAATTGCGACAGATATTCATCTTCAACTTTTTCCCCTGTTTAAAGCTCTATTTTTAACGACAAATCCTATTCCAGTTAAAAAAGCATTAAAACTTCTAGGTTGGGAGGTAGGTTCAACCCGTCCGCCGTTATCTGAAGCTGAACCAGAAGTAAGTCACAAGTTAGAGGTGGTTCTCAAAGAACTTAGTTTAGTCTAGTTAGCAACTTGCTGAGCGCTAGCAAGTTGTTAGTATCTAAAAATACATATAATGCAAAAACAATACATATTTTTTACCAGGTTGCACTTAACAACACCTGTGCTACGGCTGAATCGCTATAGTATTAATCCTTCAGCGTAAAATCCATTTTATTGAACAGACAATAGAAAATTCTGACTTTAACTCAGCTGCTTTCAGATGACTTTATAAGACAGCTAATAATGTTGTCTTTGATACAAAAAGCTAACTTTTTAACTTAAATTAACCACAAACAACAATCTCAGGAGCAAATGGCTAAAAACGAAGTTGACTCCGCCCTAAAAATTATTCCTTTGGGCGGTTTACATGAAATTGGTAAAAATACCTGTGTTTTTGAATATGACGATGAAATTGTCCTTTTAGATGCAGGTTTAGCCTTTCCCACAGAGGCAATGCATGGTGTAAATATTGTCCTGCCAGATATGACCTATCTACGGGAAAATCGCCATAAAATTAAAGGGATGATCGTCACCCACGGTCATGAAGACCATATTGGTGGGATTGCGTTTCACCTCAAACAGTTTGAAATACCTGTGATTTATGGCCCGAGATTAGCAATGGCCATGCTAGAGGGTAAATTAGAAGAAGCTGGAGTACGCGATCGCACAGAATTAAGATCCGTTTTACCCCGAGATGTCGTCAGAATTGGCAAATCTTTCTTTGTAGAGTACATTCGCAATACCCACTCCATTGCTGATAGCTTTACAGTTGCCCTGCATACACCCATTGGTATAGTCATCCATACAGGAGATTTTAAAATCGACCATACCCCAGTGGATGGTGAAAAATTTGACTTACAACGGTTAGCAGAACATGGCGAAAAAGGCGTACTGTGTTTGTTAAGCGATTCCACTAACTCAGAAGTGCCAGGATTTACACCTTCGGAACGTTCTGTATATCCCAATCTTGACCGCGTATTTTCACAAGCTACAGGGCGACTGTTTGTCACGACTTTTGCTTCTAGCGTCCATCGCATCAATATGATTTTGGATCTAGCACAGAAGCACAACCGCACAGTCACAGTTGTCGGGCGTTCAATGTTGAATCTAATTGCCCACGCACGCAATTTAGGTTACATCAAGTGTCCAGATAATCTATTGCAACCGTTGCACTCTGTCCGTGGTTTGCCAGATGATAAAGTATTAATTCTGACTACTGGCTCGCAGGGTGAGACAATGGCAGCCATGACTCGTATTGCCAACAAAGAACACCCCCACATTAAAATTCGCGAAGGCGATACAGTAGTTTTCTCCGCTAACCCGATTCCTGGAAACACGATCGCAGTTGTGAATACTATAGATAAATTGATGCTCCAAGGAGCAAATGTTGTCTATGGTCGAGACAAAGGAATACACGTCTCAGGTCACGGTTGTCAAGAAGACCAAAAACTGATGATTGCTTTAACTAAACCGAAGTTTTTCGTACCCTTCCACGGTGAACATCGGATGTTGGTGAAGCACGCCCAAACAGCGCAGAGTATGGGCATTCCTGCAGAAAACATGATTATTATTCAGAATGGCGATATCGTGGAGTTAACAGAAGACTCGATCAGCGTCTCTGGAAAAGTGCCATCGGGTATTGAACTGGTGGATACTACTAGTTCTGGAATGGTTAGCGCTAAAGTCTTACAAGAACGCCAACGCATGGCTTCTGAAGGAATTGTTACAATCGCCGCTGCCATCGATTGGAGTGGCAAATTACTGGCTAAACCAGAAATCCACCTGCGGGGTGTAGTCACAAGTATAGAGCGATCGCTGTTGCAAAAATGGGTACAACAGCGCATTGAAGAAATATTAAGCGTTCGTTGGTCAGAATTTGTCCAACCCAGTGAAGGCGAGCAAACTGAAGTAGATTGGGGTGGATTGCAAGGAACTCTGGAAAGAGAGCTACAACGTTCCATCCGTCGGGAATTGCAATGTCAACCAACTGTGACATTGTTGATGCAGATTCCTGATGAGCCACCTGTAAAAGTCGCCGATGGGAGAAGACGGCGGACTAGGACTGCTGCTCAGGTAGCATCGTAAGGTATTTAGAAAAAAACCTCACGCATTCGACGTTAGTCGTTACCGCAGGGTAGGCGCAAAAACGCAAAGTCCTTTCTAGGTGTCTTTGCGTTTTGGCATGACTATATAGTATTTTAGTGAATCCATAAATAAGCAAGCACTAAAGTAAATAATGTTAGTGGTACGCCAAAGCGTAAATGCTCAAGAAATGTTAACTTGTAGCCTAAATTTGTAGCAGCTTCAACAACTATTAAGTTAGCAACTGAACCAAATAAAGTAAGATTACCTGCTAATGTAGAGCCGGCGGCTAGTAATAGCCAATAGTGGGTATCATCTTTGGGAATTAGAGGATGTAATAAAAGTACAGCCGGAACATTGGAAATCAGATTAGATAATATAACGGTTACACTCAAAAAACTGGCAGAAGTGTTGAGTGCATGAGTAAATGGCTGCAATAAATTTAACTTTTGTGTGACACGCGTCAGAATAAATAATCCTGAAAACATCACTAGTAAATTCCAATCTATCTTTTGTAAAATGCGCTGTGGTTTAATTCGCCGCGTAATCAACAATAAACTAGCAGCAACTAAAGCAGATTCGGCTAAAGGTAAACCTATAGCAAAAGCAATAAGTAAGCCTGTAGTGATGACTAAAGTTTTATTAAATAAAGGTTTAAAAATACGATTTTTATTGCTACTACTTAATTCCTGACAAGGTTGGGTGGAACGAACATCAGGATAAAGTAGCCATAACAATCCTACTTGAATTGCTAAACCAATTAAGGCTACGGGAGCCAGTGCGTGCAGAAAATCTAGGTAGGGAATACCAGAAAAAGAACCAATTAGAATATTTTGGGGGTTACCGCTGAGAGTGCAAACAGAACCTATATTAGTTGCACCTGCGATCGCTAATAAATAAGGTATGGGATTTAAACTCAATGCTTGAGTTAAGCTCAATGTTAGCGGTGTAAAAATTAGCGCTATTGTGTCGTTAAGAAATACAGCAGAGAGAATACCACTAGCAAAGGTTAAGGCAATTAACAAGCCAAGAGGACTGCGGGTTACGCTCAAAAGCAGGGAGAGCGATCGCCTAAAAAAACCTGAGTATTCTAAGTTAGCATTTAGCACCATCATGCTCAGTAAAAATATGATGGTGTTAGCATCAATTGCCTGCCAAGCCTCTTGTAAATTTATAGCACCCAAGGCAATTAAAAAAGCTGATCCCACGAAGGCAATAGTGGCACGGTTCATGCGTAAACCAGGAATGTAGCCCAATGCTAACCCCAGGTAAGTCAGCCCTAATAAGCTATAGATTGCAAATTGCAGGACATTCACTCGCTTTATCTATGAGCAGTCATGTCTTATAACAATACAGCAGTCAAGGGGAGATGAGGGAGATGAGGGGGATAAGGGAGATGAGGGGGATAAGGGAGATGAGAGGGATAGAGAGAAATAACAAAGACCAATTACCAATTACCAATTACCAATTACCAATTACCAATTACCAATTACCAATTACCCATTACCCATTACCCATTACCCATTACCCATTACCCATTACCCATTACTCTATGCCTCAAACGGAACTTTATCCCAGCTAAGCGAGTCTCTTATGTATAGAATTGATCTGCTAATATTTTGACTAGCTAAAAATACGGCCGAAAATATTCTATAATAATATTTGTAAAGATTACACAAAAGCCTACCCGAAGATAGATGTCTTCATTAGAATTTAAACTGTGTCAAGTTATGAACAAGATCGGAATATTACACTTCCGATTCTAGGGAAATTGCGCTTAACTTGACGTAGTCATAAATATGTTCTGACTAAAGTGGCTACGGATAACATCAGATTGCATCAAAGTCAGGATAAGAATTTTCCGGGAATGGTCG
This sequence comes from Calothrix membranacea FACHB-236, assembly GCF_014696315.1. Taxonomy (GTDB): domain Bacteria; phylum Cyanobacteriota; class Cyanobacteriia; order Cyanobacteriales; family Nostocaceae; genus Aulosira; species Aulosira membranacea. The sequence goes on from NZ_JACJPX010000009.1 coordinate 64,252, forward strand.
TAGCCACTATGTATATGTTCATCGTTAAGGTGAATACCCTCACTTAAATAGAGGAGTAAACCATGAAGGTATTCGATAATACCACAAAAAGAATTTTTTTCGCAAGCTGGGTATCAATAAATCCAGCAGAAGCTAACGATACTGATGTAACCCAGCCACACAGTTCTGCTGCTAAGTCTAAATTTGATATTTTCCAGCCCCTAAAACAAACAGTAGACAGAATACAAGTCCGCGATCGCAAATTAGCGCACCGCTTGTGTCAAATAATTCCTTCCCAGTGTCCTTTTGAGCGTGATGTCAAGTTATTTGGCAAAACCTTATTTCACATTCCGCCAATGTGTAAGCTGAATCCTTTGTATGAAGAAGTCGTAAGCTTACGTTTCCGGGCGCTATGCTATCTAGCTGATGAATGTGGAGAGGACGTGTCTCAGTACTGTTAAATTCCAAGTTACGCCTTATGTGAATGACAAGCGCCGCTTAGTTAATCAGGGTTTCTAGACTATCTCAAAGTTATGGTTTTGTGACTATCGAAGAAATTAAAGGCTTTTAAGACTGAATTCACATTAAACGTAAGCGATCATTTCTCAATTTTGAACCATTATTGCTTGGTTAAAGGGAAAGGGTAAGGAGAAAAAACCTTACCCTTTCGCCTTTTAACCTTTCCCCCAAACAAAAGAGTCCAGAATCTTAACTTTTGAGTACAGACGCGATTAATCGCGTCTGTGCAACTCTTGACTAATTTTTGATTCTTCTTACCTGCCATTTTTGGATAGCTTCTTGAGCATCTTCATAGGCAGATGTCATTTCTGGCACTAATGCCGCTGTTTCAATTGCTGCATTGAGTTCGCCTTGGACTGCACGATTTTTCGCTACGTCCAAAATCTTTTCGCTCCATTTATTAATTGATTTTTGAGCGACATCGAAGCCTGGCTGTCCTGGCGGGACTTTTTTCGCAACTTCGATTGCCCGATTATAGGTAGATGCTTGTCCTGGCTTAATTAAGGCATTAGCCGCATCTAAAAGAGTTTTATTACTGACATACTGCTTGGCTTCTAGTCGCCATTGGTTAATCAGAGCTTGTGCTTTAGGATACAGAGGTTCGTCTTTAGTAATTAATTGTGCGGCAGCTACGGCACTGGCATACTGTTTTTGTTGGGCGCGACCTTCTGCCAAATCTAAAATCATGCGACTCCAGATTTTAATATCTTCCTGAGCTTGTTCGTAAAGCGGTTCGCCTGGTTGAATTTTGCGCGCCGTGGCGATCGCCAAACTTAGATCGCTAGCCTGAGTTTCTCTCAGGGACATTTTCGCCAGATCTAAGACTGCTTGACTCCGTGTTTGTGACTCAGGATTAACTACTGGTGGCGGGTTTGATGGTTTTGGTTCGGGAGTTGGAGAAGCGGCCGTTGAGATAGGACGATTACTTGGTAAAGTATTGAGGTCTTGTGGCTGATTAGTAGCTGTATTAGTTGATGTCCTAAATACTTCGGTAATGCCAAATTTTGATTGATTGCGGAGAAAAACGACTGCAACTAAACCAACTATTAATAAGCTACCGCCCAGCCACCACAACAACTGTTTCCAAAATGGTGTATTTGGCTGAGTTACAGGCGCTTGAGAAATGTAACCTGGGGAAGCATCAGGAATAAACCTTTCCCTACCACTTTCTTCTGGGGAAGGTGGCGGTAGTTGTTTAAACTTCTCCTCTGGGTGAAGAAGCGCTTGAGAGGTGAATTTACTAGCTGAACCTGAGACTGGTTGAGCGGGAAAGTTTTCATTTCCTACCGTCAACTGGGCAGATTTTCCCGGCTTGGATCTTGGGCTGACAGTAGTTTCCACTCCTTGGACTGGTCGGTTTATACCCGTTTTTTCTAAATTTTCTGAAGTTTTGGGAGAATTGGCTTCCAGAGAAGGTGCTGCACGTGCGACAACGAAGGATTCTTCGGGAAAAATCACGGAGTTAACTTCGGTTTTAGTTGGTATAGTCGGACGTTGCGGTGGAGGTAAAATAACCTGCTGCTGAGATGGAACTACAGCGATTGGGTTTTGCGTAGGTCGCCAATAATGTTGACATAATTGTGGCGTGAGAAGGCTTAAGTAGCGTTCTAAATCCATCAAGTTACTACCACGACCAGAACGCAAAGCTTCTAACAAAGCTGCAGTAAAAAATCCGTGACCTAGTTCAGTGCTTTCATGGGAAAATTGCTCTGGTTGGCAAGACAGAATTGTTGCCAGTTGTAGTTCTTGAGCTAGTTCTATAGTTTCTTGCCCTACGGGAGCATCGGCTTGAGTACCAAAAGCACGATTAATATCCAGTAGTAACAATACATTCAAGTTAGTAAGTTGCAGACTTTGCATCAGCGATCGCAATTCTATGCCAGTCTCCTGTACAAGATCAGGGTTCCCTTCCACTGGCATTAAGTAATCTTGACCTTTGTAGTTGATGCCGTAACCGCTAAAGAATAACCACACATTGTCTTGTGGTTGCCAATATGATGCGGCTAAATCCTCCAATAACAGCAGGATATTTTCTCTAGTGGGATAGGTAGATTTATCTTTAAACGGCGGTGAAGTGTCTGTCATCAGCAGGCAGTTCTGCGGTATGAACCCTGCCTGTGTCACCAATAAATCCTTAAGTGCCTCAGCATCTGCTTTGGCGCAATCTAAAGGTTGAAATAGATGATATTGATTAATTCCAATAGCGATCGCCCAGTAATTTGCCATCCCCTCTTTAGTGATAGTTGTTTGCTTAAAATTGCGGTTGGCTTTGCCTAAAAAACAAAGTTAACCTATGTCTTATAGTTTAGGAGATTTCTCTCGAACCCAAAATTGTATGTAATTTTTATTACATAAATTACTCGGAAAATACTTTCACTCAATTTAAATTACAAATAATGTAGTAAGGAGTTACCAGGTCATGAGTAGAAGTGTTGCTCATCAACCATCATCGATCATTTCCTTTTCAGTTATTAGCCAGATTGGCACAAAAATCCGGATAGTTCCATTAATATTTTTGCTCTTAACTGCTGTTCCTGTGTGGTTTATCTGTGAAGCGATCGCCCCGCAGATTGTTAGAGCTTACACCGCTAGAGTTGATCTAGCAATTGATCGGCTACCGGAAGAAACCTACGAAACTGTACTGAGAAGGGCAGAAGCGGCAGCGAGAGCAGCAGCCCAGAGAAGCTTCGATCAAGATATTCTAGTTACAGATGTTTCAGTAATTATATCCGTACAAAGCCAAGGAGCGATCGCTCCAGTTTTAGCTTTAGACGTGAGTCGTCCCCAATGGCGGAATCGTCCCGATACCCAACGGTGGGCAACTTATTTTAAAACTGCGCGATCGCTATTGTTTTTTGAACAAAATCTCACAACTGTACCTGCTCTGCAAAATCTTGCAGCCCCACCTGCTACAGAAAATCCCACAATTCCACCTCCACCTCCACCTGTTACAGAAAATCCTACAACTCCCCCTGCTAGTAATTAAGGGACTGGGAAAAGGCAGGGGGCAGGGGGCAGGGAGACAAGGGGAAAAATTCCAATTACCAATTATCTATGCCCAATGCCCAATGCCCCATGCCCAATTCTTTAATAACCTATTGTTGCCAGTGTCAGTGGATGGCTTAGAATAAAAAGGTTGTCAAGAATTGCGATATCCGCTATCATGGCTGTTCCTAAGAAGAAAACATCTAAATCTAAGAGAGATAAACGCCGCGCTACCTGGAGACATAAAGCTGCTGTTGAAGCTCAAAAAGCTCTTTCAATGGGCAAGTCAATTTTGACTGGACGCTCTACATTTGTTTATCCAAGTGCTGAAGAAGAGGAAGCAGAAGAAGAATAAATTCCTTAGTTAAGAAAAGCACGAACAGCGCTATTAAATGAGCGCTTTTTCGCTGCTTTTCGGCATTATGCATAGTTATAGTTAATTGGATAAGCTCAATTAACTATTGCCTATGACTGATGCTTAAAGAATTTATAAAAAGTAAGTTATCTGTAGTTTCTGGATTTTTAGTATTCAGCGCGATTAGTATTTTGCCTCCTTTTGAGGGTAGCGCAGATGCTCAAATCCTTAGACAATCATCTCAAGAGTACTAAATTATCTTGAAAAATTCATTTTTCTACGAGTATGTTAGGAAAATTTTTTCAGAAACCAGAGCAACAAGAAAACGAACGGGTACCTCCTGGCCAATATCTCGCTAAGGGGTTCCCTGTTTTAACTTATGGTGCAACACCGCAAATAAATACAGAAGAATGGGAATTTAAAGTTTGGGGTTTAGCAAAACCTGCCACTTTTACATGGGCAGATTTTATGGCTTTACCTCAATCTGAATTCACGGCAGATTTTCACTGTGTAACTCGCTGGTCTAAACTCGATGTTAAGTGGACTGGGATTAAAGTTACAGATTTTATGAGTTTAATAGAGGTAGATCCCCAAGCAGTTCATGTGATGGAACATTGCTATGGTGGTTACACTACTAATATCCCAATGGAAGATTTTCTGCGTGAAGAAAATTTCTTTGCTTTTAAGCTATTTGGTGAACCTTTACCAGCAGAACATGGTGGGCCTCTGCGGTTAGTTGTTCCCCATCTTTATGCTTGGAAAAGTGCTAAATGGATTAATGGTTTAGAGTTTCTCAGTCGTGAAGAACTGGGTTTTTGGGAGCGTAATGGTTACCATCGCCGTGGTGAACCTTGGGCGGAAGAGCGTTATAGTTACTAATTCGTCATTTGTCATTTGTCATTAAGTATGAGTTTGCGAATAACGTGCTCTAGAAATTGAGAATTTGGTGAATTATTTAGTAACCAAGAAGCCGTTTGAGGAAAGCTAATTTTCCTTGATAGGGGGCGTAACGCCAATTTATATCTAATAAAAAGGAGTTTTGCAAAACACTTTTACGGTGAGAAAAGGTGTCAAAACTGGCTTTACCGTGATAGCTACCAATACCACTATCACCAACACCACCAAAGGGTAAAGAAGAAACACCACATTGCAGTACTGTATCGTTGAGACAAACTCCACCGGATGAAGTTTCCTGCAAAATGCGCTTTTGCAGGCTTTTATTTTGGGTAAATAAGTATAAAGCTAAGGGTTTTGGTCGAGAGTTAATTAAGGCGATCGCGTCTTTAACGTCGCTATATTCAATGATGGGCAAAATGGGCCCAAAAATTTCTTCCTGCATCACTGCATCTTCTAAAGAGACGTTATCCAGCAGTGTGGGAGCAATATAAAGTTCTTCTGAATTGATTTCTCCACCAATAATTACTTCACCATTTTTGAGGAGATTTGCTAATCTATCAAAGTGTTTTTGAGAGATAATTCGGGCAAAATCTGGACTTTTAGCAGGGTTATCTCCATAAAATTCTTTGATACAGCTTTTTAGGCTATCTACTAAAGCAGTTTTAATTTTTTTATCAACTAAAAGATAGTCAGGAGCGATACAAGTTTGTCCAGCATTAATGAATTTTCCCCAAGTAATTCGCCTTGCCGTTTGTTCTAAATTAATTTCAGTATCTACAATACAAGGGCTTTTCCCACCTAATTCTAAAGTAACGGGTGTGAGGTGTTTTGCAGCAGCTTCCATGACTATTTTGCCTACACTTGTACCACCAGTAAAAAATATGTGGTCAAATTTTTCTGCTAGCAGATTTTGGCTGGTTTCTACACCACCTTCTACCAGTGCAATATATGCTGGGTCAAAGTATTTAGCAATCATCTCAGCCAGTAGGCTAGAGGTATGAGGTGCCAGTTCTGAAGGTTTGAGAATTGTACAATTACCAGATGCGATCGCACCTACTAAGGGTGAGGTAATTAAGTTAAATGGATAGTTCCAAGGGCCGATAATTAAAACAACTCCTAACGGCTCTGGATAAATCTTGGCTGAGTATTGCAAGAATTCAATAGGAACTGCGGCTTTTTGCGGCTTTATCCAATTCTTAATATTTTTAATTGCATAATCAATTTCTTTAAGGACGAAAATTTCTGTGGCGTAAGTTTCAAATTCTGGTTTATGTAAATCAGCTTTTAATGCTTGTACAATTGCTTTTTCATTCTCCAGAATTGCTTGCTTCAAAATTTTTAGTTGTGCAATCCGAAAAGCAACATCTTTGGTTTTACCAGTTTGAAAAAACTCGCGCTGTTTCCGAATAATATCAGCCGCAGTTATTGATGATTCACCAATCATATTTGTTAAATTTTGACCTTTGACCATTGATTATAGACGCGATTAATCGCGTCTCTCCAAAGCTTGACCTTTAACTCACATTTTTATGGGTAGCGTAACAATGAATAAACTACCTTTACCCAATTCAGATTTCACTAAAATATTACCTTGATGAGCTTCAACAATTCGCCGCGAAAGGTACAGTCCTAATCCACTACCAGAAGTCTTGTGACTTCCTTGGCGAAATCGTTCAAATAAACTGGCTTGGTCTTCAGCAGAAATACCGTGACCTGTGTCTTCTACCTCAACAACTAGGTAGCCACTAATTGTTGAATTTTCCGCAGCATCGACATCAAAGTTTTGATTGCTTTCAGTTGTTGAACTAAGACGAATATTTACGGAGCCAGAAGCGGTAAATTTAATGGCATTACCGATGAGGTTAGTAAATAGACGATGTAATTCCAAGCGATCGCCCATGATTGTGTTAGTGGTTAACTCTTCAGCAACTGCCAAATTAATTGCTAATGCTTTTGCTTGAGCTAAGGGTGTTAATTCTCCCACTACTTCCTCCAATAACTGGCTGATATTCACTGGTAAAAACGCCAAGGTTTTGCGCCCAGCTTCAAAGCGGTAAACTTCCAATAGAGTATTAACCATCGAAAGCAGATTGGCGTTGCTGCGCGCCATGATGGTGATTACTTCCTCCATTTGCGGAGACAAGGCTCCTAAAGCACCTTCTTGAAATAATATGAGGACGCGATCGGCTGCTACTAAGGGGGTGCGTAAGTCGTGGGTGAGGCGGGAGACAAAATCTTCGCGCTGGCGTGCTATTTCATCGCGTTCATCGATACTATGTTTTAAGCGTAAGAGCGATCGCACCCGTGCTAGCAATTCATCCACCGTTACAGGCTTACGGATAAAGTCATCAGCGCCTAAATCTAATCCTTTAGCGACATTGGGCGCATCGTGAGCGGTAATCAGCAGTATGGGGATATATTGCTGCATAGCAGCATTACCACGAATCCGCCGAGTAACTTCGTAACCATCCATTCCTGGCATCATCAGATCCAACAATACCAAATCACAGGGAGATGCTTCTAGTTGAGCTAAAGCCGAAGCACCATTTTCTGCGGTGCTAACTGTGTAGCCTTCTTCCTCCAAAATTGTTTTGATTAAAAACACATTATCTGGAGAATCATCTACAACCAAAATTTTGTCAGAGCAAGAATTCTGTGAGTTCATGTAGCGACCAGGTACAGGTAAATTGAATTTTTGTAATCTTATTTATACTTATATGAATTATATTTAAAGTCCTCTTGAATAAATATTATTTACCTAAAAGCTTAAATCGATTTTTTAATTTTATATAATTTTAAATTATCTAATTTTTTCTCAGCAAAGAATTACTCACTAATTGAATCATGTTTGGTTAAGTTTTAAAAATAAATTAGTAGCAAGTTGATATATCGTAAACAGCAGGCATTAATTTTATTAAGCAAATACACAAAGGCAGCAGCTTTTCCTACCTAGAGAGTAGACCATAGACACAGGTTTAGCGGATACGCTAAAGTAAGACTTTATCCTGTGTCATGTCCTCCCTATTTGATACTAACCACTAATTTCTGAATTATTTTCCGGTGCGGACTCAGGTAGATATTGTAGAGGCATTTTGAGCAAAACCCAATCGAGATAGAGTACGAGAATCTGGATTTTCAGAAATTGGTTCAGGCGTTGGTAGTTATTATCCTTTAAAACCCAAGCCCAGAATTTTTCCAGCAGTAACCCCAGGATAATTTCTACAGACTTGTTGATAACTAGGGGAATTAATGTTTCGAGCATTGCGATCGCCTCAGTAAGCAATAGTGTATTTACGCCCTTCTAAAATCCCTCAAATTATGTAATCACAAGGCTTTCTGGGTGTGTGAGTTATGTACGCGGTAAGTAGAACTTTTGTTTTACGTCGTTAAAATGGGTAAAAAGTTGTTCATCAAAATATGGTCAAGCGATCGCTTCAGGCTTCTCATCAAGGTATTGAGTCTGCAAAGTTAGCTTTAATCGACAAATTTGGAACACAGCAAAAGCTAGCGGACGCTTTATCCGTTACCCGTCAACCAGTCAATAAATTTTTTAACCGTAAGCCTGTTGATAGCAGCTTATTTGTTGAAATATGCAAAAAATTGGGGCTGGAGTGGCAAGAAATTCAAGAAAATCGACAATCTGAAGTAAAACAAACTTCAGAGCAAGACTCTGATATTGATGCTCTAGTTCAAGAAATCCGCGAACAGGTTAAACCCAGCATTAAAGAAAAGTGTGGAACAATGCGGGTGCTAGATATGCCCCAGCCAATAGAGTTAACTGGTGAACGGGGTATCTATACCAATGTCAACATTTTGGAGAAAATCACCGGACGCAGACGATTAGATATTCCTGAACTGTTGCAAAATTCTAATCCAGATGACTTTGAGCGGTTTGGACTTAACAGAGTTAAAGAGAAGCGAGTACCAGGAATAGAAGCAGTACAGCAGCATCAAAAACTGATGGTGTTAGGTAAACCAGGCGCAGGAAAGACTACATTTTTGAAGTATCTGGCTATGCAATGTATTGAAGGGAAGTATTTGACAAATCGAGTTCCCTTATTTATCACGCTTAAGGATTTTGCAGAAACATCCAAACAACCAGATTTGTTGAAATACATTGCTCAGCAATTGGCGAATTGTGGAGTACAGGATGCCAGCTTGAGAACAGACCCACTTTTGAGACAGGGTAGGGTATTGCTTTTGTTAGATGGCTTAGATGAAGTCCGCGAGGAAGATACAAAACGTGTCTTACGGCAAATTAGAGATATTTCCGATCAATTTCATACTAATCAGTTTGTCATTACCTGTCGGATAGCTGCCAAAGAATACACCTTTGAAAGGTTTACAGAGGTAGAAGTAGCAGATTTTGACGAGGAGCAAATTGCAATCTTTGCTGAAAACTGGTTCCGACTAAGTGATCTAAACGAAGCAAAACGATTCATCAATAAATTGGAAGAGAACAAGCGAATTCAAGAACTGGCAACTAGTCCATTACTACTAACTTTGCTCTGTCTAGTGTATGCAGAGAAAAAAGATTTTCCTAAAAGGCGTTCCAAACTTTATCAAGAGGGCTTGAGAATATTACTAAAAAAATGGGATGCAAAAATTTTCAATGAACGAGATTATATCTATAAGAATCTCTCAGTACGGCGTAAGGAAGACTTACTTAGTCAAATTGCTTTAGCTACATTTGAGCAGCAGAACTATTTTTTTGACCAAGAAACAGTTGAAGTATACATTACTGAGTTTTTCCACAAGCTATATAATACTGACCTAAAGCCAGAAATATTAAGGCCGGATTTTGAAGCTATTTTAAAATCTGTTGAAGCACAACATGGGCTATTAGTAGAACGAGCAAATGGGATTTACTCTTTTTCTCACCTGACATTTCATGAGTATTTTTCAGCCAGAAAAATTGTTGCTAATTCTGCCTGGGAAAAAATAGTTGATTATCTTACGGAAAAACGCTGGCAAGAAGTAATTTTTATAACTACTGAAATGATGCGTAATGCTGATGATTTGCTACGCTTGATCAAGCAAAAAGTTGATAGTTTATTAGCGCTTGATGAGAATTTACAGGAGTTTTTAGTATGGGTAGATGAAAAAACCAGGTCAGTTAATACACCTTACAAATCTGTTGCAGTTCGAGCTTTCTACACTTCAGAGTTAATAGATTATATTCATTTTCTTGACGGCGCTCTGAGTTGGGAACTTGCTGGTTACTATGAACCTGCTATCGATCCTGATTATGAGAGGGGTTATAATGAATGGCTACAACAACAATTACAAGAAATAGAAGCTTTTAGATTTGGGGATGATGACTCCAGCTACAATCCCACGAACAATCCTAGCCAAATAGATATAACTCCCTTTAACTGGGATCTTGCAATTGATTTTGATCTTGAGCAGATTCTGTCTCAAAATTTTAAATTTACTAATTATGACGGACTTTCTACTCAACTTGAACATGCTATTTCCCACGCTCTTGATTTCCAGTTACAGCAAAAATTGCAAATTTTACATATCAAATTGTCAACTTCTGTAACTAATAATTGGGAGGATTGGTTGCAGGAAAATAGTCAAGTCTGGATTGAACAACTCAGAGATATTATGATAGAGCATCGTAATATTGGACACGATTGGCAATTTAACTCTTCTCAGAAGCAAATGTTGCAGCAGTACTATGACGCTAATAAGTTGCTAGTCAATTGTATGAATAAATATTCTAATATTAGCTGCAAAATTAGGCAAGAAATCGAAGATAGTTTGCTTTTACCAGTGACGAGATTAAAACATAAAAATTAGAGATTTGTCAGATTAGATAGATTTTTATTATTACCAAGATAGGTATATATTTTGTTCAGAATAAATTGGGCGGTCACTCTCTGATAACAAAACAGGCGATCGCTTATTCTCCAGTAGTGAGATTATTTAAGAGTTGTTGAAATTCTGTTGTCGAGGGAATTGCGATCGCACTCACAGCACAGAATATGTGATCGCTCATTGTCCAGCAGTGAGATTATCTAAGAGTTGCTGAAATTCTGATGTGGAAGGAATTGCGATCGCACTCACAGCACACAAAAGGCGATCGCTTATTCTCCAGCAGTGAGATTATCTAAGAGTTGTTGAAATTCTGTTGTCGAGGGAATTGCGATCGCTCTCTGATCACAAAACAGGCGATCGCTCATTTTTCAGTAGTAAGATTATCTGAGATTTGCTGAAATTCGGCTGTAGAAGGAATTGCGATCGCTCATTGTCCAGTAGTGAGATTATCTAAGAGTTGCTGAAATTCGGTTGTCGAAGGAATTGCGATCGCTCTTTTATGAAGTGTCTTTAATACTGATGGTTCTTCTATAGCATTGATAGCTTCCACAATAGCATTTGGCACTTCTCCAAAGCGAGTTTCTAAAACTTCAATCACGCTTTCTCTCGCAGTCTCAATAATCCCTTCTTCTTTTGCTAATCTTTCAATACTAGTTACGTATCGCATTCTATTTGTCTCCTCGTAATTTCTCACTTCAGTTTTGAAACTACTTGTCAATTCTTTTGGTAAAACCATCACCCAGTCGATAAATCGAAATAACTCCTGTATATCTTCTCGGCTATATCCCCTTTCAAAGAGTCGTCTAACTAGGCTTAGTTTCCACTGTAGCCGGCTTTCTGGGTTTCGTTGCGTCGCTTTGGTTTTGAGATGCGCCATCACAATTATCCCAAAGGGGTTGGTGGTTTGCTCTAGGGTTTCCCAAGTTTGTTCATAGTCCAATAACTTCGCTATGGGAAACTCTAAGCTGACGCGACATCCCCCCAGTTGATAGCCGTAGCTAGAGGGTCGCCAATTTGCTTGTTCATCGGCTAATACCGCCAAGCTGATGACTCGCTTTTTATGGCGGTCAAATAAGCGGTAATTGTAGGTGTACATGCGTTCGGCAAATTGGCTGTCATATTGTCCTTGGACTTTTACATGAACCAATACCCAAGCTTCTTCTCCATCCAGTAACCAAACTTTGGCGACTTTATCAACGAAACGCCGCCCAATTTCCGCATCAGGTTCTAGCTGTTGTAGTTCTGTGTCGAGAAATTCATAAGGTCGTGTCCAGTCAATGGCGGTGTAAGCTTGGGTGAAAAAGAATTCCAAAAAGCTCTTAAAATATAGCTCAATGATTTCTTTCCAAGGACTATCGTAATCGGTAGATTGCTCGGTCATGGACTAAAACAAAAAGTATCTTTGGGCCATTGGTAAAACTGTCGCAGGTTCACAAATCAACAATTCGCCATCAGCCCTGACTTCATAGGTTTCTGGATCTACTTCAATCTGGGGTAACGCATCATTCAGCTTCAAATCTCGCTTAGTTATTTGGCGTGTCCCGGAAACTGCTACCGCCGATTTTCGTAAACCCAACTGACTGGGAATTTCCCTTTCTAACGCCGCTTGGGAAACAAAAGTTAATGATGTGGCGTGACGCGCACCTGCAAAGCTACCAAACATCGGTCGCATGTGTACTGGTTGCGGTGTGGGAATGCTGGCGTTAGCGTCGCCCATTTGCGACCATGCAATCATTCCGCCTTTAATGACTATCTCTGGCTTTACGCCAAAAAATGCTGGTCGCCACAAACATAAATCTGCAAGTTTCCCCTCTTCTACTGACCCCACATACTGGGCTATTCCGTGGGTAATGGCTGGGTTAATAGTGTATTTAGCAACATATCTTTTTGCTCGAAAATTGTCTGCCCTTTGCTCCTCTCCTTGCGGGTTAAGGATTCCCCGTTGCACCTTCATTTTATGAGATGTCTGCCAGGTGCGAATTATTACTTCCCCGACTCTTCCCATTGCTTGGGAGTCAGAGGAAATCATGCTAAACGCGCCTAAGTCGTGCAAAATATCTTCGGCGGCGATGGTTTCCCGACGGATACGAGACTCAGCAAAAGCGACATCTTCCGCGATCGCCGGATCGAGATGGTGACATACCATCAACATATCCAGGTGTTCGTCTAAGGTGTTGAGGGTGTAAGGGCGTGTGGGGTTGGTGGAAGATGGGAGAACATTCGCCTCGCCACAAACTTTGATAATATCTGGCGCGTGTCCACCCCCTGCGCCTTCGGTGTGGTAGGTGTGGATAGCACGATTTTTGAAAGCTGCGATCGTATCTTCGACAAATCCGGCTTCGTTGAGGGTGTCGGTGTGAATTGCCACTTGTACATCATACTCATCCGCGACGCTGAGACAAGTGTCAATAGTTGCGGGAGTGGTTCCCCAGTCTTCATGCAGCTTTAACCCCATTGCACCGGCTTGTACTTGTTCCACAAGTCCTTGGGGTTGACTGGCGTTACCTTTACCTAGAAATCCTAAATTCACAGGAAAAGCATCAGCAGCTTGCAACATCCGGTACATATTCCAAGGGCCTGGGGTGCAGGTAGTGGCGTTTGTACCTGTAGCGGGGCCTGTACCGCCGCCAATCATCGTAGTAATTCCGGATGCGATCGCAACTTCTATCTGTTGCGGACAAATAAAATGGATGTGGGAATCCACACCTCCAGCCGTGAGAATCATCCCTTCCCCAGCTAAAGCTTCGGTTCCGGGGCCGATAATAATATCGACATTATTTTGAATATAAGGATTTCCCGCTTTACCAATTTTAAATATTTTGCCGTCTTTAATCCCAATGTCGGCTTTAACTACACCCCACCAATCCAGAATTAAAGCATTTGTAATTACTAAATCGACTGCACCATCGGCGTTAGAAATAGGCGATTGTCCCATCCCATCCCGGATAACTTTACCGCCACCAAATTTCACTTCATCGCCATAGGTAGTGAAATCTTGTTCAACTTCAATAAATAATTCCGTATCCGCAAGTCGGACGCGATCGCCTACTGTGGGCCCATAGGTTTCTGCGTAGGCACGGCGATCCATTCTGTAAGGCATAATACCACTCCTAGCGATGGTGTTGATTTAAATATTTTTCAGCAACCTGAGGCAGCTAAAGTGAAAATTTTTGTATAGTTTGATATTTGACGATAACAGTAAATTTCAGAAAATAAATATTAATGAAAGAGGTTTATGCTATAAATGAGCGTTCTTGGAGGCTTAGATAGAATGACCCTAGCAGATTTAATTCCCATAGCTCGCAAGCTTTCGCCATCAGAAAAACTTAAGCTAATTCGCATCCTTGCCGAAGATTTAGATACAGTTGAGGATATTTCTCCGTTGGAACCATTCAAAACCTATAATTTACCTACTCCTTATAATAGCTTCGGGGCTGGTGCAGTCTTGATGGAAGCACTCAAATCACAGGATTCCAGTCATTAAGCTGTATGCGGTTCAAGTATTCCACCACAAATTCTACCCAAAACGAATTTGATAGCTTACCCAGAATTCCCCTAGTTTTAAATCGAGAAAATCACAGCATAGAAGCAAATGGTTTAGTTGATAGAGGTGCTACTGTAAATGTTATGCCTTATGAGCTAGGGCTTCAGTTGGGTGGAATTTGGGATGAAAGTAAAGCTATTATTCAATTGGCAGGAAATCTCAGTAATCAACCTGCTATCCCATTTTTCGCAATGGCTGAAATTAGCAATTTTCCACCAGTACAGTTAGTATTTGCATGGGTAAGCAGTGTTAATGCTCCTTTAATTCTTGGACAAACTAATTTTTTCTTGGAATTTGATGTTTGTTTTTACCGTTCCAAATTAGAGTTTGAAATTAAACCTATTCAATAAATAAGATGCAATCGCCTACTGTTGGGCCATAGGTTTCTGAATAAGCACGGCGATCCATTCTATAACTCATAATTATTCCTCAATGACCTAATATCTTGACTGGTTTTACCTGTTTTTGTACTTAAATACCAGTCTTTGCCAGTTTTTAAATTCAAATTCCAAACAAATTCCTCATCAATAGGAAGTTGAATTATTGCTTCTAAACATTGTTTATTATTCAAGCAAGTTTCGTTAAAAGCTTTTATAGGTTGTGAACTTGGAAAATCAGTTTGTTTATGCATTATTGGCAACCAGCCGTTTTTTATCCACAAACTATAAGTTTTATATTTTTCCAGAAACTCTGAACTTTCATATATATAAATTGTTTTTGCATATGCAGGATAATGAACCTGCTTATTCAAATTACTGTATGTAAAACTAAAAGCGCCTAAGCTTTGTGTGACAAACAAAAAAGTTGCAAAAATCCATATTAAAAATACTAGAATTGATATTACTACATCTTGGGATTTTGCCAAAAACCCTTGTCTCTTATTTAAATGAGATGAAAATCTGACTATTATTGCAATAAATATATAGATAAATATAGACAATATGAGTAATAAAATAATCCCTGAAGTTATACCTTTAAACAGATACCATTCAGGAATTAACTTCCAGTTAAAAATAGACAATGTAATACTAAAAAATAGCCACAGTAATAAAATTAAAATACTGGTAAGCGTAATTAATTCTTGATTATTGTGATAGCGTAAAATCCTACTGTCCCGCATTTTGGCATAACTTAAATTTTTTAACTATCAAGATTTCCATTAATTTTGGCGTTGAAACCATAGACTTGACGAGTACCAACCAGAGGTACGAGAGTTATTTCTTTTTCATCCCCTGGTTCAAAGCGAACTGCGGTGCCAGCAGGAATATCGAGGCGCATTCCTCGCGCTTGTTCTCTATCAAAACTTAAGGCTGAGTTAACTTCAAAAAAGTGAAAATGTGAACCAACTTGTATGGGGCGATCGCCTGTATTTGCTACTAGTAATTTAATAGTTTCACGCCCAGCATTTAATTCAATTTCTCCATCTGGGGTAATAATTTCTCCGGGAATCATACTTTACTCCTTTGTAAATTAACGAATGGGATTATGCACAGTTACTAACTTTGTCCCATCAGGAAAAGTTGCTTCTACTTGCACTTCATTTACCATTTCCGGCACACCTTCCATCACGTCATTTCGCGTTAACAAAGTTGTGCCATAACTCATTAATTCCGCAACAGTTTGCCCATCTCTTGCACCTTCTAAAATTGCAGCAGAAATATAAGCAACTGCTTCTGGATAATTTAATTTCAAACCTCTGTTCTTACGTCTCTCTGCTAATAAAGCAGCAGTAAAAATTAACAACTTATCTTTTTCCTGTGGGGTAAGTTGCATTGTTTCCTCCTCTGCGCTTTGTTCAAACCTGCCAAACTCTGGGTATGCAGCTACCACGGCTCAAAAAATTAACCCGTAGCATCTGCCAAACAGCCGTAAACCAGTTTCGCACCTCAGATGTGGAAGCACCGCGATATCTACATAAAAGTCCATGTTGTAGTAGCGTCACTCCCGCCTGTCCTGCACCATGCCATAAATTGCGTGCTTTTTCTACTATTTCTGAGTCAACTGGATTACCAACCCAGACTAGACTACCGACAATTGGTTGTCCAGCCAAGCCGTGAGGACTGTGAAAAACTTCCTCGCTACCCGGTAAATATTGGCGATCAATCCACAAGGGAAAACCTTGCTGCCAAATTTCGGTATGCGATCGCCATTCTCCTTGCAAGAATTTCTCTCCTCTAGCACTGCGCCCTAACCGCGTAATTTCCCAGCCTAACCAAGTGGCTTCGGTTGCTAATTCTACCCGTAAATCTTGCCGATAAATCGCACTGTTAAACAAAATTGTTTCTTGGGGTAGCCACTCCAAACAAGCCCCTGTATCTACTTTGATGTCGATAGTTTGTCTAGCTTGCTGTCCATTACTGCGGTAAATTTTACTAGCGGCGGCTGTAGTGATTAATGCTTGTGCATGGGGTTGGAGGTGGAAATTAAGAGACAGGCGATCGCCTCCCACAACTCCCCCAGCCGTATGTAAAATGACGCTATGACAGACTTTTTCGCCTTCTGGATAAAATGGACGCTGTACTTTCAGCGGTGCTTGCTGGTGGTTGTAAATTAGTTGGGTGGCATTTTTGCGATCGGCGTAGACTAAATTAAGTTTGCCATGCCAACCTTTTGTTGTTTGCTGGTTGCAAGTCATTTATAGAGTAAGCATTAGATTTCAGGTGAATTAAATCTTTTTTCACCCATTAAATTACAAATTTATCATAATTTTTTCGCCAAAATTACATAATCATCTAACGTATAACATGACTGATACTTTTGACCAAGATACTGCTGAAGTATTGAACTCATATACAATTGCTTGGGTAATTTATCTTGAGCAAATTTACCAAAATCTTGGTGAGAAAATGGTGTTCTTGATTCTGTTGAAGTTAAATATTTATACCATACTAAATCTAATCCTAAATTATTAACAAATTTATGGACAAGTTTTTCTTCTTGTTGTATATCTTCCATTTTATAAGTATTATAAGTTTTAAATAGTTTCTTGTCTTGGATAATTAGTAAGACATAGCCTTCATTCTTTAAACTTGTAGCAAATATCTGTTTGTAATTATTGTTAGCTTTAATTCTTTTATCTTCATCAGTAAAAAAGCAGTGAGAAATTACAATAAAATCAAAAAAATCTTTGGGGAGATTATGAGATTTATCATCCCAGTCCAACAAATCAGCAGTCACAAACCGAAAGTAAGCATTAACTGGGTTTCTGCACGCCTCTATACATTTTCGCCAAAACTGAAGTCCTCGAAATTGAAATGCATCTTGTTTTTCTAAAGAGTAGTATGATAGATGGGTTTGTGGTAGATTCTCAAAATCACTTATACGTTGCAGAAATAAAGCTAAAGCATAAGCAACTGTTCCGGGGCCTGCTGCAATATCTAAGATATTAAGTTTATTGTTGAGTAAGCCATCTTGATAAATAAAAAACCAAGCTAAATATACACAATATATGTTTTCTAAAAAATACTTCATAAAGTAGACATGAGGAGTCAAACTAAAACGGTATTCTGGATCTTTCCCTATCTTTAAATGATTAATATCTTTTAGCGCATCCTCTATTTTTATAGCTAATTGCTTTTCAGGAATCTTACTAAATTCTTCCTGAAGATAGTCAACTAACTTATTTTCAAAAGCATAAAATATATCTTCATCAATCCCAGTAGATTGAATTTTGTATTTATCATGCTGAATTAATTGAAATTTTTGATAAACTAAATTTACAAATTTTTTATTTAGGGATAACTTTATAGGATCTGTTCGTAACTGTGGTGATTCTGTTGATTTTTTACTTAAATTTTCTATATCTCTTTTATATTCCAGAGAATAACGCTCAAGTTGCAGCTTATCTCTAAATAATTTCTCTAACCATGAAAATCTTGCACCAGATTTTTGAATATCATGTAATATTTTGACAGCTTTTTGTGTATCTCCACGGCTCAATGCTACCTTAAACTGCTGACTACGCCACCAATTTGCAATAAAATTACTCATAACCAAATCCGTTCTTTCCCTCTTTAATTTCCACGCTAGAAAGCCGAGTTTTTAACTTTTCTTTAAACCTCATATAGCCAGAATTTTCCGAATCATACCACCAAGCATATTTTTGCTTAATTTCGTCTGCTTCCTGACGAGTAGATGCTACAAGAGAACGATTATTATTAGGGTGAAAATCTTGAATTACTACTCGATCAGCAATAGCTAATTTATCAATAAAAGCAGATTCATCTGTTAATAACGTTGGAAGTAACGGCGTAATTGTAATAGAAAGCTTAGGAATATATCCTTTAAAATAATCAATATTTTGCTTAATTTTCAATACCGAATTTAATCTAGCTTTGATACTGGGTGAACGTGGTTCAAAATCCCTTCGCACTGATTCACTACCAGTGGGAATACTCATATTAATTCGTAATCGCTGAAATCTTTGTAAATAATCAATATCTCTAGTAATAATTGGGCTACGAGTTTGAATTACTAAAGTTGGCGTTGGATAACCGTTATCTCTCACATCAAGCATTATTTCTAATAACCTGCGAGTTAGCTGATGTTTAGATTCGATAGGTTGATAAGGATCTGTAACACTACTCATGTAAATCCTGGGAGGTTTTTCAGGATTTTTTTCATACCATTTTATTAATTCTTTTTCTAAAATTACGGCAGCATTTTCTTTAAAAATGACCCATTTACCCCAATCCTGACGCATTTGAGTATTAGGACTAAATGCAGCGGCATAGCAATAACTGCAACCATATTGACAACCTCGATAAGGATTTAAAGTAAAATCATAAGCAGCGATAAAACCAGTAGCTTTTGTCAGCAATGATTTAGCATTCTGGGCGTAAACCTTTGTATCCCCAAACGTTTCTTTAACTAATTTAGTAGGGATATGGTTGCTATAACCTTCATAGTGTGGTTTAACCATATTTGCTAGTTTTTATAACCGATGATAATCTTAAATAAAGGCGTTGAGAATAACTTTTAACTCTAGTTAAATATAACTATTACTTATAGACAAACGTATTGGCGAATCAAATCTTTTTGGTTCAAGTGTTAGTTTCAAGTGTTAGTTAAGTTTTTAATATTGCAATTTGTGGCGCGTCTACTCCCAGCAGCCAGCGCACAAAATCTGCAGGGTACTGTTCGGCTAAATATTTACAAGCGTTGTCGTAACTCAAGCTATTTTCAGATTTTTATTTGATATCAATTTATTTACTATAATTCTGCGATTTAATAACACAAAAAAACAGCCGCCTCCACATGGGAAGCAGCTGTTTTGACAAATAGGGGGCTAGGAAATATTAGTAATCGAAGTCGCCGCCACCCATACCGCCACCAGCAGCAGGAGCAGCATCTTTAGGTTCAGGCTTGTCAACTACGATGCATTCGGTTGTCAACACCATACCAGCGATGGAAGCTGCGTTTTGCAGAGCAGAACGAGTTACCTTAGCAGGGTCAACAATACCAGCTACAAACAAGTCAACAAACTCATTGGTTGCAGCGTTGTAGCCAACGTTGAATTCTTTTTCTTTCACACGTTCAGCAATTACAGCACCGTTTTGACCTGCGTTTTCTGCAATTCTCTTCAAAGGTGCAGGTAAAGCACGAGCAACAATCAACGCGCCAGTTAATTCTTCACCAGAGAGGTTGCTGTTAGCCCATTCTTCCAGTTGAGGAGTCAAGTGAGCGAGGGTTGTACCACCACCAGGAACGATACCTTCTTCAACAGCAGCTTTGGTAGCGTTGATAGCGTCTTCTAAGCGCAGCTTCTTGTCCTTCATTTCGGTTTCGGTAGCTGCACCGACCTTAACAACTGCAACACCACCAGCTAGCTTAGCTAGACGTTCTTGCAGCTTTTCTTTGTCGTAGGAAGATTCGGTTTCTTCAATTTGACGACGGATTTGGTCAATCCGAGCCTTAACAGCAACTTCGTTACCTTCAGCAACAATTGTGGTGTTGTCTTTGGTAATGGTGATGCGGCGAGCTTTACCTAGGCTATCTAGCTTGGTGTTATCGAGCTTTAGACCAGCATCTTCGGTAACTAGTTGACCACCGGTGAGGATAGCGATATCTTCCAGCATAGCTTTGCGGCGATCGCCAAATCCAGGAGCCTTAACAGCAGCTACGTTCAGTACACCACGTAGGCGGTTAACTACCAGAGTTGCCAAAGCTTCTTTTTCAATATCTTCAGCAATGATTACTAAGGGACGACCAGCACGTGCTACTTGCTCAAGCACGGGTACGAGGTCTTGTACCAAAGCAATTTTCTTATCTGTTAACAGAATGAAAGGCTCATCAAAGACTGCTTCCATCCGTTCTGCGTCGGTAGCAAAGTAGGGAGAAATATAGCCTTTGTCAAAGCGCATCCCTTCGGTGATTTCCAGTTCGGTGGTCATAGATTTCCCTTCTTCTAGGGAAATTACGCCTTCCTTACCTACCTTATCCATTGCTTGGGCAATCATTTGGCCAACTTCTTCGTCGTTACCGGCGGAGATGGAACCAACTTGAGCAATAGCTTTGGAATCTTCTACGGGACGAGCGTGTTGAGCAATTTTTTCTACTAAGAAGTTAGCGGCTTTGTCAATACCACGCTTCAATAAAATTGCATTTGCGCCAGCAGCAACGTTCCGCAAGCCTTCTTTCACAATTGCGTGAGCCAAAACGGTAGCTGTGGTGGTACCATCACCCGCAGCGTCGTTGGTCTTAGAAGCTGCTTGGCGAATCAAAGCCACGCCAGTATTTTCAATATGGTCTTCTAATTCGATTTCTTTGGCAATGGTGACACCATCATTGACGATTTGCGGTGCGCCAAATTTCTTCTCTAGCACGACGTTACGACCTTTAGGGCCAAGGGTAACAGCCACTGCTTCAGCTAGGATATCCATGCCTCGTTCCAGGGCGCGACGGGCGTTTTCGTTGTAGATAATGCGCTTTGCCATAATTGTTAATAGTCCTTTGTCATTTGTCTTTTGTCTTTTGTCATCTCTTACAAAGTTCTGATCTAAGGCTTCCTTAGTTCAAACTTCGTGCTATGTCATTTGTCCTTTGTCATTAACTAATGACAAAATGACCAATGATCAATGACCATTACGCAACGACTGCTAGAATATCTTTTTCAGAAAGCAGGACATATTCTTCTGTGCCGAGCTTGACATCTGTGCCAGCGTACTTGGAGTACAGCACTTTGTCGCCGACTTTAATTTCTGGTTCTTGACGAGAACCGTCATCATTCCGTTTGCCAGGGCCAAGGGCGACTACTTCCCCTACCTGGGGTTTTTCCTTGGCTGTGTCGGGCAAATACAAACCACCTGCGGTCTTTTCCTCAGAGGCGCTCACTTTCACGAAAACGCGATCGCCTAAAGGTTTTACTGTAGAAACGCTTAAAGATACTGCTGCCATATTTAATTTCTCCAGAGTTAGCACTCTCAACTCCTGAGTGCTAATTTACCGAAGAGTCGCACACAATGGCAACAATTTCTGGTGTACGGGTTTCCGAACTAGTTGGGTAATGGGGACTGGGGACTGGGGATTGGGATTGGGGATTGGGATTGGGGATTGGGGATTGGGGACTGGGGATTGAGGATTGGGAAAGAATTAACTCTTAACCTTTGTACAGAAGCGATTAATCGCGTGTCTCTTGACATTTGACATTTAACTCTGAATTTTTGAGCTTTAATTACACATACTTAAGCATAAATACTTATTAATATTTAACCTTCAGGTTTTTTGCTGTCAGCGATGAATATTTTTATAGGAATGAATTTATTTGCAAAGTGGGGAAATTGTTATAGAACTGTAATCAGGGAGCAGCTCGATGAGTAACAATACAGTGATCCAGTGCAGCCGTAAAATCCCCAAAACCACTAAATATCTAGACAATAAAGCCCTGGGTAATTGTGTAGAAACTTTAGGATTTGCAAAGATTCAACGACATATTTTGATTTGGGTTAGCCAGACAGTTGCTAACTGCTGCTCAAAACAAGCTAGTCTGGAATCCTGGGAATACTTAAAAAAGCGACTGAAGCAACTCAAACTCTATCAGACGCATAATAGTCGTCCCATTTGCATTAATGAAAATAAAGCCAATTGCTTGCGGCTTTTCGGTTCTAGACCGATAATGGTTGTTTACCCGGATGGTGTCTGGTATCGTCGAGCAAACACGGAAGTGATTGAGCGGATCACCCAAGAACACTTGATAGGCAAATTAAGGTGGTGGCAGAATATGCATTTTTAACCCATCCTTTGCCAGAAACTTCTCTGGTTGCTTGTGAACAACTGATAGAGGACTTAACATCCGAAGGATATCGTAATTAAGTAGTAAGCGCTCTGAAGCGGGGGTTGGTTTTGAGCTAGGGTCATCTTCAGCCATTACTGAACTTGTGAATCGGAAGGATTATTATTTAATCAGCGCTTTTTTCACCCGCGACTTTCAAAGCGATATATAATAACGCATTATAATTACTACTGCTCTACGTATCCTTACTGGACTATTGCCAATAAGCTAGTAGTCTCCTAAACAGTGGTTATCACTGATAAGACTTCCCAGAAGCAAAGGCAGGTTAAGTGGGAAAAAAGACAACATCTCAGAATAATCCACCATAGAGGATAAATATACAAGACCTTGATGGACCGAAGCGCGACAAGTGCCACTGCTATGAAAGAGCCCAGCATGAAAGATCACAAACGACTTCTACTGATTGATGATGACCCTAACCTCATCTTGCTGGTGAAGGATTACTTGGAATTCCGGGGATATGAAGTCATCACCGCCGAAAATGGAAGAGAAGCTTTAGAAATTCTAGAGCATGATGTTCCAGATATGATTATCTGCGACGTGATGATGCCGGAAATGGACGGATACACTTTTGTAGAACAAGTCCGGCAAAATGAACGTACCAGCTGGATTCCCGTTCTTTTCCTTTCAGCTAAAGGACAAAGCGCAGACCGAGTTAAAGGTCTAAATAAAGGTGCTGACGTTTATATGGTCAAGCCTTTTGAACCTGAAGAACTCGTAGCGCAAGTAGAATCTTCACTGAAACAAACTATCCGTTGGAAAGAACACCAAGCAAAAGGAGGGGAAAACGGTTCTCGTATCCAGGTTCCCTTCGATGTACAGTTAACTCCAACCGAACTAAAAGTTGTACAGTTCGTAGCTAGGGGTTTAGCTAACCGCGAAATTGCGGAAGAGTTAAACGTCAGTCAGCGTACTGTTGAAAGCCATGTGTCCAATATGTTGGGCAAAACTAATCTCCACAACCGTACTGAACTAGCACGGTGGGCGATTGAGAATCAAATGGCTTAAATAGCTATCAGCATTCAGCCGTCAGGCTTTAGCTGTCTAATTGACTGCTGATAGCTGATAGTTTAATGATTACTAAACTGCTTGCAGGATGAATTGGCGAAAATTTCTCAATCTAATTCATCAAATTCTGATATCCAGTGTCAAACCCCATGAATTATAAATTGTGAAGCTAATGATTAATTTTCTTAACTTCCTGTTTTTATAATTCACCGCTAACAAGAGAGTCCTTACTGGTTGATACTGGCAACTCTACCATTTGGCGGAACTGCTTCCGCTTAACCTCCGCTCCCTAGGTAAATTGGTAGTTGCTAATTACTCGACAGTAGGTGATTCTGGCTCCCCACAAAATAGCGGCTATTTCTGGATGTTGGGGTAGTAGAAAGAGCATTTCAACTTAGGGCAGAAGATAACTATAGTTTGTCCTGAGTTACCGCCTCGCCAATCTCACCATGCGATAACGGGATTACTAGGATTGAGAGTACATCACCATTATCAGTCCCACTCGCTTGCTGATATCTAGTTCAGAGTACGCATCTCCTCACTTGAATCGCACTATGGAATTTAGCAAGCGGGTGTTTCTTTCATTAGTTATTAATTGGCACTTAGTCTCACTAATGCTATAGGAATTTTAATGGCAAATTCTGTCTCATATTCAGGACGGGATGTTAAGTAGATATTGCCGTGATGATTCTCAATAACTTGATAGTTAATAGCTAATCTCAGTAATTAAAAGCAATTCAACCCAACTATGCAAAGCTTTACAGGGGGTAAGGGAAAAATTTTTTCCTTTCCTCCTTTTCTCTATGTGTCTAGCTTGGAAGTGCTGAGTTCTCTTAGCAGTAGCGGGGCGTTTAGCTTGTGCTGAGTGAAAATCCCAATTTCACTTTCATCCAAGGCTTGTGAAACTTTTTTTATTAGGACAGCTTCCTCTGCTGAAACAGCGATCGCAATCTATTAGATATATAACCTTCTTAGGTTGGCAAGGTCACCATCCAAGCTTTATCCTAAAAAAACTAAGTATTTGTATTTTCAGGAAAACTATCATAGCATATTTGTGCTATTTCATACCTAACAAAATACTAAATAACTGATGTAAAACTTCACAGAAAACAACAGTCATTTATTCTTAAGTTAATTGTGACTGCTGCCAAGACACCCTTGATACTTAAAATATGCCCTGGAACAACCTCTTACAACCGGACTTGATTTTAGAAGGTTCCATTTTAAAACTCACTCCAGACATTATCCAGCAATATGGATTGAAGGGATTAGTGCTGGATGTAGATGAAACTTTAGTACCAATGAAAATAGGGGCGGCTTCAGCAGAATTACAACAATGGGTAGAGGAAATGCGTGCCTGTGCTGTACTTTGGTTAGTCAGCAATAACCTGAGTGAAATGCGGATTGGGAGTATTGCCCGTTCCCTGAACCTGCCTTATTATCTAGGCGCAGCAAAACCATCACGACGCAAAATTAGAGCCGCACTCAAGGCGATGAATTTACCCGTTCACCAAGTGGGGATGGTAGGCGATCGCTTGTTTACCGATGTCTTAGCAGGTAACCGCCTGGGAATGTTTACCATCTTGGTGGAACCTATTATCCATCCTGAGGTGGCTCTGCGCTCTCATCCCATCAGAAACTTTGAAGTTTGGGTCTCCGAAGCCTTGGGCGCTAGTATCAGCCCCAAATACACAAAAATTCACAAAGATTGATTTTTAGTTAAAAAACTAAATCTAAAAAAAACATTAAGGAATCTTTCGCAATGAAAAAAATCTGGGATTATAAGTGTTAATAACATGGGGTCAGCCAAAAAAAGACCCTAAAGTTTAATAAATACATATAAAACCGTAAAGCGTCGGCCCTCACTGATAGAGGTGCTGGCGCTTTACAATTTAGAGATGAGTCCAAAGTCCAGAGTCCAAAGTGTTGACCTTTAACTCTTGAGTACAGATGCGATTAATCGCGTCTCTCCAACCCTTGACCCTTGACCCTTGACCCTTGACCCTTGACCCTTGACCCTTGACCCTTGACCCTTGAGTAAAACAATCGTCGTTAAAATTGGTACTTCTAGCCTGACTCAGCCAGAAACCGGACAGCTGGCGCTTTCTACTATTGCGACTTTAGCTGAGACACTTTCTGATTTGCAACGCCAAGGTCATCGCGTGATTTTGGTGTCCTCTGGTGCAGTGGGGGTGGGTTGTGCGCGGTTGGGTTTAACTGAACGTCCCAAAGCGATCGCACTCAAACAAGCAGTAGCCGCAGTGGGACAAGGACGGTTAATGCGGGTTTACGATGATTTATTTACCACCCTGCAACAGCCAATTGCCCAAGTTTTGTTAACTCGCAGCGATTTGGTGCAGCGCAGTCGCTATCTCAATATCTACAACACCTTTCGCGAACTGCTGGGACTAGGGGTAATTCCGGTAGTTAATGAAAACGATACGGTAGCGGTAGATGAGCTAAAATTTGGCGATAATGACACCCTTTCAGCATTAGTTGCCAGTTTAGTAGAAGCAGATTGGTTATTTTTGCTGACTGATGTTGATAGATTGTACTCAGCAGATCCTCGTTCTGTACCTGATGCTCAACCGATCGCCTTGGTGAGTAGTATTAAAGAATTAGCCAAATTACAGATCCAGACAGGTTCTCAAGGTTCGCAATGGGGTACTGGCGGGATGATCACCAAAATTTCGGCGGCGAGAATTGCGATCGCGGCTGGTGTGCGGACAGTAATTACCCAAGGAAGATTTCCCCGTAACATAGAAAAAATATTACAAGGTGAACCGATAGGGACTCACTTTGAACCACAGCCAGAACCCACCTCCGCCAGAAAACGTTGGATAGCTTACGGCCTTGTCCCTGCAGGAAAATTGTATTTAGATGCAGGTGCGATCGCAGCCATTTCCGAATCTGGAAAATCTTTATTAGCAGCTGGTATCAAAGCAGTAGAGGGAGAATTTGATACGCAAGAAGCCGTGCAATTATGTGATAGTACTGGTAACGAAATCGCCAGAGGGCTGGTTAACTACAACAGCGAAGAACTGCAAAAAATTCGCGGTTGCCATTCACGAGAAATCCCCACAATCTTGGGCTACGCTGGCGCGGAAACTGTAGTTCACCGAGATAATTTAGTGTTGACTTAGGGACTGGGCATTGGGCATTGGGCATTGGGCATTGGGGACTGGGGAAAAGAGATTTTCATGTTTGCTTGTGGGTTGTTTCTGTGAGGGACTAGTGGTAGATCAATCTAAAATCTAAAATCCAAAATTTACTACTTCTCAATCCAAAATCCAAAATTCAAAATCCAAAATTGTATTGGTTTCTTGGCTGCTTGATGTTCCCACCAGAAGGGAAAAGGGAATTCTAGATTTACAAACAACGTTTATATTAAGCAGTCCTTAAACGGATGACTCAAAAAAAATCTCATATAGTTCCTCATGCACTCAAGCAAATCGGATGCATTATTG
This sequence comes from Calothrix membranacea FACHB-236, assembly GCF_014696315.1. Taxonomy (GTDB): domain Bacteria; phylum Cyanobacteriota; class Cyanobacteriia; order Cyanobacteriales; family Nostocaceae; genus Aulosira; species Aulosira membranacea. The sequence continues at coordinate 91,119 of NZ_JACJPX010000009.1, forward strand.
TTTTGGCGATCGCCTACTATGAAATGGCGGAAATTTCACGTCATCTAGCTTCTACACCGCAAGATGTGACTCCAGTTTGGCCCCCGGATGGAATTGCTAGTGGGGCTGTTCTGTTGTTTGGTAACTGGATTGGGTACGGTGTGTTGTTGGGTTCATTTTTTGCCAACTTCTGGGCGTTCCGAGATTCCACCAGTTTCTTATCTTTGGTGATTTCAGCATTACCAGTTCTCGTCATTGCGATCGGAACAACATTGGGGACTATATTGGGTGCGTTTTTGCTACGGAAGACTACCAACCGTCGCTATCCTTTAGACCATATCAGCGACGTGTTCAAATTTTTTATATTAACGGGTATGGGGGGGCCAAGCATTAATGCAACGGTTGGAGTAACTTGCTTGGCGTTGAGTGGTAAAGTTCCTTGGGCAGCGTATGGGACAGTTTGGTTAACCTGGTGGATTTCTAATGTTTCGGGAATTTTGATTGTTACCCCAATGTTGCTTAGTTGGGGTCAATTCATTCAACAACACCGAGGTGACTTGCGGCAATGGTTAGCCTCAATTTCCACCTTAGAGATGGGAAAACCCCTAGCAGCCTCACACCGTTTCAGATTTTGGTTAAATTTAGTAGATCCAATTATTTTGATGGGTTTGGTGATTCTCATCAGCAAAGTGGCTTTTGGTGAAGGATATCACCTGGAGTATATGTTAATTCCGATGTTGATTTGGTCTGCATTTCGACTTGGACAACCAGGTGCAACACTATTAACTTTTATTGTGGCTGCGATCGCAGTCATTGCTACGGTTAATGGCAAAGGTGGTTTTGCAGATCGGGATCTCAACCAATCTTTGATGCAACTGCAATTGTTTATTGGCGTAATTACACTCACCATTCTTGTACTGACAGCAACAATTGCAGAACGCACACAAGCAGAAACAAAGTTGCGTTTAGCTTTTGCTGAATTAGCCAGCACTAATGAAACTTTAGAAGTGAGAGTACAGCAGCGAACTGAAGAATTAAATGTCAAGAATACGGCGCTAAACCAAACCCTAGATACACTAAAACAGACTCAATTACAGATGCTTCAGAGTGAAAAAATGTCTGCATTGGGGCAGATGGTGGCAGGAGTTGCCCATGAAATTAATAACCCAATTAGTTTTATTCATGGCAACTTAATTTATCTTTCTGACTATATCCAAAACTTGTGGAGAGCATTGCAAGCTTACCAACAACACTATCCGAATCCACCTCAAGCTTTGCGAGCAGAATTGGATCAATTGGAATTGGAATTTTTACAGGAAGATATGGCCAAGATTCTTCAGTCCATGAAAAGTGGTACTGAGCGCATCAGTGCTATTGTGCTATCGCTGCGGAACTTTTCGCGCTTGGATGAAGCAGAATTGAAAGCGGTAGACATTCATCAAGGGATTGATAGTACTTTGCTGCTGTTGCAACATCGATTGCAAGCCACAGCCCATCGCCCAAATATTCAGCTAATTAAAGAGTATGGAGAATTACCACTAATTGAATGTGATGCTGCCTCTCTTAATCAAGTATTTATAAGTCTTTTGACTAATGCTATTGATGCATTAGAAGAATCTAATCAGGGGCGTTCATTCCCAGATATTTCAGATAACCTCAATGTCATCTGGATTCAGACTCTTCAAATGGATACAAATCAAGTGATGATTATGATTTCTGACAATGGCATAGGCATTCCCCAAGAGATTTTCTCTAAAATATTTGACCCTTTTTTCACCACCAAACCTATTGGTAAAGGTACTGGTTTGGGCTTATTTATGAGCTATCAAATTGTCACCCAGAAGCATGGCGGTAATCTTTGGTGTGACTCCATCCCAGGGAAAGGTACGAAGTTTGTAATTGAAATTCCTGTCAAAGCAAGTAGTAGGAATTGGTAATTGGTAATTGGTAATTGGTAATTTAATTAACGCTCATCCTTAGTGCGGTTAAAAAATCTTCCTCAACATAAGGTTTCGTAAAGTAAGTAGTCGCTCCTAATTGCATAGCCAACTGACGATGCTGATTAGTGCTGCATGAACTGAGCATGATTACTGGTATTTTGGCTAATTGGGAGTCTTTGAGACGATAGCTAAGAAACTCAAAGCCATTGAGATTTGGCATTTCAATATCACAAATCACCATTTGCACATGGGGGTTTTGCTGCAACTGGGCGATCGCTTCTTGCCCATCTTCTGCTTGCAAAACTTTATAACCTTCTTTTTGCAAGGTCAAAGATACTATATGGCGCACACTATGAGAATCATCTACTACTAGAATAGTCGGTTCTTTGTGAATAATTGCTGTGTCTGCTGAATTTAATAATTTAGTAGTAGAGTAAACCTTTTGACTATGATTAATTGTCTGCTGCAACAACGCTGCTACATCAATTACTGGCAGTAAATTGTCTTTCCAAATCGTACAACCATAAACGCAACTGGAAAATTCTTGGTCTGTTGGTAAAGGATTGATTACTAACTCTGGTTCTGCAATTAGGTATTGAATTTCGGGTTCTAAAGCCAGAATTTGCTGCCCTAAATTTAGTACTAATATTGGTTCTGGCTGACGATTTCCTAAGGATTTAGAACTACCGTAGCTTAGTAGTTCTGACAGTTGATAGCTAGGAATAATTTGTTCACGCCAGTGCAAAAACCGCTGTTGTTGAGAATATATAATTTGGTCAGCTTCAGCAACTAAAAGTTCTTCAACGCTGTCGGAGTTCACTGTAAAAACATTACCACCCGCTACCCAAACAAATAAGTTAGAAGTTTTTATTGTGTGTGTTAATGCTGGGTTTTGCCTGTTTTGGATTACAACTGCACTCGAATTAGATGTTCCCTGAGCCGTTTGGGGAGCATTTTTGTTCAATATAGATTCATAAGCTGCACGCCAACCAGCTAAAGCCACCTTGCCTATAGTTTCAGATGCTTGCGGGGTTGTTTGTAGAGTCATGAGCGCAATTTGGGCGATCGCAATGAACTCAGAGATATTGTAGAATTCGCCAAAGCCCAAAAATAAATTTGCCTGTTTTATCAGTTGCTCTGGTAATTTATTAGCGTCCGATTCCGCCAAAATTTTTTCTAGGTTTTTTAAAGCCTGAGCAATTTCTGTCGTCGGCATCAACTGAGGTACACTTGCCTCTAGATAGGAGGTTTCTAGAGCATCAGGTACTATTTCTAGCTTATGGCTGATTCTAGATTCTAAATAAGCAAAAATTGGTTCAGCTTTGGCTAAAATGCTAGCTACATCATCAAATTTCCCTTGAATTTGGGTTATTAGCAGCAAACGCAAGCAATCATTAGCCTGTAACAGCAAAGTTGTTAACTGAGAGTCAATTGCTGCATTTCCTAGTGAGAGAAATCGAAAAATCTTCTCCAAACGATGAGCTAGGTTATGTATCTCAGTGAAATTAACTTGGGCTGCTGTAGTTTTAATCAACTGAGCAGCTCGCACTAGATTACGTATCTTGGGAGCGCTATAGTTATCTGAAAGCTCTAGCAATCCGTCGTTAATTAGCTGTAGAAGTCCTGATGCTTCTTGAACAAAATTTTGGACAAGGTTATTTTGTATACCAAACTCAAGAACCATAGCTATAATGCTGTGTTTAAGTAAGATTTTGTAAGTAATTCATACTATTTATTACGTAGATGCACTGGTTAAAATTGGTCGGTCTGCTTTGTATATCTAGCCCTCCCTTTCTCAGTCAGGGCTAATTAAGCATGATTTCTGCGTAATTTTGGCAATTTCAGAGATTGCTAAAAGCGATCGCCATTCCTAGTGCCAAAATGTAAAACTGTATAGTTAATTACTCACCTCCTACATTTCCTGTGCAAATAGCGTTAGCTGGGCTAAAGAATCAGCCAAGGCTATGGCTTGCTCAGAAGTTTGATTGGCAATACTAGCTACTTCTAAAATAGATTGATTTACAGAGGTAGAAGTTTCAATTTGGACAGCAGCAGCTTGGGAAATTTCTGCCACCAATGTTTGCATTTCGATACTCAGTGCGATCGCCTGCTGGAATTTCTGTTGAGTGTGCGCTACCAAGTCACTGCTACTTTTTGCTTGTTCTGCGCTGGATTGCATAGCCGCGATCGCTTGATCACTTTCTGCGTGAATGTCCGCAACCAATGGTTGAACTTCTGTAATCTCTAATTCTAACTGTTGTACTAGGGAAAGTGCTTTTTGGGCGATCGCGGCAAATTTTTGACCTGCTTCTCCACTCCGCGATGCTTCTAGTGCTGTATGCATAGCTTGCAGCTTAATCTGAGAGATAACATTGCTAATGAGATTTATTTTCTCAGACAGATGTTGTGAAGGTTCCTCAAGACGGTTAAGTCTTTGGGCCGCTTGGACAACGGTTTCTTGAATAGCATAGATGCTCTCTAAAATTTGGCTCATGGACTGATTTTCGTCCTGTACCGTCTGGCTGATCTGCTGTTCTTGAAATTCTAGCTGTTGGGCAGAATTGACCATTCTCTGAGTCAAATCACCCAACAATTGAGTTTGATTGTAGATAAATTCAATAGATTGCAATTGCGTCAGTGCCACATTTGTAGACAAAGTTTGCACAACTGCGTTCCCATTTCTCAGCAGTTCGGAAACCTGTAGCTTGAGTTCTTCTTGTTTTTGAGACTGCTCAACAGATATCACGGTGGCAGCTTGGTATGCTTGATCTACTTGATTCAAGAGTCTGGCGTGTTCGAGCGCAAATCCGACTTGCATGGCGACTTGAGCGAACAAATCAATTTCAGTTTGTTGCCAATCACGAGGGGCTGAGCATTCATGAGCAATTAATAAGCCAAATAACTGACCATCTTTGAGAATTGGTGCAACTAAATTGGCTTTGACGGCAAAAGGTTCGAGTTGGCTAAGGTGACACTCGGTTAAACTCGCTTCATAAACATTGCTGATAGCTTGAACTCGACCAGCTAGGTACTTTTCTATATAGCCTTCTGCAAAACACGGGTCTCTGATAATCGCCCACAAGGCTTTGGGAAAGCCGGGAAGTACTGATTCGGCAATCACAGTGCCATACCAATCGGGATCAAAACCATAAACTATGACTCTATCGGCACTGATCGCTTTACGGACTTCTTCTACAGTAGTTTTGAGAACATCCTCTTCATTAAAGGATTCTTGAATGCGGCGAGTAATATCTACTAACAACTGAGTCCTAACAGCTTCAGCATCAATTCGCTGGAGTAGCCGCGCATGGTCAAGAGCAAATCCAACTTGCATGGCAATTTGAGTGAACAAATCAATCTCAAATTTTCGCCAATCACGGGGAGCAGAACATTGATGGGCAATTAATAAGCCAAATAGCTGGTCATCTTTGAGAATCGGTGCAACTAAATTGGCTTTGACACCAAAGGGTTCAAGTTGGCCAATATGACATTCCCGCAAACCAGCTTCATAAATATTGCTGATAGCTTGGACTCGACCAGTTCGGTACTTTTCTATATAGCCTTCTGCAAAGCAAGGGTCTTTGATTTTGGCTCGCAAGGTTTTAGCAAAACCCGGAAGTACTGATTCTGCAATCACAGTGCCATACCACTCCGGATCAAAGCCATAAACTATGACTCTATCAGCGCTCAGTGACTTGCGGACTTCTTCAACTGTGGTTTTGAGGACATCCTCTTCATTGAGGGATTCCCGAATGCGGCGGGTAATATCTACAAATAGCTGAGTTTGATCGGCTTTCGTTTCTACCTGTTCCAGCAGGTGAGTGTAGTTGAGCACAAACCCTAATTGTGTAGCGATCTGAGCAAACAAATCAATTTCCGACTGCTGCCAAAAGCGGGGTTTGGTACACTCATGGGCAATTAATAAGCCAAATAGCTGATTTTTCTGAAAAATTGGTGCTACCAAATTGGCTTTGACTGCAAATCGCTCTAGGAAGCTAAGCTGAGAATCGCTGAGATCGACTTGATAGATGTCATCAATAGCAACGATATGACCATTTTGGTATTCTTCTATGTCCTCTCCCCCTACGGAGGGGACTGAGACTGTAGTCCGCAAAGTTTTCGGCAAACCGAATCCCACTGATTCGGCAACAAAGGTTCCTTCTCTATGGGGATTGAAGCGAAAGATAGTGACGCGATCGCTGTTTAAGGCTGTGCGTACTTCCTCGACTGTGGTTTTGAGAACATCTTCTTCGTTGAGACATTCCTGAATGCGCCGGGTAATCTTCATTAAAACTTGGACGCGTTCAGTTTCTTGTTCTTGTTTCCATAGCAAATCTGGAAGCTGTTTTTTGATTAAGCTGATGTTTTTTTCTAAAACTACCAGTTCATCTTTGGAAGCGATCGCACCCCTAATTCCAGCTTGGTCTGGCAGTAGCCTCCGCACAATATTATTAGAGAGCGCGGCAGTATTGAGGAGTGGACGCAAGGCGCGATTAGTCAACAGGACTGAGATCGCACCCACCAACAAAGTTGTTACCCCTGTTCCCATTAACAATAGCGATAACTGGTTTTGTAGCGCCAGCTTAGTTGCTGCTAACTGTTTAATCCCTAATGGTTTCGTATAAGAAATCTGCTCGGTAATTTGTTGGTTGCCAAGGTAATAGGTTGCAGACCCAACTGCTAGCACTGGAAGCATACTAATAGCACAAGACCAAACTGTTGCCTTGGCTTTCAAACTCCAATCTTTCTGTCCCAAACGCTGAGAACTAGGAATTTGAATTATTGTTGGCCGCTTTGCACTATCTAAATTCGATTCCGCTACATTTTGTTGATTACCATCTAACTGATGATTTTTTTTATTACCTACTTGTTTTTTTGGAGAGAAATTAGACATAAATACAATCAGATTGTGCCGCTAACTTTGTACAACAAAAACATCTGTAGCCAGATTCATTTGATCAACTTAGTCGGTAGGGTAATGCACTTGTTGAGATTGCCGCTTAGTCAAAGATGGGTCAAAAAAGAGCAACTTTTCCCTGATATATGTATGTCATGAGGCTTTTATCCAGGAGTATAGCTACCATAAATAAGAGCAAATTTGAATTTCTAGTTAGATGTCAAATAGCTCTATAACTCTTAAGTGGCTTAATTTTTACTTTCTGGAATTTCTGCCTCTTCTAGACAGTTTGATGCACCAATTTATACTTTTTAGTATTGACTATATTAGTGTTTAATTTACCAGAAGTAGATTAAAAAAAAACTTTAATTATTTAGCATGCAGCAAGTAGCATGGCATATATATATAATCAAGATTGTTCATCTACTCAAGGATATATATTTGTCTATATCTAAATGATGATAAATATAACGCTAATCTCAGTTTAACCTAAAATTAACTTGTTGTACTTAGTATAAAACAAGACTTAATTGTTAATATTATTCTGGTGTCTGTTAAAGCAAGAGTACAGCACCATATTTACTGATGCATAAAGCTATTGAGCGCGCTTATAAACGCTCAATTTTTTCGATAGCACAAGATACTAAGGACAGATGTCCTATGGCGATTTTTCTCTGTCTTAAGAACTTGCAGAAATTAAATTATTCAGTTTTCAGAGTGAAAGCGATAATCTTATGCTTCCCCCTCTCCTTAAACAGCGATATGGTACTCATATTTGATTTTTGAAGTTCACGTAGGAGAGCCAGTGCGTTGCGGAGCCAGTCGCGTGGGCGGGTTTCCCGACTTGAGCGAACTGGCGTGAGGTTTCCTCCGTTGTAGCAACTGGCGTTGCGTTAGCGATAGCGTAACGCATCAGCTGAAATTTTTTCAGAAATCAAATCAGATTCCTATAGGATATTTTTATTTGCAAGCCTTTTATTGCACCAGTACAAAATTGTAACCAGTGCTAGAAGCACAAGGCTTACCTGGTTCACATGGCTCTATTTTGGCTAAAAATACTCCACCTTGGCGCTGACCTGATGCTGAAAACTGAATTTTACCTGTTGCTCCCATTGCGGAAAAATTGGGATTTGACAGTACTTTTTGTAAGCCTTGGCGAGTGCTATTTTCTTTTAAACCAGCAATAATTACTTGCAATGCATCATAAGCTGTAGCAGTTCGCGGACTGACATCTCCACCCCAAAGTTTCAAAGCTTTATCAGCAAAAGAATTACCTTGACCCATATTCCGATTAGCATCACGATGCCAAGGTATAGGTACTACCATTCCTTTGATATCTCCTTGCCCAAACTTTAAAATTCTTTCACTGTAGAGCTGTTGAGAACCAAAAAGTGTCAGCCTACCTCGATTTGCTTTTGCCACATCTACTGCTGAGTTGAGGCTACTTGTACGAGGAATTAATAGTAAAGCTTCTGCACCATCACTGATAGCTTTTGGAATTAAATCAGTAGCTCTAAAATTCGCAGCCCCTAAATCGCAATCTGTAGCAGTAACTTTCCCACCTGCTTTATTAATAAAATTAGTATATTCTTTGACAATATCCTGATTTAATCTTTCCTGATTTGTTCTTTCTTGATTAGATGTGTCCTGACTGGTTCTAAATGATGTATCGCGGCAAATAGCTATACTCGTGCGGTTTTCTTTCTTGACAATATATTCAGCTAGAGCTTGATTAAAAATTTCTCGGTTGGGGCTGATATTGAATACATATCGAGTATCTGCATAAGCCTGTGCCTGATTTTGCCCCATTTGATTTCTGGAACTTCCCGGAGAAACTCTCACCAAACCATTCTTTTTATAAAGGTCTTCGTTTCGACCAAAACCTACTACTGCGACAAGATTAGAGTCTTTTACTAATTCAGCATCTATCTTCTCAAGCTCGTCAAAGTTATTCAAACGGGAAATTTGCAGTTGCAATGGTACACCATTAATACCTCCACTGCTATTGATTTCATCTTGTGCTTGCGCTACACCCCGTAAAGTTTCTTTCGCCTCATTTAAGCTATTACCAATGGGAGCAATTACAGCAACTTTCAATGCTTTTGAGTTACCAATTTTGGCATTATTCAAATAAATTAATGTCTCTGGATCGTTCCGCATAGTTTGCAGAGAGGCTTGGAATTTGATGACAGCATTGCCAAAATCTCCAGCTTTTATCGCATTGATCCCAGCTTCTTTATCATCTGTTTTATCTGCGGTTACCAAAAGTTTTTCACCCAAACTCATCCATTCTGGTGTAGGTGGGCGTGAAGTGCCAATTGGAGTTACCATTGAATTTGGTGTAGATTGGATCTCCGGTGAAAACTTGCTGACTAAGCCTAAAATAATAGCTACTAGCACTCCAGCAATTCCCAGAGATAACAGCAAACGAATATTTTCTTGTTTAGTTGTCATAAATAATTCCTCAATTAATTAAGTTAAATTTATCTGAAAATTGCTTTTACAATAAGCCAATATTAAAAAATAATCAGAAATATTTAGACATTAATTTATTCATCAACTGTGATGTACCCAACAAAATAAATGCCAACAGTCCAGCTAAAATTATTAATAAAAGCACAATTATCAAACCATTAATGCCTGACCGTAAAGGATTAGTAATTTGCCACCGATGGAAGATAAAAACTATAAATACATTTGTTAACAGGGCAATTAAAAATAAATAACTTTTCTCAAATAAAGAGCGAGATTGACTAAAAATCAAAAATCCTAAAATTATCAACCATAATCCCGAACTGATCAAAGTAGTTCCTAAAAAGCTCAGTAAGACAATAGCCAAAAAAGAACTGCCTGTACCTGCAATCACAGCCCCAGGCAATAATTCTTGCAAAGATAAGTAAGACACATTTTGGCTAGTTTGTTGTGGGATTGGCGGCTGTGATTGTAATAGCTCTGATGGTGAAAATATGGTATGGGGTACCCTGGAATTTAAACTCAACTGAGCATTTAAATCTAATAATACTGCTTTAGCTGTTTGATAACGTTGCTCATGGTGTTCTTGCATTAATCTGTCAAGAATTAACCCTAATTCCTGACTTATGGGTTGTGACAATTGACTACGCCAATTATTAGTCCAGCTAAAACCTTGTTTCATCCACAGTTGAGATGGCGTAACATTAGTCAGCAAATGAAAACAAGTGATTCCCAAACTATATAAATCGCTAGCTGGATAAGCAGTACCTAATTGAAGTTGTTCTATTGGTGCATAACCCAAAGAACCAATAATTGTTCCTGGTGCTGTGTTGGCTACTTCCGTTTTTTGTTTGGATACACCAAAATCAATTAACACTAACTTCCCATCATATTGACGGCGAATAATATTTTCGGCTTTAATGTCGCGGTGAATAACTTGTTGTTCATGTATGATTTCCAGCACTGGTAACAAGTCATTAAATACTTGACGAATTTTTGTTTCATCAAATACTCCCTGCTGTTTTAACTCCTGCAAGAGATTTTGCCCCTCAATAAACTCCTGCACTACATACAGGTAGTCATTTTCTTTAAAGTAAGCAAAAAGTGTAGGAATTTGGTCATGTTTTCCCAGTTCTTGTAAGCGTTTAGCTTCTCTCTCAAACAACTCAGTTGCTTTTTTTTGAGCATCGCTACCGCCACCACCGTAAAATTGACCCCTAACTAGCTGTTTAACAACACATTGCTCGTTGAGCTTGTCTATATCTTCTGCTAGATAAGTGCGCGCAAACCCTCCTCTGCCAATTGGTTGGATAATACGGTAACGATTTCTTAATAGACGCACTAATCCTGTGCCACAACTAAGACAAAAGTGTGAACCTTCAGGATTTTGAGGATTGGGGCAATCGGGGTTTAGGCAGCAGATCATATAGCTATCGCTGTCATTTTATTAACAACTAAAATATATCTTAAATTCTCTTGTACCCTGGGACTGACCTCTTTTTTACTAATAATTCTTATAGTTCTGCTGCTTAAGGATTTCTATAGCAATCCAATTTGATTCTTGAAATCACTGGCGTAGAGAGGGAACAGGGAAAAGAAAACAGAGAATAGAGAATAAGGCATAAAGTGTAAATAATTTTGTTCACAAATTAAATAGGAGTCTTATCTGTGATTTTGGAATACACTCAGTTGAAAATTTGCCCACCCTACACCTAAGCTTTAAGGGTGCGTAATTTATGCAAAAAATCAACCAGATTTTTATATATACAGACAAGAATACATCTATTGTTGTTGCAACCAATCTCTTCTATTTAGCTAATCTTAATTCCGCCAAAGCAACAGCACCCCATAAAGGTGCATCATCACCTAACGCAGCTGAAATAATTTTAAAATCAACTTCTGGTAGTGCTGTTTCTGTTGCTACCTGACGTAAAATTTCCCACCATTTACTCCCTGCTTTAGTTACGCTCCCACCTAAGATAAATAATTGCGGGTTCACTAAGTTTGCTAAATTACCAATACCCACACCTAAAGCCCAAGCAGATTTGCGTAAAACCTCCTGAGCTAAATCATCCCCAGCCGCCGCCGCTTGACTGATTAATTGTCCTGTTAATAGTTCTAAATTATCCTCCACCAAACCCCGTAATATCTTTCCGTCCCAGAGTTTCGGCTGTGCTGTTAAAGCTTCCCTGGCATTTTGCGCCATGTAGGGGCCAGAAGCCAAACGTTCCACACATCCACGTTTACCACACAAACATACCGGGCCAGCTGGGTCTACTACTATATGCCCAATTTCACCAGCCATCCCCCCTGCACCGCGCCAAGGCTGGCCATTGAGTATCCAACCACCACCCACACCAGTGCTAACGGTGATGTAAAACAGGCTATCGTAACCTTGACCTGCGCCAAAGCGATATTCGCCTAAAGCAGCGACATTAGCATCATTATCCACTGTTGTAGGAACGCCAAATTCTTGTTCTAACAACTCTTGGAGGGGAATATTTGCCCAGCCAGGAACATGGTGAGACAGTCGCACTGTACCTGTAGTAGCGTCTACAGGCCCGCCAAAGCTAACACCAATAGCGACAGGTTGAGTATCTTGCAGCAAAAAGTGAATGAGCGATCGCATAATCTCTAAATCAGTGTTAGCATTGGCGATCGCTGGTGATAGGCGACGTTCATAACGCAGCCATTCTCGAGAACCAATATTTACGGTGGCTGCGGCTAACTTAGTTCCGCCAAAGTCGAGAGCTAATATTGATGTCATAAAATTTTAGATTTTGGATTTTGGATTATTTTTTGGATTTAGCTTGTGCAAATCCATCTATCGCTATCATGTTTTAATTTGATTCCACAATCTTTAATTCTCTCTGCTGCATATAAAAATGTTGAGTTTCTTTCTTAGGAAAGATGTTGACGCTCAAGATAAATTCAACACTAGAGGAAATTATATGATTTAGCGCACTCATGACTTCTGAACAGTCTCAACCACCCATCGATTTCTCTCATGCTAAAGAACCTGCTGTATCTCCCAATCTTGAGCAGCAAAAAAATCAGCAGAAATCCCAAGAACTGAGTGGAGAAATTCAGCAGCAACCTCTACCTGATGATTTAACTCATCCAGAACCAAATGCAGAGAATGTCGGAGAACGTCAAATAATTGTTGCTAATATTCCAGGAGGAGCAGCAGCAGATCTCAATGATGCTCATGATTGAATTGCTCAGTTTTTTCGGAATCTAATACTCCATCAATAAACTGTTGCAACCGTTCATAATGGGTTCCTTTCCAATAAATTTGAGCGCAGTCTTGGCAGCGATGAAAGTCCTGATTTTGTAATTGCACACTTTCAGGAAGTAGATGCATGATAGTTTCCTTCGCTATCGATTCTAGTAAACCATTGCAACGCAAACATCGTTGAAAAGGGGATACTAACTTAAACAAATCAAATCGTCGCAGTACTTCTATGATTTGCTGTTGGGGATTTGTGCTTCTGACGTAATAGCCATGCTTTACTAGACTACGCATCAATAAACCCTTATCACGGGTCAAAAGAATCCGTTCTTGGCTGTGAGAAACCTCAGCTAATTCCTCATCACCATAATCATTACGATATAAAGTATCAAAGCCTAACAGCCTTAAAGATGTGGCTAATTTACCTAAATGAATATCTAAAACAAAGCGAATAATACTCAGCGGTTGTGGACGTACAGAAATGCTTGGTGTATTAGTCACAGAGATAGGATAAACATTGATAATATCTCCATCCTGAACAATATAAGAAAAATCTACATAATTATTATTTACTTCAATAGCATCAACTTCTGGATGGGGAACACCCAAAGACTCAATCATGTCTTTAATTGAGGCTCTTTCCCCAAAATTATGTATGATTTTCACTCGCCTTTTATTGCGTGGTAAAAAATCGTTTAATTCTGCATAAAAGTTGAAATAAGAAACAGCCATAATGGGTAATTGGTAATTGGTAATCGGTAATTGATAATTGCTAATGGGGGATTGGTGGGATGAATTACCTTTAATTTAGGTTTCTCAGCTATACCAATTTAATATGAAGTTGCAATATATCTAGATCCCCCTAAATCCCCCTTAACAAGGGGGACTTTGATTTTAGTTCTCCCCCTTTGAAAAAAGGGGGCTAGAGGGGGGATAGAATTCTATGCAGCCTCATAAAAAATTGGTATAAAACATATCTATTGTGCATATTAAAATTTTATCAATCTCTTTTGGAGTAGGCATCTTACCCATCCTGATGATGCAATTTCAACGCTGATTAGCTGAGTTGATTTTTTCACAACACTCTGTAACCTTTGATTTCTTGGAAAAACTCTCTTCCCCTACAAGCACGAAGTTTAATTACCCATTACCCATTACCCATTACCAATCTATCAAGTAGTGTATTCGGCGTTGATTTTCACATAGTCGTAACTCAAGTCACAACCCCAAGCTTTACCAGTACCATGACCATTACCAACACTCACAGAGATTAATACTGTATCTTCTTTGAGATAAGCACCTGCTGCTGCTTGTTTCAAATAAGCACTCGCTGCTGCACGATCAAATGATAGCGGTTGACCATTTTCTAAGAGTAAGAAATCCCCTAGCTTGATTTGCAAGTTTTCTTGCTCAAAGGGTACACCAGCACGTCCAGCAGCGGCGGCGATACGTCCCCAGTTGGGATCGCGGCCAAAAATTGCAGATTTCACTAAGGATGAACCTGCGATAGTTTTAGCTATTTGACGCGCTGAAGTTTCATCATGGGCCCCAGTAACTTGCACTTCCATGAGACAAGTTGCACCTTCTCCATCACGGGCGATCGCTTTTGCTAAATGCTGGCATACTGCTGTTAACATTGCTTCTAGTTTTTCCGCTTCTGGCCCCATTTCGATAATGGCTGGGGTGCGGGATTGTCCATTAGCTAAGGCGATTAAGCTGTCATTGGTGCTGGTATCACCATCAACGGTAATGGAATTAAAGCTTCTGTCGGCGGCGCGACTTAACATTTGTTGCCAAAGCGCTGGCGATACAACCGCATCACAGGTGACAAATGCCAGCATAGTTGCCATGTTGGGGTGAATCATCCCCGAACCTTTGGCAATTCCACCAATTCGCACCGGGCGATCGCCTATAGTTGTCTCTAAGGCAATGGATTTAGGCACCAAATCTGTAGTGATAATTGCTCCAGCTGCCGCATCTGAGCCTGTTTCTGAAAGTGCAGCTACTAGTTGCGGAATCCCTGCTTTAAGTTTATCCATCTTGATGCGCTGTCCAATCACCCCAGTGGAGGCCAATAATACAGATTCGCTAGGGATATTCAAAACTTGGGCTACTGTCATCGCTGATTCTAAAGCATCAAACCAGCCCTGAGTACCTGTAGCTGCGTTTGCTTGTCCAGCATTACAGAGAATTGCCCGTGCATTCTGCTTGGCTTGTAAGCGTTGGCGACAATAATCTACACAGGCGGCTCTAACTTGACTGGTGGTAAACACACCTGCTGCGATCGCTTCTACATCTGACAATATCAAAGCTAAATCAGGTAATCCCGAAGGCTTTAAACCTGCGGTAATTCCTGCTGCTCGATATCCCCTTGGTGCTGTGATACCACCTGTAATCTCCTGCCAGTCTGCCATGATTATTCTCCCACAACTATCTAGTGGCTCGACTGGCGATTATACCAAGTCTTATGTAATTCCAAATTCAAACTTTAAAATTCCATAGGATTGAGGGTTGGGGACTGGGGACTGGGGATTAGGGATTAGGGATTAGGGATTAGGGACTGGGGACTGAGAGATGAGGAAGATGAAGGAAAACACCAATTACCAATTACCAATTACCAAATGACCCTTGACTCTTAACAACATCAAAAATTGAAAAAGGAGAGCCACTTGGGCAGCTCTCCAGATCATCAGGGTGCATCTATATACCACATCATAACATATTTTCGCTGAGGGGCAATACCCCTTAATCAGGTTTTTATGAAAATATGGTGAAGTTGGCTTTCAGGTTAACACAAAAAATAAAAAAGGCAACTACTTGGGCAAATTTTCAAATTATCAGCGTGCATTTACTTAGCAGATAAGTAGATTTTCAACATGAGTGATACTACTTGTTATTTAATGCTTTGATCCAAAATTCTGATGAAGACTCTTCATCATCAGATACAGCCCAGTCAGTACAGACGCGATCAATCGCGTCTACTGTTTTGCCTAGCAGAAATTCTCAAAGATAATTCTTGAGTGGTTTCTACTTTCTTGGGAGCTAAAAGACTACTAATTAAGCTCATCTCACCCCTCAAAGATTCACGGCATAAAGAAAGCTATTAATGCCCAATGCCCGATGCCCCAAGTAAGCTTTCCCGCCTACTTTTTGTAATTCACAAAAAAAAGAGAGCTACTTGGGCAGCTCTCCAGGTCATCAGGGTGCATCTATATAACATGATTATAGCATCTTTGTGGTGATGGGCAAGACCCCCCAATGAAAGTTTTTTGTATAAATTTTTGGCAAATTTTTTGAGGCTGGGTTTGCTCAATCACAAGCAGCGCTACTTAGATAGCTTTTGAGAGCATCAGCGTATATTGTTAACAGAGTATAACATTTTGGGAGTGAGGGGTATAACCCATCTTCATAATTTCTTGTTATCACATTTTGTAAAGCAACTACCGAACACTGGCGATATCAGAGCGTACAAGCAGCATTTGGCAATAATTCGTACAAGCGTGTAGTGCGATCGCCTTAACTCTTCAATGATAATTGACAGCTGACCTAGGTTAAATTTCCCATAAAAAATTCCCTCAGAATTTCTGAGGGAGGTTCGAGAAGGAGTCTATGTGATGGGAAAACTATGCAGGGTTAAATTGAGATCTGCGTTGCAATAGTTGGATAATCGCAGCTTTCTCTAAAATTCCCACTAGTACGCCATTTTCACGAATTACTGGAAGTGCAGAGATTTGTTGTTGTTCGAGTAGCTGAACTACTTCTACTAATGGCTTGTCTGATTGGACTGTGGTAGATTCTGCAATGGGTCGCATGACTTGTTTAACTTGAGTTTCTGACCACTCAGTTGTAGGAATGGTTCGCAAATCATGAGCTGCGATCGCACCTACTAATTGTCCTTCATCGTCAGTTACTAAGAAGCGATGCCATTGTTCTCCACTTAAGATGCGTTCATCAGCGAATTCTCTGAGAGTTAGGTTAGCAGAAACAATCGGGCTATTAGGGGTGACAACATCTGCAGCAGTTAAGCCTGTCAGTTTTTCTTGGACTCTGGCAAATTGCGCGGCGTTACCTGCATTTTGTAGCAAGAAGAAACCAATTAACAAGTTCCAGATGTTCGCAAAGCTACCGAAGAATAGTATGGGAAGTAAACCAGAAGCGATCGCTACCCAACCAAATATCTGTCCAACTCGACTGGCAAAGGTTACGCCTTTATAAGGATTGCCTGTAATCTTCCAAACTAAGGCTTTCAGTATATTACCCCCATCTAAGGGTAAGCCAGGAATGAGGTTAAATAGCGCTAATGCGAGGTTAACAGTAGCTAAAACGCCTAGTATTGCGGCGAGTGGCCCAGTGGCGGCTGTAGCGTAACCAATACCTGTAGTTAACCCGCAGATTAATAGACTAACTAACGGCCCTGCGATCGCTACCCAAAAAGCTTCGCCTGGGGTTTTCGATTCTTTCTCTAAGCTGGCTAAACCACCAAATATAAATAATGTGATTGATTTAACATCAATTCCTTGGCGAATAGCTACAAAGCTATGTCCTAATTCATGGGCGACGACAGAGGCAAATAACAACAGCGCTGTCATCAATCCTAGTACTAAAGCTAGTCCTCCAGATAATTGCGGGAATTGCCCCATCAGTCCGCTGCTATAAGTCCAAGTTACTAAACCCAGAACTAAAAACCACGACGGATGGATATAGAAGGGAATCCCGAAGAGATTACCAACGCGTATTGTGCCATTCATGTCGTTCACCTTTGATTTTTGTTTCTAGAGGTTTGCTTTCATTCCTCTTGATGTTTCCAGTGTAACGAAATGTAAACGAATATTAATCTTTCTGTTGGTAGGGGTGTCCGTCTTTATAGGTGCGGTTATTTCGATTTAGCTGTATTTACAGATGTCGGCAAAGCATAAAAACCTAAATGATTGCCAACCGGGCGTTCCCGCATAGGTAGTCTGGTATGAACGGGAGCATTTAATACCTTTGCGCCATCAGCCTTTCCCATAACTAAGGTGACGGAACCACCGCCATCCATATTAACTGCAGCATCAGCGCCTAAATCTATAGCAGTCTTGGTTAATTCAGTGAGAGTCAGTCCTTCACTATAGAAAGGTTGTTTGCCATCTACAGCAATTAGCCAGAGTTTATTACCTTCCTGGTTGATTGCTGCTGCTAAACGTGGGTAAGGTTTATTTTCTTGCAGATGAGAAATTACAGGCTTACCATCTGCAACTAAAATTTCTTGCCCTGCAATGGCTTGAAATGTATCTTTTGGACATTTACCACTAGCGAAGATTTGCGCCAGATTATTTTTGGCAAAGCACAGCACAGCCTTATTTTCTTCTGGTTTGGAATAACGATGCCCATTAGAGATTAGCTCTCCTAAAGGATAGGAAGGATCGCCGCTATGGGGATAATAATCCCAAGGTGTTTTTTCATAAAAATGGTGGAAGTAGCTACCATTTACCGCCAATTGCAGCTTAAATTCGCCTAGAAATTCTGAGGTAGTTCGGGCGTTAGTTTTTTTACCTTTCTCAGGTAAGCCCGGAGTTACCAAAGCTTTAACTCCCGGTGCTGTCAAATCAATAGTGACGATATGGATCATTACCGGACGCGTCTGGGAAACAGCGCGACGTTGATACACAATCCCCTGAAACAATACTTGCTGCTGATCGCTTCGAGATGGACGTAAAATACACAACCATCCATAGAACAGTGCGGGTGCTAAAAGCAAACTGGAAACAGCTGCGAGCAAAAATCTTCTGATGTAAACTTTGTAGCGATGATGCATAGCTCAATTAAGTAACAGCAGTTAATCTTGTGTTTATGCACCCCCAATATCAACATTGCAGTCTATGTAATTCTGACGAAGAAATTTACTAACTAAAGTTATAGTGTTAGCCTAACGTACTGTCTGATATGTTGTGGTGCGTCAGAAAACTCTCTGCTTTCGTTCCCAGGATAAAACCGCACCGAGAGATTTTTTAGAAATTCTTACCTACGAGACTATCTAGATTTGTTAGTTTAGACATAATGAAATTAGTGCGAATGGTGCTGACGTAGTTGGGCGGCTTCTGTCACGCGGTAAATCGTTATTAAAATTAATACTCAGAGAAAGAATTATGACGGCATTTGAACCAAAAAGCATCCGTTCTTATAGCCAAGAAGAGGTACAGCAAATTCTTCAGTTGGCGATCGCAAGTCATGCTGAAAATATAGATAGAGAATTTTCTTATCAGGAGTTGATAGAAATTGCGGCTGAGTTAGAAATTTCTCCAGATACTTTACAACTAGCAGAACGAGACTGGCAAGTGCAACAGAGCGAAGTGCAACGTCGGCAAGTTTTTAACCTGTACCGCCGAGGAAGGTTTAAAAAACGTTTGGGCAATTATGCGATCGTCAATGCTTTTTTTATCCTAGTTGATTTAATTAGTGGTGGCGGTGTCTCTTGGGCGCTGTATATTTTGCTATTCTGTAGTTTCTTGGTGGGGCTTGATATCTGGAATACCTTCCAAACTCAAGGTGAAGACTACGAAAAAGCCTTCCAGCGCTGGAATCGCAAACACCAGATTAAACAAACTATCAATTCAGTTTTGAACAGGTGCTTTAAAGCATTGCAGACTTAAATAGCATGGCGAAATTAAAGATAACTGCTAAGGGCTGTCATTTGTCCTTAGTTATTTGTCATTTGTCAGGGTTTCTGATTGTCAATGACTGACTTGGATAAGCTGTTCCACATTTAACTTGCACATTGACAGGAGGCGGAGCGTCTCCGGCTCCGCTTGATTAGGCTGTTGAGCGTTGACAGTCAACAGTTAACAGTCAACAATCACCATGAGTAGTTATGCAATTTAAAGGTGTATTAGCTTATCATTCAATACTTGTGGGTGAAGAACATAAGGATAAAAGGCAAAACAAGAACCTTTAACCCTTACCCCTTAACCTTTTCCCCCAAGCATTGTTGATACTCTGCTGACTCCACTAACTCATAAGTATCTCCCAAGGCTGCGGCAAACTTTTGTTCAATAGCCGCCAATTCTTCTGGCGATATAGCTTGCCATTGCTCTTTTGTTGCCCAACGAATCACAAATATAATTTCTGTAGGGTCTTGGGGATTCAGCCAAACTTCTTTACCTAAAAACCCAGGATATTGAGCTAGGGCAGTTGTCCATATTTCCGCATCCTTCTGGATATAGATTTCCCATGTCTGGGAAGCAATTTTAAACTTGAGGAATTCTATAACCACGCCCTGCATTCCTTGTATTTGCCAATTTGCCAAAATAGAGTTGTAGGCTAGAGTAACTACGCTTTTAGCATAGCTGAATTGCGTAGAAGTCAGAACAAGGGCTGGCTGTCTTAAAATTAGGGGCTAGGGACTAGAGAAGAGTGATTATCATGTTTGGTTGTGGGATTTTCCCGCGATTAGCTAGTTTTAAATAATTAAGAGGAAGGGAGTATGGATAACAACAATTGGATGCAGCAGTTAGTAATGCTTGGTATTGGCACAACATCTTTAGTAGCTGACAAACTGCGACAAGTCAGTGACGAATTAGTCAAAGATGGCAAGCTCAATCCTGAGCAGGCAAAAGCTGTAATGGATGATATTGTACAGCAGTTGCGATCGGAGCAAGGCACTTGGGAAACTCAGATGCAACGGCAAATGCGTAATATGATGCAAGATTTAGGAGTAGCGCGTCAGTCAGAGGTAGACGAACTGCGGGGTAGAATTGACCGTTTAGAACGTCAAGTGCGGGATTTAGAAAATAAGCTTTGGCGTTAGGACATCACTTTGTGCTTTAAACTAATTTGTGTCCTATTGGTCATTTTTTCCAAACTACCTAAGTAGGGAGGGTTAATTTTGAAAGCAATTATACTCAGCGTTGGGTTGATGCTGGCGTGTGTTGTAGTTTTAGTATTAGCGCAAATTGGCAGCAAACAAGACTCTGCCATTGCTGCTAATCTCAGCCAACCAACACCAGCAGCCATAGCTGTCCCTGAAAACAATACCTTGATTGCGAGCAATACTATGTCTGATGCCAATGTTGTCACTACCCCTTCTGGATTGAAGTACATTGAAGAAAAAGAGGGGACAGGGGCGACTCCTCAAACCGGACAAAAGGTTGTAGTTCACTACACCGGCACTCTAGAAGATGGTACAAAGTTTGATAGTTCACGCGATCGCAATCGTCCTTTCGATTTTAATATCGGACGCGGACAAGTGATCAAAGGCTGGGACGAAGGACTCAGTACAATGAAAGTCGGCGGTCGTCGTAAGTTAATTATCCCACCAGAATTAGGCTATGGCGCTCGTGGTGCTGGTGGCGTAATTCCACCCAACGCCACCCTAATTTTTGACGTGGAATTACTAGATGTTAAATAGGCGCTAGGGATTAGGGACTGGGGACTGGGGACTAGGGACTGGGGATTGAATTCTGTTCTAGCCCCAGTAATCAATCATTTAATAATTACTGATTAATAATTATTTGGTCTTGCGAGGTTTTTAAACTTTGTAAACTGCGGATCGAATAAAAGTTTAACTGTACCAGTTGGGCCGTTGCGGTGTTTCGCTACTATCACTTCTGCAATACCGCGATCGGGACTATCATTATTGTAGTAATCGTCCCTATATAACATAATTACTAAATCCGCATCCTGTTCAATAGAATTATGAACTATGATGTTGTTTGCAATAAAATTATGTAGATTAGGAACTGTTAAATCATAAACTTCTTCGTCTCCATCAGGCTGAATTGCAACGATTTCATCCCAATAAATATCGCTATTCGCCAAAAGATTTATTTCTGCTGATTTGACAACTGTAGCCAGTCTTGAAGCTCTTTCTCGACTCACATTTTGCTTATAAAGTGTTGCTCCACAATGAGTAGCATCAGCTAAAGATTGTATTGATAAAGCTAGACGATCTCCTATTTCTAAACTGTCCAGTCTCTTCCAGCCATTAATAGTTAAAAATTTGTGATTACCTGTGGCTCGAATTTTACGACCTAGACGAGTTTTTAATAAAAATACAGGCTTGACTCCTGTTGAAAAGGCATTACTAACTATTGCCTTTTCTAACTGCATTGTCGCTTCATTTAATGCCAAAACTGAAAAGCCAGATTTGCCTACTAAATTACGAATTGGTACTTGTAAGCCAGTATCTGCTAAGGTTACTAAACTATCGCCAGTTAAGCATCCGGATTCTCTTAAATCTGACAACATTGGGCGCTTATTAGTACGTGCTTCCACCCCTCGACTTAGCTGAGATAAAGCAATAACTGGAACCGATAATTCCCGCGCTAAACCTTTTAAAGAACGCGTAATTTTAGATAATTCTTGTACACGATTATCACCTGCTCCTTCCATTAATTGCAAGTAATCTATTACAATTAAACCCAATTCCATGCCTTGTTCTGCTTGCAATCGTCGCGCCTGACTCCGCATTTGGGTTACTGTAAGATTTGGCGTATCATCAATAAAAATTGGCATCTCTGAAAGCATACCAATAGCCCGGCTTAAAGGTTCCCATTGTGCTTGACTAAGCCTGCCGCTTCTTAAATAACCACTTTCAATTCCCGCTTCACTAGCTAATAGACGCTGTACAAGTTGTTCTTTAGACATTTCTAAACTGAAAACAGCGACTGGCATTCTATGAGACGCAGCAATATTATAAGCAAGGTTAAGGCAGAAAGCAGTATTGTGAACACATATATCATTAGCGACAAAATTATGTGTTTCTGGAATAGTTAAGTCGTAAACTTGCTTATAACCTACCGACTCAATAGAAACTATTTCATCCCAATAGACATCACTTGTTGCTAATTGCTGAAGTGGCAAATTTTCTAAAGCAGTGGCTAACATCCACAGTCTTTGTCGGCTTACAGCACGTTTACCAACGTGCATATTTGTATAACCTTGAATACCAGCGCGTAGAGCTAAACTAGTCCAACTTTCATTACCTTTTGCTGTGGCTATTTGTTGCCAAATTTCTACAGGTATTAAGTCACGATTAGTTTGATATTTTCTTTGCAATATTGCATTTGCAACTTTGGCTAATGCTGCTTCTTTACCAAATATACCTATTTCTGAGATAAAAGTTTTAATAGACAAGGCATCAGTAATATCTAATTGCCAAGCTTGTCTACGACTGTTATTGTACTTAACTGAACGTTTTTTCAAAGAGGCAATAATGCCAAACCTTAATAAAAGATGTTGGATTTGTCTTGCTAGTTTTTCACTAACTGTTCCATATCCTAACTGAGATTGACCACTAGCCAGGACTGTAGCCCATCCATCTGTAGCGAAAAGACGGTTTAGGAATAAAGATAATTGCGATCGCTCTAATTTAAAAATAATGGGTGGGATAGTTTTAGCATGAGCATCTTTACCCCATAAACCTAATTCCTCTAACCAAACTGTCAAAGCATTTTTACTAGACTTGCTAATGCTAGAAAATCCATGAGGTGCAAATTCTGCTGGCTCTAATTGCAGAATTGTACATAATCTGGCAAAAGTTTTAAAATTTGGAGCACACTCACCTTGTTTCCATATACAAAGTAAAGATGGAGTTACCCCCAATTCCTTACTCAACTTTTTAGCTGATACACCTTGAGACTGCATAACAGTATGTAAGCGTTGAGCGAAAAGCTGCCTTTGAATAGTAATAAACTCTAAATCTCCTCGCACGCAGAAAGATGGTGTACGTTGTCCTTGAGAAGTTTCACAACGCACTTTCAAACCACCAAAATCTGTAACTGCTTGTGAGAAATCGGCTTGTATTAATGGATTACTATTGGTAAATCGGGCACTGCTATTAGTTAATCCGCCATCACCAATTAAATAAGCCAATAACTTGACTTCGCACTCACGGATATTTTCTGTGCCGAACACATCTATTTTTCGAGGTACGGCAATTTTATCACCCACTTTTAAATTCGCTAATTGCTGCCAACCTTGAATCGTCAAATATGGATGGGTGAGAGTTGTCTCAATCGTTCTGCCTAAGCGAGTAGTCAGCCGAAAAACTGGTTTAATACCATCATCTACAAAAGCAGATGGTTGGGTAAAAGTAAATTTCCAATCATTATTCAACGTCAATAAAGAGCCACGACGTTGGTTATATAATTCTTCAATTGTGGCAATTTGCCCATTTTCTAAAACAATTTCTGAATCAAAGCTGAGGCATTTTCCCATTGCAGGCCTTGCAGCCACAATAATCAAATCAGAACGCTGAAAGCCACTAGTAAGCGCATCTAAATCGTAAAAACTACAAGTAATCCCAGGTAAAGCAATGCCTTGATTTCGCTCTTCAATATCCTGAAAATTACTAATTAATGTATCAGAAATATGAACCAATCCTGATTGGGCACGTTCTTGAGTAATGCCAAATACTTTTTGTTCTGCTTGATCTAAAACAATTGGTAAATCTTTCTCGGTTTCATAACCAAGATGGACAATTTCATTACCAGCTTTTATTAACTGTCGTCGCTGGTATTTATCCATGACTAAGCTAGCTAAAGCGTCAATATTAACGGCTGACACTGTGCGATCTACAAGAGTAGCTAATTTATTTCTCCCACCAATGCGATTCAGCAAATCGTGATCCGCTAGCCAACTTGTCACCGCCAGCAAGTCTGTAGGTTTACCCTGTGCGTGCAGTCGCAGTGCGGCTTGGTAAATATCTTTATGGGCGCTAATGTAAAAAGCTTCGGCAACTAAGCGATCGCTAACTCTTCCAATCGCTTCTGGATCTAGCAAAATCCCCCCCAAAATCGCTTCTTCTGCCTCAATATTTTGGGGTGGAAGGCGATCGCTACCATTGCCTTGAAAACTTAGTTCTTCAGCCATAAGGGATGTTAAATTGGCGATCCAGATTGCTCTAATACTCTGCTCATGCGAAACCTGCTGTTAATTCGTAATTTTTAATTCGTAATTCGTAATTAGTCCGCAGATAAATTTGGTAACTAGAAACAAGCAAAATATTTGTTTTGTTACCTCAACGAATCTAGTTACTCTGCGTCCTAAATAAATTCAGAATTACGAATTAGGCATTACGAATTATTCAGTTAGCTAGCAACAACTTCAATGGTTACTTGTGCGGTTACTTCTGAATGTAGCTTAATTTCAGCTTTGTAAGTGCCCAGGTGGTTAATATCGGGGAGGGTAATACCGCGACGATCAATTTCTTGATTGGTAGCTGCTTGAATTGCATCTGCAACATCTTGAGCGGTAACAGTACCGAAAATAGCTTCGTTTTCACCAACCTGCTTGGCAATCTTCAAGTTGCCAATTTTTTCTAAAGCTGCTTGTTGTTCTAAAGCTTGTTGTCTCAGCTCTAATTGCCGTTGACGTTCTTGTTCTCGACGGCGTTCTACTTGCTTGAGAATACCAGGAGTAGCATGAGTTGCCAATTTCTGCGGAATTAGATAATTACGAGCATAGCCAGGAGCTACATCTACTAAATCGCCTAATTTTCCTAGCTTACTCACATCTTGAGTTAAAACTAACTGTACGCGTTTCGCCATTGTTTTTCGTTTTCCTGTAGAATCTCATTAACTTGGGTTGCAGCCGGATAGCTTACAGATGTGTAGCTGTATCCCAAGCGGCTTGGTCAATACCCTAAAGCTTACAGATCCTAGCGAATCGCAGGGTGCGATCGCAACTATTAGGGTGCAAAAAAATTGTATCGCTTATAGCGCCGCGATCGCGCGATCTACCAAATCCAGTCCTTGAGAGACTACCGCATTCCGCCAACCCCGATCCGCAGGCACAAAAACTTCCATTAACCGCTGACTTGTCGATTCTTTAGAAGGGTGATTGGCTGGCGAAAAGAAATGAGCGCGGTTTTCTGCTCGTAATGCCTCCACTACTTGAATTACTGAATAAGTACCAAATTCTGCGGTAAGATACCTGTAATTACATTGGGGAGCTTTTGCCTGACACCAATTTCCCAATCCTCCACGAAACTTGTAAGCAACTTTTCTCCTTTGATAAGGTTCCACATAGTCTGCACCAAACTTCGCAATTAGCCATTGGGTAGACTCAGACTCCGGCGGATAATCAATGAAAAGTTTATAGGTTGCCTTCTTACCTAACCCTGTATGTAAATCAAGATGTACGACATCTGTGGCATTCCTCACCCACCGAGCAAAATGAGCATCAAGAATTTGGTAAGTCTTTGAGGGTTGATGTCCGCCAAAAAATAACCCTTGGGGAAAATCATATTGTCCTACTGGTAGCGTGCTGGTTAAAGAATTAATGCCATAGCGGAGAATAATCGCGATCGCTTTTAACAAAAATGGCTCAAATTTAGATGGTGGCGAAGCGGGGTTGAAAAAAGCATTTAACTCCCCATACTTTGCCGGACTCCCACTGTAGGCTTCGCCAGGAAGCAGAAAATTACGGTTGAGGTCGATATTCTCCTCATTCCACCTTCTGCGCCAAGCAAAGCCGTAAGGATTCAAGGCGTGTAAAAGTAATAAAGCAATCCCCTGGCTTTGGTTCCAATTGACAAGATGCTTCTCTAGGAAAGCACATTGTACAGCAGAACCAAAAAATCCCTCCACGCCATGCAATCCACTGGAGACAACTACAATCTTTTGAGAATTGGGGTTTCCCAGGAAAGCTACATCAATAGTCAAGTCTTCCCCATCTGGCCCAGTTTGCTCTATGGAGTATGCTTCTAAGGTACATCCCAAAGCCAACGCCGCATCCCGAAACCGCTTCCGCGCTGCGTTGTAATTAGGACAAAAACCAGCATCATCAGACATACAAACAACTCATCACAAATACCAAATGACCAATGACCAATGACTAATGACAAATAACTAAAATCTATCTTTCATACCCCTAATCCGTGCAAAAGTCTGCACCGGATCGTCACTCTTAGCGGCCGATTGTAGTGTTGGTTGCTCCCAGCGTAAAAAAGGATTGGTAAGTTTCTCCACCCCTATTGTTGAAGGAATGGTAGCTTTTCCCTGATTACGGTAAGCTTTCACTTCATCAAAGCGTTTTTGTAAGTCAGCGTTTTCACCATCAACAGTCAGGGCAAATTGTAAATTTTTTAACGTATACTCATGGGCGCACCAGACCTGTGTATTATCAGGTAGAGAGCGCAGTTTATTTAACGAGTTCACCATTTGTGCAGGAGTCCCTTCAAATATACGACCGCAACCCCCTGCAAATAGGGTATCACCACAGAATAAGTCCCCTGCTTCTGTGGCTACTTCTGGGGGAAAATAGTAAGCAATGTGCGCGCGGGTATGTCCGGGAACGAAGATGACTTCAGCCACGCGATCGCCAAATGGTACATGATCGCCATCTTCGAGAAACACTGTTTGTCCTGGGATTCTTCCTTGATCTTCAGTTCCAGCATAGACTATCGCCTCTGGAAACTTTTGTATTAGCTGCTGATTACCACCCACATGATCGTGATGATGGTGGGTATTAAAAATCGCTACTAACTTAGCGTTAAGTTCTGTCAGTTTCCTGAATACAGGTTCAGCCTCTGCGGGATCGACAGCAGCGGCGATATTTTGCGTGCGATCGTACAGCAAGAATATATAGTTATCCGAGAGTGCTTCCAGACGAATGACCTGCATAAACTCAATTTCCTCAGAGCAGAACATCAGAGCTATTTTTACTAACTATACGAATTATTTATATTTTGTTCATTGTAGCGGGAAAAATTATGAAACTTCCGAATAGACAACCGTATTTTCTCGGTGATACATATGACAATAATTATTAAGCCATGAGATTAATCAGTAAAATTTCTCTGGAAAGAAGCATAAATGCGACGCTAGATTAATGTTGTTCTTTTTTGTCATCAGGACAATAAGAATTTCGGTCATCAGGCATCAACAATATTTGTTTTATTCATGAAAATTTAATATTTTATAAATTTTCTTGCCAACTTTTTTCTAAGAAAGTCTAGCAAATATTGTCATGCTCACCTGCATCTATAGGAGATTTATGAATTCACCAGCATTGCTTTATCCAAGCATCAGTACCCCAGCAGAAATTGCTGTCAAGAAAATTGTCGATCAAATTCTTTCATCAGGCAAAATGAGCCGTCAAGACCATAATTTACTGACATCCACTATTTTAGCTAATGGTGATATTACTGAGGGAGAACGCCGTTTAATTAATCGTGTTTTCGATCATATACAAACAGGACAGCTGAAATTGTTAGATTGGTAATAAAGGATAAGTAATTCATTATTTTCTATGAAAGTAATGATATCAAAAAACACTGTTTAATATTTAGCTAATGCTTGTTGTTTAGGCAGCAAGCATTAGCTGTTGAATAATAAAATATTATAAAAATTATGAACTCCGAACAAGGATTTATTACTATTTTAACTGGAATGTACTCTTTTCAAGACTGCATTCATTTTTTGGCATCTGTGAGAAAATTTCATCAAGAACCAATCATTATTTTAATCGACCGTGTTCCGCCAATCTTTTATCCTTTCCTAAAAGCATTCAAAAATGTCATTTTAAAACCTGCACCAGCAAATGAAAATACTGTTTTAGCATCACGAGAAGCAAAATTAGCTTTGTATGCAACTTCGGAATTTCAAAAAACCATCTACTTAGATTCAGATATTTGCTTACTATCACCAATTAATGATGTATTTGAAGCTTTAGAAATAGAAGATTTATTATTAACCGAGGATGTACAGCCAAGTATTATTAAAGCCACAAATCTATTAAGAGGTAAACAGCAAGATATATTAGCAGATGTTTTACCAACTTTACAAGCGGTAGGTTTACCTCTGCAGGAAGATAGTATTCAATACAATGGTGGCTTTATTGCTTTTCGTAAAACAGAAATAACTGCTAAATTCTTTGATGAGTTCAAGCGTTATTTTGAAATTATCAAGAATAATCAAGATAAATTGCTGTTAAAAGACCAAGGTGCTTTTGCGGCTGCGATCGCAACCGTTAAACCAAAGATAAAAGTCTTACCTCCTACCTATAATTACCTCAGCAAATGGAAGGAAGCGTATAACATTCATGAGGGTATCAAAGTGCTGCACTGTACTTACCCTTATCGACCTCAATATGCTAAAGATGTTACTCGCTCTGTTTACACGAGAATATTTGATAAATTAGCACCACTATTTCTGCCAAATCAAATTACTAACCCTTGGCGTACTAAATAATTTTAATTAATAAATCAAGTGAAAAACATTTCCCTAATATCAATAATAGTCCCTGATTTATCAAGCGCTGCTATTATGCGTGCCTACTTGTTAGGTAAAGCTATAAAAACTTTAGATATTGATGTAGAAATTATTGGTTTTTTATTTGGTAATAAATTATATAGCGATTTACCAGCAGAATTTAAAGTCTACCATTTACCTGGTAGTAATTTTCCGGTCTTTGCTCAAGAAATTCGCAAAATTATTCCCCAAATTAAAGGAGATGTAGTTTATGCTATTAAGCCAAAATTAGCAAGCTTTGGAGTAGCTTTATTAAAAAAAATATCTAGTAAAAAACCAATAATCTTAGATATAGATGACTGGGAACTCAGTTGGCATGGTGGTGATGAATGGCGATATCAACCCACAGTTAAACAATTAGCCAGGGACTTATTTAAGCCAGATGGGGCACTGAAAAATCCTAATCATCCATTATATGTAAAATGGATGGAAAATTTGAGAAATTATGCCGATGCTGTGACAGTACATACTAAATTTCTCCAGCAGCGTTTTGGCGGTACCTTAATTCCCAATGGCAAAGATACATCTTTATTTGATCCGGCTAAATATGAGCCTGAAGCCAGCAGAATTCGCTATGGTTTATCTGCATATAAAATTTTAATGTTTCCTGGCGCTCCTCGACCTTATAAAGGCTTAGAAGATGTTCTCATAGCACTAGATCAAATTAATCAGCCTGACTTTAGGTTAGTAATTGTTGGTGGTAGTCCTTATGATGATTACGATCAGCAACTTCAACAAAAGTGGGGACATTGGATTATTAAATTACCCAATTATCCCGCTGAAATCATGCCTGATGTAGTGGCTGCTGCTCACATGATTGTTGTTCCCCAAAGAGATACACTCGAAACTCGCGCGCAATTTCCCTTGAAACTTACAGATGGAATGTCAATGGCTAAACCTGTATTATCAACGCTAGTCGGTGATATTCCCGAAATTTTAGGTGAAACCGGTTATTTAGTGGAACCTGCTAACCCTGAGCAAATTGCGGCACAAATTAAATTAATATTTGATGATTTAGAGTTAGCAAATGCAAGAGGTAGCAAGTCAAGGGAGCGATGTGTCGAAAAATATAGTGTAGAAGCTATGGCCTTTCAGCTAAAATCCGTAATTTTTCGGATTTGAATAATTTTATAAATAAATTTTAAAGAAGCTGCGATATTTTAAAAAATTTTCTATTCAAGAAAATACGTATTTTCCCTGATTGAATTGATGATAAATATGAAAATTAGCCAATGTAGTGACATCGGTAATATTCGTGTTAATAATAAATAAATTATGATACGCAGAACTGATGTCTACCAAAAAATTGCTACTCAGATTTGCCAAACCTTATCCTGGTTTGATTATTTTGACAATAATTCTAGGCTTTTCCGGAGCATTATTTAATGGTATAAGTACAACTTTAATTGTGCCAGTAATTTTAAGAATTGTCGGGCAAGAAGTAGATTTAAGCAATGCCCCCCAACTTTTAACAGCTATTATGTCTCCTTTCGATAAAGTTCCAGAAAATTACCGCGTTGGGGTGATGGCTGGAGCAATTATCTTCACAATATTTTTAAAAAATTTAGCAAATTATACCAGCACTTTAGCATCAAGTTCTTTAACAAGAATGCTGACATCTGATATGCGAGAAGCTGGATTGAAATTATTACTAGACGTTGATATAGATTATTTTGCTAAAACAAAAGTTGGCGATTTAATTAATAAATTGGGTGGAGAGATTGGACGTGCTGCAAGTACTTTAGGAAGTACAATCAGGTTAACTATTCTTGCAATTACAATTATCGTTTTTATTGGTTTATTGTTATCAATATCTTGGCAATTAACGATTATTTCCACATTATTGCTGTCGTTGGTCACTTTAATCAATCAGTCTGCTATTGCTCGTTCTCGAAACTTTGGCAAGCAGCTAAGTGAAATGTCTAGTGCATATTCAATTTCTCTATTAGAAGTCCTTAATGGTATTCGCTTAGTTAAGTCAACAGGCAACGGGTCAAGAGAATTTCAACATATTAAAAAGCTAATTCGGGCACGGGAAAAAGCAGATTTCCAATCTCAAGTAAACTCGGAAGCGATTGGGCCTCTGAGCGAGATTATGGGAGTTACAGCTTTAATGCTGATTGTCTTATTAAGTAAAATTTTCTTTGCCGATCAGATAGTATCTCTTTCTGCCGTACTTTTAACCTATTTATTAGTTTTATTGCGGGTACTGCCATTAATTTCGCAACTCAATTCCATTCGTAGTAGTTTTGCTAGCACATCTACCAGTGTGGACATGGTAAGTGAATTTTTGAACTTCACTAACAAGCCATTCATGGGCAACGGTCAGCTGACATATACAAAATTAGAAAAAGGAGTAAGTTTTAATTCATTATCTTTTAACTACCCTGGACATGAAAAATTGGTGCTTAAAGATGTGACATTAGATTTACCTCGTGGTAAAACTCTGGCATTAGTAGGCGGTTCTGGCGCAGGAAAATCAACTTTAGCAGACCTGTTACCCAGATTTTATGACCCAGTAGCTGGTTCCATTACTATCGACGGTAAAGACTTGCGGGAATTTGATGTTATATCCCTAAGAAAACGGATGGGGATTGTTAGTCAAGATACCTTTCTGTTTAATGACTCAGTACGAAATAACATTTCCTATGGTAGACCGGAAGCTAGCGAAGAGGAAATTACCTCGGCTGCCAAACAAGCGAACGCATACGAGTTTATTATTAAATTGCCTCAAGGATTTGATACCTTAATTGGCGATCGCGGTGTCATGTTATCTGGAGGACAAAGGCAAAGATTAGCGATCGCCCGCGCCTTAGTACAAAATCCAGAAATTCTCATTCTCGACGAAGCCACCAGCGCCTTAGATACCGTTTCCGAACGCTTAGTCCAAAGTGCGCTAGATGATCTCAGCCGCGATCGCACAACTTTAGTAATAGCTCACCGTCTTTCTACAGTCCAAAAAGCTGATCAAATAGCAGTCTTAGATCATGGAAAGGTAGTAGAGACAGGTACCCATGAAGAACTGTTAGAAAAAGGTGGTTTTTACTCGCGCCTCTACTCCATGCAATTTACCGATCGTAATGATAAGAACTCGGCAAGGTTAAAAATCCTCAGTGCAATGCGTAAATACTCAGCACAGGTTGCCTATCCTGAGGTTGTTACTCAACACAATCAAAGCTTAGTCCGCATTTCTCACGAAATTCGGACACAACTTAACTCAATGATTGGGTTTCTCAACTTATTACTTGAGGATCTGATAGATGATGTCGAAGAGCGCCATGAAATTATTGAAGAAAGCTACAAATCAGCCTGGAGAATTCTGAACATTATTGATATTTTTGACGATATTGTTGACTTAAAAACGAATAAAAATTTACTTCAAGTTGTTGACCAAAATCAGGCTAGCTTACTTCTACAACCACCAAGCCTGATTCAAATATCTTACGATTTTCGGACTTCGCTGAATCTTATTCGCAGTTCTCTCCGCTCGGTTGCAGATAATACCTCAACTACTTATGAAGAGCAAAATCAATTAATATCAGAATCTTATCAATCTTCCATGTATTTATTAGATAAATTAGAAAAACTTGAAGATATTATTAGTAACTATAATTATGAATAAAACTGCTTTGAAAAAGCACTATATATTTTTTGTTGGCGAAACCCTACCAAAGCCTGAAGCTCATTTAGTGCAGTCTACAAATGCAGCCAACGGAGCAGCGAATCTCGGTTACTCAACTGTTTTAGTTTATCCAGAAACACAACTTAAGACTCTAACCCCAATTAATTTACTGCTGCCGTTTCGACCTCGGCCAACACCCATAGAACTAATTAAATATTACAACTTGCACGACAAGTTAAAGGTCGCTCCATTACCCATGCCTTGGCCCATTGACAAATTACACTATAAATTTACTAATTCCAACACTATTGCTTGTAAATATTATTTTCCGTTTCATATCCTGCCAACTACCAAACTTGTCCATAGTCGCAACTGGAATTTTGTCAAAGCTGCCATTAAAAATGGTGTCCCGGCCATTTATGAACATCACCATCATGAAGATAAGCAATTTGAGCCGGAAATTATCAATCATCCACTGTTTCAAATTGCAGTTACTGTTGCAGATACCATTCGCGAATCAATGATTCAGCATGGTATGCCGGCGGAAAAAGTGATTAAGTTACACAATGGCTTTAATCGCTTATTTATGCAGAGACAACCAGAAAAGGCAGCAGAATGGCGCAATAAATTATTACAACAACATTCACATTTAGTAGTCTATGCCGGAGGTTTACGACAATTTAAAGGTATTGATGTCTTAATTGAAGTGGCCAGTGAAATGCCAAATGTACAATTTGTTTGTGCAGGTGGTAATACAACTGAAGTTGAACATTATCAAAAATTAGCCCAGGAAAAACAAGTTCACAACATTAAATTCTTGGGCTATATTTTGCACCATCAGTTAGCATCTTTACTCCAAGCTGCAGATATTTTAGCTCATCCCCATTGTTTAGGAGCAGCTGCAACTTTCACATCTCCATTAAAATTATTTGATTATTTTGCTTCAGGAACTCCAATTATCGCTACAGAAATTCCTTCATTAATGGAATTTAAACATACTCAAGCTATTACTGCTTGGTGTGAGCCTGATAATCCCAGAAAATTTGCTGAATCTCTCCGGCATATTTTAAGAACTCATCCCAGAAAAGTAGAGGGTTATGCCGATAGTATAAATTTCGTTCAGCAGTTTTCTTGGGAAAATCGAGCCGCCAAAATTTTGAGTTACGTTGATAAATCTTTACATCCTTCCCTGATTGCCTAAGTTACTTTTAACTAATTAATTATGAATATTAAAACTATCGGGATGATTAGCAGCTATCGAGGTCTAGAAAATAGAGCCGATTGGCTGTGGCAGCAAAGTCCCAAGCCGTTTGGAATCTGGGGAAATATCCAAATGCGCGCGCCAGCAGCTAAACCAGATTTTCTGCTGATGTATCAGTTTGATTTTATCCAACCATCTCCCCAAAAATCTTGGTTAGATAAGTTCCGTAAACCTCAACCAGAGTCAACAATAGTAGATATTAATTCTTCACTTCGTGGTGTGAGTAAAGAAAGAATTATCTATTTATTGAGGGAGCCACCATTAGAAGAAATTGTTGAGATTACTAATCGTAATTATCAGCAAGCTCAAAATTATTGTGGCTATGTTTCTGGCCCCGATGACTTTGCTCCAACTCCCGATTATATGCCTGCGATTTGGTACCATTCTAACTCCTTTCAGGAATTAGATGAAATGCCATGCCCTCCGAAAGTTTCTACTTGTAGTTGGATAACTTCAGGAATTAGTCGCACAGCCAATCATCGCCAACGGTTAGAATTTTTACGTTCTTTACAATCAAATGAATTGAAGTTTGATTTGTACGGGCGAAATTTACCTGGATGGGCAAACATTGCTGGAGAACTAAGTAATAAATGGTATGGAATGGCACCATATTTTTACAACTTAGCTATTGAAAACTATGCTGACAATAATTGGTATGTCAGTGAGAAACTTTGGGATAGTTTACTGGCTTGGTGCTTACCAATTTACTATGGTGGCCCGGCTGCTGATAAATTATTACCACCAGGCAGTTTTTTAAGATTACCTAGCTTAGATAAAAAAGGTCTCGCGTACATTCAAGAAGTAACTGCTACTCCCGATGCTTGGTATGCAGCTAAAGATGCGATCGCAGAAGCACGTCAAATCATTTTACATAAACTAAATCTGCTGAATTGGTTATCAAATTTTGTATCTCAACACTCATAAAATATGAATGGTATTTGTACTCTGGCAAATGATTATGTTTTTGACCAATTAGTAGCTTTACTCAACAGTATTGATGCAATATTAGGTTCTCAAATTCCTGTCTGTATTTATCCTTTTGATGACCAGACACAACGAATTGCTGATGAAATTACAAAGCGCCCTAATGTATTTATTTACAATAACCAAGCATCTATAAATTACTGGGATCAATTTATGGTGTCAGCCGCACCAGAAAGATTGAATCGCAGTCAATCCCGACTTTATGGCGCTCATCGTCGGTTTTGCGCCTTTGATGGCCCCTTTGATAAATTTATATATTTAGATGCTGATACGTTAGTGATGAACTCACTAGCAACAGTATTTCAGAAACTAGATAGTTATGACTTTATTGTCTATGACTTTCAATTTAAAGATGTTAGTAAAGTATATAATGTTGATTCTCCAAAATTATTAAAAGTTTTTGCCCAAGACCGGATAGATTCAGAGATATTTTGTTCTGGGTTTTATGCTTCTAAAAAAGGTGTTTTTTCAGATGAGCAGATAAAATCTCTAATACTGTCTCTGCAGAATGGTGAAAGAGATATCTTATATCAAGGTGCTGGTGAACAGCCTCTAATTAACTACATGGTGATGAAATCTCACCTTGCTATTTATAATTTTGCTCAACAATTACCATCTCATGAAGTAACAGGATGTTCTGTAAGCTCTAAGCACTTTGAGGAAAGAGAGCATATTCTTTATGACAAAGGTAATCGACTAACTTATCTTCATTATATTGGTGTACCTCCTAATATCCATCAAGCCGTATGTACTGGTGAGAATATTGATTTTCCTTATAGAGATTTATTTCTCTACTATCGCTACTTACATGAGCCAGAAAAGCGTCCAGTATTTCACGATAACCCTAGACCTTATGACGCTCCAGCAGCAAATTTCTTCACTAGAGCTTTGAGAAAATTCAAATTAATAAACCAAGGATAATTTATGAGTAGGGGAATTTATATCGTTGCTAACGACCGAGTAATGGAGAATGCGATCGCTTTACTCAATAGTATTCGCTTTTATGACCCGGAAGTTCCAGTTTATCTCATACCTTTTAATGAAAGTTATCACAAAGTTGCAGATAAACTTAGCACTTTACATAATGTCCAACTGTTCCCAAACCTAGAATTGATTGAACAATTCACCAACCGCATAGGTGAAATCTTTGATCGAGATTTCCTCGCTTTACCAAACAAAATGCGTAAGCTGGTAGTATGGTTTGGCCCTTTAGACGAATTTATTTATATTGATACAGATATTGTCGTTTTTGAAAAAATTGCTGACAATTTAAATAAACTTGCAGAAGTCGATTTCTTCTGCTGCGATTATCATCATGCTAATGACAAGCTACGCAACATTTTTTCGCCATTAGTAAAAGAACAGCAAATTTTTTCAGATACGCAATTAGAAGATGTTTTCAATAGTGGCTTTTGGGCTTCGCGCAAGGGAGCGATTACTGAGCAACAGATGGATGAAGCTTTGCGTGAATGTGCGGCTCACCGGGAATATTTTGATTTTTCTGAAGGAGTTACAGACCAACCAATTTTAAATTACTTGGTTCTCAAACTCATTGCCAAACGCGGCAATCTTGTGAAAATTCCTGGTGGGGGGCCTGGTAGTTGGGCGGGTTCCCGCAGTTTTCAACAGCAAGGATATGCTTTATATGACAGAGGACAACGACTGAAATATCTGCATTGGGCTGGAACTAAGATAAAAACTAATAGCCCTTATTGGGAATTGTGGGAACATTATCGCTACCTTCATGAGGGGAAATTTGCTTTTCTCCCAAAATTAACTCGCCGTTTATTTCCCTTTGTTGCTGCTCGCAATTAATATTAGGAGTATTTTCATGGTTGATGGTATTTACACCTTCGCTAATGATGTGGTTTATGACCAATTAGTTGCTTTACTCAATAGCATTGAAGCTAATGCAGGCAGAACAATTCCGGTTTGTGTAATTCCATATAACGAGCAGTTAGATAAAGTCAAAGCAGAGATTGCAACTAGAGATAATGTCACTTTATTTGAAGACTATGATTCCATAGCTCGTTGGGAAGAATTTGGCTCTCGAATTTGGAAATCTCATGCAAGAGCATTAAAGCTATGGCAAGAATATGGATTACCAGAAAATTATCGTATAGAACGGCATCGCAAACTTTGTTGTCTAGATGGGCCCTTTGACAAGTTTATCTTCTTTGATGGAGATACACTGTTGATGAAACCATTAGATGATGTATATCGGCAGTTAGATGATTATGATTGGGTAGCAAATGACTATCAATATAAATCTGATTTGAGTTATATTTTTGACTGGTCAGAAGATAAACTAGAGCAGATTTTTAATATCAAAAACTTTAAAAATAATATTTTTTGCTCTGGTTGGTTTGCGTCTAAAAAACATATTTTTGATGATGTTACTTTAGCAAAGCTACTAGAAAACCTAGAAGCAGGCGAGTCTGATGCACTAGCATGGGCAGATTCCGATCAAACAGTAATCAACTATTTAGTATTACGCAGTGGGATTTCTTACTACAACTACGCTTATCATGGTGGTGCTACTGGTTGTCATTGGGCTTCTAAATTTGATGTTGTCAATAATATCCTTTATGACCAAGGGCAACCACTGACATATATTCACTATATGAGTATATCTGCTTCAGATTTTACGCGACTTTGTAGGGGAGAAGATGTTGATATTCCTTATAGGGATGTATTTTTATATTATCGCTACTTAAAATCACCAGAAGCTCGTCCTCAAAGTTTTATACGTCCAAACTTACTGATGCGGTTGCAAAAGGTTACTAGTAGTTTTATTCAGCAAAAAATTATTAATATCAAGCTAAATTATCGTAATTTGAGAAATAGAGTCACTCCATAAAAGTTTGGCGTAGATTTTAGGTGAGGCAGTTGTTGAACAAAAAAAATGAACACCAATAATTAGGGGGTGTTCATCTTAGTTTTGAATTTAAATATTTTTGTCTCTAAGATAAAGAATCTAAATCTAGAGATCGCATACCTCGGCGTTCTACAAATTCCAACATACTTCCTAATTGCCACCAAACTAACAAACAAGTTAACAAACTCATTGGCAAGCCAATACCTAAAGCTAGAATTGGGGGAAAGCCAAATATCTCGAAACCGGAACAAAGAAACAGGCAAACACCACCTGTGATGCCCAAAAATGGCACAATCAGTTGTTTCCAGGCGGAAGGTGGTTTAATATTTTCTGCACCCTTGTTTGGCCATTTCTGCACAATTACTTTTAAAGTACCAGATAAGGCAATGCCAGAAGTTACTGCTATTAATAAACCAACAACTAGTAGGAAATACGGTGGATGCAGAGGGTAATAGTACATGAAAACTCCTAATTGGTAGAGAAATTTAAAAGTAATTGTGGTTCGAGTTGTTAGTTTTGGCTTGGTGCTGAATTACCACCAAAAGTCATAAATGATGTAGCTCTAGGTATAATTGCTGCTGCACCTTCTCTAGATAACTCTGTTAAAAAGCCGATCGCAACATTAAATAAGCGATTTGGCTGTAAGTCATCTTTGACTAGGTTCCACAGCCGTTGAACTTCTTCTGTATGCAGACGGTCATCTTCAGTGATTGCTAGCACCAATTGCTGACGCAGAAATTTACCTTCTTCAGACAGCAGAAATTGCAGTCCCATTTGAGCTGTAGGTAGCACATCAAAGCTGCCATCGGTACGTGCGATCGCAATTAGGTTTTCTAAGCGCTGCCACTGGAATTTACCATCTTTAAACAGCACATTCAGTAACCGTCGGCGTAGTTCAGGAGATTCGCCTGTTAGTAAGCGGCGGGCAATATAGGGATAGCCAACCTCCACAATTTTGAAATTGGGATTGAGACTGAGAGCAATACCTTCTTGGGTAACTAGAGAACGAATAATTAAAGCAAACTTTGCTGGTACTCGGAAGGGATATTCATACATCAATTCCGAAAATTCATCGGTAATGGTTTTGAAGTTAAAATCTCCAACATTTTTACCGATGGCGTTACCTAAGACTGATTCTAATGCTGGGATAATCGGGCAAATATTTGTGTTTGGTGTGAGAAAACCTAACTTTACGAAATCTGCTGCTAAGTCAGAGTAGTCTTTATTCACCAAATGCACTAATGCATCGACTAGAGTTTCTTTGGTGGTTTCCTCTAGCTGATCCATCATCCCAAAATCTATGTAAGCCATCCGACCATCAGGCATTGCAAATAAATTGCCTGGATGAGGGTCTGCATGGAAAAAACCATGTTCTAATAGCTGTTGCAAACCGGAGGTCACACCAATTTTGATGATGTCTTCTGGATCTAAACCTGCGGCGCGAATGCTTTGAGTATCTGTTAGCTTGAAGCCGTTAATCCATTCCAGGGTTAAAACACGGCTATTAGTATAACGCCAATAAATACTGGGGACTTTGACGCTGGGGTCATCGCGGAAATTATGAGCGAATTTTTCCGCGTTGCGACCTTCATTGATGTAATCGATTTCCTCAAATAACTTGGTGCCAAACTCGTCCACAATTAAGGTGAGGTCGTGACCGAGATTGAGGGGTAACCAAGGCGCTAGCCAAGCAGCCGCCCAGCGCATAAGATACAAGTCTTTGGTCAAAATTGGCCGTAAGTTAGGGCGTTGCACCTTCACTGCTACTTCTTCGCCACTTGCCAAACGTCCACGATAAACTTGACCCAAGCTAGCTGCTGCTACAGGTTGAGGTGACAGTTCACTAAATGCTTCTTTAACTGGGCGATTTAGTTCCGCCTCGATAATCCGGTAGGCTAAATCATTATCAAACGGCGGCAGCTGGTCTTGCAGCTTGACTAATTCTTCTAAGAAATCCTTACGTATTAGGTCAGGCCTAGTCGATAGGGCTTGACCAACTTTAATGAAAGTGGGGCCAAGGCGAGTGAGCAGTTCTCGTAATTGAGTGGCGCGTTTACTCTTGTTCTGCTCTTCTAGATTTTGCCATTCATCCCACTTCAAACTAATAATAAATCCAGCAAAAGACCAGATAATTGTCAGTATTCGCCCCCAGGCTAGCCAGGGACGGTAACGATAATAACTAGCGATCGCGTCTGGATTGTAGCGCCTTAGCTGAGCAGATTGATACTGACCCACGCTTTTATTTGCCTCTTCAACTGGGAAATTTACACTTTTTCTTGGTTTCCAAAACTACATGCTAAATGCAGGTATAGGATACCGATATTTTTAATAATGCACAATAAAGGCTTACCCATTTCTGAGTAGTTTTTCCGGCTATATTTTGCCTACTTTACTGCTGCGGTTTTGTTATCTTTTTCTTAATTATACTTTAGAAAACTACAAATATTCCTGCTGTATAAGGATTTTGGGTACTTGTGTGATTTAAACTACAATTTTATCTGTAGGAGTACTTGGGCATTGGGCATGGTGCATGGGGCATTGGGCATTGGGCATTGGTAATTGTTATTTTCTCCTTGTCTTCTTGTCTCCCCCCTGCTTCCTCTGCTTCCCCTGCTCAACTTACAGCCACTCTCCGCCTCGGAAACGCCAACGAGGGAAAATGATCCGCATGAGGCTTTGGGAGGAAATAAACACTGCTAGCCATACGATACTGTAATGCAGGAAAAAAAATTGTGGTGGAAGTTCTTCTTTGGGTATGGGGATTGGTAAAAAGCCAAACAGTTTTACGCCACAGTAGACAAAGATAAATTCCCAGATTCCAGCAAAAATTTGATAAACGGCGGGCCAGTCTCTATCCCAACGGAATTTTTGCAGATAGTTATAAAGTACATCCCAACCTAAGCCGAAGATGGCAACATAGGTAAGTATCAAGAAATAAACTGAGCTAGGCCCAGGCCCAATTAAACCCATTGCAAAGGGTAATGATACTAATACGCCTACAGTTGCTAATAGTAATAATCGAGTTTGCCATCGACCAAATAATGTGGGAGTCACGTCGCTTCGCTCCGAAGTCAAAAGTCAAAAGTCAAAAGTCAAAATTAACAATACATAAAAAGTACTGTCAGCACTTGAATCATACCCATATTAAAAAACTCCACAGGATTGTGGAGCTTTTCGTAAAAATAAGTGGGAAATATTGTTTAAACGGCTACTGGCGAATGATAGGTGCTGAGTGCTTCCCAAGTGATGACATCGTCTAACAAAGCTTGATAACCCAAGGTATTGGGATGGAGTCCATCGTCACTGATGCGTTTGCGCCACCAAGTTTCACCACGTTCTATCCATTGGTCAAATATATCAAGATAAGGAATTTGGCGTTGATCACAAGCTATTTTCGTAGCTTCTTTGTAGCGATACTGATCGGCGTGGTTGTAGTAGAAGCAATCGAGAAATGGCATTTTGGTTTCATCAACTGGAACCATACCTACAAATACTACAGGACAGAGTTGTTGTGCTTGTTCTATGAGTTCGGCGATTTGTGATTCAAATAAAGCAAAATCTGTATAATTACGTCCATTAGGGCGAGATAACCGCGCTGAATCATTTACCCCGACAGACAAAATAATTAAATCAGGGACACGATTTCGCAGTTCACCTCGATGGCGAAATTCAACTTCTAACCTTTGGGCGACTTGTTGAGTGCGATCGCCTCTGACTCCCAGGTTATAAAGAACATGGCCAGAACTATTGGGTAACATCCAGTATCGCCTTAATTGTTCTACCCAGCCTCCTCTTTCCGGATCGCCAAAGCCATAAACTATGCTATCCCCTAGTGCGATAATCTTCAAAGGCTGACAATGGGTTGGTGCTATGGACAGCTGCATTGAGGAAGGTCGCTCGAATGTTTGCATCTTAAAAAGACTTTATTTTATATCTTTACAAGATTCTATACATTTCTACACCATTACAAAGTATATTTCTACTCACTACTGTGGGAAGAGTTGATGAAGTCGGGGACTTCCAACTAAAAAAATATGCCATCCCTGCGGGACGCTACGCGAACACTGTGTAAGCAGCGAAGGGGAATAACTCTTGAATCTTGTACAGACGCGATGAATCGCGTCTCTTCAACCCAGCACTAAATTGGCGACTGATTCAATACCCATTTCAACCACTGGCTAAAAGAACTGAAGGCGTTTAGATGGTTGACTCCTGGCGCACGGGAATTAGCGAGTGCTTCCACAGCGACTAAGGCGGCGTACTGCAAGCCCAAAAAACTATCAACTGCTGCATAGGGGCCACCAAGGGTAATTGCCCCAGCCGCATACATTTGACCTTTGGTGTTACGCATTTCGGGTAACTCAAAATTGTTGGCAACAACTAATCGCCCTAGGTGATTGAGTGGTAAGTTGTAATGCTTTACTAAGTCATCTAATAGGGGATTTGTTTGGACTTTGGCATCTAAACCTGTTGCATCAACAATAAAATCAGCCTCCAATGTCATTTCTCCTAAGCCTTTTTCGCGGATGTGGGTAATAGTTCGGTTTTGGCTTCCCCGTTCTACATCCAACACATCCCCAAAGGTAATTTGATACCAACCTTCCCTTAAACCCTGTTCGGTAATCTGCTGCCAATCGTGGCGGTCGGCGGTAGTAGTCCCACCCCAGTCAGCGAGTAGGCTTTTGCGTTCGTCGGGAGTGGCTTTTTCTAGCATTACCCGTAGTTCGCCACTCCAACAGGCTTTGGGCCAGTTAAAGGGTTGGAATTCGTAGTGATTTTTGACTAAACGTTGGGCTTTTTGGAACTTGTTGCCTTGGGGTTTAGGCGATCGCATTAAATGCAAAACTGTAATATTGCGATTTTTCTTGCGTGCCTCATAAATTCGCTGCACAATCCGCGAAGCCACAATTCCCCGCCCGCGCAATAACACGATTCCACCCTGTTGTTCTAGCTGTTGATAAACATGATCATGTTCCTCATAAGCATTCACAACAGCTTTAAAGTCTTGATATTTTTCTCTGTAAGCTTGTAAGTCTGGTAAAAACTGAATTGCGGGATAACCTGTTGCCAAGTGTAAATAACGCGATACAAAAAAAGCATAATCTCTCGTCCCGCGAGAATAGGCTACGCAATATCTACCATCCGCAGTTTTACGAATTGCCCTAACTCGCCCATAACGATAAATTTGTTGCCAACCAATGCGTCGGCATTCCCTATCTATAGAATCAAAAACATTACCAGCTCGTGGGGTATAAGTTTCTATAAATGTTGGTTCTGCAAATACTTGCCATAAATACTTGAATGCGGAATTGGGTTTGCCCTGAGTAATATCATGCCAAGCTTCTCTTAAAGCATAACTAGGCCAGCCCCAAATATTATCAGGACAAGAATCAGAATTAGACCTTAATCTTTCATATAAAGGAATTTGCGAATTTAAGCAGAGGCGCTTGTAACGTGCATAAGGTTCTGCTTCTAATCCCAAAGCAACAATTTTGTCAGCACGGACACCGCTAATTCGCAGTAAATCAGTCCAAATAAAACTGCCCAACCCCGCACCAACTGCTAGATAATCACATTCATCCACAGGTAAACCTGTAGCATGAAGTGCTTGTACCTCAACTTGTTGTGCCTGAAATGCTGGAGGTGGAAAATTGCTCCCTAGAGGTGTTACAGGGCGCACAGGAGGCAAACTAGGGTCTGGGATATTGGTATTGGGATTAAAGTGAATAGTTGAAGGTGGGCTAGTAACTGGTGCTGGTGCTGGTGCATTGATACTAAAGGTCACGGTAATCATGTATGGCCCAATTTGTACCGTGTCACCGTTATTTAAAACAGCACGTGTTTGTCGTTGACCGTTGACAGATAAACCATTGACACTACCTTGATCAACCACCACCAGTTGATTTTGTTCCCAATCAATCAAGGCATGATAGCGCGAAACTTCATTACTATTCAGCAGCATTCGCGAGACACGCTCTCCCCTCAATTCGGCTGGTAACCTAGCAAATTCTCGCCCAAAAGCGATTGGTACACTCAACCTGGGTTCTCGCCTTTCTCCCGTAGCTGGATCATCCCAACTTAATAGAATTTGTAAATTTGGCATTTGGCGTTTGGCGTTTAGTATCTGTCATTGGGGCATTGGGCATTGGGAACTGAAGAATTTTTTCTCCCCTGCTCCCTGCCCCCTTGCCTCTTCCCCTCACCCTAATGATTTGGTACAACCAGCACACTAACTGCTGCTGCTAAGGATGTTCCACACCAGGGACAGCCTACTTGCAGGTTTTCAGGGGGGGAAATTTTGTGACATTTGGGACATTCTAAGCCATAAATTCCTGGTGGTGGTGCAGGAGTTATGGGTGGGTGCTGGTGATATCTGGGTTGCGCCTGTGGCTGCTGGTTGATTGGTGGCCATGTAGGCTGGTTACTGACTACTGGCGGGGTTGGTGGTGTCAAAATTGTGGGCGGAATACTGTTAATTAAAATATTAGTGACTCTAAGTTCCATTTGTCCCAATTGGATCATGCTGCCTTCTCTTAAAGGCACTTCACCTTGGGTTAGTTGCTGTCTATCTACTAGGGGCGGATTTTGCGATCGCAAGTTTCTAATGTAAAACTTTTGTTGTTGGCTATTAAAAAATATTTCTACGTGTAAACCCGATACGGTAGGGTTACTGACAACAATGTCGCACCGGAGTGGATCTCGACCGATGCGGACAGTGCCAGGATTCTTGCTAGGCTGTTGTTCGTAAATATTCTGGGTTTTATCTTGACCTGCATCATGCCACTGTAAAGTTAGTGCATTCATCGTTATAACTAGTAACTTTTATTTAGTTACTTCAACTCCTTTCTGTGCGATTCCTAACACGATTAGGCACAAGCAAGCAAGTGTTTAGAAAAAACTTCAAACCAGATTTTTGTTTTGTTAGAACGCCGAGCGTCAAAATTTCTGCATATTTCTACTTAAGGGGTCAAAATTTCTAGAAAAGCGGGTAGTTTCGTCATAATAAGCACCTGTTAAATCTGCGCCATACAACTTGGTGAAGTTGAGTTTAGCTCCGCGCAAATTTGCTTCATTTAGCTTCACACCACACAAATTAGCTCTAGTCAAATTAGCGTTGGCTAAGTTGGCTCTACTCAAGTCCGCTCCCCAAAGTTTAGCTCTAGCTAGGTTAGCACCACTCAAGT
The DNA here is from genome assembly GCF_014696315.1 of Calothrix membranacea FACHB-236. GTDB lineage: Bacteria > Cyanobacteriota > Cyanobacteriia > Cyanobacteriales > Nostocaceae > Aulosira > Aulosira membranacea. Next base: position 135,797 of record NZ_JACJPX010000009.1, read on the forward strand.
CTGCTCCCCATAAATTTATCCCAGGTAAAGAAGCTCCAATCAGTTTAGCTTTAATTAGGTTGGCAGCAGGAAAATATCTCTCACCAGCTGCATAAAGCTGTTTAATCTTCTCAGCATCCATGAATTGTATTGACCTTTTCACAAGTGGTTGTCATCGCTTTATCTTGAAGATGCTAACTTGTCAGCAATACGTGTAGTTTCTGGCAGTCGATATTTAGTGGTGCAGCGTAGTACATAGTCGATTGCTGTAGGCAAGCTAATTCGATGACCACTAGAAATATATAAAGGTTTTACGCCTGTGCGCGTGCGTAAAACTGCGCCAATTGTTTCATCTTTGTGTATTAAAAGTTGCCAGCTGCCTTTGGTTTCTGGGACTTCGTCATATTTGCCAATCAATAAGGATTTCGCCACGCCGATTGTTGGCATATCTATTAACAATCCTAAATGACTAGCTATACCCATTCTGCGGGGATGAGCGATTCCCTGACCGTCACACAGAATTATATCTGGTAAAATTTTTACCTTTTCTAAGGCATCCAGTACAGCCGGGATTTCGCGGAATGAGAGAAAACCGGGAATATAAGGAAAGGAAGTAGGACGGCGCGCTACGGCTGTCTCGACTATTTGCAAATCGGGGAAACTCAGCACTGCTACTGCGGCATGGCTAATTGTACCGTCAGCTTCAAAGCCCATGTCTACCCCTGCAACATATTTGATAGATTCTGGCAGTTTATCTTCTATTATTGTTTGGTTTCGCAATTTTTCTTGGATTGCGATCGCTTCTTCTAAAGTTTGGGGCCAGTCATGTTGTTGATAAATCTTCATACTAAAAATTTTTCTTAACAAAAATTAAAGGCTGTTTTGCCCGAAATCTCCCTTAGCAACAGTGTAGCTACTGTTATCATGAATTTAAAAATTTTGTATCCTTTGGCTAAAGTTAAACTGTCAGCATTATTGATGTTGCTCACTTTGAAAATTTGAAAAATATTAACTAGTACAGCACGGCGTAAATAAACAGACCATACCCTACGGGAAGCCGCTTTGCATCTACAAAATCAACAAAAAGCTTATTCTGTCTTAATTTTGAATTTTGAATTTTGAATTTTGAATTCCGCCTTGCGGTACTAGTTTAATGTGGGCAATCTTCAGTGTTCAGGTTGGTAATTAATTAAAATTACTATCAAAAAATAGCCATGCGTAACCACATCCCAAATCCGGCAAATGCTTTTCAGTTCAGTTCTTATATTGTCGGTGGCATATTTTTATTCATTTTGGCATTTATTTTCCGTCCTTTCACGATTGTAAATGCTGGGGAACGGGGCGTTGTCATGAAGTTTGGTAAAGTTCAAGAGCAGGTTTTAGATGAGGGACTGCATCCCATGATACCGATGGTGACCTCAATCAAAAAGCTAAGTGTGCGTGTACAGCAAAATACTTTTGAATCAGATGCAGCTTCTAAAGACTTACAAAAAATTACTACTGAACTAGCTGTTAATTGGCACGTTGATCCAGCAAAAGTCAATAGAGTTTTTCAACAAGTTGGAGACCAACAACAAATTATTACTGGAATTATTACACCTGCTGTATCTGAAGTTTTAAAAGCAGCGACAGCAAAAAAAACTGCGGAAGAAATCATTACTAAAAGAACGGAACTCAAAGAAGAGATTGATAACAATCTCAAAAATAGACTATCAGCTTATGGTTTAATTGTTGATGATGTTTCTCTAGTCAACTTTTCCTTTTCGCCAGAGTTTAGCAAAGCTATTGAATCAAAACAAATAGCCGAACAAGAGGCTAAACAGGCAGAATTTATTGCTAAAAAAGCAACTCAAGAAGCACAAGCCGAAATTAACCGCGCTAAAGGTCAAGCCGAGGCGCAAAGATTACAGCGACAAACTTTAACTGCAGAATTGTTGCAGAAGCAAGCAATTGAAAAATGGGATGGACGTTTTCCTACGGTGATGGGTGGTAATGGTTCAGTGCCATTAATTAATATTAATCCTAGTAATCTTTCTAGCACGCCAAATAGATAGTTTTGTTCACGAATTGTAGAGACGCGATTAATCGCGTCTCAAAAGTCAAAATACCAGGGTGAACACTAGTTTGCATCAATGTCCCAGTGAAGTATCGGATAGTGCTCACCCTACAAAAATTGTTTCTTTTTGATGGTAGGATGCGTTAGCGATAGCGTAACGCATCCTACGTTTATTTCTGAAGATAAATATTTAACCAAAAAAATATTCTTTCTTACTATCTATTTTCTGTTTCATTTCTCAGCAAACAAGTTCGGGAATCCAATCAAATTCATTAGATTTTGTAGAGGATGTAATAAACAATAGTGATTCATATTATTAATTACATCCATTACACCATCCATTAACATACTGTCATTTTACTGCCATATAATTAGGCAACAAAGAATCTAGTACATTCTCAATACTACAATCAGATAAATCTGAAATCGAGAGAAATCTGTGAGCTTTGCTAAAATAACTCTTTGTTGAGTGGTTATAAATGGGGTCGTAATAGGAATGCAATATATCTTGCACTAAAGATTCCCAATTACCAGCATCAATTAATTGATACCATTGACTTAATTTCTCCCAACCGCAGCGATTTTTAAGTTTCTCTAGCTTGCGTTTTAACACATCGGGGTGAGTTATTAAGTGAGGATATTCTTGTAAAAGGAATTTGACTCTAGCAGCTATCGGTAGTTGAATTTCTACACAACTAGCTTGTCTCATTTTCTGCCACAGTGATTGAGGTAAATAGATTTGCCCAATTTTGATACTTTCCGATTCGATCCAAACTGGCTGATGCGGATTAAACTGTTGCAGATGATGTACAAGCAGAGTTTCAAAGTATTTTTGTGAGGGTTGGAATATGGGCTTACCTGGCCATTGTCCACCCAAAAGAGAACCGCGATGATTAGCTAAACTTTCTAAGTCTAAAACTTGTGCGCCACGCTGACTTATCTTCTCTAAAATATGAGTTTTACCAGTACCAGTTAAACCACATAACATCTGATAGGTAAATTTTTCTGGTAAATGTTCTATTTGCTGGCGTATATAATTACGATAAGTCTTATATCCGCCATCAAGTAAAGTAACTTTCCAACCAATTTGTGTCAGTACTGAGGCCATACTACTAGAACGCTGTCCTCCCCGCCCACAGTAAACTAAGGGATGGTAGTCTGGATCTTTAGCAGCAAAGTGCTGACTGAGATGGTGGTAAATATTTCTTGATACTAAAGCAGCACCAATTTTCCGCGCTGTAAAAGAGCAAACTTGTTTATAAATTGTTCCAACTTCAGCGCGTTCAGCATCATTCAATACTGGTAGATTAATCGCACCAGGAATGTGGTCTTCTAGAAATTCACTAGGCGAACGAACATCAATAATTTCACTGTAAGTTTCAGCCCAAGGCAGACGCGTATATATAACTGAAGATGACATAGCTTTTAAATTCTCGCTCCCTCAATTGTGGCACTACCATAACTTTAATGGTGGCATTTTGTAGTTAGGTAAATTTAAATGAATCTATGTAAAGTCTCAAAAAAACTTGGAAGACTTAACAATCTTGCTTGCAACTACCAAGGAGAAATTTTGAGCAGAAAAAATAATTTTTGAGGTTTTTAAGTTTTTGCTGAAAGCACAATTGCATCTTTTTAGAACTCACTATATAGCCTCTGTCATCAACTATTTATGGTCAGCAAAAGATACCACTGCTAAAGTCATTCACATCACAAATAGTTAATTAAGCGATCGCACTTCTGACTTTGTGGAAATAGTCGGTCAAAATAATACAAAAGACAGAAGCAGAGATAGATTATTTAAATTTTATTACTTAAGGTTAACTAGCGATCGCAATTTGAAGTTTAGCAGCCGCAGTGAAATAGTCCCAGGATAAAAAACAACTAAAGTCATTGTATCGGTAGTCAGCGATCGCGGTATTAGGGGTCAGACCAATTCTCTCAAAAAAGAAAAAGCTACAATTCAACAGTCAGATTGTATAAAATTCTACTTTTCGTGCGCCCATTCTTCTAAAGGTTTACCCACCTTGGTATAGAGGAGTGCTTCTAAAATGATGCCGTTAGTATTGACAGTTAGCGATCGGTTGGGTAGTTGAGTTTGCTCATAAAAACCCGCAAATACCCCACGTCCAGGATCTCTTAGCCAGCGCATACCTTTATACAGTTTCTCTGTATAGCTTGTGCGGAAAAGCATATGCCAGCCAATGGCTGCTTTATTACTGCTACCCCGCAAAGCGGTAGCATCTTTACCAGATGAGTCGAGTGATTTCCACGCTTCGCCATTGACATAAATACAGTTATACAAAAACCAAGGAGCTTTATCTATATTGTCTTCAGACCAAGCAGTTAGTTGGTTTGTGGCGTAGTAGCGACGTTGTTGAGCTTGTAACAACTTGGCTGCATATTCAGCGGGTAAACCTTTAAAACCAGTTTCTAAACCATCGAGGATATAAGGTTCGCTGGTGACATAGTTGTGATAAGTGGTGCGCTTATCTGCAGGTAAATCTACACCCATCACATTGGCAAACACAGTCTCAGCTTTGGTATCAAGTGCTTTGGGAGCTGATATACCTAATTTTTTTAATGCATAGGCTGCATATTGTTCGTAACCTAAGCGTCCCTCTTGGTTCCAAGTTTCTTTTCCGTTTTTTAATTCCGTCCCCATCAATTGACCGTTCTGTACTAAACGATCTAATTTCCAACGTGCTGTTACGGCCTTAGTAGCAGCAGCATGTTGCGGATATTTCGCTGCAATAATATCTAGCCATTGCACCAGTCTGGCGACATCAATTGCCGAAAAGCCAATTTGTTCAAATTTTTTCAGTTGTCCGTAGTTAACAGGGAATAAGCCTTTAGCGTTATATGCTTTGTTGGGCAACTCATTGCGATAAAGATGCAATTTGGTTAAGGAAGTCAAGGCTTCTTGCATCCATTTGTCAAACTCTTCTGGAGACAGAAAACCGAGTTCTCGCGCTGCTACCATACCAGCAAATTGACTACCTACATCCCACATAGTTGTGGCGGGGAAGTCAGCACCAGAAGAGACTAAACCTGTATAGAGGCGATTTTTTAGAAAATAGCGCCAAGCTGTACGACCTAACTGTAAATCTTCTGGAGTTAAACGATAACGATGCTCAGCTGCAACAGGAGTAGCTAGGGTATTAGTTTCACGCCAATGTAAAGCTAGATTAATTCCCACACCAACGAGAGCGATCGCAGCGCCAATAATCGCTTGTTTTAGCAGGCTAGGTTGCTCAGGAGCAGGTTCAAGGTTAATAAATTTGATCATGGTTAGCGTGGGACAATATTAAACAACACTTCTTTTTTCACCAAAAACCAGAAAACGGCAATAGCAACTGCTTGAACTAAAGTTGCGACTAAGGGATTACCATTAACTAAACCGGGAATCATAAACCAAATTACTGTCATGGGAACATGCATCACATATACATACAAAGAGTTTTGTCCCAAAGTAATTAACAGTTTCCCCAGGGTTTTATAAAGTGGTTGCCAAAAAGTATCAACAATGATGTAAAGCAAGGGAAACAGACCAATTAAATTAATAAAGCGCATAAATCCATTACGGCTACGGTCTGTCCATGCTAGCCACGCAATTCTATCAGAGACTTTTGTGGGCCAAATACCCAGCTGCATATCATAATGAGCAGCAAACATCGACGCAATCACAATTACTGCTAAAGTTGCCACTAAAGGAATTTTGGGAATTCTTGCCCAAATTTGTTGCAGTCGCGTGCGGTAATAACCTGCCAATACACCATGCACATACAAAATTTGCCAGCTAGCAAATGTAAAATAAGGATGCTCTCGGTCTAGGGGATGGAAGCTTAAAGCATAAGGATGTAATTGCTGGAAACTCCAAAGTGACCAGGAAATTACTAAAATTGGTAGCCACAAACCTTTGCGTAGCATCCAAAATATGACAGGTGACAGCAGCAACAACAATACATATAGTTGCAAAATATCAATTACTGGGGGAGCTAGGTGAAATGTCGCCGCCGCTAACAAGATTTGCCACCAAGCACCAGGAGCCTCATCGAAAGCCGGACGAGTCCAACCAGGAGCAACTATACTTAATAAACCCAGCACGGACATGAGCGTAAAACTGGTTAAATATAGCTTCCAAGAACGTTCCAGTAGCTTCTTCATCGATTCTGCAAAGCCTACCTTGTCTATCCGTCCCAAGGTCACCATTCCTAAGACTAAACCAGAAATAAACAGGAATCCTTCGGCGGCACTGGCATAAATATGACCTCTGTTGATAGCGCTGAAATAGGATGGACTTTCTAAATGATTAAATACCATCGAAACAATAGCGATACCTCGAAGAAAGTCAATTCTTAAATCCCGTTTTCCCTGGACGCTAGGGTCATAACGCCAGTGGAGAATAGGATAATTTGTTGCGATTTTACTGATGTCCATAGGCACTAAACTTAAATTAATTTCTGCTATTTCATGCATTTGCCTTGATATTGTGCAATAGTCTTAAAACTCATAATTGCACAATAGATAAACTCTAACTAAATAGCCGAGTCGTAAATTTATTTACAGCCAATGCGAATCTACTAGACGTAGATAACTGTAATATTGTATACGGCAAAAAATATAATGCCTAGAGCCAATATCACGCTAAACATAGTATCACAGCAAATAAGTGTGTTTTTTGAGAGATATATTTATTGCTAAGAGATGTGGTTAATACTGAAGCCGCAATAGAAAAATTAGGTTATATTTGATTGTATTTATTTTTTCTAAATTGTCAGATAATTAAGCCATAAATAAACTTTGAAACTAATATTTAACTAGTACAGATTCGGATTAGTAATTATTTAACTGCAACAAATCTCAAAGAAGCTGAAACCCGCTTCATATCTTCAACAGACTTTATATTACTAAAGAGTAATCAACAACCTTATTTCATAAAAAATCAATAGCACTCATAAAAACTTAAAATTAGCAAATATTGTTTCTGTTTTTGTCAGTATTTTCTTTTTTATTGAATATTCCGCATATTAGCTATTACCGATACAGAATTTATTCCTTAAAGTAGATACACAACTTAAGGAAATAATGTTATGGCTGATACTCCAATCTTTGGCACCTCTGGTAACGACGCTATCTATGGCACTTCTGGCAATGATGTGATCGTTGCCTTAGAAGGCAAAGATATGGTTATTGGTGGTGCGGGGAATGATGTGATTAGTGGCGGTGGTGGTAATGACTACTGGCTAGATGGCGGCAATGGTAACGATACTATGGCAGGTGAAAGTGGCAATGACACACTTTCTGGTAGTAACGGCAACGATTTGATGTATGGCGATAGTGCCGATCGCCTTTGGACAGTTGATGGAAATGGCAACTATAAATATACAGGGTTAATTGATGAAACTGGAGCAGGCTTTGCCAATCCATCAATTATTGATACTAATACCAATAATGATTTCGTCACAGGTGGCGAAGGTAATGACGTTCTGTTGGGGCAGTTAGGCAAAGATATTCTTGAGGGTGGTGGTGGTAATGATATCCTCAACGGCGGTGCTGGCGACGATATCATCCAAGGCGACTATTGGCCAGGTAAGGATGGTAATCCTGTTCCTGGTAAAGATGGTTATGGTAACGACACCCTGAATGGAGATGATGGCAACGACAACCTATATGGCAATGCTGGCAATGATGTACTCAATGGCGGTACTGGTAACGATCAGCTAGTAGGTGGTGTTGGTCTTGATACTCTCCGTGGTGGTTCCGGTAATGACTACCTAGATGGCGGCGACGACAATGACCTTGTAGATGGTGGGACTGGTGACGACTACCTCAAAGGTGGCAAAGGTGATGATAAGTTACTGGGTGGTTACGGTAACGATGTTCTAGAAGGCGAAGACGGAAATGACCTACTCATCGGTGGATTTGGTGATGATTCCTGGATCAGTGGCGGTAGCGGCAACGATACTCTGGCTGGGGAAAGTGGTAATGATATCCTCGATGGTGGCGTTGGTGATGACCTCCTCTACGGTGGCGACGACAACGACACCTTATTAGGTAATGTCGGTAATGATACCCTCATGGGTGGAGCCGGAGCCGATATCCTGGATGGGGGTGTCGGAAATGATGTTTTAGCAGGTGGTCTTGGTAATGACACCCTCAAAGGTAGTGATGGCAACGATACCCTCTCTGGATATAGCGGCAATGATATCCTCGATGGCGGTGCTGGTAATGACATGTTGGCTGGTGGCGATGATGATGACATCCTCAAAGGCAGCGATGGTAGCGATCGCCTCGATGGTGGTTTAGGTAATGATACTCTCGATGGTGGCACCGGCAGCGACCTAATTACAGGTGGTGAAGGCAACGATAATATCCACGGTGGTGCAGACAACGATGTCATTTGGGGTGAAGCCGGTGCAGATGCCTTATTTGGTGATGCCGGTAATGACACCATGAGTGGTGGTACTGGTAATGATTATCTTGATGGTGGCGAAGGTAATGATGTCCTCTATGGCAACGGCGATGTCGATGTTATCGATGGCGGTCTGGGCAACGACTTAATCTATGGTGGTGACGGCGACGATAAATTCTTATTTGGTAACGAAGGTACAGATACCATCTACGGCGAAGCTGGAAATGACACCATAGATGGTGGTACTGGCGATGATCTCTTAAATGGCGGTGAAGGTAATGACATCATCAAAGGCAGCGATGGCAACGATAACCTTTACGGTGCTGCTGGCAATGACATCCTAGATGGTGGAGTCGGTAATGACATTCTAGATGGTGGCATCGGTGATGACATTCTTAAAGGTAGTGAAGGAAGCGATCGCCTTTATGGTGGGCTAGGTAATGATACTCTGGATGGTGGCGCTGATAATGACACCCTTGCTGGTGGTGAAGGCAACGATAACATCTATGGCGGTACTGGCAATGACCTAATTTGGGGTGAAGCTGGCCAAGATGCATTATATGGTGATGCTGGTAATGACTTCATCGAAGGTGGCGACGGCAATGATTACCTCAATGGTGGCGCAGGTAATGATACTCTTTATGGCAATGCCGATGTTGATGTCATCGATGGCGGTGCTGATAACGACTTAATTTATGGTGGCGACGGCGATGATAAATTCTTATTTGGTGGCGATGGTTTAGACACCATTTATGGTGAAGCTGGAAATGACACCATTGATGGCGGTGCTGATAATGACTTATTAGATGGTGGCGACGGCAACGACATCCTCAAAGGTAGTGAAGGCAACGATACCCTTTATGGTGCTGCTGGTAATGATATCCTCGATGGCGGTACTGGTGATGATAGCCTACTCGGTGGTCTTGGCGATGACATCCTCAAAGGCAGTGAAGGCAACGATGTCCTTTACGGTGAAGTCGGAAATGACATCCTTGATGGCGGTACTGGTGATGACATCTTAGACGGTGGTCTTGGCAACGATATCCTCAAAGGTAGTGATGGCAGCGATACTCTTTATGGTGACAGTGGCAATGATACCTTAGATGGTGGTGCTAATACTGACAGCCTATTCGGTGGCGAAGGTAACGATAACATCTATGGTGGTGCTGACGATGACCTAATTTGGGGTGAAGCTGGTGCAGATGCCTTGTTTGGTGATGCTGGTAACGACGTAATCGAAGGTGGTCTAGGTAATGATTATCTCGATGGCGGTGAAGGCAATGACAGCCTGTATGGTAACGCCGATGCAGATATCATCGATGGTGGTCTAGGCAACGACTTGATTTATGGTGGTGAAGGCGACGATAAATCCTTGTCTGGTGGCGAAGGTTTAGACACCATTTATGGCGAAGCCGGCAATGACACCATCGATGGCGGTGCTGGCGATGATCTCTTAGATGGTGGCATTGGCGATGACATCCTCAAAGGCAGCGATGGTAATGACACTCTTTACGGCGACCTTGGTAATGATATCCTCGATGGTGGTGTTGGCAACGACTTAATTTATGGTGGCCATGGTGACGATAAAGCCTTATCCGGTGGCGATGGCAATGACACCATTTATGGCGAAGCTGGCAATGACACCCTCATTGGCGGCGCTGGTGATGACATCTTAGATGGTGGTGCTGGTACCGATTATCTTGATGGTGGTCTAGGTAATGATACCCTTTACGGCTATGGTGAAGCCGATGTCATGGATGGCGGTGCTGGCAACGACCTGATTTATGGCAGCGACGGCAACGATAAATCCTTATTCGGTGGCGAAGGCAACGACGTAATTTATGGTGAACTAGGCAATGACACCCTTGATGGCGGCGCTGATAATGACATCTTAGATGGTGGTTATGGTGATGACTTCCTCAAAGGCGGTGATGGCAACGATACCCTTTACGGTGACTTCGGCAATGATACCTTAGATGGCGGCATTGGTAATGACAGCCTCTTCGGTGGTGAAGGCAACGATAACATCCGCGGTGGCGCTGACAATGACCTAATTTGGGGTGAAGCTGGTGCAGATGCCTTGTTTGGTGATGCTGGCAATGACGTAATCGAAGGTGGTCTAGGTAATGATTATCTCGATGGCGGCGAAGGTAATGACAACCTGTATGGTAATGCTGATGCGGATATCATCGATGGCGGTCTGGGCAACGACTTGATTTATGGTGGTGAAGGCGACGATAAATCCTTGTCTGGTGGCGATGGCAATGACACCATTTATGGCGAAGCTGGCAATGACACCATTGATGGTGGTGCTGGTGACGATCTATTAGATGGTGGCATTGGCGATGACATCCTCAAAGGCAGCGATGGCAACGATATCCTAGTGGGTGGACTTGGCAGTGATATCCTAGATGGTGGCGCTGGTAATGACTTGATTTACGGTGGTGCTGGCGACGATAAAGCCTTATCCGGTGGCGATGGCAATGACACCATTTATGGCGAAGCTGGCAATGACACCCTCATTGGCGGCGCTGGCGATGACATCTTAGATGGTGGTGCTGGTACCGATTATCTTGATGGCGGTTTAGGTAATGATACCCTTTACGGCTATGGTGAAGCCGATGTCATGGATGGTGGTGCCGGTAACGACCTGATTTATGGTAGCGACGGTAACGACAAAGCCTTATCTGGTGGCGAAGGTTTAGACACCATTTATGGTGAACTAGGCAATGACACCCTTGATGGCGGCGCTGATAATGACATCTTAGATGGTGGTTTTGGTGACGATCTCCTCAAAGGCAGTGATGGCAACGATATCCTTTATGGTGATCTGGGCAATGACACCTTAGATGGCGGTGCTAATACTGATAGCCTATTTGGTGGCGAAGGCAACGATAACATCCGCGGTGGTGCTGACAATGACCAAATTTGGGGTGAAACTGGTACAGATGCCTTATTTGGTGATGCTGGCAATGACTTGATTTATGGTGGCGCTGGTAATGACTATATCGATGGCGGTGAAGGTAATGACAGCCTGTATGGTAACGCTGATGCGGATATCATCGATGGCGGTCTGGGCAACGACTTGATTTATGGTGGTGAAGGCGATGATAAATCCTTGTCTGGTGGCGAAGGTTTAGACACCATTTATGGCGAAGCTGGAAATGACACCATAGATGGTGGCGCTGGTGATGACATCTTAGATGGTGGTTATGGTGATGACATCCTCAAAGGTAGCGATGGCAATGACACCCTTTACGGCGACATTGGCAATGACATCCTAGATGGTGGCGCTGGCAATGATTTGATTTATGGTGGCGATGGCGACGATAAATCCTTATTCGGTGGTGATGGTGCTGACAAAATCTATGGTGAAGCTGGTAATGACACCCTTGATGGTGGTACAGGCGATGACATCTTAGATGGTGGCATTGGTGATGACCTTCTCAAAGGCAGTGATGGCAACGATATCCTTTATGGTGTTCTGGGCAATGACAGCTTAGATGGCGGCATTGGTAATGACAGCCTCTTCGGTGGTGAAGGCAACGATAACATCCGTGGTGGCGCTGACAATGACCTAATTTGGGGTGAAGCTGGTGCAGATGCCTTGTTTGGTGATGCTGGCAATGACGTAATTGAAGGTGGCGCTGGTAATGACTATATCGATGGCGGCGAAGGTAATGATACCCTGTATGGTAACGCTAATGTTGATATCATCGATGGCGGTGCTGGCAACGACCTGATTTATGGTGGCGACGGCGACGATAAATCCTTATCTGGTGGCGATGGAAATGACATTATTTATGGAGAAGCTGGAAATGACACCATAGATGGTGGTACTGGCAATGACATCCTTGATGGCGGTATTGAGAATGATCTCCTTAAGGGTAGTGATGGCAACGATAGCCTTTATGGTGATCTTGGCAATGACATTCTTGATGGCGGTGCTGATGATGACAGGCTCGATGGTGGCAGTGGTAATGACACCTTACTAGGGGGTCTAGGTAATGACTACTTAGATGGTGGTCTTGGAGATGACAACCTCTCAGGCGGATCTGGCAACGATACCTTATTCGGTGGTGCTGGTATCGGGATTCTTGACGGTGGCGATGGCAATGACTACTTAGAAACTAGCGACAGCAATGATACCCTCAAGGGCGGTACTGGTAACGATACTCTCGATAGTGGTAGTGGTAATGACTACTTAGAAGGTGGCACTGGCGATGATCTCATGTACGGTGTCGCAGGTAATGACACCTTATATGGCGGTGACGGCAATGACGCAATATATGGTGGTGACGGCAGCGACACACTCTATGGTGAAGCTGGTAATGATACTTTATTTGGTGGCAATGGCAGCGACAAACTTGATGGTGGTGAAGGTAATGACACCATATACGCCGAAGCGGGTGATGACACGTTATTTGGTGGCAATGGTAATGACGAACTAGTTGGTGGCATTGGCAATAACCAATTGTTCGGCGGTTATGGCAATGACATCCTCAAAGGTGGCGACGGCAATGACACACTATATGGTGAAGCGGGTGATGACACGTTATTTGGTGGCAATGGCAACGATAAGTTATATGGTGCTGACGGCAACAACACACTATACGGTGAAGCTGGCGATGATACCTTAGTCGGTGGTGCTTTTAATGACAGCCTATATGGTGGTCTGGGTAATGACAGCTTAGATGGCGGTCTGGGTGATGACTACTTAGATGGTGGTGTTGGTAACGATACCCTATTAGGTGGTGCTGGTAACGATACTATCTTTGGTGGCGTTGGCATCAGTATTTTTGACGGTGGTGATGGCAATGACTACTTAGAAAGTAGCGACAGCAATGATACCCTCAAAGGTGGCGCTGGCAACGATATACTCAATAGCGGTAGCGGTAACGACTACCTAGAAGGTGGTCTTGGCGACGATCTCATGTATGGTGGTGCTGGTGATGACACCTTAACTGCTGGGGAAGGCTACGATAAGCTATACGGTGGTGACGGCAACGACATACTATATGGGGAAGCTGGTGATGACACCTTATTTGGTGGCAATGGCAACGACAAACTATATGGTGGTGACGGTAACGACACAGTATATGCGGAAGTTGGTGACGATACCTTGTTTGGTGGCAATGGCGATGACGCACTAATGGGTAGCGATGGCAGTAACCAAATGTTCGGCGGTAATGGCAACGACTCCCTGTACGGTGGTGCAGGTAATGACATCTTATACGCGGAAGCTGGTGATGACAGCCTATTTGGCGATATTGGTAATGACTTGCTGTATGGTAGTGCAGGAAATGACACAATATTCGGGGAAGTCGGTGATGACAACCTCTATGGTGGGATTGGCAATGACAAACTCGATGGTGGCGCAGGTAATGATTACTTACTGGGTGCCGATAACGTAACTGAGTTTGGTGTAGGTACTATTGATATCCTCACAGGCGGTCTGGGCAAAGATAAATTTGTTTTAGGTGAAAAACAAGCCTTCTACAATGATGGTGATAGCAACTCTGCTGGATTGCAAGATTATGCCTTGATCACAGATTTTAATAGTGCAGAAGACATCATTCAGTTAAGCGGTAATGCCAGTTCTTATGTGCTAGGTACCACTGTTGATAAAATGCCCGGTGTTGGCATCTACTTAGATACCAATAGCGATAAACTGTTTAACTCTAGTGATGACTTGATTGCAGTTGTTCAGGGAACTACTACCAACATGAGTCTCACAAGCTCTTCGTTTGTTTACGTGTCATAAATTATCTCAGGGGTAATTTAAATTCTCACTCATTACCCCTGTTTTAGAGCATTAATTAGGGATTTGATGTCAGGGTACAACTAACAACGTTGTGCCCTGTTATTTTGTTATATTAATCCGATTTAATTCCAAACAATCTAAGCATGATGTAGCCTATATCAGATGTTAACCGTAACGCGCTAAACAAAAATTTTTCTTGGGGTAAGCTGACACCAAAGCACTCTATTAAGTGAATTTATTACGTGAATTTCAAAAATCGAATACGAGTGTTATGGCATCTTCCATCTTTGTAATGTATGGCAATAAAAAATAAACCGCTGTTCGCGTAGCGTTCCGCAGGAATGGGAGAAGATAAACACAGATACACGCCGATACTTTTGTATTTTGCTATACTAGTAAATGCTATATTTATTGTTAAATATTATAAGTTTAAAGCAAATAAACAATCATGTATTAATTTTATTTTTTAAGTATTTTGAATTAATTAGTTAAATTTTATAATTTGCTATTGAAAATAATTAAAATTTCATCCTAAATTGTCCGTTAAGGTTGCGATTGTTATAAGGGCTGTCTCCAGTATCTAAATTACGCACATTACTAAAACCATAACCAAAATCAAAATCTATATTTGGTGAGAGTTTAACTGTACATCGCGTTTGATAGCTATTACCCCCTGTCATCGAGCCATTAAGGATTTGTCGTCCTAAAGTTGTACTGGCTCGACAACGCAAAAACGAAAAAATATCTCCTTCCCAACCAACTTCAAGGTTCATAACTAGAAAACTACCTGGGGAAAAATAGCCACTAGCTTCTTGTTGATCGCTAGTAAATGCCCAGCCAAATAAGTTGGCAGCAGTCCAAAATTGACCAAATTTATGTTCTAATCTACTAAAAACTTGCTGTTCAAAGTTACCATCGTTAAACAATCCAAAGCGATACAGTGTAAAAAAGCTGGTATTGGGGTCAATTTGCCAGTAGGCATTGAGTCCAGAACGCCAGGATGAAATTCCACTTTCTAATGTTGCTGCACTTGTCTTATAAGGGCCATGTTCTAGTACAAACGATAGAAATAAAGCTGATTTTAATTTATAATCATCAGTTAATTTAACAAAAATTGGTCGATCTATTTGACCCGCAAAATTGAAAGCCATAGGTAAACGATTAAATATATCTATACCTGCAGCAGCTTTTATATTATATTGACCTGTTTTACCTTGCCATCCAAATTGCAGGGGAATATTAGTAACTGTATCTACCTTTGGTTGCTCAAAGGTATTAAATCCAGTTTTAAAAGTAATTTTTTCACCATTAGGCATTTTAAATGTAAATACAGGTTCAAAAATACGGTTATGCTGATAAAATTTGCTGTAATCATCACGAAAATCTGGTTGTATACGTTCTAGCACTAATGCAGGTTCACCTGGCTCTTCTGTAGATGTTACTGGTGGTGGCGGCGGCGGTGGTGGCGGTGGTGGTGGGGGTAATTGGAGAAGAGGATTAAAGTTTTCTGGCGCAGCAATCAAGATAGGTTTTGGCTCGAATCTATAAGGAAGACCACTTACAAAAGTTTCGATGTTGCTGTTAATAACTGTGCCGCTATTGTTGAAGTTAGCAAAAGCGATCGCCTGTTTAGTCAGTTGTAAGCTTGAGTATGAGTTATTATCAATTGTAACAGCAATAAATGGCTGCGTTTCTGCTATTTCTTGTGGTTTTTGGCGGAGGTTTGCCAAATTGGGGAATGAGGTCACTTGTTGATGCAATTCTGAGTTAGAATTGCCGTTTTCATCTGTTTGAGCAACTTCAGATTTAGCAGCGGATACATTCCAAATTATCAAGCTCCAGATTACACTTATTGGGAGTAAAAACCATCGCCAAATTAACTTAGATTGTATGCCTTGCGATGAAACAAATAGAGAATTTTTATGAGAATTGTTATAAGTGTTTGCCATCAGTCAATATTTGCTCACTGCTGTTAATGATGTAGAGACTGATTATTATATTGGCGGCAATTAATATATGTCTTAAGTAGAGCGGTGCAATTAAAGATAGCTGGTGAAGGCTGTCATTAGTATTTGTCATTTGTCAGGGTTTTAAGCCTATTTACGTTTCGTAATATAGTTTGGTGCAATTACCGATTTACTTATGTCTGTTTGATTGCGATCGCCTCATTCTCATTCATATGTAATACCAAATTAAATAATGTTTGCGACACATCAATATATTCTAGAGGGCACGGCGTGCCCATACGTGTCAACTTAACGCGAAACCCGCTTTGTATCAAGGTTTTTGCCCTCACCCCCAACCCCTCTCCCACCAGGCTACGGTGTACACACAAGTCCTAAAATCCTTGCCGCATAAGATGCAAGCCTTAGTAGGTAAGGTTTTGAGATTATCAATTAGATTGTCAATAGTCCTAACTTATTGATAAGCATTTAACGGAAAATCAAGGATTTAAAAAATAAATTTCCGTTCTTGTGCGTCAATTTGATTCCCAAACCAAGATGTGTGTACACCGTAGCCCACCAGGAGAGGGGAGCAAGAGATTTAATTCCCCTTCTCCTGCGGGAGAAGGGGTTAGGGGATGAGGGCGAGGGTATTTGTACAACGCCCGCCCTATATAGCTTTAAGCTTAAGTTGACACAACTGCGGCGTGCCGTGCCCCTACAATCTGTATGCTGTAAGATATTTTACTCAGTAATAAATATCTACTCTAGCTGGAAATTGCTAGCTAGCATATCAAATATTCTTGGGGGTAGGTAAAAAATATACCGATAGGGGGATGCGTTGCTGCAAAAATGATTATCAACTGTATCAAGAGTAGGTGAGATGTTGCGATCGCCAAACTCAGATAATAGATTTCCAGCTTTATAGACCAAAAAACCCCTGGTAAGCAGGGGAGAAATCAACTCTAGGAGGTCTTTACTTATTTACCCATCAGCCCATATTGGCAAGTTTATGCAAAATTGGAAAAAATTTTGGGGATTGGGGACTGGGGATTGGGTAATGGGTAATGGGTAATTTCTCCTTGTCACCTTTCCCCTTATCCCCCTGCTTACACAGTGATGGTATATTTATTTTTTGTTGCAACTCCCTAAGCGGGTTTTTTGGCGACGATGGTGCGATGGCGAGGATCGCTGGCTACGGTAATTGGTTGAGCAAAGCCGACTGACTGCAATGTGGCTTCAATATTAAAGGTGTAGTAGTCATCGCTCCAGGGTTCGGTGCTTTTCATTAATGTAAATAGCACTGGTGGCAAGTTTTGGATGACGCTGGATTTTGGGTTATTATCTACAATTGCGATCGCACCACCAGGTCGCAGTAGTCGCAAAGCTTCTGCGAAAATTGCTTGACTAGCATAGCCAGGAAGTTCATGAGTCACAAACTGGAGTGTGACTAAATCAAAAGAGTTATCTGGTAGCCCTGTATTTTCAGCTTGGGCGTGTATCCACTCGGATATTTCATGATTGACATCGCGTTTGCGGGCGACGGTGAGCATATAAGGTGATAAATCCAGCCCCACTGTCCGCACTGGATGACTCTGCTTTTGTTGGTAGTAGCGGTGTAAGGCTTGAGTGGAAATACCCACTGAGCAACCGATATCGAGGATATCTCGTACTTCTTGCGGCCCATATTTGGCGAGAACTTCGTGAAAACTACCTCTGAGCCTTGCATGAGCTACTTCCCATGTGAGGTTTTCTTTCGGCCAAACCCGCAACGCCATTGCGTAGGTAGCTGGTTCTGTCTCAAAAGCAGCATCCCAGCAAAGGTTGCCCTCATTGTAGGCGTGGAAAGGGACTTTATAGTAGTCAGGATAAACAACATTGGGGTTAGTCACAGCCGCCATTTGCTGTTTTACTCCCGATGATTTGAGCGCCTCGTAGTTTTTGCGCCAGGGAACACCATTTTTCTCAGCAGTTTTGATGAGTACTTTCCTGGCTTGCTGCTTCATCAATTTATAGATGGGTTTTGTTTGGATCAAGAGATTGACAAACTTGGAGAGGGTATCTTCTCCCGCCCAGTCTGGTTTTAGCTTGTTGTTCATCGGCTTGCAAAAATAGAGGCAAGATAACTAAGTAGACAGGTGGAAACCAAGATAATTATCAGGTTTATCAGTTGTCTATGGTCATTAAATAAAACTGAGCAACCTGAAAACTGCGATCGCCTGAGTTTATATTGGTTTATCGCTATATGCTTATGTATTTTATTTTTTGGCAGTACCAAATTTCGTGAATATTAGTAACGCACAAAAAGCTTGGGCGCTGATGCCGTACTCTCGCTGCTAACGCATCCTACGTGAACTGATACGGTGATTAGTGGGTGAAACGGTAAAATATAGTTAAGAAATTGTGCTTAAGTTGTTAATATGCAACAATTTTCGATTACAGAAATCCAAGATATCCATAGTGAAGTATTAAATCAAGCTGCTGTTGAGCCTGTTTTACTCACAGAAGAATCACAACCTAGCTATGTAATTATGTCGGTGGAAAACTACGAGCAATTAATGAACCGACTTACTCAATTAGAAGATTTAATTTTAGGTCAACAAGCTCAAACTGCACTCGCAAATTCCCAGATGGTTGGGACGGAAACTTTTACAGCACAACTCAAGCGTCTAGCTGCGCTTGATGAGCTTAGCTGATAATATGCCAAAACTCGATGGTTTGGAAACAGTTCTTGATTTCCTCAAAGGATTACAGCCTAAAATCGCTGCTCAAATCGCTAAAAAAGTGATGTCGCTGAATATTGATCCTTTACCAACAGATTGTAAAGAATTAAGTGGTTATGCAGGATATTATCGTGTAGATTCTGGAGAATATCGCATTGTTTATCGCTTCGATACTGAAGCAGATTTGGTTGAAGTGATTTTAGTAGGTAAGCGTAATGACGATGAAGTTTATAAGCAACTTAAGCGTTTATTAGGCTGATGCCAATCAATGCGATCCTTTGACTCTTCAGGTTCCACATTACTACTACACAATTGCTGTGCGATCGCACTTCTCCCCAGAAACCAAACCAGCTTTGTGAAGTTTCATAACAAGGAGCGATGAGAATTTAGCGCAAAATAGAGATGTAATTTGTTCTCAATCTCACCTTGACTGAAGCCAATCCAGTGCGTAATTTGCAAGAAACTCATTTAAACCGTGCGCGTGCTAGTCTCCGACAAGCGTTGTCTTGGTATGGATATCTTCGCAAGTCAGGACAGCTTGCATCTAATCCAGAATTGGCGGGTTTGGTAAAGCCAGAATTGGATGCTTTGAGTACCACACTCAACAAACTAGACTCGAATGTGATTAAAATTGCGGCTTTTGGTTTGGTGAGTCGGGGGAAGTCGGCGGTGTTAAATGCCTTATTAGGGGAAAAAATTCTGCAAACTGGCCCTTTAAATGGTGTGACTCAATGGCCCCGTTCTGTGCGCTGGCAACCTGGAGGCAAGGTACAGGTAGAATTAATTGATACACCTGGATTAGATGAAATTGAAGGTGAATCACGGGCAAAAATGGCAACAGAAGTAGCGCGCCAAGCTGATTTAATTTTGTTTGTGGTCTCTGGTGATATTACGCGCACAGAGTATGAAGCGCTACTAGATTTACGCCAAGCCCAAAAGCCCCTAATTTTAGTATTTAACAAAATCGACCTGTACCCAGATACAGATAGAGCCAAGATTTACCAGAATTTGCAACAGTTGGGTGCAGGACATCCCGAAGCCGAACCTTTGTTACCAGATGAAATTG
This sequence comes from Calothrix membranacea FACHB-236, assembly GCF_014696315.1. Lineage (GTDB taxonomy): Bacteria > Cyanobacteriota > Cyanobacteriia > Cyanobacteriales > Nostocaceae > Aulosira > Aulosira membranacea. Next base: position 155,740 of record NZ_JACJPX010000009.1, read on the forward strand.
TCATGGTAGCGGCGGAACCAGCACCAATGGAAGTGCGGGTTGAGTGGCCTGATGGAAATGTAACTTATGAATGGGAGACACCACCCACCCAAGTAGACGAACTCAAACAGACAATATTAAATATTCTCAACCGTGAAGGGCGATCGCTGTTAGCGTTAAATGCACTCATCCAAGCAAGGGAAGCAGAAGCCGCGATCGCCCAAAAAACTATTGATTTACGCCAACAAGAAGCCGAAGAAATCATTTGGCAGTTTACCAAATATAAAGCCTTGGTAGTCGGACTCAACCCCATCGCCGTGTTAGATATTTTAGGCGGTGCTATTGCCGATTTACTATTAATTCGTTCCCTAGCGCGGTTGTATGGCTTACCCATCACCAACTATGAAGCCGGGAAAATCCTCAAAACGATTTTATTAAGTTCTGGAGGCTTATTGCTGAGTGAATTAGGCAGTAGCTTTTTATTTGGTTTAGGCAAAAGTACTGCAGCCCTAGCTAGCGGTGACAATCCCATCAATATTACCGCCTCCGCCGGCAGTGCGATCGCTCAAGCCGGAATCGCCGGTTATGGAGCCTATGCTGTAGGAAAAGCAGCACAAGTATACCTAGAAAACGGCTGTACCTGGGGACAATTAGGCGCTAACACCGTCATTCAAGAAATTCTCTCTCAAGTCGAGCCGAACACGATTGTCTATCGGTTACGCCAAGAGTTAGGGGGAATGGGGACTGGGGATTAGGGACTGGGGATTGGGGATTGGGGATTGGG
>NZ_JACJPX010000090.1 GCF_014696315.1 Calothrix membranacea FACHB-236
AAAAAACAGAACAATAATTTTGGAGGGGGTTTGGGGGACGCAACCGTCACCCAATCGGGGGTTTGGGGGAGAATCCCCCAATTCTTCTGGCTTCTTTAATAAGTGAAAAATCAATCGCTAATGAGCTTAACTCAAGCGTATTGACTTATAGGGCGGTAAGCGTCAAATCCAAATACTACTGGTGGAAGCCCAGAGATAGATTTGGCTTCTGGTGTTTAGCAGCAATAGCAATACAAGCAATTTATCACAGCTATTCAGATTAGCCTGTTTGTTTCTCTTACCTGTTCCCTTACTCCCTCAGAGGAATTTTCTTCACTAATCCTAATTGGCGAAATATAGACAGGGTTATCTATTGTTGAACAAATATTTTCGGCACATGATGGTTATATTACCATCAAAACAGTTGTCGATTATGGTTCAATTTGGAAACTTGACTAAATTAGCTTTGTCACTTTCTGTTCACATTTTTAAGCAATACTGAAGATACCCAAAGGAAGAGTTTCCACCCCTTTGAAGCTCTAACTGTTGTGTGTTCTGTTTGTTGTGATAATGGGGGAATTGTTGCCCCCTTTTCCACAAAAGCTAGGTAAAGGTGGAAAATCAAAAGTAATATTTGACAATGTTTGTTATATAAAGATTGTCAAACTTTCAGCAGGGGAAATATGTGAACAATGTTGATAGTCAACTTCTTGATAACTTGGCTCATTGCTGCTGTATCACTGTTGCTGACAGCTTATTTTGTCCCAGGATTTGAATTTGATACTTTTAGTACAGTTGTAGTTGCGGCTTTAACTTTAGGGTTAGTCAACGCATTTGTGCGTCCTATTTTGGTAATTTTGACCCTTCCCTTTACTATTGTCACCTTAGGTTTGTTTCTTTTGGTTGTTAATGCGCTCATGCTTTGGCTTGTAGGAATTCTGGTTCCTGGTTTTATTGTTGCTGGTTTTTTGCCTGCCTTGTTAGCATCTGTTGTGCTGACAATTGTCTCTACAGCGCTAGTATTTTTAGTCAGAAATGTCACGTAAAATTATTCAATTTATCAAAATTGATACTATCTTTAATTCACATTATATTAATGATTGCTGGCAATAATTGTTTTAGTAATATATTTTTCGCACACAGAAACAAATATAAGCTAATACACCTTTAAATTGCATAACTACTCGTGATGATTGTTGACTGTTAACTGTTGACTGTCAACGGTAAAACCCCTAATGGAGTTAATGTACAAGTTAAATGTGGAACAGCTTATCAAACATTTTGCATTGCTATTAAGGAGTTAAAAAATGGCTTTATTCTCTATTAATGAACTAAAGTACTTAGTAGACACACCAGATAGTATTTGTGTTTCAATTTATATGCCTACTATTAAGTTAGGGGCAGAAACACAACAAAATCCTATCAGATTTAAAAATTTGATACGCGCAGCCGAGGAACAACTGATTAAAAATGGGCTACGACCTCAAGATGCGAGAGATTTATTGCAACCAGCACAAGAACTCGATCAATATGAATTTTGGCAGCACCAAAGCGATGGACTGGCAATTTTTATCTCTCAAGATATGTTCAGCTATTACTGTTTACCACTGAATTTTGAAGAATTAGTAGTTGTCACTGACCGCTTTCACCTGAAGCCATTGCTATCTTTACTCACAGGTGATGGACAATTTCATATTCTAGCTCTTAGCCAAAATCAAGTGAGATTGTTTCAAGGTACACGCTACAGCGTCAACGAGATTGAGTTATAAAATATGCCTCAAAGTCTTGCTGAGGCACTGAAATATGATACTACTGAAAAACAATTGCAGTTTCACACTGGTACACCACAAGGAGGCGATCGCGCTGCTGTTTTTCATGGTCATGGTGCTGGTAATGATGAGCAGAAAGATAATATCCTGCGCTACTTTCGCCAAGTAGATAAAGGATTACAAGAATTACTCAAGCATCAGCAAGGGCCTTTAGTGTTAGCAGGAGTCGAATATCTGTTTGCTATTTATAAAGAAGCAAATAGCTATCCTTATTTAATGGATGAAGGAGTCACAGGTAATCCAGATGAATTAAAAGCAGAAGAATTACACCCATTAGCTTGGAAAATTGTTCAGCCTTATTTTGAAACAGCTCAAACAGCAGCAATTGAACGTTATCAAGAATTAATAGGTACAGGACAAACTAATAATAATATTAAAGAAATTGTGCCTACGGCTTACTACAAGCTGATTGATACTTTGTTTGTGGCCGTTGGTGTACAGCAGTGGGGAAATTTTACTAAAGATGAGAATCAAGTTGAATTGCATCAACAGCAAGAAATTGGCGATGAGGATTTAATGGATTTTGCGGCTATTCATACTTTATTAAACGGTGGCACAGTTTATGCAGTTGAGCCGGAAGCAGTACCAGATAATACACCCTTAGCGGCTGTGTTCCGCTATTAAATAACCTATTGCTGTCAATCTGTATCAAGGAGGTGTCTTGTGGCTGAGAATCCACCTTCGTCTTCACGACAACCAAATTTGTCTCGACAAGAACTTGTAGAATTAGTGCGATCGCAACTAGAAGCATTGTTACAACAACAAAACTTCCAAGGCGCGAAAGCCCTATTAGTACCTGTACAACCTGCGGATATTGCCCAAGCAATTGAGGATTTGCCCAAAGCTATGCAGGCTTTAGCTTTCCGCTTACTTTCCAAACAGGAAGCTATTGAAGTCTATGAATATTTCGATTCCAGCATTCAGCAGTCCTTGATTGCAGAATTGAGACAGCAAGAAGTTCTTGACATTGTAGATCAGATGTCGCCAGATGACCGAGCGCGATTATTTGATGAGTTACCTGCTGTTGTCGTTCAACGGCTACTGCAACAACTCAGCCCAGCCGAACGCGAAGCTACAGCCTTAATTCTCGGCTACAAAGAGGGTACGACTGGGCGAATCATGACTACAGAATACCTTTCTGTAAAGGAGAATTTAACAGTTAGCCAAACCATCGAGCGGGTTCGGGTTTTAGCTAGTAGCACTGAAATTATCTACTATCTTTATGTAACGGATAGAGAACGCCGCCTCATGGGAACTCTTTCGTTTCGAGATTTGGTAATAGCCCAGCCCGAACAAAGGCTGGGTGAAATTATGACTCGCGATTTGGTGTTTTTACATACAGACACAGATCAAGAAGAAGTCGCGCAAATTATCCAACTTTACGATTTAGTAGCTGTACCTGTAGTAGATACAGAACAGCGTTTAGTTGGTGTTGTCACTGTAGATGATGTGTTGGATGTTTTAGAGCAAGAAGTCACAGAAGATATTTACACTTTAGGAGGGGTAGAAGCTAAAGGCGATAACTATTTTCAAACTAACGTATTGACGGCAGCTCGTAAACGAGTTGTTTGGCTATTTGTACTCTTAATTGCTAATACTGGTACTACTGCTGTAATCAGCGCTCAAGAGAATGTTTTAGCACAAGTTGTAGCTTTAGCTGCTTTCATTCCCTTATTGATTGATGCAGGTGGAAATGTGGGAGCGCAATCTTCAACTGTAGTCATTAGGGGTCTAAATCTGAAGGAAGTTGGTATCAAAAAAGCTTTGGAAGTAGTAACAAGGGAAACCATCACAGGCGCATTATTGGGAGTGATGTTAGGGATAGCAGTAATTTTCTGGGCTTACTTTATTGAAGGTAGTTTGCCAATTGCAATTACTGTAGGGACGAGTTTGTTAGCAATCACTATTTTAGCAGCCGTGTCAGGTTCCGGCTTGCCTTTTTTATTTAGTGTGATCGGTTTAGATCCAGCCTTGATGTCAGCTCCATTTATTACTTCTGTTGTAGATGTTTTGGGAGTTTTTATTTATCTAATGCTAGCTAGAGTAATTTTACAACTATGAGTAGAATATTAGCCAAATAATTTTGATTAATACTGCAAGAGAGATTTTGGTAAAACTCAAAATATTCATTGGGTCTTACCAAAATCTAGCAATTAAAAACAATCTTAATTTTATAATTGATTACGCAGTAGTATTGCATATTTGTCACTTTCTCTTCACTTTTATTGTCAATCATAGAGACAACAGAATGAACAGGAGAAAATAATGATGAGTATGATTTTTTTTAAATGGGCTTCTGCCTTAATTACTGCGGCAACTGTGGCTGTTATTGGTAGCACTTTGCCTGTGAGTGCAGAAACTACATTCATAATCGAAGAAACCCCATCTCAAACTCCACAAACTACCTCAGTAAATCAATCTGAGGAAGTAGCTCAAATTATTCAGCCTGGTAGAGCTACTCGTTCCGGTTCTAGCTATGTTGGCATTGGCGGTAACATTGGTTTGACTGGTGATACAAGGGTAGGTGAAGGCTCATTTGCTGTGATTAGCAAAATCGGGCTGACACAAAATTTATCTGTGCGTCCTGCTGCTTTAGTAGGAGATAACACAGTCTTTCTAGTGCCACTAACTGTAGATTTTGCTCAAAGAGGTTTGGAAATTACCCAAGCAAGTATAGCGCCTTATATTGGTGGTGGTGTGGCAATTTCTACAGGTCAAGATAGCACAGTTGGAGCATTAATTTCTGGCGGTGTAGATGTTCCTTTATCACCAGAAGTTACGGCAACGGGTGGGGTAAATGTCAGTTTTATTGACGCAACTGATGTCGGTTTATTCGTAGGTGTTGGTTACAACTTCTAAGTGTTCCTAACCATTATTAGGTAAAATATTGTGGTTCCTCTAAGAGATAACAACCCAACAACTATTACACCCTATGTCACCTATGGACTAATCATTGTTAATATCCTTGTTTTTCTGTATCAGTTGAGCCTGACACCTCAGCAATTACAAGGATTTTTCTACATTGCAGCTTTAGTACCATGCCAACTTTCCAACACTTGCCCCATTGGTTTAGATAATCAGGTAATTCCAGAGTGGATGACCTTGATTACCTCACAATTCTTACATGGAGGTTTTTTGCACCTAGCAGGAAATATGCTGTTTCTGTGGGTTTTTGGCAACAATATCGAAGACCGTTTGGGTCATGTGAAATATATGATTTTTTACCTGACTTGTGGTGTTTTAGCAGCACTGTCTCAATGGTTCTTTTCACAAAATTCAGCTATTCCTTCCTTGGGTGCTAGTGGCGCTATAGCCGGAGTTTTAGGCGCATACATTCTGCGTTTTCCCAAGGCTGAAGTTCTAACTTTAATTCCCTTGGGGTTTTTCATAACTACAGTACGCATTCCTGCATTTTTCTTTCTTGGGTTTTGGTTTGTTCAGCAAGCTTTTTATGGTATTGCCAGCTTACAGGCTCGCTCTAATATTGGTATGGAGAGTGGCGGAGTTGCTTACTGGGCTCACGCAGGAGGTTTTATCTTTGGGGCAATTTTGGCTCCTCTATTTGGCTTGTATAAGGGCCAAAGATTTAATAGAAGGTAGCAAGCAAACTCCAAAAAATAGATTATTGTTGTTGACGGTTGATGGTTAACTGTGAACCGTCAACCGTTAACAATAGGAATTAATTAAATAGTTATCATTTAACCGAACTGGGAGAATTGGTATAACTTAATCAAGAGGGTCAAAACGATTAACTAATGATGATACTAAAATCATTGGTAACCCGACAAGCAAGCAAATTAACCATTGATTTAAGTTCAGTGGTGCTGTAGAAAATAAGTTATTCATCAAGTTCCACTGACTAAAAATTATCTGCAAAATCACAGTACAGGCCATCCCAATTCCAATTGCAGAGGCATCACTAATTCTATGTCTCATACCGCGAATTTTATTGATAATAGCACTTCCCAATTGACTAATACTTAAAAGATAAAAAATTCTGCCTGCTACTAAAGCTTGAATCGCCATTGTTCGAGCTAAATCTATATTTCCTGTGGTTTGTCTAATCCATTCAAATACGCCAAAAATCAAAATCCAGTTAAAGACAGAGATAGCCAGGATACGCTTGACTAGGCTTTGGGAAAGCAGTGCTTCACGGGGATTACGGGGTGGTTGTTGCATCACCCGTTGAGATTTTGGTTCAAAGGCTAAAGGTACAGTCATGGCGATGGAATTAACCATATTCAACCATAGAACTTGTAAAGATAAAATCGGCAATTCTCTGGCAAGCAGTACACTAATCAGAATTGTCATTGATTCACCTCCATTGACAGGTAGGATGAAAGCGATCGCTTTGAGCAAATTCCGATAAACAGTCCGCCCTTCCTCAACCGCAGCTTCTATAGAGGCGAAATTATCATCTGTCAAAATCATGTCTGCGGCTTCTTTTGCTACCTCTGTACCTGCACCTCCCATTGCGATCCCAATATCTGCCTGTTTGAGCGCTGGTGCATCGTTGACACCATCTCCTGTCATGGCAACGACTTCGCCTTTAGATTGTAATGCTTCAACTATGCGAAGTTTCTGTTCTGGCGCAACGCGGGCAAAAACCACCCCATCTTCTATGGCTGTAGCAAGTTCTGAGTTCTCCATTTGGGTCAGTTGAGTTCCTGTAAAAGCCAGAACTTGACCGTTGTTGTTAAAGCCCATACTTTGAGCTATTGCTTGGGCAGTAATTACATGGTCACCTGTAATCATTTTGACTTGGATACCTGCTTCCTGACAGGCTTGCACCGCTTTAATGGCTTCGGTGCGCGGTGGATCGATCATTCCTTGCAATCCCAAGAAAATTAAATCATTTTCAATATCTGCATGGTCAAGGGAATCTTGAGTAATTGGCACAGATTTTTGGGCAAATGCCAGCACTCGTAAACCTTGATGCGCCATTGCATCAACTTGCTGGTGTACATTTTCTGCATCTACAGGATTGTTATCTAATTGCATCTGACAACGTTGAAGAATTGCCTCAACTGAACCTTTAACGTAGATAATTCTGTGTTTTTGTTCGCTCTTCCATGCAGAGGTTTGATGTAAAGTTGCCATGTATTGGAACTCCGACTCAAACGGAATGACATCCAATCTCGGCATTTCCGCTTCTAAGGTGCTGCGGATATATCCAAGTTTATGGGCAGCAACTATCAATGCTCCCTCTGTGGGATCGCCTACAACCTGCCACTGACCCTCTTTGGTTTCCAAGTGCGAATCATTACATAACAATCCGGCTTGGAGACAGGCTGCCAACATCGGATCATCTTGCCCATTTACTGGCTGGTCATCGAGGAGAATTTCTCCTTGTGGGTCATATCCCACACCAGTAACTGTATAATGTTGACCTGCGGTATATATTGCTTGGACAGTCATCTGGTTTTCGGTGAGCGTACCAGTCTTGTCAGAACAGATAACTGTAGCACCGCCCAGAGTTTCCACTGCTGGCAATTTGCGAACAATTGCATGACGGCGCGCCATGCGGGAAACACCGATTGCTAATGTGACTGTAACTACTGCTGGTAATCCTTCGGGAATGGCACTCACAGCAAAAGCGATCGCAGCTTCAAACATTTCTCCCCAGGAGTAGCCATATCCCAACCCAACTGCAAACATCAAGGCTGCTATCCCTAAAATGATGTACAGCAAAGTCCGGCTAAATTTATCAAACTTGCGGGTGAGTGGAGTTTTCAGGCTAGTTCCTTGTTCCATTAGTTGGGAAATTCGCCCGGTTTCTGTGGCTTCTCCAATCGCCACCACAATACCCTTGCCAGTACCAAATGTGACAAAGCTACCAGCATAAGCCATATTAGTGCGATCTGCTAATGGTGCATCTAGATCCAGCGGTTGCGTGTTTTTTTCAATTGCAATTGATTCGCCTGTAAGTGCTGATTCATTGACTTGCAGATTCCGCGCTTGCACCAGACGTAAATCGGCTGGGACTTTGTCTCCAGAAGTCAGTAGTACCAAATCTCCTGGTACTAAATCTGTAGACGGAAGTTGCAGCTTTTGACCGTTGCGAATGATGGTTGCATTAGTTTTGACTGAGGAAGCTAAGGCAGCGATCGCACTTTCAGCCTTAGATTCTTGCACAAAACCAATAATGGCATTAATCAGGGTTACGCCCCAAATTACAAAAGCATTTACCCACTGTCCCAAAAACGCCTTGATGGCTCCAGCAATTAATAAGATGTACAGCAACGGTTGGTTAAATTGCAGGAGAAATCGGAGCAATGGATTTTTCCCAGGTTTGCCCTTAAGTTCGTTAGCACCAAAACTCTCATGTTTTTGTGCCGCAGCAGCAGAGGTTATACCAGTTTCTAAATCTGTCTCTAAATGCCGACTGACTTCTTGTACAGATAAATGATGCCATTGACTTGACTGAATTATCTCTTTTGATGTTGCTACCATCTTATCTGCCCTTAGATTTAATACTGACAGGGTAAATTAAGATTATTAGTTGTTGTTCTAATTGTTAGCTAATTATTCTAGTTCACCTGTACATTGATTATCCACAATAAATGTGATTAAAAAGTGAGTTCATAAGTGTCGCAAACGGAGTAGGGGTAGTCCGTTGTAGACGTAGCATATCAAATATTGTTGCTCGTTTTAAGGAGTTATCAATATAAAACTTATTCCACCAACTACCTGCTGTTTAAATAACTACCCGATTTCTGCCCCAATTTTGCCCGTTATTTTTACAACTGATTGTTAAACTTAATACTGAAAACTCACTATCTTGTATTGAAGGCAAACTCAGCTTTATTTCAGGCGTTGCTAACTCATCTGATGATTGCGTCAAACTTGGAACTAATTATTAATGGTTTCATTTGCTAATTCATCCAAATCTTAAGCAACGCCTAATTTCTTAATAAACTAGTACCGCAAGGCGGAATTCAAATTTCAAAATTCAAAATTAAGACAGAGTAAGCGTTTTGTTGATTTTGTAGACGCAAAGCGGCTTCCCGTAGGGTATAGTCTGTTTATTTACGCTATGCTGTACTAGTTTTGATCTGCCGATGTTTACTATGTATTGTCTAAGTTGAAAACTAGAGTTTTGCCGAAGAGAACAGTATAAGATTTAGGACTTACGCAAAAATTACGGAATTACGTCATTACGAGTGTAGCGACGTAATCGCCTAAAATTATGGTATTGCTTCCCTACACTACATTCCGGTCGCAATGACAAATTTTGCTGGCGTAAGTCCTGAGATTAATGAATAAAACCCCAATTATCAAAAAATAGGAATTTTAAGGTAGACACTGTTTAGATAGATTCTCTTACTTCAGATAGTGGAAAAAGTCTGGATGAAAATCATATTCTATACATAACTAAAGAACACGCTTAATTCGTTGGTAAAAGAGAAATAATGATTTTTGTTTGATTACAAAAACAGGTAGAGTTACTGATTGAATGTTCAGTGTGTTTAACGAAATATGTTGTTAAGGGAGAAAACTTATGAATATTCTAGCTTGGATTGTTTTAGGTCTAATTGCAGGTGCGATCGCAAAAATGATTTATCCCGGACATCAAGGGGGTAACATTTTAGGCACTATACTCCTGGGAATGATTGGTGCGCTCATTGGTGGAAGCATATACACTTTGTTAACTACAGGAACGTTAGCTTTTACATCAGCAGGATTGAGTCTTGGCGGTATTATAGTCTCCATCATTGGTGCCATTATTGGTCTCTGGCTTTACTATACTTTTACCCGCAGAGCTTACTAAACCAATAGCCTCTATTGAGAAGTTGTGAAATATACTTCTTAAAGTATATAAGGAGTCACGGAACTCCAAAAAATAAATTATTCCGCTTAAAGTCGTTGTTTGTTGAACCCGGATTTCTCACAAGCACGTGACTGTTGAGTGTTAACGCTCAACAGTCAACAATAACAAGGGAATATTTTTTACTTGGAAGTTTCTAAAGCTGCTGCTAAGTAGAGGCTTTTTCTATATCCAAGCAATTTAATTAATTAAGATAAAAAATCATGCAAGTGCAAGCATAAAAAGCATTTTCTAATTGAAGAATTTTACAATAAAATCTCGCTAATTATAAATAATTCTGCAATTGTTTTGAATTTCTAAAATTTACATATACCTAAAAGAATAAAACAATGGAAGTCCCGATTAAAATATTAAAACATAATTTATCTCTAATAGTAAGTATTGTTACCCTTTTTTACACTAACAGTGCGATCGCTGCCGAAAAAGTTATTTTTAAATACGGTATTTTTCGTCCATCTGTATCAGTTGATGAATTAACGAAACTTGCTGAGACTGGAGAAGTTTCGCAAAGCCTAAATTTCTATTTTAATCAGGCTGGACAAGATCCAAAGGCAGTTCAAAAAATCTTGACACAAGAGGTAAATGCTAATCCTGTTGTATTAGATCGTGTTCTCAATAACCAAATAGGTGAATTTTTATTGGATCGAATTGGTCAGTCGGTTAGTACTCCTTCTGGCCAAGCCAATCGACAGGCTTTGCGTTCAGCGATAATTTTATCTGCTAACAAAGAGAACAAAGTTTCGTTAATTGAAATAATTCAAAACTACCCAACCACAGAAGTGATTGTTGATGGCGAACGTCTTGCCCAAACTTATAACCAGCTATACATTCTGGTAGAAAGTTTACAAAGGGTAATCCCTATCCCTATATCTTTGATTTAGTACAAACGATCGCTGATTTAGGAGCATGAGAATTAATTGGAAATAGGTAGCGATCGCCAGCTACTAGGGAATGGCAAAATATTAAAATAAACCAGTCCTTCAATAATACCAGCCGCATTAGGGGAATCAGTTAAATAGTGCCAAGGGTAATGAGTTTTAAAGTGCCATTGAAGCAGTTCTGTCTGAGCATTACTGACTATAATTCCCGGGGATGGCAATTTAAATAGGCTAATGTCATTTCCTGAACCTCCAGAGATAATTGTTACCTCCGGTTCTACTTGCAGTAGTTGTTGCAGATATGCAGTAGCTTTACCCTTATTACAATTTGTGGGGACTATATCAACATCGCACCCATTGCTAAAAATAACCTGAGCCGATAATCCCGAAAAGTTTAATAAATCTTGCAAATCATCAATAACATGAAGTGAAGCATCTGTATCTAGACTAAAGCTAATTTTCCAGCGAGTTTGTTCACGTTTGGAGCGCAGTCGCAATCCCGAAAATTGACTGGCAATTGCCCAGATTGTATCTCTATTCCAGCCTTTGGAGATATAATTAGCCCAATCCCGCTCTAAAATCAAACCCTGTTGATAAATCTCACTACCTAGACTAGCAATTAAGTAATCTGGTTTTAATATATTTGCTTGTGCTATAAATTTACGAATAGCAGTTTCAGATTGTTCTGTAACATAGACTAAATAGATATACTTGCGGAAGCCTGCTAACCGTTGATTTAAAATATTAGTACCTTTATCTTTCTCCACCAGAGTATTATCTAAATCAATCACTAAAAGTAGTTTCATATTTAATCCCTGAAAATTACAAAGTGTTGGTAATAATAAAAAATATAAATATCTTGATAAAATACAGGGATACTACTGCATCAAAACTTGGAAATTTTGAATTACATTCGTCAATCCTAATCTAAAATCTTTTCACCCCTGTATTCATCAATTAATCTTAGCGTTGCATATGCTGCGCTAATAGTTGTTGTGCTCTTGGCTTGAATACTAAATAAAATAGGATTTCCAGGTAGCGGAGCATATCTTCACGATTCTCTTGGGAAGTATAATTCCAAAACCCATAAATTCTAGCCAAAGAAAGTAAGCGGTTGGTATGAATTTTCCAAGTATAATTTTTGATAACTCGCTCAATTGCTTGTTGAGAAACCTTCAACCAATACTCTGGATTTTGTCCACATTTATGAACAAACTCTAGAATTACTTGTGCCATTTCTTCTAAACGGGTGGGGTTAATATAAAATCCATTTACCCCGTTTTGAATAATCTCTAATGGCCCACCAAACTGAGTAGCAAAGGTAGGTAAACCGCTAATCATCGCTTCTAGAACTGTAAGACCAAAAGCTTCAAACAAAGCAGGCTGCACAAAAATTCCTTGATGGTCAGCAATCAAGCGATAAATTTCTCCAGAATCACTTTTAGAAAGGCGAACACCTAACCAGCGAATTTTGCCGTGGAGATTATATTGCTCAATTATCCTGTAGAGTTTTTCAATTTCCGTAGCTTCTTCGTAATCACTGCTGTCTTCAACTCGTAACTTCCCTGCTACCAAAATTAAGTTACAGTGTTGTTGCAGTTCCTCACTTTTTCCAAAACACTCTGCCAGACCTGTGAGATTCTTAATTCTATCTAAGCGCGCCATTGAAAATATAGGTCGCTTGTTGGGGTCATCTAATTTGCCATATACCAGGTTATGATCTTCCAGATTAAATAGCAAATTCTCCAAGCGATCGCGTTCTGATTTCAGTCGGCTATCTGTGTTTGTATAAGGGAAAAAGTAACTTTCATTCACTCCAGGTGGCACTAAATTAAACTTAGGACTAAATAACTCTATGCCGTCTACAACATGATATAGTTCGGGCATGGTAAAACTCTTATAAGATTCGTACTGCCCTACACTATCTGGCGTACCGACAATTTCTTGATAGGTACTGCTAATAATAAAATTAGCCGCATTCATGGCAATTAAGTCAGCTGTAAACTGAAGCGAGAAATGATACTTATCTTCTAAGTCTTGCCAGTAGAGATTACTAAATAGATATTTAGACTTTTCTAAAGCATGGGCGATATTACACTGGGTAACTTTTAAACGACGCGCCAGTAAAAAAGCAACTAAATTACCATCGGAATAGTTACCAACAATTAAATCTGGTTTTCCATGAAATTCAGCTAATACTTCTTTTTCAGCATCAATGGTATAAGTTTCTAAGTAGGGCCATATTTCAAACCGAGAAATCCAATTTTGCGTTACCTTTGCATTAAATTCTCGGAAAGGAACTCGCAAAATCCAGACATTTGTAGTCCCATAAACTTTCTCTAAACGCTGATTGCAGCGAGTCCCATCACAATTGGGAATCAATCGAGAAAGAATGATAACTTTTGGCTGGACATTAATCACATCCAATCCTGCCAAAGTTATGTCTTCTTGGAGTTGTTGTTCTAAACTTCTAGCTTGGTCTAAAACATAAACTACTTGTCCACCTGTGTCAGGTCTTCCCAAAACTCCTTCCTGTCCAAACCAGCCGTGGACTGACACCAAAACGATGCGAAACATCATTGGTATCCGAGACAACAAGTTTTCCAAAGCCTGGTGATCAGGTGAGTCAATTAACCCATCTAAAAGTTCTAAGCTTTCTTGAATGCGACTTGCGGTGTTACCCCAACCAGGTTCAAATCCCATCTCTTGCAGTTCAAAGCACAATTGGCTGTAGGGAGTAGTAGGAGGATATTGGTTAACAAAACCAAGTGCTAATTTGACCTGTTGTGATAGCTGCTGCTGGTTTTGAATCCGGGGGTTAATTAGCAGTTGCGTACCGTTATAGTTATGCAGACTTAGGAATGTCAATAGTCTTTCTTGCAACTGTTGCGACTCCTGAAGTTTGCTGGATAAGTAGCGGTTGAGGAACTGCACGCCCTTACCAATGTTTTTGGGATCGCGAATTGTTGGCGAATAATCGTACAATGGATGGAAATCTAGTTCTAATAGATTGCCTTCGTGAGGGTGAAAGCGATTGACTAGGCGATCGCGCAAGTCTAACAATTCTTCTAGGGTCATTGGTTCAACTTGCAGGTCTTCCGTGATGTGAAATACCTGTTGATTGGCAATTTGCGGTCTCACTACTAAGCAATAATTGCCATTGTTAAGGATAATTTCTTGGGTGAAGTAGATGAGTTTTCCCAGTTGAGAAGTGTTACAAAAAAATTCTGACTTTTCCTGGCTTTTACAGTAATCACTAAAAGCAGTCAGAATATCATTTCTCAGAAGATATTGTTGATTTTGCTGGCTTAATTGATGTAAAAATTGACGAAAATCAATGCGTTCTTCACTATGCAAAATATCATTAATTAGTTCCAGCATGACAAATCCTTATGAATATCAAAGTTGTCAGTTAAAAATAAGCAGGTAAGAAATTTTCTAAGGCTTCTTCTTCAGTATCAAAAATTTCCAACATTGTATCCATCATGGTGATTTCAACAATTAATTTGGCTGTAGGAAGCAGACTACAAATGCAGAATCTACCTTTAAATTGTTGAACAATCTGCTTTCCAGCCACTAAAGAAGATAAACCAGCACTGTCAATGAAAGTTACTTGAGCGAGATTGACTATTACATAGCAACTGATTTGAGAGACACACTCTTGCAATTTCATCTTTAGTTGCCAAGATGTGCTTATATCTAGCCGAACTTTAGGTTGCAATACAATTACTGTATATCCATCTTTGGTTATATGTTTCCTTCCCTCAATTTCCATCTCCATATCTGCTGCTTGTTGAGTTAAATTTTATCTTCACATTACCCAACTTAGATTGAATTAAAAAATTGCTAATTCCGGCTTAATTATTGACCCACTGCACAGTCCCCTTGGAAAAGGAGTCAACTAATTTCTCCAGAGCTTTAACTTCGCTTGGCTTTAAAGTTTTTGATTTCAACAAAGTTTGAATTTGCTTTTCTAAGTTCGGAGTTACATTATGAGTTTGAATTATTTCTTGAACAAACGTAGAAAGCGTTAGTGATTGATAAAGTTCGTAAATTTGGTTGGTGACTGCTTGAGTGCTAAAACGAGACTGAACCCAATCATGTGCAGAATTACCATAAAACTGCCTTAAATGAGGGTTTTCTAACAGATTACTAATAGCTCTTGTTAAATCATGATAATTACCTGGAGGAACTAACAGTCCAGTTGTACCATGCACAACTGTATGCTGTAATCCTCCAACATTACTAGCAATTACAGGTGTTCTTGCTGCCATTGCTTCAATTGCCACTAAACCAAAAGGTTCGTAATAACTGGGAACAACACAAACATTTGCGGCAGCATAGTAAGCAGGTAATTGTGCTTGCGAAATCCGTCCTGTAAACACTGTAACTGCTTCTAAACCCAGTTTTTTCACTAAGGCTTGAATGCGTTGTTGTTCTTGAAAGTCTGCGCCATCTTCGCGGCTACCACCAACAAAATAAAGTTGAAATGAATCAGCTAAAGCAGCACAAGCTCTTACTAATGTTTCTATACCCTTACGGCGGTCAAAGCGTCCTACATACAAAATTATTCGAGCATCTGGGCTAATTCCCAACTCTTTGCGAGCGATTTTCTGGCTTATAGCACTAAAATGTTCAGTATTAATGCCGCAGGGAATGACTTTAATTCTTCCTTTTTGCGAAATGAATTGGCGCAGGTCATCAACTTCTTGGGGACTAGTAGAAATTACACAATCTGTTTGCTCTAAAATTGCTTTTTCTACACAATGGCGAATCTGAGCAATTGGAGGCGGATTTTGCTCATCACGGTATTTAACTGCACCAATGGAATGATAGGTATGAACTTGGGGTAATCCCAGTTGAGATTTGAGTTGTAATCCTACCCAGCCAGAAAGCCAGTAATTAGTATGAATTAATGCATAGTTATGCCCTGTTTGTTGTTGGAAATCCAGCCACGATTCTACAAATTGTGGTAGATGCTCAAATAACTCTGTTCTGGGAATAAATTTTGCTGGGCCTGCGTTCAGACGAATTGTGCGACACCCTGGCGCTAATTCTACAATTTCTTCTTGGTTGGGATGTTCTCGTCGAGTAAACATATCAACCTGACATCCTTTTTTTGCTAATGCCAATCCCAATTCCCGCACGTAGATATTTTGACCACCTGCTCCTTCTTTTCCAATCTCAGCCGTCGGATCTCCATGAACTGAAATTAATGCATAAGTGGGTTGAGAATGTGTTTCTGGCTGAGAATGTTCTACAGACCCTAAACTCAAAGAAACAAGATTATTCATGGTCAAATTTCTACCTACACAACTCAAAGATTTTTAACTAGCAGCTAGCGCTCAGAATTAAATTACTGAACATTAAAAAAAGTTTGCAGAAACTTTCTAGATATTAAAAATGGATGGCTTTTATCTATTTTTTTGCTGGCTTTGGAGGGTTCAGGCAGGGAATCAACAAGTAATCGCAGTGCCTCATGAACTGATATTTGGTTAGTTTCTGCATAAATTCTGAGCTTCAAGTATTGCTCACTAGTAAGAACGATGTTGGCAATATTTACTGAGAATTGAGACATAGTAATTTACTCAAACCGGAAACAATATTGCAAAACTTGGGTCTTTTGAGATGTTACTTCTTAGAAGTTAAAATATCGGGTATTAATCGGGTAAAAATCGGTGATTCATAAAATTAAATAACTCTAGTATTACTATTTCATACTATTTAGGAATTTTAAATTTGAGATTTTGACTGGTGAAATACTTATTGACAGAGTAAGTAGGGCGGTGCAATTAAAGATAACTGGACAGGGCTGTCATTTGTCATTGGTAAAGGTTTCAAGGCTATTTACGTTTCGTAACATAGTTTGGTTTATTTCCATCGACTTACTTATTTCAGAAAATCATCGGTCAAAATCATTTTTCAAATTGGTATCAATTGTGAAAAATATCTGTTGACATTTCACAGTCAACAGTCAAAAATCAACAAAATGTTTAAAAATAAAGCCCACTTACCCTTCAGTAACGTCAAGGATAGGTGGGCTTTATTGATATAGATGCACCATGAAACTTGTCAGTCAGAAAATTGGGATGCTCACATTATGCTGGCCAGCATAACTTTTGATATTTCTTGGGGTTTAGGAAAAGGATAAAGGGAAAGGGTGAACTCAAACCTTTCCTCTTTTTCCATTAACCAAACCGCACTGGCATACTCCCATTCCTGAATACTTTAGCCAGATTGATTAATAATTAAATCTCCAAACGAAATAATTAAGATGTTTGGAGAAAATGTGGTGTTCCAGAGGAGTTATTCTTTGTAGAACTTTAACAATTAATAGTGAAGTTAACGGGTAAATATCGGTGAGAAATCGGGTATTTGCTAAAGTTGCTTTAAGCGATAGCCTAATCCATGAACTGTTTCAATAAAATCATCAGGAGCACCTATTTCTCGGAGTTTATTTCTGAGACTCTTAATGTGAGATTTCACCGTTTCTTCGCTGGGTGGATCGTTCAGTGACCAGATGCGTTCAATAATTCCGGTGCGGCTGAGTACCCGCCGCCCGCTAGAAACCAAGAGTTCTAAAAGGGCAAATTCTTTGGGTGTCAGATGTAGAGGATGTTCAGCATAGGTGACTTCATAAGTGCTGGAATTTAAATGCAAATCGCCCCAACTCAAGCCACAGAAAGAAGTGGCGCTTTGATTGCGGCGTAACAATGCGCGAATGCGAGCCATGAGTTCTGGCATTTCAAAAGGCTTTACCATATAGTCATCTGCCCCTGCATCTAACCCGGTAACTTTATCAGCTAGGGTATCGCGTGCTGTTAACATCAGGACTGGTAGACTCCGGTTACGCGATCGCAAGCGTTGACAAAAACTGACACCGTCCAATTTGGGTAAAGTTATGTCTAGCACCACTAAGTCATATTCCAAGCCCTTGATAAAATCCCATGCTTCTTCACCGTCTTGGGCTACATCCACCACATATTGACGGTCGGTGAGGGCTTCCATTAGCATTTCTGCTAGCTGGACATCATCTTCAACTACCAAAATCCGCATTTGTCAAATATTTATTGATACCTAATATCACCTTAATATTTTCACTTGGATTTAGGTCGAGGAAACTTAGAAGGTGGCTGAAATCTTTCTACTGGTACACCTTTAAGTGCCTTCTGCATAAAATCACGCCAGACAGGAGCCACTGTACCACCACCCGTTGCACTATGAGCTAATTGTCGGTTGTCATCCCTTCCTACCCAAATAGCAGTGGTTAACTGCGGTACAGTGCCAATAAACCAAATATCCTTTTCTGAAGAAGTTGTACCTGTTTTTCCTGCGACTGGACGACCGATAGCTGCACCTCTACCAGTTCCTTCATTTACTACCGATTGCATCACATCTAACGTTGCTGCTGATGCCCAAGGGTCAAGAACTAGTTGCGGTTTTGGAGTATTATCTAGCAACACATTACCACTACTATCAGTCACACGGGCAATAATCGTCGCTGGTGATTGCCAGCCATAATTAGCAAGAGTTGCATAAGCACTAGCCATTTCCAGTGGTGTGACACCAATTGCGCCTAGTGGTAAAGAACTCACCGGCACCATTGGACTCATAATTCCTAAGGTACGGCAAGTTTCAATAACTTTATTCATCCCTACAGCTTTACCAAGCTTGATTGCTGGAATATTCCGGGATAGGGATAGAGCAGTACGAATCGATATTGCTCCCATGAAGCTATTATCATAGTTGCGTGGATAATACCAACCGCTACCATCGCGATAACTCACTGGGGTATCTAGTATGGTTGAATTGGGTGTAAATTTCCCACTTGCAAAAGCCGTATAGTAAACAAACGGCTTAAAAGAAGATCCAGGCTGACGCTGTGCTTGTGTGGCGCGGTTGAATTCGCTCTTTTTGGCATCAATACCACCCACTAACGCTTTGACAAAATGCGTGCGCGGATCGATAGCCACTAAAGCCATTTGATTTTTATATATCCCTTGACTTTCAAGGGTGCGATGCCACTTCTTAACAGTTTCTTCTGCCATCAGTTGGAAATCTGTATCTACTGTGGTTTGTACCCGCATTCCGGCTTTGAGTAAGGCTTCACGTCCAAATTTTTTAATTAGTTCTTGAGATACATTATTGGTAACGTAAGGTAAAGCGCTACCTTGAAAAGATTTAATTTTACCAAGTTTAATTTTTTGTTTGAGGGCATCATTATATTCTTGCTGGCTAATCCAATTTAATTCCAACATCCGCCCCAGTACTTCTTTCTGTTTTTGTTGAACCAATTTCATATTCACAAACGGGCTATATTCTTCTGGGGCGGGAATTAAACCTGCCATCATTGCTGATTCAGCTAAAGTCAAATTTGCCGCTGATTTATTAAAGTAAGTGCGTGCGGCTGTTTGCACACCATAATTATTGTGCCCCCAATAAACTTGGTTGAGGTACATTTCTAAAATTTGGTCTTTAGTAATAACTTGCTCTAACCTAATTGCTAATACTGCTTCAGCAATTTTTCGGGTAACAGCACGCTTCTGGGATAAAAACAGATTTTTCACTAACTGCATGGTGATTGTCGAACCACCTTCGCGGACACCACCAGCTACGTAGTTTGCGATCGCAGCACGTCCAATCCCCACAGGATTAATACCGTGATGCTCAAAGAAACTACTATCTTCGCTAGCTAATACAGCTCGTTTTAAATTGGGAGAAATTGCATCTAAAGCCACTACTTGTCGATTAGCTTCTCCATGTATCCTGGCTAAAAGCTTGCCTTTTATATCATAAATATAAGTTGTTTCTGATGGAAAAAAGTTGCGTAATTGTCTAACATCTGGCAAATCTCGAAAACTAATAGCTAAACCCACTAAGCCGCCAGATATTACAGAAGTTGATAACATAATGATGGATAGCAGTGTACCACCTGTTACTTGACCAACTCCTTGCCAAAATTCCAACCTAGGTAAAGTCTGAATTTGTGATTGTTTCCTATCAATAATTTTAGATGAAGACACGGCAGTTATACCTTTTAATTTTTAAAATTAACTAAAATAAAATTGCAGAAAATGCTAAGTTGATTTATAAATAGTTAAGTTGGTAAATAAGTTTTTAATAAATTTAATTTACCTGCTGGTCTGGTAGAAACCCTTAAGAATAATTTAGCACCCTAAGTTTTAAGATAAATAAGAGCGATCGCCAAAGCAATATTCCCAATGTCATATATCTATTGGAGTAGTTGACTTGGCGGAATCTGCTTAATTGGAATTAATGCCTTGATTACAGATTGTACAATTGGTGCAGCAACAGTGCCACCATAAGCATTTGCGCCTTGGGCTTCATCTACCAATGCTAAAACTACATAATGAGGTGATTGTGCTGGTAATATCCCCAAGAAACTGGTGATATAAGCGCCTCTTTGATAACCACCAGTAGAACTAAATTTTTGTGCCGTACCAGTTTTACCAGCTATGCGATAGCCGGCAATCTTTGATGCTTTTCCAGTTCCTTGTTCTACTACAGTTTCCATCATTTTAATTACCTGTTGAGTTGTCATGCTTGAGAAAATTTGGTGTGCTGTGGGGCGAGTGGGTGAATAATGCATCTGTCCTTGACTATCAATCAGCCCTTGAACTACATGAGGTGTGACTAATTTCCCTCCGTTAGCTAAAGCGCCATGCAATTGCACTAGCTGTAGTGCTGTTAGGGAAAAGCCTTGTCCAAAAGAAGCTGTCGCCTTTTCAATGGGTGAAGCCATAAATTTTTCTTGGCTTTTGAGCTGACTACTAACTACAAATGGCAAATCTGTAGTGATAGATTGTCCTAGCCCTAAACGTTGCAGCCATTGGTAATAGATGGAAGTTGGCAATCGCTGCATAATTTTCACCATGCCAACATTGCTGGAGTGTTGTAAAATTTGAGCAATATTAATCATGCGATCGCTGTTTTGCTCCGCATTTTTAATCGTGTGATTGGCTACTCTGATCAAACCAGGATCGTCAAATACATCGTCTGGTTTAATTACACCAGTCTCTAATGCGATCGCCACATTTAAAGGCTTGAAAGTCGATCCTGGTTCATATAGATCTGCTATTGTCCAATTTTTAAATAGGGAAATATCCGCTTTGGAATATTCATTCGGGTTATAGCTAGGTACAGAGACTAAAGCTAGCAACGAACCATCCCATGCATCCATCACAATTACAGCACCGCGTTTTGCCTTAAACTTTTCCACTTGCTGTTTGAGTGCAGCCCGCGCTATTCTTTGGATACGACTATCAATAGTTAGTTGTAGTCGCAAGTCATCAACACTAAGAAATCCTGTTGGCGTACCATCTGGTAGTAATGCGCCGTTTCCTTCTCGCCTGAGTTTGAGAGTTTGTGCAGAACGCGCTAGTAAATTTTCTTGGCTGTACTCTACACCAGCTTGACCCTGACGTTCTGTATTGATGTAACCCACCACATCTGCAGTTAAATCTGCTTCTGGATAAAATCGCAAGTATTTCTGAGCTAGTTCCAAGCCATTAAGATGTAAGGCAAATATCTGGGTAGCAATTTCTTCTGGGACAGCAGAGTCCAGCAAAATCCCAGTTTTTTGACGTTGAAATATTTTGACTAATTCATCAGCATTTTTATTAAGTATGATAGCTAGGCGTTGTGCTATTTTCTCTGGGGATTTTTGAAACAGTTGAGGATGGGCATATAAAGTATACACAATCCGGTCAAAAGCTAAGAGATCATTATTGCGATCTACAACCATTCGCCGAGGTGTAAAAGGTCGCAAAGTTACCATTTGCTGTTCTCTAGCTTTTTTGGTCAGTTTTTCTCCCTGCACAATTTGCAATTGATACAAATTAATAGCTAAACCTAACCCAGATAACATTAATATGCACCAAGTTACAAACAGTCTATCTCTAGTGTTTGGTATTTGCTTTTTAGGATTTATGGATAGCCTATTGCTGATATATCGTCTAAAATCCTGCCGCTTTTTGAATCCAGTATTATGAAAAATTTGGGATTTTGTTCTACTATAAAACTTACGCATAGCTAGTTTTTAATTTCATAAAAGCTTTGCAGAAATTTTCTAGAAGACAAGATTGAATATCTATTATTGAAAATCTGGCAATTTTTAGAAGGTTTCGGTAGAGCATCAATCAGTAATATAATTGATTCCTGAAGGGAGATATGCTGACTATCTGCATACAATTTGAGCTTATGATACTGTTCATCAGTTAGTACAAGGTTAGCAATATTAACCGGAAAATGAGACATAAGAGTGTAACAAAAAACAAAATAGTCTTGTAAGTTTTTATTTATGTTTAACTTTACACCTTATATATCAAAAGAATGGGCAGAAATCGGGGAGAAATCGGGTAATTATCGAATAGATATTAAATCTACAGTTTTTTTCAGAAAACGCTACAACCTGTAATATTCTCCAACTGTATGATTCTGTCCTTAAACAATGCCAAGAATAAACAAGATAATCGGACAAATTTACTACTGCTGACCTATCTTGCTTTTGCTCCCCATAGCGCATCAAACCAGTAAGTTGAGGAATTAAATCCGTCTACTATAATCAGCCTTTTAGTTAAGATATATAAAAATTAAAATTCTCCAAACTAAATAATTAAAATAGTTTGAAGAATGTATAGTGTATAAGAGGTTAATTCAATTATTAGCCTAACAATAAATTGTAGAGATAAGGGGCAGATATCGGGTAAAAATAGAGGAATTTAAAGGTAGCATTATGAAATGGTCGCTGGAAAGGAAATGGATTGCTTCTGGGTTTGGTTTATCTTTACTACTCATGGGTATAGTGAGTCTGATTTCTTACCAAAATGCCACTCAGTTAATTGCAAGTAGCAATAAAGTGAAGCATACACATGAAGTAATGAAAAGCCTGATCGATATCTTTGCTACCTTGACCGATGCCGAAGCAGGACGTAGAGGGTATATTCTGTTTGGAGAGGGATCGGAACTCAAACGTTATGAACAAGCAATGCAAAGTCTAGATGCTAAAGTAACAAATTTGCAGCAACAACTTGCCGATGATAATTCTCAACAGCAACAACTCATGAAGCTGAAAGTCTTAATTGCTCAAAGAGTTGAACTTTCTCAACAGTCGCTTAAACTTCAGGAATTAGGCAAATCAACAGTTGCTATACAAGCTACGAAAATTAACCAAACTCGTGGTGAAATTCGCCAAACTCTGGCTCAGTTGCAAGCAAGAGAAGAACAGTTACTAGAAATCTCGGTGAAACATTCCCAGCAAAATATTCATAATAGAATGTTAATTGAATTCCTGGGTACAGTGCTGAGTTTTGCTATTTTATTAGCTGTTTACGCCTTGCTTTATCAACAATTAGTGAAGCGTCAGCAAGCAGAAGCTTTGCAACGAACATTAGCTCAAGAAAAAGAACTCAGTGAATTAAAACTGCGCTTTTTTTCGATGGTTTCCCATGAATTCCGCACCCCTTTGAGTATTATTTTAGGTTCGGCTCAATTATTAGCTCAAAGCAATCAGCAGTGGACAGAAGAAAAAAAAGTTAAAAATTTACATCGGATTCAATCTTCAGCTCGGTCAATGAACCAATTGTTAACCGATATTCTGACTCTGACTAGGGCAGAAGCTGGTAAATTAGAATTTCATCCAGAACTTTTAGATTTAGAAGCATTTTGTCTTAACTTAATAGAAGATATTCAATTTTGTAATCAACCACAACATCCAATTAAATTTGTAACTCGCGGTAACTGCACCCATGCCCAGTTAGATGAAAATTTATTGTACTCAATACTCAGTAATTTGCTTTCTAACGCCATAAAATACTCACGTGCTGATGCAGATATATTGTTAATTCTTAGTTGTCAAACCGATGCAATCATTTTCCAAGTTAAAGATTCTGGTATAGGTATACCATCAGAATTTCAGCAGCATTTATTTGAGCCTTTTCATCGTGCGGAGAATGTAGGCAAAATTGTTGGGACTGGACTCGGATTAGCTGTAGTTAAAAAGTGTGTAGAATTGCATCAGGGAAAAATTTTTGTAGAAAGTGAGGTAGGTATGGGAACTACTTTTACAGTCAAGATTCCTCAAAATATCACAGCAATGATAAATTATAAATGAACAATTATGATGAGCTTTCTAGCTTGGTAGAAAAGTTTAAGGCAATTAATATTACTACCCAATTTAGCCTGATTTCATATTAACTCTAAATCATAACCGTCAGCTTCCGGCGCTCAAGTCCAGGCAATAAATATTTGCATGTATCCAATAGATGTAAAAATAAAACTTTTAGCAATTTAATTTCTAATAGTTAATAAAATTTATATAAATTTATTTCAATATTACTAGAGTATTTAAACCCAAAGAGTGAGGAAAAAATCCAGAATAATTATTAGTCTTTAATCTAAGGGTAGAAGGTTCCAATAATTATGAATCTTACAAAGCGCCAACAGCCGATTTATGTATTCAAGGTTACTCCAGAAATCTCACTAATTTGGACTACTTTGGGTTCATTACTATTCATACTAGCTGCAGCAGGTGCGAGTTGGTATTACGCAACTATTCACGGAGAAACACTGATTTTCAGTATAGAAAGTTCTGAAGGTGGAGTTTGGCGCGGAATTATTCCCTTTGTTGTTTTATTTGGAATTACTTTTGGTACTATCATTGTTCACGAATTAGTGCATGGAATTGCATTTGCTGCTTTTGGTGGTTCGCCGCGTTATGGATTGAAAGTTAAATATTTATTACCGCTAGCTTATGCAACTTCACCTGGCGATTTTTTCCGCCGCAATAATTTTCTTGTGATTGGTCTGGCACCATTAGTAGTCATTGATATTTTATGTTTGTTACTATTAGCAATTTTTCCCCAAGCACCTTGGTTAATTTGGGTAATTGCAATTAATACAGGTGGTGCAATTGGCGATATCTGGATGGCGGTGCAATTACTAAGATGTCCGCAGTCAATTCGAGTGGAAGATAGGGAAGAAGGGATGGCTATTTATGCTCCTGTTCATGTAAATCTTCGAGAACTTCCTTTTAGTAGAAATGATAAAAGTAGACCTCGGTCAGTAGTAAAATCTTTATTACATTATGCTTTGATGGCTTTGTGCCTATTATTTATATCTACGTTTTTGCTGATACCTCTGTTGAAAATATTAGCAGTGCCTTCATTTATTATTGGTAATAATTATTTTTGGATTTTACGTTGGGAAAATACCGCAGCAGGATTTAGTCTTGGTTTTAACTGGATTTCAATTTTAGTAATGGTTTTTGCTTTAGGTTTTATAGGCTTTTTAGTTAAGATATTTCAAGGAAACTTCAATAATACTTAGTATTAAAATCTTAAATTATTACAGTTTTTATAAATCACACACATCAATTGCAAGGAAATAAATTATGATTACTGGAACTGAACAAATAGGGATTCTCAAAACCAATAACCCGAATAACCAGAATTTGCAAATTAATATCCGTTCTGGCCCTTCGTTGAGCAACAATGTGAAACTCACCAAACCATCTGGTACTCGTGTGACTATTCTAGAAAAAAGTCAGCCTGCAGGTGATAGTTATTCCTGGTATCGTGTCCGGTATGCAGATGGGAATAATGATACCGGTTGGGTACGTGAAGATGTAATTAATGTTTTAGCAAATCCCAATCCATCACCATCAGATACGCGGCTGTTGTTTGAAACCCAAACCAGACAAGTACGTGTTTATGGTAGAGAACAGCCGTATATGAATATTTACGTTAAAGCAACTAATAGCACAGATTTACTGCGTGTAACTGCGGTGCGAATTCCTAAAAGTGATGATTACCAACCTTGGATTAGCTACATAGCAATCAAAGGTACAACTGTCTATCAAGTAAGATTTATTTCTGTCACTCAAACTCGATCTGGTCAAGCAGAATTGATCATTGGTGAAAGCAATAGTGGTCAAATTTATTTACAGGAAAAAGGCTTTGGGATTCAGGGTTACGAATATAACCAGTTATAAAAAACTTTGAATTCAAAAAAAGCGATCGCAATGCTGCGATCGCTTTTCTTATGGCTAAAAATTATACCTCTTCCCTATTTATTCTGCCTATTACCTTTATCTACAACTGGAAGGCCTTCACTATCCACATCTAACTCTTCGCGCCTAACTGTATCACTAGCCTCAACTGTATCTGTATCTACAACCTTATTCACTCGAACTTCCTCACGCAAAACAGCTTCTTTGGAAATATCAGGCGTTTCTTCGTAAATTTCCATGCGAGCGAATTCACTATCTTGAAAGGCGTGTTGAGGATTGCTTGGTGTTGTCTCTGTGGGATTAACACGTTCAATCACTACACGCTCTTTTTCTACAGGAACTGCTACACGAGCCGTTTCTGTTTCTACGTGTTTACCAATTGTGACTTCCCCGGCTTTGCGGCGTTTTTTATTGGCTATTAACCGTTCTTCGTACAGTTTTAGGCTTTGTTTATCTTGGTTATCAATGTTGTAAAGTGAAGGTTCTTGCTCGTAGTTGTAATTGTTGCGATCGTACATGGGTGGCTGTGTTACATCAGAAGTAGTAACAGAACCTCGATACACACCGCGAACTCTTTCTTCATAGTCGTAATCAACCTTTTGTAAATCATCAAAATTAGGCAGATTTTCTACTTGCTCCCTGGTTAAGCCTTTGGCATAAATGTGCTTTTCAGTGTAATGGATATCAGCTAGTCCAATAGGTAACAGGACTTTTTTACCAAAAATCCAGAAACCTGTATCTACAACAAAATAGCGGAAGTTACCTGTATGCTCATCAACTAAAATATCCGATAATAAGCCTACTTTTTCATTACGGTTAGCATAAACATCAAATTTTTTAATGTCATCTAATTCAAAGGAATCTTCTCGGTAGTTAGGATAAAAATCTTCAAGCTTTACGAGTGCCATATTATTTGCCTCTGAGTTAAACACTTTGACTGATCAGTATTCTAGGCGACCTACTTAAACCTATATAGGTTGTTTATTTAAAAGTTAAATAGGAATTTTAAATCATCAATTATGATTAAGGTTTCTCCGATGATTATGATTAGCGCTCAATATAGGACGTGAGAAAAGTGTTATCGGAGATGACCTCCGATAAAAGCTGTGGGGATAATCTTCAACAAAAATCTAGACCAAATATCACAATTGTGATGTGATTTTTATAGTTTCATAGTTTAGAAGCTAAAAGTGGAAAACTAGTGGAGAAATCAATTTTCTTTTTTATCGCTAATGCTGAATATGTAATTTCATAGTCTTTATAATCAATGTTCTCAAATTTTAATATGCCAAGAGGTAGAAAAAAATAGAGCTACTAAAGGTTAAGCTTAGAGATAAAAAGATTCTTAGTAATTAGGAGAATTATTGTGTCTGACAGTATTAATAAATCATCATTAACTACAACTTCACTCTTTTTAGGGCTAATAGCTTTAACCTGTGTTGTAGAACCTATGATTTTTGCAAATCCTCAAGCAGCCGTGGCTCAAAATTCAGTAGCTAACTTTCCCGACACCAAAAATCACTGGGCACAACCATTCATTGAAAGGCTAGCAGAACGCAACATTATTACCGGATATCCAGATGGGACTTATAGACCCAATGAATCTGTCGATCGCGATGAATTTGCGGCAATTATTCGTCAAGCGTTCAACCAAAATCAAGAGCGAAAAATAGCCAGTGGTAGTGTTTATAAAGATGTTCCTACTGGCAATTGGGCAGCGCCAGCGATTGAAGAAGCTTATGAAATGGGATTTATGCATGGTTTTCCGGGAGGATATTTTCGCCCTAGACAGCCAGTTTCTAAGGTGGAGGCGTTAGTTGCTTTGGCGCAAAACTTAAATTTGACAACGCCAGTTGCAACTCAACCTAATAACCCTCAACCTGCTAGAAAACAGTTGTTATTTCCTATAGGAATGACTAATTTAATGCAGCCACTGATGACTGCTCAAGCTGTGTATAAAACTGCTGCTGCTTCGTCCCCAGCAGTTCCGGCTTCTACTTTAGTTAGTGAATATTATACAGATGCTCAAAAGATTCCTCAGTATGCGGTTGATGAAGTAGCAGAAGCAACGAAAGCAGCTATAGTTGTCAATCATCCTAATCCTAAAGTTCTCAATCCTACTCAACCAGCTTCTCGTGGGGCGATCGCAGCTTTTATCTACCAAGCATTGGTTAATCAAGGAAGACTTGAACCATTACCTAGCAATATACAGGCTGCTAACTATATTGTTCGTCCCAGTGAATTGAGCAGTAATAATCGCTAAAAAGCTAACAATTAAAAAGCTAACAAAAGAATTGCAAAGCTGATTGTCCCGACAGTGAAAGCCCAAAATCGACTTTCTCGTTCTTCTGGTAGTTCTTCTTTGAGTACATTCAGTACAATACCTCCAGCTAAAAAGGCGAAGAGAACTGCAATGGCTGCTTGATGAATTTCTGTAACAGTACCAATTACCCAACCAACAACGATCGCTGCTGCTAATAACCATCGTCCCAAGCGATCGTAAACTTGTTTGTGATTTTCGCGCAAACCATTATCATTGACGACAAAATGCAGCGCCATTGCGAAAGAAAAGAACAATAAACTCTTGATACCTGATTCTTCTCGGTGTACTAATAAGTAGCCAATTAGGGCGTTATAAATAGCAAAAGCAGCGATGTGTATCCAAAAAACATCCGTGGAAGTTACATCCCCCTTACCTGTTTTTTGATTGCGTTGACGTGACTTTTTCGCAAATCGCTCTAAGCCATAAAATACTGCTAAACCTACAAGTGCTACCAAATAAACATGATGTTCTAAAAAAGCGAACCCAGTATCTAAACTATTTTGGAGAGTTTGTTGAGCTTTACTCAGTTCTGGCAAGATATGAACAAAAACATAAGCGACAGATACCCCACTACCAAAAGACAGCCAGCGACTACGTGGTGTATAGTGGAGGAATCGTAGTTTACCGGAAAATAAATGTACGATAGCTAGGGCGATCGCACATATTGCTGTGTACATCTTGATTCTTAAACCAAAGTGGGAATGACTTTCTCACCAAAAATGTCAATAAATTGTTTTTGTTCCCGATTAACGTTGTGCAGAATCAATTCATCAAACCCTAATTCCATATCTTTGTGCAACCATTCAATATGTTGTTGAGGATCTGGGGAAATGCGAACGTGCTCATATAACTCTTGGGGTTGAACAAATTCCCCAGCTGCATCAAACTGTTGAGGAGTTATGAGTTCTGTCATCAAGATATTCTTAAAGATGTTATTGCGCCATTGCTGATGTGCTTTTTGGAGTGCGGTTTCTGGATTGCGATCGTAGGAAAGCTGCACTTTTAAAATCATTGGCTTACCTTCACCTCCGCCTCTACGGAAAGCATCGACAACTTTTTTTAACTTCTCTGGTGGTCGGGAAATGGTAATCAATCCATCTGCCCAACTGCCCAACCACTCTGCGGTTTCAACGGTAATGGCAGCGCCAATAATTAACGGTATTGTTTGAGGACGGGTATAAAGCTTTGCTGCTTCCACAGAGATTAAACCGTGATGAGTGACAGTTTCTCCCGCCCAAAGTGCGCGAATCACATCGACAGATTCTTTGAGACGAGCATTGCGATCGCGGCAAAAGAACAAGAAGATGATATAAAGCCAAAAAGACCAGCTAAAGCCGCTTGTTTCCAGCCACGTTTACCCAAAACTCTCGCCATTTGGGAGCGAGTGACGATGACCTGAATAGCTGCAGAAATAGTATAACCAAACACTAGCGCCCAAAAGGATTTCCAAAGGATGCCGGCACTAGTTAATAAAGCTTGTCCAATTTGATCTAACATTTATAATATTTAACCTCCACCAGATCCCATCACTCCTAGCAGTTGTAAAAGATAGATAACTGCAAATACACCAAAAAAGATGCCCGCGATCGCAGTTCCACCAAAGATAATTTTTGATGGTTGCAGTTCCTTGGGCAACATTCGATGATTTAAATACAGAGTCAGTGCGGTAACAATGGGAATATGAGCAGCTTCGATTCCCCCTGCGGTTTGTAGTAAACCGACTGGTTCACCAAAAAACAGGTAAACGGCGATGGGTAACAGAGTTAACAAAACAACTACGTAAAATTTCTGTAAAAACTGTTCATTTGTCCAGCGTCCCCGCACGCCAAACCCTTGCAAAATAATTTGCGTACCATCGGCAAACATTCGCCCAAAACCATCTTCTACTGAAAGTACAGTGCTACAAAAAGTAATAAAAACAATCGCCACCATAAACCAAAAGCCAAAGCTTCCCCAAAGGTCGCCTAGCAAATTACCCAAAGTTTCTGCAACTTGATTTTCTTGAGGTACAAGTTCTTGGGGACGCAGCAGTTCACCACCGAGAATTAAAAAGGATAACGCCGCTAACAATGCACCCACTACTGCTAAGGTGTTGGATATAGTCATCAGCTTTAACCAACCACGCAGCTTCTTTTTTTCCTCGCGGTTGAGTTGCTTGGGATCTATGCTCTCTTGTCCTTTAACGCTAGCTGCACCATACCCTCTAGCTTCTACCCAGTAGGAATACCACATTAAGCCGGCGGCTCCGGCTAACATGAAACCCAGCCAAGGTAGTATTTCTTGATACTGCACATCTTGGGGAACTTGCGGTACTAGTCCAGATGCAAGTTGGCGAACATTAGGGAAAACGAAAATAGCCGCAGCTACGACTGCAATTGTGCGGGCAATTCCGATATAAGAGGAAATCTTTTCGACTAGGTTGTATTGCCCTAAAAAAACGATCGCAGCTGTCACAACAATGATAATTATTGTCCACAGTTGGACAGTGCCGCCACTCACCAAAATTAATGCTGTAGCGGCGGCTCCGGCAAGACCAGCAACGGTAGAAATTGCTACCACTATCTGCGGTAGTAAAATCAGCCAGACTGCCCAGTTTTTGGGGCCAGGAAGCTGTTTAAAGCCTTCTAGGATGGTTGTGCCGGTACAAACTGAAAAGCGACCCACTTCACCATTAATAAACCATTTGAGAATCACCGCCGCCAGTAGCGCCCATAACAGGGTGTAACCATAGAGTGCAGCAATTCTCGGCGTAAATAGTAATTCACCCGAACCCGCCGCCGAAAGCATCCATAAAAAACTCGGGCCTAACCACTTCAAGTTGTCCCAACCTTGGGGTGAATCGGGGATATTTGCGGTGTTTTGTGGCTGTTGTTTATTATGATTTTGTGTGGAGAAATTGCCTTGACGCAGCCCGTCGGAGACATTGCTTTCACTATTCATAGTTTGCCATCTTCATATACACCTATAGCAATTAGGAAATTAAGCCTGTTAAAAAGGGCCGGGTAGAGGTGCTGCATTACTGTTATTGCGTAATGCTTGCCAGGTTAGGGCACCTACTCTACCATCACCCACCAACTTATATCTTGCACCTGGAAATTTGAATGTCAATTCCATGACTAAGTGCCAAGTCTCTCAGACGTTCAATGTCTTGTAAAAGAAGTAACAGTACTAATT
>NZ_JACJPX010000091.1 GCF_014696315.1 Calothrix membranacea FACHB-236
GCTTCTTTTTTCTACTTAATAACCCTTCTCACTTCTGGAGTCACTTTTTTACACTCCTATTGCTTAATTAGTGGTTTATCCCCAGAGGTGCAAGATATAAGAGACCCAATCAGAATCTGCACCATAGCAGGCTATTTCAATTTCAGAATTATCATCCAAAAATTCTACCGCAATTTTTCTCATCATCCATTTCACCGTCTCAATTTTAGTAAAAAATAATATTGTTCTAGGCAATATTTGAGATATTCAGCACTAGGCAATGAAGGATCGGTGCTGAGGTCTTCCAGTTCCTCTAGCAACCCCAGCGCACCCCAATCTACCAAAATATCCCAATTCATCGGCAAACTGTCATAGCAAGATGCCCAGGTCACTAATTCTAGGTATGTTGGAGAATATTTATTTTGAGCTGTTGTTTCGCGTATAAACGGATTGCGATTGACACTTAGTGGAACTGCTGTCATCAGTTTAATCTGCTTGTTATCCCAATCGGTAATTAGACTGTATTGTTGTCCCTGTAACTCAGCAAGTAATGTCCGAGGCTGGTTTAGTTTTGCGGCTCTAACTATTTCCAGACAGCAATAGCGAATTTCATCATCAATCAACCCAAACAAACTAAACATCATCCAATCCAAGCTCACATCGCTTTCCTGGATTGAAATCTCCGGATTGGTATACCACAAGCATTCAGCAGCATGAACACATTGACTCAGATGAGGATAATTTTGAGAAATCCGCTCAAAAATCAGTCTATCGATCTCATAATTGAGTAAATGAAGGGCATCTAATCCTTTTAACAATTCATCACGTGACCAAATCACCACCATTGGTTGATAGTATCTTGCTTGATATGTAAAGTAATGAATGTAATCCTTAGCGATATTTTCCAGTTTCTGTAACACGCATCGCCGATCAATTGTCCAGTCAGGGTATTCTATTTCTTCCATTATTCTGTTACTACTCCCCTATGAACTGGCTCAAATAATACGCCTCATATTTCAAACTTCAATTTAACTATAAGTTCACTTCTAATATTTACGAGAATATACTGAGTTCAATTCAGAATCAACAAAGTCACTATATTTTTTATACTGGATTGCATATTACTTATGGAGTGAACCGTTCACAGGGCTGGCTATGAAAAAACGCTCAGTTTGGCAGTCAGGGATTGCCCGCTACATTATTTGCGTTAGCTTAGGACTGTGGTTAATACGATTATTGCACTTTGTTTGGTTAGATTGGCTGACATGGTTTTTCTTACCATTGCTTTGGATCTCAGGTGCGATCGCAGCATTAATTGGATTAATTTGGGCGATTTACTTTTGGGTGCGTGCCATCCAGAAAGCCTCATTTCTAAATCAACGGTGGCGACATTCTTTTCCACTGTTACTACAGTTATTAGGATTGGTAATTGGGATTATCGTCCCGTTTGAACAGTTTTGGCTAACGGCGAATTTTTATCAAAATTTGGCAAGTCGGCAACAAGTAATTGCGTTGGTACAGTCAAATCAAATTCGTGGAGGTATGAACAATATTGCTGCTTTACCGCCAGCTTACCATCACACTTCAATAAGCAAAGAAATTCAAACACAAAGGGGACAGTATGGATTATACATTTTGTTCTTTACAGCTAGGGTCTTTGGAGGGGCACAGGGATTTGTATATAGTGAACAGGCTAAAATTCCCGATCAAAATTTATTTTTAGGATATCGATTAAGGGTAAAACATGCAATCAATTCCTATTGGTATTATGTCACGATTGGAGATTAAGCTCATACAATTTAAATGCCAGGGATAGTAGTTGAAGGCTAATGAGAATTGTTAATTATGGAAAATGATGAAATTGAAGACTGCGATATTTGCGAGTGTCATTTTATTTGCAACTCAGCTTGGTATGGAACCAAGCAAAGCTATCCCTGCGTCAGATGCCAAGCCACAGACTCCTCTACCTTATCCAACTGTGATACTAGGATTTGCTGGAGTTTTGCAACCGGACTGTGTTCGACAGGTTGAAGCGGGTGAATATCACTGTGCAAAGCGTTGGGCAGAAGTAACCCATTTGCTCAAATCATTGTTTTATCAAGATGTGGAGTCCCAACTTATTCCACCCCTTCAACATCAACTGGCGATCGCAGATCAATCCTGGCATCAGTTTCAAACACAACACTGTCAACAGTTAACTCAACGCTTACGCAATACGCCAGATTTTCCAATTGCAACATCTGTCTGTTTAGCGCGATTAAATAACGATCGCATTCTAGAATTGCAAAGAGGTGGTGAGGTTATAACCCTCCAATCTCGCGATCTTCGATTTGAATCCTTACTCGATCAACTCAAATTGAGAAATTCATCGGTGCAACGCCACTGGGAGCAATATCAAACTCAGTATTGCCAGATCGAAAAAGCTCTATTCTCCCAGAACAACCGGAGATTGGCTCAATGTCATCAGCGTCTCAGAGAGGCTCGAATTCGTCAACTTGAAGAACTTTTGAAAGCGCCTGCTCGTGGTTTAGCTCTCTTCAAGGGTTCTGTACGACCTGGAATTCCAGAGCTAAATTGTGTGGATGAGACACAGATCGGGTTAAATCAATGCGCGGTCTATTGGTCGAAAACAACTCAGCTTTTGCAATCAAGCATTTATGGCGATTGGGCAAAAAGACTATCGAAGCAGTATCAGCAAACATTTGCGATCGCACAGAAATACTGGCAAGAGTATCGTGAAGCACATTGTACTGAGTTGGTTGCACCTTTTCAGGAAGGTTCAATTTCACCCATGCTCTATCATCGCTGTTTAGCTCGGCTAAATAACGATCGCATTGCGGATCTAAAGGGGATAGCTGTATATGATTCAAAAGACGAGCAGCAGCAAGCCCCAGTTACATCTGGACAAGATAAAACTCAAGCTCTTTGGGAGCGTTATCAAACTCAGTATTGCAAGTTTGAGTCACGGTTTTTTGGTAGTCAAACCAGAAGTAAGCAATGCCCAAATCGTTTAAATCTGGGACGTTTACGCCATATCAAAGCAATGATGAATACTCGATAAAGAGGCAAATAATACTAGTTTATTACTTCCTAGAAATTTTTCGATATCAAATAGCGTTGCTCCCTCTTGCAATTCAAATCAATCTATTAATAAACTTCCTTTTAATTGAGATTGAGGATAATTATTATTTTCTTTCAATCTAATTGCAGTTTCATCAGAATTCCAAATTACTTGGAAATCATCCTCTGTCTTGCATCTTCTATTGGAATTATGGGAAATTGAGCCGATTTCTTTTTCCACTAGCCAATAATGTCTAAAAACAGCATGATGACAGTCCATATAACATGTCTCGCTAATTGCGATAGATTTTTTCCCACTAGGAGAAACAAAGTCAGTTCTACATCCTGTTCCAAAAATAAAAATTACTATAAACAATTGAACAATAAATAAAGTTAAGGGCATTATCCCCAAGAATTGAGGTATAGACAATATGAATTTTAACCACCGAGACAAATTTGATTTAAAAATTAGAATCACTGCTGTAATAGAAATAATTAAGACTAAAATCGTCAATAAAAAACTACTAAATAAGCCTCCTCTGAGTGAATATTTAGAATTTGCCGATAACCAAATCAAGCATATCAAGGATATAAACACGAATATAGATAGTATGTATATGTAGAAAGTGGGACGATTTATAGGAGAAATATTGATATTCTTTTGAGTATTCATATAGAAAATTTTCGTGAAAATATATAAGCAATCCAGAAAACCAATTTGGAGATATTAGCTATCATCAAATATAATTCTGATAATAGTCACAGTTTTTTGGTAGTCAAACCAGAAGAAAGCAATGCCTAAATCGTTTAAATATGGGACGTTTACGCCATATCAAAGCAATCATGAATACTCGTTAACAATTCAAAATACCCTGCGGGAAGCTAAAGCTACAAAATTCAAAACTTGTACTAAAGCTCAAGAATTATTCACGCATTAAAGACAGTTGGAGTCGGGGATTTAAACCCCAAATCAACTGATACTATGTGTAGACGTAGGAGTCTTAAAACCTTGAATTTACGATAAAGAGGAAAATAATAGTAGTTTATGACTTCAAACGATTCGCAGTGAGGAAAACGATCGCAATCCCCAGCGTATAAGCAACCAAATCTCGCCAGTCGAAAGTAGATCCAATTGTTAAATGAGCTAGCTGGGAGTTTCGCCAGCTTAAAATATCAATGAGATTAAGAAACTGAAGCAACTCAATCAAGTAGGCAAAGATGAGAGTTCCAATAGCAACCTTTCGTAGTGGAACTGCAATAAAAGCATGAACAAAGTAAGCAATCACCATGACAATTAAAACGTCGCCCAGTAACGGTCTAATCCAATCATCTCGGAAGAAGAGGGCAATTATCACAACTATTGCAAATAGAATCGCAAATAGGGTGAAAGAGGTAGGATTAAATCTCAACCACTTGAGATTAGAGAATTGTTTAGGCACGATTTATTTCCTGGGTTTGATTCGCCAGGATTGTAACATTGTTCTTTAAAATTGGACTAAATTGATTGAATCCAATTAGTAAGCGATTTGATTTGTAGTCGATTGCGATCGCAATTAGTGACAGTTGCGATTCCCTTTGATAACAGCAGTTTTAGGGATTGCACTGCATTTAACCCCTGGAGAACCAAATCCACTATATTGATCGAAACTTCCTTGAACCTGCAAATCTGGGGGGAGCTTGGCAATGTTAGTTTTGTACAAGAAAAGGTTTCCGTCAACCACCATTGCAATGGGCAGTTCTTCAATGTACGTACCGCTAATAGTTAGGTCGCCTTTGACGGTTAGTTGATTGGGCAATCGCTTGAGATTACCTTCCAGGGTAACGTTACGATTGATGATGCAGCGTCCTTCTTGTTCGAGCGCGCCAAATTTTTTCAGGCTTCCACAAGGTGCGGGGGGAGCCGGTTGCAGCAGATAAATTCCGCCGATTAGCAAGGGAAATATCAAAAGCAGCGATGCGACCGGGGAGCCGCTACGCGATCGCCATCTTAGTTTTGAGAACATATAAATTCTAATTTAGGGAAACCTACTTTCTCTACTGTCGAGGTCAGATGCTACTATCCGGGGAACTGCGATTTCACTATGGGGAATGGTTTGATGGGGGCTTCCTCCGGCTTTTTCGTGCAGAACAAGCGAGGTAAGAGGTGAGTAGATGTGGGATGTTGAATATTTGAATGCAGAGTTACTCGATCTCAAACTTTGGGGCGAAGGTTGTAGCCTGTATCAGATTCGCCAAATGGGTGATGATGAGATTTGCTTGATTCAAATGCGCGAACGTTGGCAAGTTGTTTATACCGAGCGTGGTGCGGTTCAACATCTGCTGTTTGAATTTACGGATGAGGCTGAAGCTTGTGAGTTTATGTATCGGGAGATTAAGAGTATAAAGCATCCCCATCTTGTGGGATTATTTCCGACTGATACTGAGACAGAGCAATTCTGTCAGGTTTTGACTCAGTTAGAAATTCAGTTCTCTCACGATACGAAAGGAAGGGTGAGGGTGTACGATCAAGACATTTTTACAGTGGAGCGTCATTTCGGTTGCCAATTACCCCTGCGAAAATGGTTGACCATTCCCGAACGAATTCACGTTACCCTCGCTCGATTGCGAAAATTCGATCCTTACAATCGCTATGCCCAAATCACGACTAATCTGCCAATTGGTTCTGAAGCAAAGTTGAGCGCGTTAGAAGCACAACATAGAATTCGACTACCTGACATTTACAGAACGTTTTTGCTAGAAGTCTGCAATGGTGGTAATTGGGAACGGCTGGGACATTACTGGTCGGCAGAGGAAGTTATGGCAAACAATTCTGCTGAACTATGGAATCAGCCTTTACCTGAGTTCCTCGCAAAGTTGAAAGCGGCAAAGTCGGGGGATTGGCACAAAAATCCAGGAAATCAGCAATATCCAGGGTTGTTACGAATTGTCGATTGGGATAATCCTGTGCGGGATTTGTTTCTCACCCAGGAAGGATACGAGGTTGAAATTCAGGGGGATTGGATTCGTTTTGGTGAGTTTTCTCCAGAACAATGGCTCAAGGATTTTCTGGATGATATTCAATATGGATTATCTACAATTGAAGGATTGCTGGCTTTTCTTCGCTCTGGGGAATTAATTCGAGATTATCCATACTTCCACTCTGTGGATTTTGCCAGACTCCTTGCAGAAACCATCGGACTCAATATCGATCCTGAACTCACAAATGAGCAAGTGAGGATGAGCGATGAAATAGATTATAAAATCAACCAATGGCGAATTGAGAATATGGGTAAGATGCGGTACAACTTTGGGTTTAATGCAGAGCAAGCTGAGATGCGATCGCAACGAATTTTAGAAAGGTTGGAGTACATATATAATATACTGTATCCCTAAATAACACATCATCTGGATAAAAATTTTACCTTACCTAATCATCTGCCAAATATTCTTTCACAGATTCAATAATAGGATTCATATTATCATTATTTGTTTCCAGTTTAGAAATAAGTATAACCCTATCTTTTATACCCAACTGATAAATAATCAAAGCTAAATAATATTCCCAGTCGAATTGTCTGCGCTGGGCAATTCCATCATAAAAATCTTCCTCTGGTAGATTATTTGCAATCTTAATTAAGATATCTAAGGTGTGTAGTACTTTCTGTTTTTCAATCCAAGCAGAGATATATTCTTCTTCCTTTTCAATCTCTTATTTTGCTTTTCCCACTCATATCGATTCCGTTGGAAATCACTGCCAAAACCTGCAAAAATTTCTGGACTAACAGGTGCTGCTAATTCCGCTAGAAATTCTATAATTTGTTCCTTGCTTAGTTTTATCATTTTAGAAGATATCAATCTTTAAAATTAAATTCATTATCCAAAATCATATTCATAGGATGTAGCATCTGTTGTGTGAAATACCTGGATTATACGTTCTAGCCTCTCGCTCATAAAAGCTAAATTTTCTTGTTCTAAAGTGTAAGAATATAAACAAATTAATTCTTCTAAAATTCTAGGGACATCTTCTACTGAGACGACATTTAAAGACCCATCATGAAAATGACTGATGAATTGTAACCCAAGAGACTTACAAGCAGGCAACCAAAATTGATAAAATATTTCGCTAGTTGCAACAGGAATCACCTCATAATTCCCGGTATTAATTTGGAGAATTCCCATCTCTATTGTCATCTCATTATCTCGTAATATTTCAGACTCAAATCTATTGAAAATTATATAATTACTGGGTTGGTTGCCAAATATATTTACCAGTGCGGTCGATATATCCAGATTTTTCTCCAACTTGCACTTCTGCTAACCCATTAGAGAAGGAATAAGCACTATCAAACTGTGGTGCGATCGCTAATTTACCAGTGCGGTCAATATATCCCCATTTACCTCCAATTTGCACTTCTGCCAATCCATCGGAGAAATTACCAATTTTATCAAACTTTGGTTCAATCACTAATTTCCCTGTACGGTCAATATAACCCGATTTTCCGCCAACTATTACTTGTGCTAACCCATTATCAAAAAGCCAAGTCATATCAAACTGGGGTTTAATTACTAATTGACCAGTGCGGTCAATATATCCCCATTTTTTACCAATTTGGACTGCTGCTAAATCTTCATAAAATGACCAAGCTGCATCAAATTTAGGTTTAATGACTAACTTGCCTTTTGTATTAATAAATCCCCATTTTTTACCAACTTGTACTACTGCTAAACCCTTAGAAAATGACCAAGCAGTATCAAACTGAGGTTTAATTACTAATTTACCTTTATTATCAATAAATCCCCACTTTTTAGCAATTTGAACTGCTGCTAACCCCTCAAAGAATGACCAAGCGCTGTCAAATTGAGGCTTGATGGCTAATTTACCCTTATTATCAACGAATCCCCATTTTTTAGCGATAGCAACTAAAGCAAAACCATTGATCAAATATTCAAGATTATCAAACTGTGGTTTAACAACAAACTTACCATTACTATCTATAATTCCCCACTTTTTACCAACTTCGACTTTAGCAAACCCATTCAAGAAGCGATCGCAATTATCAAACTGTGGCTTGATGACCAATTTACCTGTGTGGTCAATATATCCCCATTTCTCACCTACTTGAACTTGAGCTAATCCCTCATAAAACGACGAAGCATAATCAAACTGGGGTTTAACTACTAATTTCCCGGTGCGATCAATATATCCATATTTCCCGTTGATTTTTACATCCCATAACTGGGGTAATGAATTCTCTTTTGCAGACTTAACTGTGATAGAAGATATTGATTGATGAGTATCACTAGATATAGATGGACTTGAAAACAATGTTATCCCAGTTATCGCTACTAGCAAAATCAAGGTATGGTGAATATGAGATTTCATATTTGTGACTGAATAAGTAGTAATGTCACTTATCCATAACTCAAAACTAGCTTAATTGTCATCCCTAAAAATCATCGGATACACGAAACCAATACCAATCACCACACAAGTAAAATACTTGGTAATTGGCAGCACCAAATGGACTTCCTTCACTATTCGGTTGATGGACAAAACCATAGGATATGACATCAGGACTTAGACCATCACCACCCCAGAATACACGAAAATATGCACCACCACGAGAATCCATAGCGTATTTATCAACTTCATATAAACCGAGTTTGCGGTTTAATGTGATTTTTTCTTTTGCAGAAATAGGAAGTTGTACCCGAACTTGTTCAAACGCCGATTGCGATATCATAAATGCTAAACGACGGGGAATGTAGAACTTGAGCAGGACATAACAAACTAAAACTATCCCTGCAATGATAGTAACTTCTCTCCAGGGTACAAAAGTTTGCCTTCTAAGTCTAATACTTTTCAAATTCTGTCTTCCTAAAGTTCTCAATCCCCAGAAGAGAATTGCCAATACTGCAAATATTGGTACACAAACAATTGACACCAGCATGACTGGAAAAAAGAAACTATTTAATGCACCAGGATAAATACTGATAATTAGAATTGCGACACAAATAAATAAGGTTATACATATTGCTATTTTGCTAAATATTTTCATGGAACAAGTCATCCATATTTAAAAATTTCATTTTTAGTAAACATTATATTTTTGTGATGTTTCTCCTGAGTTACTATTAGGATCGCTTGGGTTTTGGTTCCCAGTTAAAATCATGAGGACAATTGCATTCTTGAGCTTGGTTGCAGTTAATTACCATCATGCTAAAGCAAAAATTTAGGAGAGTCCCGTTGTCAAATTTTACTTGTAAATTGCCTGGACTACGAAAACCAGCACCACTATAACCAATAATTTGATACTTAGAACTTAAGTTTGATACATTAAAGAAATATGGTTTAGGGCTGAAGCTGGAATCACCCTTTAAATCATTTAGACAAAAGGCTTTTGTGATATATCTTTGTGCTATAATTTCTGCTTCTTTTGCAGATGGGTCACCAATTGTACTGAGAAAATTATCGGATATTTTGGTGATTTTATGAGCTTGAGTACAGTCAACTATATGGGTTTTTAAAAAGTTTACTGGAAAGGCAAAACGTAATAAACAATAAATTAAACCTAGTGTTAGAATTCTAATAATCGAGATTGGAGTGAGTTTTTTCATTGACTACAAGAGATAATACTGTTCTAGCTTTGTGTTGCTGATAGATAAAGTGCGATTGCGAAGTGCTACAGATGAAAGCATAACATCCCATTACGGGTAGCAGCAATTACTCGTTGATGTGCAGTATCTATTGCGATCGCCTGTATAATTGCATCTGTTTGGTACTCTGCTTTCACAACTCCATCTTGAACATTTAGCAAAGCCAGGGTTTTTCCTGCCCCTAATATTAGGGTTTGGTCATTGAGAAAAGCAATATCACTTTGCCAAAGATTTTCCTCATCATGCTGATGTTCGATGTATGGTAGCGATACTTCCCAAACTTTATAGAGAACAGAAGTTGGTGTAGGATGATTATTTATTCCCCAATAACTGCGATCGCTAAATAGCTGGGAACGATTAAATCGACAGTATGTCACCAATAATTTCCGTTCAAAATGATAGCAAGTATGGATAAAAGCATCTTCTTTGGGACTAAAAATAATGGTATCGTTATGACAGCGCATATCCCCCCAAAAACCTCCTCGAAGAGAAAATTTACCCGTTGCTAAATCATCAATCCAATGAAGTTGAAAATAGCTGAATTGGTCAATTGATGAGTTGATAAAAAACTGCATCTTTGGGTCAAATACCAAGCTGTAATTATATTCTGTCTCAAAAGCAAAACGCTTAACTATACCCGATGACAATTCTATTAGATACAGCGAAGTATATGATTCGACAACGACGATGTACTGTTGACAGGGAGTAATCGTGACACAACCTGGTATATCGGTGCATTCAGTTAACTCTATTTCCTGGATACAGCTAAAATCTTCCCAGTGACGAATTTCTAAGATGGCATTGACTGGCTTGGATGGAAGTTGGTAAATATTATTACACTGAATAATGGCGATCGCATTTGCTTGGGGTATTTTGGTAAGCAAGCTGAATTTTGTATATCGTTCCAAAGAAGACTCTGACAACATCTGGGGTATATCTGAAACAGCCCAACGTACCAATTTATAACGCTTGTTATCAACAGTTAAAGTAATTGCTTCTTGCTGATTCGGATCGTAAATTAGAGTTTTGCAGTTCATCTTGGAATAAATTCGCCAGTTTTTAAGTTAATTTTAATCGCCGATGCTGTTGAATTTCGGTTTGCTTCCAAGGGAATCGTTACCCACTCACCAACGTGATCGGGTGAACCAAAAAGACAATCACAATTAAACTTTGTAATTACAAAAGGAGTAAAACCAAGTCTAAATTTTAATTCCCCGTGGTATGTGTCACATCCTGTAGAAGTATCTGGTGGAGAACATGTATAGTTGTATAAATATACCGTTGTAGGATAGTCTTTAGATGTCACAGTTTCAATGTTTGGAGCATCAAAAGCAGATGATATCAAAACGATAAATGAGACAAACAAAAATAGCACACTCGATAATAATAAATATAGAAAAATAAAAGTTTGCTTTTTTACAAATGGTAAATCTTGAGGCTTTTGAAATAATAAAAAACCCAAAACAAAACTAAGTAACCATGTAATTAGAGAAAATCCAAATTTAGCATCTTCCAAAGTTGGAATAATTGGTAAAAATATAATTACAACTGCAAGAAATGGGGTAATCAAAAACAGTAGAAAATTAAAATTTCGATGATACATTATCTTACATTTACTAAAATTATTAGCATAACAGCCACCGCCCTCGCGTCCACTTTCAGGTATGTTTAGGTGCTAACTGCCATGTTTTTTTGACTTACTCACCATGAAAACTAAGCCAGAGGTAAGAATTTGATAAGGAATGAGCAAAACTGCCCCAGTAATAGCTTTCAAAGTCCACCCAATGCCCATTATCGATCGATAAAGTTGTATTGCTTCGTCTCTGAATTCTGGAGCAATATTTTTGAGTCGGTCTTCGTCTGACCAGCCATTAAAATCAAAACCCAGATAATCAAGCCGCATCTCGGCATATAAATCTGGTAAATATGCCAACAAAGAAACTAGAAGTACGCACGTCATCAAAGATAGAAAACTGCTTAATAGCAAACTAGTCACATAACCCTTGCGCCTTAACAGAAAAGGTATTGCAAATGGCGTTATCAAAATTATCGCCAGAATCAAAAAATAAATTCCCGAAGATATATACTGCATTTTTACCAAAAGCGATTCTCGTTCCCAGAGGCTGAGTCGCAAGCGACACGCTACGCGTTTACGCAGTATGGCGAAGCTAACGCCAACGCATAACATCTCCAAAAGGGAAATTGCTTAACACAATCCCACCAATACAAAATAACCACCCCGAAGCAAAGCTGAGGGTTAACCAATAAGATTTTTAACTCAGTACACATCCTCAGTTCCACTGAAGTAATAAAACGGCAAGTTTTTCCGAATCACTAACTCTACTAGCATTACACCCAGTGGTTCATATTCGTAGTAATATCTAACTTTACTATTGGTTCCAGGAAATGGTGGTTGAGCGCAGGCTGCACCAGGAGAACCGCAAGTTACCTTCACAGGTATAAGTAAAATTCCTACTCCTAATACAAGTATCAATTGTTTCATTGCAACCGTTTACTCATATTGCTTTTAATGTGTTCAAAATTACTATACATATTCTGCTCGCATAGTTATATATGAATAATGTTTAAGTTGCTCGCCTATAAAAATTGGTTATTTTCAGATGGTAGTAGACAGAGCAGTAGTTTCAGTGGTGCAGGGGGGATAACGGTAGTGTAAAGATACATTTTCTTAGCTCTTAAACATCTCCTGTCTACTGGTTTATCAAACCTTAGTATCTACAATTATGTGCGACTTTGACAAAGGCTTCATTTTATGCACTTGCAAGGACAAAGAAAAACCCATTGTGCATAACAAAAATTCGAGGCGATACAAACAGGAGCAAGCAACGACTCCGAAGGTGTATCGATGGTATTTATCTACATTTAAAAGATATAAAAGCGACGACGAGCCACTGATGGAAGGGCTATACGAGCTTCCTGCGGCGGATATAGGCAAGGGACTAACAGACGATTGGGTTTTGCTCAATCTCAATGACAGAAATTGCTTTGATGTTGACTATACACCCCAAGAGGGTGATAACCTTGTCATTCAAGATGCTCATAAGGAATGGATTTATCTATCTTTTATTTTCCAAAATGGAGGCTGGGAACGAGGACATTACAATCCATTTGATATTATCCAAACTTTGAGTATGAACGGAGAAGTAAAACAAATAGGTTCCTATTGACATCGACGCACATATAGCAATCCTAAATAATTCATGAGAAAACACCAAATTCATGCAGCTTAGGGAAGTCAAAAATTTGGCAGTTAAGCGACAACTAAAATAAAACCTTGACAATAGAGAAGGAATGACAGA
Source organism: Calothrix membranacea FACHB-236 (assembly GCF_014696315.1). GTDB lineage: Bacteria > Cyanobacteriota > Cyanobacteriia > Cyanobacteriales > Nostocaceae > Aulosira > Aulosira membranacea. The sequence continues at coordinate 12,996 of NZ_JACJPX010000091.1, forward strand.
AAAAATAAAACTCTGAAATCAGTCTTTTTCCTGATAACCAAATATCTTCTACAGGGTTCTGTTGGAGTGCATTTGGAGCAAATATTTCTAGTTGCTTTATTAAGTAAATATTAACTTGTAGTGGTAATTATAGTTTAACTCAAGGCTAGCAGATAAAAATGTATAAATATACTTGGACTATTGTCTACTTAATTATAATAAATGGCCTATTTGACTTGGATATTCAAAAAGTAAAAGCATCTAGTCTTATTGTTAGACAAAATAAATTAACCAGTCAACCTTTAAAACCTCAACCTGTGACAAGTCCACTATTTCGTATTGTCAAAAATGGCAAGTATGGTTTTATGGACAAAACTGGGAAGATAGTTATCGAGCCGCAGTTTGATTTAGCTTGGAGCTTTATCGACGAGCGAGCGCAGATTAAAATTAATGATAAATATGGGTATATCGAACCCACTGGAAAACTGATTATACCTCCACAATTTCGTTTAGCTTTTGCGTTCTCTAATAGACTCGCCTTAGTTGTAGTTGAAGATAAATATGGCTACATTAATACCAATGGGAAATTAGTAATTCCACCTCAATTTGAGGAAGCTTTAGCTTTTAAGAATGGGTTAGCAGCAGTTAAAATAGATGAGAAGTGGGGTTATATAGACTTGAGCGGTAAGTTAGTCATTCAGCCGCAGTATGAACAAGCGCTACATTTTAACGAAGGATTAGCAGCAGTAAAAATTAATAATAAATGGGGCTATATAAATTCTCTAGGAAATATAGTTATACAACCCAAGTTGGAAGAAACTTTAAGATTTTCACAACGATTGGCAGCAGTAAAAATTGGTGATAAATATGGTTATATTAATAAATATGGTCAACTTGTTATTTTACCAAAATTTGATGAAGCTTGGGAATTTACTCTTAATTTAGCAGTAGTAAAAAGCGGTAATAAATGGGGTTATATTAATCCTCGTGGAGAGATGGTTATTGCTCCTAAATTTGATAGGGTAACCTCATTTGCTGAAGGATTAGCTGCTGTCAAGCTTGATAATAAGTATGGCTATATTGATACTCAAGGTAAGATGGTAATTCAGCCCCAATTTGACTTAGCTCTGAGTTTTACAAATGAACTGGCTTTAGTATATCTTGATGGCAAGGCTGGCTATATTAATAAAAGGGGAGATCTGATTTGGACTCCCAGTAATTAATCAAAGCATGAAACTTCTTTGTTTTATTACCTCACAACAAAGTATTTTTGTAAATCAAGCAGGTGCAGAATCACCAAATAAATCTTTGTAAGTTTCAGCAGCTTCATTGCCAAAACCACCAGCTTGAGTATGGCGAACCAATATGACTTGTGTGATGTTGCGTAGTCTTGTTATCTAAAGATTTGCTTTATCAATGGTCTCTAAAACTTAAATGCAATGTCTCAGTCCTGATAACAGCGTAAACGTTGCAGTAATTGTTCGCGTTCTGGCGATGGTGTAACATTCTGAGCAATGGCGATCGCAGTTTTAGCATCTCCTGTACGCACTAGATTTAAAGCAATCCGCCCCCAGAGACGAGAACGTTCTGCAATTGGTGGTAAAGAAGACTCTGGGGCATTCAAGAGGGTTTGTATGGGAATATTGAGGAGCGATCGCGCTTTTGTAAAATTGCCTTGAGTCAGATTTAGTTCCACAACTCGTAAAGCAAAGTCAAACTTTTCCCTAGGATTTCTCCCGGCGTAACTAATAAAACGGGATGCTTCCTCTGGCTGACGATTGGCGATCGCTTGATTACCTGCTAAGGTAGCAAAATCTACTTGCTGAAGTAACTTTAATTTTTCTGCCAGTGTAAAATAAGCTGATCGCGTTGCATCAAATTCTGGACTGATTGATAGCAATAATTGTGCTTGTTGTGGCAATGCTTTTTCTGTTTGTATCAGTGTGACAATTCGATTCAATACTTGATCGGCTGGACGATTGGTGGAAATCAAAGCATTGGCGATCGCCGCATGAGTTGTGATGGCGGTGGGTAAAGCAGAAATGCTATTAGCTATTACTTGGCTACGACTGAATAATTGATCGGCAACAGCAACATTACCACGGCGATGGAAAGCTTGAGCAAACCGCAGCAATCGCCGCACATCGGTTTTTTCTCCAGCAATTCTGGCTTTTGCATCCTGGGTTTGTCCGGCTTCAAGGGTGGCTATGGCAATATTATCCAGCCAGCGATCGCTTTCATCGAAATAGCCTGCATCTATCTGTACGATCATCGGACGTGGTACCATTTGCCGCGCAGTTGTAAACTGCTTATTAGCAATCAAATCTTGCAAAACAATTCCCAAGACATTCACCGCACGCAGTTCAGCAATCAGAGCTTTGAGTTCTGGGTGATAGCCGCGAGTTTGAGATAAATTTGACATCTCGCCATACCATTCATTATCGAAGCGTCCACCAAACTGATCGGCTATTTTAGCGGCTTTGGCATCAGCAACTAAACGGGCGATCGCAGATTCGCGGATTTCTGGCTGGTTAAATTTGCGACCTTCTGCGGCGATTGTTAACCAACTTCTAGCCCGGAAAGAATTAGGGCGTTTCATTAGGGAAACAATTTGCTGCGATCGCCCTAAATCTCCACTGGGTGCATAGTGCAGCACCAAATTCATTAATTTAATTTCCCGTTGTTCCACATCTTTAGTTGCTAGTGCTGCTTTGAGCAACGGATCTAGCAATTGCTTTGCTTTTACTGGGTTTTTAGCTTTAAAGTAGGTAGCAGCAATCTGAGTGACGGTAATATCAGGATCGTAATCTTGAGGAGAAAGTTGCTTTAGCACCTCTAAAGCTTTTGTGGGTTGGTAAATTTGGAGATATAAATTAACTATTTGTGATAACGACTCACGTCTGGCGTAGGTATCTGTCAGATTTTTGATAGTTTGCTCAAACCCATAGTTGAGAGAAGATGCAGCTTCGGCCGATTTATCGAGAGCAATCCACCCTTCTGCAAGGCGAATGTGCGCCGCAACTAAATCTTTAGGAGTATTGCGAATTCCTGATACCGACTCAGACGCAAGCTGTAGGGTTTGTTTTCCTATGGTGAAGTGTCCAATTTTTCCATAGGCGATCGCAGATTCCGTCAATACATAAGTTTTACCCAGACTATACCCACTCGGTAAAGGTTTAGCTAAGACCACGATTTGATCGAGAATGGTACCAAGTTTTGGATTATCCCTATCTGTCAGTGATTGTATTTGAGTAGTAATTGTCTTGATGGCAAAATCTAATGTCTGGGTTGTGAAAGTTGTATCTCCTCGCCGTTCAGCATTTTCTAGCTCTCTGATAATTGCGGGGAGCCTATCAGTCGGGGACATTCCAGAAATTTCGTTCCAGCGTCGGGTACTTTCACCAGTTAGCTCTACACGGCAAGCTTTAGAAATCGTTATCCTAGCATCTGCCGCATAAATGGGAACAGAGTAAATTAGTTGAGAAGCAATAATCAAAGCAAGCGATAGCTTCGCTCGCCGCAGGCATCGCGTCAGCATCATCAGCTTATGTTGTATATTCTTATTCACTTAAGTTAGGGCGTATTAATTACTAAAAGAGCTATATTGATTTATACTCAGCACTCAGCTATCTCTTGCTAAGAATCTTGCCACTGAGATTAACCGTGTAAGTCAGTGATTTCTGAAAATTTGTCACCGTGATATTCCAACCGTCAAGGTTTTGCGTTGGTATGCAAGGTTCATTAGGTGCAGCCGTGGGACTGCGGAAACAATAGAATCTTGGTGCAACTTGGGTAATGCTAAGATTAGCAATGGGTTGCTTCAAGTCTGATTGGGCGGCGTTGAATACTGTGCGAGCGATCGCAGTTGGTAAGTCATCAGTGCGGTTGGGAAGTCCGGCGATCGCTTCGGTGCGAAGATAAACTTTATCACTGCTAATCCGGTATATTTGCTGTGCTTGGGATTTTCCCGCCACAGTCACCCGATAGCCCCGAATTGTTTGTTGAGCGCAGGATTCGGCCAAATTCCCTAATCCTAAACAGCTATCAGTAAAGGTTTGAGGCTCGATTTTCGTAATCAGAACAACTGAGGGTAAGATTTGCAAGTGATAGCTTGCAATACTCTTGATTTCGTTAACCACCGGAATCGGTAAGCCGCGTTCCATCACAGGATTACTACGTGCAATCAATTGTAAATCGTCGGCTGTTTCACCTTGAAATACCCAACTTTGGCGTTGGTGGGGAATGGTAATTTTCCAGCCTTGATTAATAATCGGATCGCAAGCATAAGGAAAAGAAATATTTTCACAACCACTTGCCCAAGTTGTCTTTTCAGATGAAATATCAGTTAATAGGGGTTCTCCAGGATAGCCCCACTCTTTCACCTGTTGAATCGCTGCTGTGATCGTTTCTGGTGGTGGAATTTCTTCGGCAGGTTTTCCCAGAGAATGGGTGTTTTGTCCGTTCATTTGCATCAAGACTCTAAAGTTACCATTATCAGTGGTGAAATAGACCAAACTTTTATGCTGATCAGCGATCGCAATTTTCCAGTAAGGTACAGGATTGTACATCCAGGTATCGCCCTTAGCAATTCGAGCAACTTCAACGACTTTTGCAGTATTATCAAGTTTCTCTTTGGCGATCGCATCTTGAAGCACTTGTTGAGCGATCGTCTTTGCTTGTGGTGTAGTCAAAATTTGCGGATTAGCAACGGTAAATTGTAAGGGAATTAGGGAACTAGACAAAAGCAGACATCCAAAAATAGTTGATTTTATTAAGGCTTGGTGAGAAAAGCGTTGCAGCATAGAATATTGATTGAAAAATATCAGTACATCTTGCAGTCTCAAGTTAGCTAATAAATACTCAGACTCAGGATTGAGTCAAGAAGAAGAAAAGGGGCAGGGAGCAGGGAGATGGGGAGAAGTTTCCCCCTGCTCCCTGCTCCCTTTCCCCCTGCCTCTTCTATGATGCTTGACACTTACTGTCATTGTCAGCCGGAAGAAATCCGGTTATTTCAGGCGATAAATTCCGGATTTTTCCGGAAAAATCCTGCTAACTATTCCCCATCGCTAAGTAATCGCGGTTTGTTCTGTTTGTTTGGGTATTAGGGGGAATTATGGAGAAATCCTATGTTAGAAGATAAACATCGCTTTCTAATTTAGGGTTATGAGCTTAGACGCTGGATTTCAATGGAATGCTGCTCAACAACTCGTCGATCAGTTGATGCTACAGACTACGCAAAAGCATCTGAGTGATGTTGAAATCCAAGTTTTGCAGGGTGCATGGGAAGGTAAAACCTATGAAGCGATCGCGGCTGAGTCTTATCTTACCGTGAAGTATGTTAGCGAAGTCGGCGGGCGGTTGTGGCAATTGCTTTCAGAAGCACTCCAAGAAGAGGTGAAAAAAACCAATTTTCGCCAAGCCCTTCAGCGACGATGGCAAACCCATCAGCCCCAATCTTACCAGGGAATTCAGCATCAACCATCTCAGTGGAAATTTTGTTGTGCAGAAATTGATAAACCAGTGGCATTATCGATTCTCTCCCACCATTAGAACAAATGCAGAATGTCTATGAATACGCAGGATATAACTTGCATGTTTGTATGGTTTGTGACGGCTATGAAATGACAGATAAACAATGTGGCTTTTTTGCTGGTAGCGAAGCCAGCATTGAAGAAATGGTGTTTAACTTAAGCTGGTTTACTCCTTATATCACCATCTTTACCCACAATATATTTCCTGTCAGTGCCGAACTGCGGCAAAAGTTGCGCGAACATGGTTACCTCTTAATCGAAACCCCAATCAAACAATTCCTGGGACAAAACCATCATATGACCGGCGTAGAACTGATAGATGGGTCAATCATTCCTTTAGAAACAGGATTGGTTTCAATGGGAGCAAGTTACCACCATCACTATCTCGACAAGTTAAATCTAGAGAAAAAAGGCGGTTATCTAATCACTGACAAACTGGGGCGTACTTCCCATCCTCGCATCTTTGCCATTGGGGATCTGAAAGTTGGACTGAATCAAGTGACCGTTGCTGTAGGGGATGGTGCGGTGAGTGCTACCCAAATTTGGCGAGAAGTTCGTCACCCAAGAAAGTGGTTAGAAAATTTACAAGTGGTAGTTTAGCACCACCTACCAATGTTGATATGGGGGCATTTAACTTTTGTAAAAATATAGAAATTGTCATGAGGAAAATACTTACAGATGAAGCGATCGCTCTTCTGATTGCAGAGGATGTCCCTTACTTTGATTTGACAACATTTGGTTTATGAAAAATAAGGGGTAAGACCCCTCATTTAAACGATAAAACAAGGCTTTCAAAAGGCGATCGCATTACGAGGATTGCGTCTTAAACCCTATAAAATTCTAAGGGTGAGTGGTGTCACCTACCATTCACCTAAAAGTTTAAATTTTACTGAGAAACTCATAAGAATTTTCTTAGCCAAATATGAGTATTGTCACATTTTATATTTAGATAATTCTAATTTATTAATTATTGATTAAAGTAATATTTTATAAGAGTTTTTAATATAGAAACTCTTGAATTATTAAATGACTAAATATTTTTTACGCTATAAAAAAAATATTTTTCTTTGTCGCTTGGCTAAAACTCAAGATGTCACTTATTTAGTAACATTCAATGATGAAAATATGGCTTTTCCGTACCTGTTATTATTTTTCAAGTTAGAAATAACAAAAATTTAACGCAAAAGCAGAACAATCATTACATGAGAGGAAACCATGCAGATGCTAAGACAACATTATCCTGAATACTTGATTGAAGCTGCCGGTTTGGGCATCTTCATGATTTCTGCGGCAGTGGTTACTGCACTCTTAGAGCATCCAGATTCACCAATTCGACAGGCAATTACTGACTCACTTTTACGAAGATTTATTATTGGTATGGCAATGGGATTGACTGCTATTTGTATTATTTATTCGCCTTGGGGTAAGCAGTCAGGGGCACATATTAATCCGGTTGTCACTTTAACTTTTTTCCGTCTGGGCAAAATTAAACCTTGGGATGCTATGTTTTACATTTTGGCTCAGTTTATTGGTGGATTGTTGGGATTGCTATTAGCAATTAGAATCTTGAAAGATGCGATCGCAGATCCATCTGTTAATTACGTTGTCACCATACCCGGTACACATGGAATAGGATATGCATTTTTGGCTGAATTAATCATTTCCTTTGGTGTGATGCTGATGATACTGTTTGTATCGAATAACCTCAAGCTAGCACCATTTACGGGAATTTTTGCCGGGTTGCTGATTGCAACTTACATTACCGTAGAAGCACCTCTGTCAGGTATGAGCATGAACCCAGCTCGTACCTTAGCATCGGCAATTCCTTCTCATAATTGGACAGGTATCTGGGTTTATTTCACTGCACCAGTTTTAGGAATGCTGTTAGCAGCTGAAGTTTATGTAAGGCTAAAAGGCAAAAAGGCTGTGCGTTGTGCAAAACTACATCATCACAACAACAAACGCTGTATTTTTCGCTGTGCCTATCGATATCTAGAAGCAGATCAAAAATGGTTGTTGAGCGATAAGTTACCTAAGCCTTAAAAAAGCTCGTAAAAATATTTCTACCTGTGTTAAACCATACTTTCAATTAAATGCTCACCTACACGTAAAGCATTAGCAATAATTGTAAGGGTAGGATTTACAGCAGCGCTAGAACGGAAGAAACTCCCATCTACCACATACAAATTATTAACATCATGAGTACGGCAATTGATATCTAATACAGAAGATTTAGGGTCTTCCCCAAAGCGACAAGTCCCGCACTGATGCGCCACACCTTGTAGTGGTAGTTTCTTACGGAAATAGAAAGAGGCGGGAATAATTTTTTCACCACAACCGATTTTTTTCAATACCTGTGTCCAACGATTGACAAGGCGATTGTATGCTTCGGTATTGTTCTCGGTGTAATGCAACTGGATAGAATCACCCCGCAAAGTGACGCGATTATTGGGGTCTGGTAAATCTTCCGCAGTTAACCACCAGTCTACCGAGTGAGTAGCGATCGCTTCAAAAGTATTTCTTTCTCTAAACGAAATTCCCAAAACTGATGGAGATTCTTGAGCAATCATATCTGCATTTACCTTACCCAGTAACTGCACATGACCCATTGGATAATCAAAATCTACATCACCCCAGTAAAAATCGTTGATTGCTAAAGTTTTTTGAAATGCTGTCAAATTGGATTTTAAGCTCACGCCTATGATCGCTCCATTCTGATGCTTCATAAAATTTCGCCCCACCTGGTCAGAACTATTTGCTAATCCATTGGGATGCTTTTCATTAGCAGAACGCAACAATAAAGCAGCTGAATTAATTGCCCCACAAGCAACCACTACAATATCACTAGAAAAGAAATGAATTTCTCCGTTAATTTCTACTTCTACAGAAGTAACTTCCCGCCCAGAATGACTAGTATGTAGTTGTTTTACCCTAGCCTCCGTCATGAGTGTGACATTATCATATTGCTCTGCTGGACGCACACAGTTAACATCTGCATCAGCTTTTGCATCTACTAGACAAGGAAAACCATCACAAGTATTACAACGAATGCAATTACTCAAACGCCGATTTACCTCATTTAATTTGATAGCCAGAGGCAGATAAAATGGATGATAACCCTCGCCTAATAAAGAGTCATGAATTTCTTGAATACGCAGTTCGTGACTAATAGCAGGATAAGGATAATCTTCAGTTGCGTCTGGTTCTGTCGGATCTAAACCCCGTTTACCATGAACTTCATACAGCTTTTCTGCCTGAGTGTAGTAGGGTTCAAAATCGCGATACTTCAGTGGCCATTCGGGAGAGATACCACCTTTATGAATTACCTGATGAAAATCTTGTTCTCGCCAACGAAATAGTGCACCACCATAAACTTTGGTGTTACCACCAACAAAGTAACCTGTACCGGGATGAATCGCCTGCCCTTTTTGGTCATACCAAATTTCATTCGTGTGATAGCGGTCTTTCTGCACTACTTCTACGGTGTCCCAATTAGCTTTTTCACGAGGTAAAAAAGAACCACGTTCCAGAATGAGTATTTTCTTACCAGTAGGTGCAAGTTTATAAGCCAGTGTACCACCACCTGCTCCAGTACCAATAATGATGAAATCATAGTGTGCAGTAGTCATTTAACTTTCTCCAAATGTTGGGATTTGTGATGAAGAAATCTTTATGCTTGGGCGGATATAGTTCACCGTTGAGTAATTCATATTACAACGGTTGAAAACTGAAGCGATCGCATTGTTCAATTCAAATAATCAGATAGACGTAATTTTGCTGACTGAAGTGTAAAGCTGTAAATATTTCAGCGAAGCCACACCCCAGGATGATTTTAAAATGAGACCTTGTTACATAGCTGTATGAGTTACTGTACGTTAACTGTTCTCAGTATCACTGGATATAACAAATCTCAGGTTATGAATAGCTAAACCTTAGCTGAGAAATTCAAGAGAATTTGCATTCATATTTTGCACTACTTTCTCAGCAATAATTTAGATTACACAATTACTCTTGTTTTTATAATTGATGCAAAACCCAAAGCAGCGATTTTTTTAAGTTAAGCCAAAAAAGTCCTTAACTTTTCTACATCGACACAAAAAGCTAGAAGCTATATAAGTATGAAAGTCAACTTTATGATGCAATGCATCAATTGAGAATTTTCAGGTAGAGGATTACCCGTGCAAAAACTTACTTCATCCTATGAATATCAAGTTGGCGGTCGCCTCAGAGTTGATGCACCCAGCTATGTAGTACGAAAAGCTGACGAAGAACTCTACACAGCTTTAAAGGCAGGTGAGTTTTGTTACGTTCTCAATTGTCGGCAAATGGGTAAATCTAGCTTGCGGGTGCAGGTGGCTAAACGACTACAAGAGGATGGTATTGCTTGCACAACGGTTGACCTGTCGGGAATTGGCAATAGCAACATCACCGCTGACCAGTGGTATGCAGACATTATCATGCGGCTGATGCGGAGTTTTCGGTTGACTACGCAAATTAATGTCCGTGATTGGTTAGCGCAAAGACAAGACCTGTCTCCAGTGGGTCGTTTGGGTGAATTATTGCAATCTGTTTTACCGGAATTTATTAATCAATCGATTGTAATTTTTTTCGATGAAATTGACAGCACAATCAGCTTACCATTTAATACAGATGACTTTTTTGCCTTGATTCGTTCTTGCCACGAACATAAGCGTTTTACTTTTGCACTGCTGGGAGTAGCTACACCTTCAGATTTAATTAGTGATAAAACTCGCACACCTTTTAATATTGGTAGAGCAATTGAGTTAAATGGGTTTAATATTGCAGAAGTTCAACCATTAGAAATAGGGTTAGCGAATAAAGTCGAAAATCCCCAAGCAGCACTGAAGGAAATACTTGCTTGGACGGGAGGTCAACCGTTTTTAACTCAGAAACTTTGCCAATTAATTGCACAACATTGGCATGGGGGAACAGGAGAACAGAGAAGCCTTTCTGCCATAGAATCGCCCTACCTCAAGAAACTGATGCAGGAGATATTGATTCCTAGTGAGGCTATAGCGGAGCAAGTTTCTACAATAGTGCGATCGCATATCATAGACAATTGGGCTTCCCTTGATGAACCGCCCCATTTAAGAACCATCCGTGACAGATTACTTTGCAACGAACAACGAGCTAGTAGATTATTAGGGCTATATCTACAAATCTTACAAAATGGTGGTGTACCCTCTGATGATTCCCCAGAAAAAATTGAATTACTCTTATCAGGATTAGTTGTTAAAAAACAAGGTAGCTTACAAGTTTATAATCGCATCTATCAAGAAGTTTTTCATATTGAGTGGGTAGAAAAGCAATTAAAAAAGTTACGCCCTTACGCAGATTTAATTAATGCTTGGGTGAAATCAAATTACCAAGATGAAACCAACCTGCTACGAGGACAAGCCCTCAAAGATGCTCAAGCTTGGGCGAAAGGCAAAAGTTTGAGTAACATGGATTATCGCTTTTTAGCCGCTAGCGAGGAACTAGAAAAACGCCAAGTACAAAGTGCGCTCATAGCATCTCAACAAGCCAATCAAATTCTCCTCAACGCTGAACAGCAAGCGAAACAAACGATCCGCCGGGGAATGATGGGGTTATCGGTGCTGTCTGTTGTCGCTGTGACTCTCTTGGGAATCTCCGGGTTACTTACATGGCAAACTGCACAACAAAAGCGACAAGTAAGCTTGGGTGAGATTAAAGCCTTAACGCTCTCATCAGAAACAGCTTTTGAGTCTCATAATACCTTTGACGCTTTACTTGAAAGTCTCAAAGCTGGTATTAAGTTAAACCAGATGGGCTGGGAAAACGCAGATACAGATTTAAAAGTGCAAGTAGAAAAGACCTTACGCCAGTCTCTCTACTGGGTACGGGAACGCAACCGTTTAGTAGGTCATGGCGATGTAGTCACAAGAGTTAAATTTAGCCCCGATGGGCAAAAACTCGCCAGCGCCAGTTGGGACAAAACCGTGAAAATTTGGCAACGTGATGGTAAATTACTGCACACCTTGCGCGGTCATACAGATGCAGTATGGAGTGTGAATTTTAGTCCCGACGGTAAAATGCTGGTTAGTGCCAGTCGAGATAAAACCGTGAAAGTCTGGCGTGTTGAGGATGGTAAAGAAATTATCACCCTCAATAATCAAGATTGGGTAGCTTGTGTCGGATTTAGCCCCGATAGCAAGACAGTGGCATCAATGGAATGGAATGGCACAATGAGACTCTGGAACCTAGAAGGACAGGAGTTAAAATCTTTCCGTACCCATAAAGCCCCAGTCGTCGCCATTCATTTCAGCCCCAAAGGACAAATGATTGCTACCGCCAGCCGGGATGGTACGGCGAAGGTTTGGAGTTGGGATGGCAAAGAATTGTTGAGCTTGGGAGGGCATGACAATTGGGTAATGTATGTTAATTTCAGCCGGGATGGTAAAAACCTGGTGACAACGAGTCGAGACAAGACTGCAAAAATTTGGGATTTAAACGGTAAACAATTGGTGACATTGCGCGGTCATACTGATACTGTTGCGAGTGCAGTATTCAGCCGCGACGGTCAAACTATCGCCACAGCCAGCTGGGATAAAACCATTCGACTCTGGAATCGCAAAGGCGAGGAATTGCAAGTTTTTCGCGGACATACCGATGCTGTTTGGGGTGTCAACTTAAGCAAAGATGGAAAACTTCTAGCTAGCAGTGGCGAAGATGGAACTGTGAGATTGTGGAATATGGAGAACGGGGAAGCCGGAAAATTCCAATCCCTCAGTTTCAATCTTGGTGAAGCTGCGGCGGGAAGTGTTAGTTTTAGCCCTGATGGTAAAATTCTGGGTACGACTGGTCGTTACACAACGGCGAAACTCTGGAATCGTCAAGGACAGGAACTAGTAACACTTAATGGTCATAGCGATACCCTCAGAAGTCTGCAATTCAGCACTGATGGACAAATTATCGCTACTGCCAGCCGAGACAAAACAGTCAAACTGTGGAATTTATCTGGAAAAGAAATAGCGACTTTGCGCGGACATCAAGCAGATGTGAGAAGCGCAACTTTCAGCCCCGATGGTAAAACCATTGCTAGCGCTAGTTGGGATACAACAGTTAAACTGTGGAATTTGGATGGCAAAGAAATCATTACTTTGCGCGGACATCAAGCTGGTGTCAGAAGCGTAAGTTTCAGTCCGGATGGTCAAATAATTGCTACCGCAAGTGAAGATGGAACTGCTAAACTCTGGAATCTTCAGGGAAAAGAATTGGTAACACTCAAAGGACATCAAGCTGGGATACAGGCTGTAAGTTTCAGTTCTGATAGTCAGCTTATCGCTACCGCCAGTAAAGATAAAACCGTGAAACTGTGGAACCGAAAGGGTAAAGAACTATTGACTTTGCGGGGACATAGAGGTGAGGTGAATGCTGTAAGTTTTAGCCCAAATGGAGAGACGATTGCTACAGCGAGTGAAGATATGACAGTTAAGCTGTGGAACCGTAAGGGAGAAGTGCTGCAAACCCTTGCAGGGCTTGATGCTGGGGTTAAAAGCGTGAGTTTCAGCCCAGATGGTCAGGTTTTGGCTTCCTCTGATTCTCTTGGTAAACTCACTCTTTGGAATTTAGATTTTGATTCTAGTCCTGAGAAATTGTTGGCACAGGCTTGTAATTTCGTGAGAGATTATTTAAAAAATAGTGCAGATGTTAAGGAAGAGGAAAGGGGTTTGTGCGTTGGCGTAGCCCATCGTAGACATCGCATTGGTACAGTAAAAGCATCACAGTAAGTGGCTCTTGTATACTAAAAGAACAACAGGTGCTTTCATGAAAGTAACCCATATTGCTAGAAGAAGGGTATTGTATTGAAGTAATTGTCATTACCAAATAATCTCAGCTTCTAGAGAAAATTACAGCAGAAACTTTCGATGAAATAAAAGCTATGCTTTTACAAATTTATTATTGAAAATTTTCAGCTTTCCCTATAAATTTATTGTAGTGATAGTTAAGTGCATCCTTGCTAGGTTGAGATCCTAATTCTAGCGGTACAGACAAATTCTTACCATTTAAATACCAGTATGGTGAATTTTTAAGGCTTGAAGAAACTTCCACTTTGCCTGTTTCGGGATTAATAGAAATCATGTAAAGATCAAACAAATTATGAATATCTGCTCTGAGTAGTAATCCATTCGCAACATGGTTTGTGTCAGTTCCTTGGTATGGAATTATATGAGCTGCTTCTAGGACAGCTTCCACGTCACAATCTGTTATGCAACATTTTCCGTTATAAGCTTGCAATAGTATTTTACGAAATCCAGACTGACCTTGTCTTTTAACAATAGAAACTAGAGTTTTTTCTCTAGCATCTTTAATGTTATCTGCTTGAAAACAATCATCATCTTTAATTTTTTCTTGTATATCAACAATATTTATATTATTTGTTTCATTTAGATCAATATCAAATTCGGGTATTTTCTCAAAATTATTAGGAACTCTGCAAATTTTGACTCCATCTCCTCCTTGAAAACAAGTGGCATCGCCTGAAGCAAGCAGCTTTCCATCAGGGCTAAAAGAAAGGCTTATTGAGTTGTGATAATTTAAAACTTTAAGACGTTGCCCATTTGTTAAATTCCATATTTCGATATTGGTATGACAACCAGCAGCTAAAATTGTTTTTTTCGGATGAATTGCCAAACAACGTATAAAATCGGAGGTTTCAGATAATGCATTTACTAATTGCTCATTTTGTAAATTCCAAATTTTTATACCAGCCTTTCCACTAACTACTAAATATTTATTATCAGGAGTAATCGCTATATCGAAAGCATTTATGTTTAATTTATTGAGTAACTCTCCTGTATGTGGATTCCAAATTTTTACAATGCCTTCGTTACCAACACTAGCAAGAATATGCCCATCATTACTGAAAACAAGCTTATTAACTCTTAAAGAATGCCCTGGCAGTATATGTAGTAACTCTCCAGTCAGGGTATTCCATAGATATATTGTTGTTGCTTTATAGTATTCAGTTTTATACTTACTTCCTCCTCCAGTAGCAAGAATTTTACCATCTGGGCTGAAAGCAACAGAATAGATAGGGTCTTTACGAACTGCTAAATTTTTAATTAATTTTCCTGTTTCCAAATCCCAAATCTTGACCGTTTTATCTAAGCTTCCACTGGCAATTATCTTTCCGTCTGGACTAATACTGAGAGAAAAAATCTGTTCCGCGTGCCCCTCAAGGATATTAGTCAGTTCTTTTGCCATTAAATTCCACACGAAAATTTTATTGAAGCTAACGCTAGCAAGTGTATTACCATCTGGAGCAATTGGAACACCATAAACCCAGCTAGTGTGACCTGGTAAAGAAGCTATATTCTCCCAATCGTCATTACATTGATTCATATTAAAAGTAGGATTGTCAAAATAAGTATTCTAGCTTATTAGTATTATTGTACTACACAGGAAGACTACGGTAAAAGTATGAGCAGTATTTAAATGGTTATATAAAACAAATCCGATATTATTTATTAGACCAAACCTATACTCATCAATTGCTTTAGCCGAAGGTGATGGCTCCGCCAAAGCCTTCAATTATCCAACTTCAAGCTGTTGTTTGTGATAGACGGCAGGAAAATCAGCCAGGAATCATAGACAAAGCTGTACAACTTGGTAGCATTGAGTCAAGTACCTGTCAGCAATGGAGCGAGTGCGATGTACGCAGCCGTTACACAACCACTGACTTTTGAAGAGTTTCTTGCCTGGGATGATGGTTCAGACAGAGAGTTTGAGTTATTGGATGGGATTCCTGTGCCATTATCAGAACCAAATGCCAATCACGAAGATTTAATCCAGAGGCTGTGTGCCTACCTTGAAAATTACTGTCAAGAAAATAACCTGCCGTATGTGTCGCGCCAGTCAAAGCAGGTTAGGCTCAAAACAGCACCACCAGAAAAAGAAAAAAGCCGAAAAGCTGATATTGTCATATTTGCTAGGGACGAATGGCAACGGATGAAAACTCTCTCTAGTTCTGCGGCTGCATATATTCCACCACCAGGAATCATTGAGGTTGTTAGTAACAATTGGAAGGACGACTACCTAACAAAACTTGCTGAATATGTTGGGCGAAGCCCTTCCCGAAGGGTAGACTTAGGCGTTTTAGAGTACATAATTGTGGATTATGCTGCTTTTGGTGGTATTCGCTTCATTGGTTCTCCTAAGCAGCCAACTATTACAATTTACCAACTTGAAGATGGCGAGTATTTACCCCCAAAGGTGTTTCAAGGAAATAATCGAATTGATTCGAGATTGTTTCCTAACATTCCCTTAACGGCTGAACAGATTTTTGCCATGAGTCGCTGATTGGCAAAGAAGGAATTTACTATTGGTAGCTTGATCCAAACTTTTTTGAGGAACTGAAAGTTAGTGAAAAGTTAAGTATCTTTTGGCTCAAAAACTGCATAACTTTTATATATGGACTGGAATTTAGGTAAATCTTATTGTGATAACAGTAAACGCTAGTCATTCACAGAGATTAACTTATGCTACTGTCTTATCGCGGTTTTTGTTACGAAGCAATCAGCACAAAATTACCTAAGCAGCAAGATTTTACAACTGCAAAGTATCGTGGTGTTAGTTACAAGGTTGTCAAACCTATAACGGTTCCAAATCAATACAAATCTCAGCTTAAATATCGCGGTTGTACCTATATTCAAGGTTAGAAAAGCTGTGGCGTTTAAATATTCCCGAAAGAACTTCCTAAACTACTGCACCCAAAGATTGCAGCGTTAAAATCGTCGCATCTGTTAACCCTTTCACACCAGTAATATTCATCCCTTCATAAAGCCGTTTCGCCCGTAAAATCTTGAGACATTTGCCCGTTTTCACATCCCAAATTCTCACAGTTTGGTCTTGAGAACCACTAGCAACTACTTCTCCATCTGGGCTAAAAGCTACGGAAGATACTAAATGTGTATGTCCAACGCAGACATGGCGACATTCTCCTGTGTTGAGATTCCAAATTCTTACAGTTTGGTCATGGGATGCACTAGCAAGGGTTGTACCATCATGGTTAATGGCAACGGCAAATACCCAGTTTGTATGTCCAGTCAGTGTTTTGAGGCATTTACCAGTGTTAACATTCCATAGTTTCACTGTTTGGTCAGTGCTGCAAGTAGCGATGATTTTGCCATCGGGACTAAAGATGGCTGAATATACGCGGTTGTTGTGTCCTTGTAATGTGCTGATGCAACTACCTGTGCTGTAATCCCACAATTTTACCGATTGGTCAGCACTGGCGGTCGCTAAAATTTGCCCGTCTGGACTCCAAGCAATTCCCATGATTTTATCGGTATGTTCGCTCAAGGTTTTGAGACATTGACCTGTGCTAATATCCCATAGCTTGGCTGTACAATCGGCGCTACCAGTGGCTAAGATCCCCCTTATGAAGGGGGGCGCAGGGGGGATTGGATGAAAAGCAACGGCATATAGCCAATCTGTATGTCCGAGTAAAATTTGGAAACATTGACCTGTATTGACGTTCCACAATCTTACTGAAGAATCTGTACTTGCACTTGCTAAGATTTCTCCATCTGGACTAAAAGCAATTCCATAAATAAAGTCTGTATGTCCTTCTAAGCTTCTAATGCAATTGCCAGTTTGCCAATCCCACAGCTTAACTGTTTTGTCATTACTACCACTGGCTAAGATCCCCCCAACCCCCCTTAATAAGCTATGCATTATAAACATCTTTCTTAACAGAAAATTGGACAAAAGGCAGAGATTGTGTATTGTCTATACGAAGACCCGGAAGCATCGCAAAGTCAGCA
>NZ_JACJPX010000092.1 GCF_014696315.1 Calothrix membranacea FACHB-236
CTCATCCCCCTCATCCCCAATCCCTAATCCCCAAATCCCCCCTAAGACAGTAGTAATTAAAAATAGAGTGCGTATTATACACACTGATAATTACTTCCCTCTTCCCAAATCTCAAATCTCGAATCTAAAATCTAAAAATTCTTACACCCGTATTCATTGTGAATTTACGCCGCTTAATACCAATTTTTGATGATAGTGTCTCCAGCTGGGCTTTAGAAGCAAGGCTGCTGCGGTGGTTAACACTGATTTGGCTGTGTGTCGGCTTGATAATCCTGTTTTCTGCATCTTATACTGTAGCCGCCGCCCGCCAGAATGATGGACTGTATTACTTTAAGCGTCAACTTATGTGGGTGCTGGTTTCTTTAATTTTATTCAACTTTATTGTCCATCTCCCCTTAAAGAAATTTTTAAGCGTAGCCCATTGGTTTTTGTTATTATTTTTAGGCTTAATTTTTGTCACCCTCGTACCTGGACTAGGAAAAAAAGCTTTTGATGCAGCGCGCTGGATAGCAATTGGGCCAATTCCCATTCAACCATCAGAACTTATTAAACCCTTTTTAGTACTTCAAAGCGCTCGACTATTTGGACAATGGGAAAAACTTAGTTGGCGAGTTCGTTTCACTTGGTTAGCAATTTTCGGTTTAGTACTTTTGGGGATTCTCGCCCAGCCTAACCTCAGTACAACTGCACTCTGCGGTATCACAATTTGGTTAATAGCCTTAGCCGCTGGTTTACCTTATAAATATCTAGGAGGAACAGCAGTTGGCGGAGTCTTGTTAGCGCTACTCAGTATTAGCATCAAAGAATATCAGCGCAAGCGGGTGATGTCATTTATGAATCCTTGGGCTGATGCTACAGGCGACGGTTACCAACTAGTGCAAAGCTTACTTGCAGTAGGTTCTGGAAAGACTTGGGGCGCAGGATTTGGGCTTTCTCAACAAAAACTGTTTTATCTACCAATTCAGGACACCGATTTTATTTTCGCAGTATATGCCGAAGAATTTGGCTTTGTTGGCAGTATGGTGTTGTTAGTGTTGTTAGCTTTATTTACCACCTTGGGATTAAGAGTAGCGCTAAAAGCAAAAAATCCTGTATCTCGCCTAGTAGCAATCGGTGTAACTATTGTGATGGTAGGACAATCACTGCTGCATATAGGCGTAACTACAGGTGCATTACCTACTACTGGCTTACCTTTACCCATGTTTAGTTATGGTGGTAATTCAATGATTGCAAGTATCATTGCTGCGGCGTTACTAATTCGTGTAGCTAGAGAAAGTAGCGAAGCAGAAGTAGTACCATTACGCACCAATCAGTCTGAACCTATACGCCAGCGCCGACTTTTCAAGAAAACCAAAGTTTAACTAATGAGGCGCGCACTTCTCACCACCCACATTGTACGGGCACGGCACCGATAAGATATCAATTTCAGCGAAAGTCTGTGGATGCCGTGCCCCTACCCATAATATATTGATGTAATTTCCCCATCAAACCCAAAACCGCGTAGCCGCAAGGCTTGTCGTCAGACATCGCATTTTTACCACCCGCAACACCCCAAAAAGCGATCGCACTTTCCATAATTTCAAATTGGTATTGTATTTATCGTCGTCAACATCGTGTTGATCGTCATCAATATCGTATTTATCGTCATCAATATCGTATTTATCGTCGTCAAAATCGTTTTGATCGTCATCAACATCGTATTTATCGTCGTCAAAATCGTTTTGATCGTCATCAACATCGTTTTGACGAGTTTCTCAGGCTTAACCCAACTTACAATGAATGCGATCGCACTCATACCAATTTTTAATTCCCCCCTACCCCTGCTTAATAATCGCATAACTGGAAAAAACCTCTCAAAGTCCCCCTTTTTAAGGGGGATTTAGGGGGATCTAGATTATGTTGTCATCACAAAAAAACACCAAAAGCGATCGCACTCCCTAAAAAACACCAAAAGCGATCGCCCTTTATCCCAAACCACCAATTTTTCTATTTACTCTCTTAATTACGAATTACGAATTACGAATTACGAATTACGAATTATTAATTTCCCTTGCAAATTCCAGACTCTCTCTCACTTGCATCAGCATTCCGCAAATAATCCCGCAGCCAATCACAACCACGCGCCAACAATTCATCTAAACTGCCTTCCACGCGCCAAATTTTAACTATGCTGTCATTGTCTTTTGGTATGGTGGCAATTAGTTGCCAATTAGGGCTAAGAGTGCCACTTTCATATTCTGCAATCTGCCGCCCTGTCAAATCCCAAACCCTGGCTGTGCCGTCAACTCCACCAGTCGCCAAGCGCTGCCCATCGGGGCTAAACTGCACTGAATTGACCCCACCCTGATGCCCGCGCAACTGTGCCAACTCCTTGCCCGATGTATCCCAAACCCTGGCTGTGCCGTCAACTCCACCAGTCGCCAAGCGCTGCCCATCGGGGCTAAACTGCACTGAATAGACCCAACCCTGATGCCCGCGCAACTGATTCCGTTCTCGGATGTTGTTCACAATGGTTTGTAAAGCTAACAGTGGGCTAGCAGCTGGGTATTTTTCTAAAGCGCGACCATCTTTAACCAATTTTTGCAACTCTCGCCCACTTTTCATTGCTGAAATTAAACCCTGAATGGGGGCAAATTCAAACTGTTTTAAAGCACTTACCCCTGCCCGTTCTAGTGCCGTTCCTTTCTGTGCTGCTTGGGCTTCTTGGCGTGCTTGCTCACTAGCTACTTGGGCTTTTGTGAGGTTAGCTTGTGCTTTTTTTGCGTTAGCCTCTGCTTCCCGTTGTACTTTTGTTGCCCTATCTACTGCTGCTTGGGCTACATCTACTTGCTTTTGTGCTGCGTCAATATCTCGTTTGGCTTTTTGATTTTCTGTTGCCAGTTTAGCTGCTTGCTGCTGAGTATTTCTCAAGTTTGCTTGAGCATTATCTAAGTTTTGCCGTGTCTTTTGAGTTTCTGCTTTTGCTGCTTGTAAATTGGTTTTTGCGGTTTGCTCATTTTTCTCGGCAGATATCAGTTTTTTCTGAGCATCTCGATTTTTTCTTTCTAACTCCCTAGCTTTTGTATCAAGTTCTGTTTGGCGGCTTTGGGCATTTTGCAGCAGTTGACTGACTTGATTATAGTTAGCTTCAGCTTGAGTCACTTTATTTTCTGCTTCTTGCTTCTTGTCATCAGCTTCCTTAGCAGCTTGCAGTTGATTTACAGCATATATAGATGCTATACCTGCCAACACTAATAAAACTATTGCCAAACCAGAACTCAAAGCTAATCTATTCCGCCCTTGCTTAATTTTCTGTTCCGCTTCTCTATTAGCATCAGCTAATATTTTCTTCGCCTCTTGTTCCCGTTGTAAATTCTCTTCTGCTTGCAAACGTTGCTCACGTTCCTTCGCCAATTCTTCTAATAAATCATTCCCCTGTTGGCGGCGAATCAAATCAACTAAATAATCATGCACTAATTGATAACGTTCCGCCGGAGATTCTTGTACAAGCAATACCAAACCAGATTTAACAAAAATCTCCAACACCAAATCTAATTCCTCATCTGATGCTGGTAAATTTGCAGCCAACTCATCCTTAGTTTTTAACGGTCTTGTGCCACTTTCATCAGTTAATAAATATAAAACTAATCTCGCAGCACTTTCATTAACAGCACCACAATCTTTAATTACTTCCTCTAAAAATCGCTCAACTAATTTTTCTTTCGTCCCCGCCTGACGATACCTTTCTAAACTCGTAATTTTCTCTGTTTGCAATTGCGCCCCCACAATTTGCAACTCAATGGGGCGAACTTCCCCAATCTCCCCCGCCAAATCTTTCACCAATTGATCAATCAAATTCGGCTCTAAATAAAAATGTGTCCTCTCTGCCAAACTCTGAATAACAGTCTTCGCATCATCGCTTAAAAAATTCCCCAAATAATAACGAATATTTTTATCCAGAATATTATTATTAATAACCGTTAAATCAAATAATCTATCTAATTCCAATAAATAATGTAAATAATCTTCCCGCAAAGACAAAATTACCTTCACAAAAGGTATATTTAAGCAATCTCGCAGAAAATCATAAAACGGTCGCCTTTTACCTTGGTCTTGATAAACAAAGAAAAACTCTTCAAACTGGTCAAATATTAAAACCGTTAATAAATTCCGTCCTTCATTATGCCGCAACTGCGCTAATATCTCAGCCGCCGAATTAAGAGATATTCCCTCCAACCTCTCAACATTTTCTCCTAAACTCCTGCCTAACATCCCCACCCAATCTGTATAACTTCGCAACAAAATTGGTAAAACATCTCGCTCACCAATTGGTTTTTCTTGCAAAGCAGGGATTAATCCCCCTTGTAAAATTGAACTTTTCCCCACTCCCGACTGTCCATGAATTACAGTCAATTTATGTTCATTTCTGCTCACTCTTTCCCGTAACCGCCGCACATCTTGAACTCGGCTAGAAACTGCAATTTCTTGAGCAATAGTTTCTGTATTTTCTGCTGGTATTTGTGCTGGGTTAATAGCCTGTCGCTGCGGGTTAAGATAAGATGCACCCACAAAAGCCCGAAACCCATATTGCTGTTCAATTTGTAATCGCTCTTGCTTAAGATGAAAAGCATCTAAATATCTAGCTTGCTCAAAATAAAGTAAGCGCAATTTCTCTAAAATCGATATATATAATTGCGGGTTATACTGCGGCTGAGTTTCCGATTTTGCTAACTCCAAGCTATCAATTGCACCTGCAATATCACCTAAACCCTGTTGCGAACTAGCCAATATAAACCGATATAACCCCGCCTCCTTGTAAAATTCGGGGAAAGGGGAAGGGGTAAGGGGGAAAGGTTGTGTATTTTCCCCTTCCCCTTTAACCTTTTCCCTTTCTCCATCTCCTGCAAACAGCGCTTTTGCCAGAGTTATATTAATAACGGCTGGAAATTGCTCCCCATTCCTCGCCATGACATTTAATATCTCTGCCAAGCTAGCTAACACATCCAGCGCTTGTTGTGCAAAATGCTGCGCCTCATCCCAACGCGAATTTTGTAACGCCACCTCAGCCAAAAAGCCATAATCTTGAGCTATTTGTAACGGCGTACCGTTATTTTCATGCAGAATTAAAGCTTGTTCCGCCAGTCCTTGTAAATCACCCCAAGCTTGTAAACTACGCAGCACCTCACCCAATTTACTAATATATTCAGCAATTAAATCAGGCTTTTGTGCTTCTTCAAAAATCTCAATCGCTTGCTGAAAATAATTCCTCGCTTCTTGCCAATATTCTTGATTATCTACCTGCTGAATATTCGCTTTGCGTTGATATGCTAAAGCAATATAAGCTAATAATATGCCATAGCGTTCTAAATGATTACTGCCTCGCCAAAACCCCTCACTTTCTTGATAGTGTGATAAAGCCTCATCTATCCGATCATGTAAATAATCATCATACCCCAACACAAATTCCAGACTAGCCATAATAGCCGCATCTAAAACTTGCCCCCGGCTTTGCAAATCTTGACGCGCCGTTATTAATTCCCCACAAATTTGGGAAATTGGTTTAACATCACCCGCAAAAATTTCATCAGTCTTTTGTTGCAGAAACTCTATTAAATTCTGCGTACTATTATTAAAATTAATCGTCGTCGCCCAATTATCCAAATCTGCTGCCAAGCGAATCATCTTTTGCAGCACTTGGTCATTAATCCACAATAAAATCGGAAACGGAAAATTCTTTCTAAACTCCTCCCGCACCTGATTAGCCGCAGTCAGTACTGTATCAATATCCTTCACCGACTCCAAACCAAAAATCATCAAAGCTGGTGGCTGTTCATCACCCAACTCCGCCTTAATAGCACTGTAAAGCGTTTTCACCGATGCAGGTAAAGTGATTTCCTTAATTTCCACCGTCGATAATTCATGGATACGTTGCACCATCTGCTGACGCAAAGCCCCATAATTACAGCGCAATAATATCAGCGAAAATTCACCTTGAGAAAGCCTAATTGCCCTTACCAGAGTTTGCAATGAACTTTCATTATCAGCACCTAAATTTTCTAATTCTTCATGAGTCACTTTGCCGTGCCCCAAATTCAAAATTTCAACAATGAAAATAAAATAATTGTAGGGTGTGTTAGGCGCACATCGCCAGATAATTTGTCATCAAAACGATAATTTCAGCGCCTAACGCACCGCCCATATATCGAATTAGCCAGAGATAATTCATCCGTAGGGTGTGTTAGGCGCACATAGCCAGATAATTGATCATCAAAACGATAATTTCAGCGCCTAACGCACCGCCCATATATCGAATTAGCGACGCATAATCCTGCATGATAAACAATTAACGTTGTTGGGTGGGGTTAGCGGTGCGTTAGCCTGCGGCGTAACACACCCTACCAAATTTATCTATCGGGTTAGCAATGCATAATCCTGGGTATAAAACAACAATTAACATCTTTCCCATGCCCTATGCCCTATGCCCCATGCCCAAATTGTCATAATTGAAATTCCTTCGCCTCCGTCAAAATCGGATTGATATCAAACCAAGAACCATCCTCATCCCGATATTCAAACACAAACATACTGCGGAGTAAAAGGTCATATTTTTCATGACCTCTAAAAATTTTATCCTGCGCCACCTCCCGCAACAATTCCCATTCATCTGCTGTAATAGCTAAACTTAACTCATTACGACGCTGCTTAATCACACCTTCCACACATTCACGGGAAATCGGCGGATCTTCTCTTTGTAAACAGCGAAATAATAACATCAACAAATTCCGTAAATGTCCGCCGCTAACTTGGCAAATTCTTGCCAAACTATCAGGACTGGCAAAAACCAAATCTATTAAATGTTGGCTTTGTTCCCAACCTACCCCAGGAAAAGCCCTCACCATAATCATCTGTTTTAATAATGTCATTCCTCGCTCAAATTCTGCCGCATCCCGTAACTGTACAGGAACCATCGGTAACACCTTCGGATCGACACCAAAGCGATTAGTTAACCTACCCAAAGCGTTAGAAAATACTAACACTAAGGGAATCGTATAAATAACATGACAATTTAATTGATTTAACTGCTCGCCACGTTCCACAAATAGATATTCTGGCTGATAATAACCCGATGGCTTCACAGAATTATCAACTCTATCAAGATTATCAACAATTACCACCAAACCTTTTTTACCTTGCGCCTTGAGTTTTTCTCGCGCTGGCTGAAGTAATTCTTGATTAATTGACTCTAAAATGCCATTAGTGCGTGGTTCTAAATATTGCCGCAATTGTCCACGCAGCTTCGGGCTATCTTTAGTTTTAGTAGTAATTTCTGCAATTCCTACCGATAGTTTCACCTCCGAAAGTTCTATCGGCGTGAGTAATAAATCCTTAACTTCTTGAAATAATTTTTGAAAATATCCAGGTTTAATATTAATTTTAATTGCTTCTAAACTTTGGCTAACTTCCCGCGCAATAGCCAACAAAATATCTGTAACATCCACATCCGCCATATCTAGGCTTTGGCTAGATTCAAAATAAACCACATGAAAATCTTGCTGTTCTAACTCCGCCTTTAACCGCAGTAATTCTGTAGACTTCCCACAACCAATATGTCCGGTAAATAATTGACAGGTAGGTGTTTCCGGTGACAAGCGCGTAATCGTCCGCCCTAATTCCTCAATAATCTTCGCACCCCGGACTGGAGAAAAATCAATATAATATTGCCGATCCTCTGGTTTGCTAATCACCAGCGTCTTGCTAGGGTTACAAGCCTGAAAAAACCTTGTTAAATCCAATTTCATGACCAATTCCCCAATATCAGCCCGATACAACGGTCTATTTCAGTGATTATGACAGAATCTCACTCATGTTGCTTGGGGAAAGGGAAAAGGGGAAAGGGTTTGAACTGTGTTCCTTTTCATTTGTGCAAGGGTAAGGCAGTACCCATACGTGTCAACTTAAGCTAAAAGCTATATAGGGCGGGCGTTGTACAAATACCTCGCGCCCTCATCCCCTAACCCCTTCTCCCTCAGGGAGAAGGGGAACTAAATCTCTTGCTCCCCTCTCCCGGTGGGCTACGGTGTACACACAAGTCTTATAACGTAGCCCCATAACATTTTGATCCCCCCTAGCCCCCCTTAAAAAAGGGGGGAAAACAATCAAAGTCCCCCTTTTTAAGGGGGATTTAGGGGGATCTAACCCACAATCTGCACTAGCCCAGAGATGTGTGTACACCGTAGCTCCCGGTGGGAGAGGGGGTGAGGGCGAAACCTTGCAACCAAGCGTGTTTCACGTTAAGTTGACACCACTGCTACCTCATTTAGCTGAAATATACTGTACATGATTAATTTGTTGACCTAAATGCTTAAGTTGAGCTTAACTTGCTAAAGTTAACTGGTGCAATTGAGGGATAAATTAGATGCTAGAAGTGGTGATATTTTTGATATAAATTCTCACCATCTATATCAATAATTTTAATTGTTTATGCTTGCAAATCTTCGTAAAAGCAAACAATCTTTCATTTTTCTAGCTCTGTGCTTAAGTAGTTATCTTGCATTTGTAATCTTAGAGTTGTATTTTAGACCTGTAACTCTGGCTAACCTGCTTGGTTGCTTGGCATTACTTAGTTATATAGCAACTGTAGCACCAAGTATATTGAGAGAAGTTTTTCCTAATACGCGCAGCAATAAAGTGGTGATTTGGCTACTTAAACATAGGCGATATATTGGTATTACATCCTATGTATTAGCATCCAATCATGGTTTACTGATGGTGATTCAAAAAAATATTAATTTACTAATCCCAAATACATATATTCACTATTTTCAAGGAATTTTCATGTTCTTTATCATGACTCTACTTGCCATTACTTCCAACGATTGGAGCGTGAAAAATCTCAAGAAGAATTGGGTGAGGCTCCACCAGTTAACTTATCTCATCATCTTTATCCTTCCTTGGCATATCCTAGACAAAATGTATTTGCATTGGAGCTATTTAACTCCTTTGGAATTGGTAATAAATTTCATATGTATATATTTATTTATCAAAAGGAAGCAATTAGCCGCTAAAACTGTATAAACAGGTAATATATAGTCAATATTGGTGAGTTTCTCCATTAAACACCATAAATAAATTTAATCGGAGTAGCACATGAAAAATAAAGATAATTTTAGTTCACAGTATGATGATTCTCTATTTTTGTATAGGGGAAAGCGGTTAAACTGTAAATTTTACAGGGAAAATAATCTAAATTTCCCTACAAATAAACCTCTGCTGGAAGTTGTAAAATCACCTGTCAAAACAAGTAAAAATACTTCTAAGTCTGAGTACAAAGGTGTCTGTTTACTTATTGGGCTTCTCGCCTTGTTAAGTATTGGGATGTGTATACAAGCAGATTCTCTAGCTCAGGCTTTACGGGAAGTAGCTAGAATCACAGTACAGCAAACTATTCGGATACATCATAGATAACTTTTTGGTGTCAGGCTGAAGTATAAAAAAGCGAACAGCTTGCATTTGGCTAGGTTGAGGAATGAACTGAATAATTGCAATGACTGGTTTGCTTACGCCGCACAGTAATAGTCCTGGTACATCTCTGGATTTGAAACTACGCCAGAAAAATTTTGCCACATCACGTTAATCAAGTTTCGCACTCGTGAATCAAGTACAGAGTTTGTGAATTAAGTTCCGCAACTCGTGAATCAAGTGCAGAATTTATATATTAACTGCACGATTGATAAACCTGCTAATTATACCAAATTTTACTAAATAAATTTACCATACCCCTGCTAGCTACTCGGCACCTTGTAAAAGTTAGTTTAGCTTCTATTTAAAATTTATCGTCTATAGCCTCCAACCCTCAGCGCATCGCACCGCCAGTTTTAGCCAACAGAAAATTCCCTGTTGACATACTTCGTAGTGACTAGATAAATTCAGGTGATCGCACTTTGGGTAATGGAGTGAATGTGTGCGATCGCACTTGTTTGTTTGTGAAACACTTAAGTCGAAAACAACTTGAAATTAACTTGCTAAAGTTGCCTGGTGTAAGTAGAGGAAAGTAGGCAAACTGGAACATGTAACAAGTACATCGCACTTTACAAATAACTCATTACCTCGACTTTATACATGTTTCCTCCTGAATGATTAATTTTTAAAGTGCGTAATTCCTAAAACTTTGGAGTAGATATTATGAATTTCTTCACTGATTTAATTGATGGGATTTTTTCACTCTTACCAGACTTTGTTGAAGATGAGCTAGAAGACAAAATTCCTTTTCATACTGAAGATGGTCAATTAACGGTAAGCGACTGGGATGCAAATAAGAATAATCAGATAAACCCTACAGATGGTTATATCCACAGAAATGTTGATAGGTTAGGCGATTTGAAAAAACAATTAATGAAATTGGATGATGCAGGAGATATAACAGACAAGCTAGGTGAGCTAACTAATAAAGCGGATGATGTAAAAAACGTAGCGAGTGACATATTTAATGTTATCAACAGGATAAAATGAGAAATTTTATCCTAAAACTGATATAGTTACACTCTTTCAAAGGTTAACTATAACTTTTGGACAAAATAGAAGGTTTGTTCGCTAAGTCACACGCGAACAAACTTTTCATGAGCCTTACTGAAGATTTTTAGCATTTTACGGTTCAGTTCAAGCTTAAAAAGCTTTCTAGGGAGTTAAGGCGATCGCACCCTTACCACCTATCTCAAAAAAGCGATCGCACCCATCTAAAAAGCTACCCTACACCATCCACAGCCCCTAAAGCCAAAAGTGCAGATCGCTGTGCTGCTGTTAACCCAGTCACTCCCCTGATGTTCATCCCTTCATAAAGGCGATCGACTTTCAGGGTTTTAATGCACTCAAGAGTTTCCACATCCCAAAGCTTTATTACATCATTTTGACCAATATGAACCAAAATATTACCAACGGCATTAAAGCTAAGGGAACATTTTCCCATAGTATAACTATGCAAAACGCTCACACAGGTAAAATTATTGATATCCCATAGGCGAATTGTTTGATCGGAACTAGTAGATGCCAAGGTGCAACCATCTGGGCTAAAACTGACTGACCATATGATAGAAGTATGTTCTTGGAACACTTTTATGCAAGTAAAGTTACTTGTGTTCCATAATCGAACTGAGGCATCAGAACTAGTACTAGCGAGCATTTTACCATCAGGACTAAAACTAACTGACCAGATGTCACTCGTGTGACCTGGCAAAGTTTTTATACATTTACCTTCATGCACATCCCACAACATAATCAAGCAGTCAACACTACCTGTAGCTAAAGTATTGCCGTCAGGACTAAAACTAACTGACCAAATTGCACCCGTGTGACCTTCTAATGTTTTTACACATTTATGCTCGTGAATATTCCATAACTTCACCTTCCCATCCCAACTAGCACTAGCCAATGTTTGACCATCAGGACTAAAGCTAACTGATGTTACTCCACTGCTATGACCATATAAGGTGGTAATACAATGACCAGAAATCACATCCCACAACTTAATGCTTTTGTCATCACTGCCACTCGCTAATATAGAACTAATCCCCTCCGGGGAAGCGGCGCTAACAGGACTAAAACTAATTGACCATACCCAATTTGTGTGACCTTGTAAAATTTTAGTAGAGTACCCAGACTCAACATTCCATAGTCGAATCAAACCATCTAAACCACCTGTCGCCAACATACAATCAATTTCCTCTGGAGAAGCTGCGCTAACAGGCTTAAAGCTTACCGAATACGCCCCATTGGAATGACCCTGTAAAGTTCTCACGCACACACCTTTACTGACATCCCATAAACGCACGCTGGAATCTGCACTAGCACTAATTATGGTTTGACCATCCAAACTAAAAATAACTGAGTACACTTCCTTATTGTGACCGTGGAAAATTTTAATGCACGTACCTTGCTGCACATTCCACAACCTCACACTGGAGTCAAAACTACCTGTGGCTATGGTTTGACCATCTGGACTAAAGCAAACTGACCACACCCAACTTTTATGACCGTCAAATTTTTTGATGCAAGTACCTTTACTCACATTCCATAACCGAACAGAGCAGTCATAACTTCCACTAGCAAGAGTTTTACCATCTGGGCTGAAGCGAACTGAGCATACACTGCCAACATGACCTTGTAAAGTTTTTATACAGTTACCTGTACTGATATTCCATAAGCGAATGTCGCAATCCTTACTACCACTAGCTAGGATAGAACCATCTG
The DNA here is from genome assembly GCF_014696315.1 of Calothrix membranacea FACHB-236. Classification (GTDB taxonomy): domain Bacteria; phylum Cyanobacteriota; class Cyanobacteriia; order Cyanobacteriales; family Nostocaceae; genus Aulosira; species Aulosira membranacea. Next base: position 12,223 of record NZ_JACJPX010000092.1, read on the forward strand.
GATTAAACCTGACTGAACATACCCAACTAGTATGACCTAGTAGTACTTTGAGACAAGTACCTAGACGGATATCCCACAACCGAATCGAAGTGTCTAGACTACCACTTGCTAAAATTTGACCATCGGGGCTAAAGCTGACCGAATGAACCAACGCTGTATGTTTACCTAAAGTTTTTAGATAATTTCCTGTTTGTGTATCCCATAATTTGATTAATCCGTCATTACCACCGCTTACCAGGGTTCGCCCATCTGGACTAAAAGTGACTGTCCAAATAAAATCTTCATGACCCTTGAATGTCAACAAGTTTTTTCTATCTGCCATTTGCCACAAATGAATTTGCCCATCCTGATCTCCCGTAGCCAATAGTTTTCCATCTGGACTCAAGGCAACTGAAAAAACACTCTTCAAGCTTGTAGCAAATATAGACTGATTAAAAGCAGTATTTTGGAAATTAACCCCAGCTAAATTTACACGCTGTAGGTCAGCTTGCCTAATGCTTAAATTGGAGAAGTTATACCCCTGCAAATTGATTTGTAATTGTGCTAACAAGTTGAGGACGTTCCCTCCCACATAGCCTGATAATATTGCAGCTTTATGTCTTTGCTGTACCAATAAATCCTGCAACAAAATTACTAGTTTTTGTTGACTTCCCAACTCTATTAACAATTGCTCAAGCAAGGGTTGGACAATTAGTTGCTTTTGTATCTCCCGAATGTAATCTTTGGTTGTGGCTTTGATTAAAGCATGGGTTTGGAAGATGCTTAAACCGACAGACTTTTCACCTACTAGTTCTTGACAAACCTGTTCAACCAATCGCTGCGTCGTATATTCCATTACGACTGGTTGCAGGAAGAAATGCTCACCGCATTTTTCAATTAATGAGCGTTGCAATAGAGATTTAATTGCGGAAGGTATGAAACGCTGAGAAAAAGATGTCACCATATCAGCTGCTAACTCGGCCAGGGATACAGGCTCTCGATTAATTGCTAGCCAATACATTACTTCTGCTTCTGTGGGTGACAAACGCTGAAACTGACATTCTAATATGTCGCCGATGTCATCAAAAATTGGAATTCCTTGTTCCAAATACTCCAAAACAGGGGTGATATTACCATTAAAAAGCTCTTGGGTTCCGCCTGCTACCATCTTCAGCGCTAAGGGATTACCGCCATAATGCTCGATGAGGACTTGCCATTCTCGTTCTGTACCCGTGAATTGTCCTTTTTGCTGGAATAACTGCTGTCCCTCAGGAATATTTAATCCCTTTAATGGGAGCGATCGCACTCCTGTTTTGTCTCCTTCTAACGGAACCATTTCTTTTGGCTTTTCTCTAGAAGTAAGCAGAACGCAACTATTGTGAGGTACTTCGCCAATGCGCTTGAGTAATTGACCATATCCCTCATAGCCAGGGCGACATTGCCCAGCTTGACCATCATTAGAGAGGATGGTCTCAAAATTGTCTAAAATCAGCAAACATCGGTTTGATTGCAAACATTCCATCAGCTTTGATAGTTTGCCATCAAAGCTTTCAGGTATTTCCATTTCCTTTCCCAACGCCCACAGCAAAAATTGCAGTATGTTTGTGATTTGATCCTCTACTGGTGGCGCATTTTGTAGGCTGCGCCATATTACTACCTCAAATTCGCTTTGAACTTGCAACCCTAACTTAACTGCTAAAGTGCTTTTGCCAATCCCACCAATTCCCAGTAGCCCAACTAAACGACACCGTTCCTCTAATATCCACTGTCGTAGCTGCAATAATTCTTCACTGCGCCCATAAAACACAGATACATCCGGTGCTTCACCCCAGTCATACTGTGGGTTTGCTTGTCGAGTTTCTAGTTCCTCTAATCCAGAGGTAGGCCTTGTATAATCGCTATTAGATAACTCCAAATTAAAGGCAGCAAAGGCAGACTGCAAGGAACTTTTATCTACAGGTTCCAAGCGTCCCAGTATCCGAGATATAGTGTGCAGAGCTAAACGAGTGCGATCGCTCAGTTCTTCTAAAGAAAAGCTATCTCCAGCATTCTCATCAAATTCTGCTTGTATTTTTGCAGCTTGAAATTTATCCCAGCCTTGGAGAGTGAGGATTACTCCTCGTCTGCGTCTGCTTGGTTTTTGTGTCATTAACATTACCTAAAACTTAGTAGATGCATCCCTATAGGGAAAATTCTCAAAGCAAAATATCAGGAGGTAGTCGTAAAACCAAAATTTAAGTTTGAAAAATTAAATCAAATATGAAAATCAACAGATTGATTTGAGCAAACTCTTCTATTTAACTTAATAGAAATTACGAAAAAATGCTAATAGCTATCAATAAATTGCTTTTATCAGACGATACTACTGTGTAGATAATTTAGCTAAAATCAACGCTAAAATCAGGGTTTGATACTCTTATTGTGGAGAAAAGAAGAAATAAAAATATCTATATAAGCGAATTAATCATGTGCTTAATCGCGCTAGTTTATACTTTAGTATTATTTAATTGATGGCAAACCCAAGTACATTTGTACGTTTTCTTTCCTTCTCCCTGCTCTCTCGTACCCGCATTAACGAAGAATTTCACAGCTTATTGATAATTCCTAATATTACTAAAACTAATATCTTGATAAATCAACTACAAGTTTAGGTTTAAAATTTAGCCGTCCACGCTAATAGAAAAATTTTAACTATTCAAGGGAATTTTTGCCCTTTGAAATACTTGCTCAACAGTAAATTCCCAGCCTTCAAATAAGGAATCGGTGAGTAATTCATCTCCCATAAAAGTTTTTGGTGGCGCATCTGGGTAAAAAACAGTGATACTTCTGGCTTTACTATCTACCACCCAAACTCGCAACACATTAGCATCTAAATAATCTTTAGCTTTAGCTATCATTTGTCCAAAGGTTTGCCCTGGTGAGATAATCTCAATCACCAAATCTGGAGGAACAGAACAAGTTCCTTCTTCTTCCCAATCTGCAGGTAAACGTTCATTAGAGATATACAAAAGATCCGGTGTCGGTACCCAATCTTTACCGCGACGGCTTAATGCTATAGCTAATTCTGGACACACTTCTCCTTTGCCTTGGGATAATTCCTCAATTAAATTGAGAAAGGCACGAGTCAATTTGGAATGAAATTTTTTTGGTGACATCTTAGCAATTGCTTGACCATCAACAAATTCGTAGGTGATATCTCCTTCACCTGGGGGAAGATTGAGAAACTCTTGCAGGGTCAATTGATTGTGGGCTTGGAGTATCATGGCGCAAATCAGCGATTATACAATCAATTTTAAATTTAGAATTTTGGATTCTAGATAAATAATTTGCCTATCTGTCCGTGAGAGGCATTATATATTTCGCACTTAGGTGGTCAAAAGTCAAAAGTCAAAAGTCAAAGGCTCGCTTGGACTCTTGACTCTTGACCCTTGACAACCCTAACGCCAGAATATTTGATATAGGCGCGTATCAGCTGATGAATTGATTACATCGCCTGTAAAACTTGGCGAATAGTATCTGCTGGTACTTCATCGGTAACTGTCACTACACCCATCTGTGTTGGTAAAACAAATCTGACTTTCCCAGCTTTAACTTTTTTATCTAGTTGCAATGCGTCAATAATGGCTGCAATATCTACCCCAGAAGGTAATTGAGTCGGTAAACCTGCTTTTTGGATTAAGGCGTTTTGACGTTCCGTCTCTTCTTTTTGCCACATTCCTAGTTCCACAGCAATTTGCCCAGCTGCTACCATACCAATACCCACAGCTTCACCGTGATTGACTAGGCGATAACCAGTCAAGCTTTCTACAGCATGACCGATAGTGTGACCATAATTAAGAATTGCTCTTAATCCGGCTTCTTTCTCATCTTTGCTGACGACATCGGCTTTAGCTTGGCAAGATTTAATTAATATGGTTTCTATCAATTCCGGTTTAATGTAGCGGAGTTGATTCAGGTGTTTACTCGCTTCCATTTGGGCGAATAACTCCGCATCCCAAATCACACCATACTTGATTACTTCTGCCATTCCTGCCCGAAACTCGCGCACAGGCAAGGTTTTCAAAACTTCTGGATCAATTAAAACTAAGCGCGGTTGATGGAACGCCCCAATCAGGTTTTTACCTTGGGGATGATTCACACCTGTTTTGCCACCAATTGCGGAATCTACCATTGCTAACAATGTGGTAGGCACTTGCACGACACTAATCCCACGTAACCAAGTAGCAGCAGCAAAACCAGCCATATCGCCAATTACACCACCACCCAAAGCCACAATGGTGGCGGAACGTTCGAGGCGATTTTCTAAGGCTGCATCGTAAATTTTTTGAATAGAATTCAGGTTTTTGAAGCGTTCCCCTGCTGGCAAAATACAGCTAGCAACTTCAAATCCTGCTGTTTTTAAAGAATTGATAGCTCTATCGCCGTAATGCTTAAAAATTGTCGGATTAGAAACGACTAGTACCTTTTTACCTAGCTGCAAACTAGTCATTTTCTCACCCAGTTGATCCAAGCTACCAGGTGCGATCGCAATCTCATAGGATTGCTGCGGTAAATTCACATTAATTACACAAGTCATTGCCCAGCCCCAAAACACGCCGTGGGCTGTATTTTACCGCAATCTGGGCATTGGGGATGGGGCATTGGGCATTGGTGATAAATTCCCATTACCAATTACCAAATGACAAATGACAAATGACAAATGACAAATAAAAAACAGTTTGTGCAAAGACAAACTGTTCATACTAACTAATTTTTCTTTTTTACTCAGTACTCAGCACTCAGTACTCAGCACTGGTGGCCTAGAACATACCCATGCCGCCCATGCCGCCCATGCCACCCATGCCACCCATGCCGCCCATGCCGCCCATGCCGCCATCAGCGGGAGCAGCAGCTTTCTTTTCAGGCTTTTCAACAACGAGGGCTTCGGTGGTTAATACTAAACCAGCAATGGAAACAGCATTTTGTAAAGCTGAACGCACGACTTTGGCGGGGTCGATAATACCAGCCGCAATTAAGTCTTCAAATTCGCCAGTAGCGGCATTGTAGCCAATATTGATATCAGTTTCCTTGACTCTGGAAACGATGACGGAACCTTCAACACCAGCGTTATCGGCGATTTGGCGCAATGGTGCTTCTAGTGCGCGTCCAATGATGTCAGCCCCAATTTTTTCTTCGTTATCTTCGAGGCTGTTTTTGATTGCTTCTACTTTGGTAGCCAAGTGAATTAGGGTTGTACCACCACCAGGCACAATACCTTCTTCTACAGCCGCTTTAGTAGCGTTGAGAGCATCTTCAATCCGTAATTTACGGTCTTTGAGTTCGGTTTCGGTGGCTGCACCAACTTTGATTACTGCCACACCACCAGCTAGCTTAGCAATGCGTTCTTGCAGTTTTTCTTTGTCGTAATCGGAATCTGTTTCTTCCAATTGTTTGCGGATTTGGCCAATCCGCTTTTGAATTTCTGGTTTGGTGGTACTACCAGCGACAATTGTGGTGTTTTCTTTGTCAATGGAAATTTTGCGGGCTGTTCCTAGGGCTTCGATTGATGCAGTATCCAAGCTCAAGCCGATTTCTTCCGAAATCATCTGCCCATCGGTGAGAATCGCAATATCTTGTAACAAAGCTTTGCGGCGATCGCCAAATCCAGGGGCTTTGATTGCAGCAACGGAAAGTACACCCCGTGCTTTATTTACAACCAAAGTTGCCAAAGCATCACCTTCGACATCTTCTGCAATAATCAGCAAAGATTGACCTAAACGCGCAACTTTTTCGAGTACAGGTACTAAATCCTGAATGCTGTTAATTTTCTTATCAGTAATCAGGATACGAGCGTTTTCAAATTCTACTGTCTGCCGCTCGTTGTTGGTGATAAAGTAAGGAGAAATGTAACCCCGGTCAATTTGCATCCCCTCTACTACTTCTAGTTCAGTTGTCAGGGACTTGGATTCTTCAACAGTAATTACACCATCTTTGGTGACCTTATCCATTGCTTCAGCCAGCATACTACCGACTTCTTCATCATTACCTGCTGAAACTGTGGCGACTTGAGCGATCGCACTTCCTTCTACTGGCTTGGCTATTTTGGCGATTTCTGCGACTAAAGCTTCTACAGTCTTGTCCATCCCCCGCTTTAGAGTGATGGGGTTGCTACCAGCAGCAACGTTCTTTAAACCTTCGCGGATCAAAGCTTGTGCTAAAACCGTGGCCGTAGTGGTACCATCACCAGCAACATCTTTAGTTTTAGATGCTACTTCTTGGATGAGTCTTGCACCTGTGTTTTCTAATGGGTCTTCTAATTCAATTTCTTTGGCAACAGTGATACCATCGTTGACAATTTGGGGTGCACCAAATTTTTTTTCTAAAAGAACGTTACGGCCTTTTGGCCCTAGGGTGATTTTTACAGCATCAGCAAGAGCGTTCACACCCCGTTCTAGGGCCCGCCGCGATTCCTCATCAAATGCAATAATCTTCGCCATGTTTTATTTCTCAAGCGCTTCCATTAGACAATTTAGCACTCACAGCGCCAGAGTGCTAATACTAAAACAAAGATTGGGTACTGGGGACTGGGAGAAAGCAAGAGAGCAGGGGGCAGGGAGCAAGGAGGAGAAATCCTAATTACCAATTACCAATTACCAATTACCCAATGACAAATGACAAACACCAAATTACAAATTACTCTTGACCCTTAACCTTAACTTTTATTGATTAAGATACAGTTGATGCTCATGTTGAATATTAGCAGTAATGGTTGGATTGGGAGATGAATCTATATAACTCCCTGAAATACCTTGGTATTGCCGAACCAAGCGGTACCGGCTGGTTGGCTGTAATGTTTACGTTTATTTTGGCTTGGTTAGTAACCTGGCGTTTAATTCCGACAGTGCGTAAATTTGCTTTGCGGGTGGGTTGGGCTGACCAACCAAACGCACGGCGACTGAACCGAGAACCTTTGCCGAATGCAGGGGGATTGGCTATCTATACGGGCGTAATTGCGGCACTGGTGTTAGCTACCCTTTTAAGACCAATTGAATTGCAAGGCGTATTAGCTCAGGTTTTAACTATTCTTTTGGGAGGGACAATATTAGTTCTGGTTGGTTTTATTGATGACCAATTTGGCTTACCTCCCTCTGTGCGGATGTTTACTCAAATTCTCACAGCGCTGTTACTAGTTGCTAACGGTATTAGAATCGAAGTTACTTTTGGCACACCCATTGACTATCTGCTTTCCATATCGCTGACCGTATTTTGGGTAGTAGGAATTACCAACGCTATCAACTTGATGGATGGTATGGATGGTTTAGCTGGAGGGGTGAGTTTTATCACCGCAATGAGCCTATTGGCTGTTTCTGCCCAAATTTCCCAAAAAGCAGCGGCAACCTTAGTCCTCGCAGCATTGGGAGGCGCAGCTTTAGGCTTTTTGCGCCATAATTTCCACCCCTCCAGAATTATTATGGGTGATGCTGGAGCTTACTTTTTTGGCTATGTGCTAGCAGCGACTAGTATTTTAGGAAAATTGCAAGTAACTACCGTATTTGCACTTGTGCCTACAGTATTATTTTTGCTACTACCAGTACTAGATACAACACAAGTAATTGTGCGAAGACTGATGGCGGGTAAAAACCCCATGAGTACGCCAGGTAAAGACCACCTCCACCACCGCTTGCTTGCTTGGGGATTTTCTCAACGCCGTGCTGCATTTACCCTGTGGTCAATTAGCTTGATTTTTAATTTGTTGGCGATGAGAATGCAGAATTTGTCCTTGCTGCAAATGCTAGCTACAACCTTAAGTGTCATCTTCCTGATTGGCTTTACTATCTGGGGACGAATGAAGAGGGTGGAAGCAATTTCGTAGACAGTCGGCGGGAACTTAATTCTCTTGTGGTGGAGAGGTATAAGTCGCCGACTGGGGTATTGGGTAATCGGTAATTGGTAATCGGTAATGGGTAATTGGAATTTTCCCCTTGTCCCCTTGTCCCCTTGTCCCCCTCATCTCCTCACTAAGCCATCACCATCCCACCATCAACATTGAACACTTGGCCAGTGATGTAAGATGCTGCGGAATCGGCTGCTAGGAAGCGTACCATACCAGCAATTTCTTCTGGTTGACCGTAGCGACCAAGGGGAATGAATTTGAGAATCTCTTCGGTGTTGCTGAGATTGCTGGTCATGTCGGTGGTAATAAAACCGGGGGCGACGGCGTTAACGGTGATCCCGCGAGAAGCCAGTTCTTTAGCCACAGTTTTGGTAAAGCCGATAACACCTGCTTTAGCGGCGCTGTAGTTGGCTTGACCAGGGTTACCCATTTGCCCAGCAACGGAGGCAATATTAATAATGCGTCCAGAACGTTGCTTGAGCATAACTTTGCTAGCAGCGCGTGTGCATAAGAAAACACCAGTAAGATTAAGGTCAATCACCGCTTGCCAATCTTCAGGCTTCATCCGCAAAAGTAAGGTGTCGCGAGTAATACCTGCATTGTTGACCAGAATATCAATCCGCTTAAATTTTTCCAGAACGGTGTTAAACAGCGCCTCTACTTGATCGAGTTTAGAAACATCAGCTTGCAGCGCTAAAGCTTCACCACCTGCTGCCGTAATTTCCGCAACTAAGCTGTCAGCAGCACCACTGGAACTAGCATAATTAACAACTACATTGGCTCCGTAGCTAGCTAATTCTAGTGCGATCGCTCTTCCTATTCCACGTGAAGCGCCTGTAACAATCGCAACTTGTCCACGTAATTTTTGTAAGTTCTCTGGCAAAAGTTCCATGTAATATTTTTTGAATCACCGCGCTAATTATCTTATGGTGATTTGTACCTTCAAGAATAGTGAAGAGGTAGAAATCCCATTCAAAATTCGCTCATTCAAAATTCAAAATTAATAAACTCATAGCAATCCTATTGAGTTGTGAAAAATCTTGGTTTTGGCTGTTGACTGTTGATTGTCAACGGTTAAAAGTCAATAAGCATAGATGCGGGTAAGAGCAAAAATTGTTGTACCCTTAAAAATAATTGCTGTGTGGCAAATATTATTTGAATTGATATTAGATTTGTTCATGAGTTCCCACATCCTCCGGAAATAACTCTTTCACATATGCCATGACAATAGGTAACTGGGTATAGCCATGAACATCCGTCTCAATTAAGGAACGCCTCATCAAGCTTTCCAAAGCATCCAACAGTTTGGCTTGAGAGACAGTAGGTACAATTTTGGTCTGTAAGTAACCAATAGTAGTCAATTCTTGATTGGTTTGTAACCAGCGCATCACCTGTTTTTCTAAGGAAGAAAGGCGATGGAACTGCTGATCCAGCAACCAGCGAACACCACTGAATAGGAGGTTATTTTGCTCTATAAATTTGCTGATATCTTCATTGAATAAATCAATGATGGTATTGGCAAGTAACCGCATTGTTAGGGGATTATTAGCGTATAAATTGCACAATTTGTATTTATGCTCATCAGTACCTAAGAGGCGATAGGATTGCAGTATGAAAAAGGCTACTTCAAATGAGCCAAATAATTTGAGCGAGCTAACAGTTAGGTTACCTCGCTCCAAAAAATTCATTTCTACTGTTTTTTCTCTAGTAGTTAAAATTACACAACTTTTATGCTCTGTTTTTCCTAACACCCGAATTAAGTCACCATATCCTTCATAATCAGGGCGATATTTATCAGTATGACCAATATCTAAGACTGTTTCTAGGTTATCTAAAATGATTAAACATCGGGAAGTACGCAGATAATGGATGAGTCGGTTGATGTCAGGTTTGGTTTCCTGATGATTGGACAAAAAAGATAGCAAATCACTTATTATTCGTTCAAAGGATGGGGCTTGACGGAGCGATCGCCAAATCACATAATCAAATTCACCCTGGATCTGTTTTGCTACCTTGGCAGCTAAAATTGTTTTACCTACCCCACCCATACCCAATATTGTCAGCAAGCGACAGTGATGTTGCAATATCCATGACTCTAACTGTGCTATTTCTTGGGTGCAATTATAAAACACTGAAACATCAGGGGCTGTTCCCCAGTCTTGAGATTTTTTGTTGATAGTAGTTTTGGGGAATGCAGACTCAAAATCACAAGTGGAGATTTCTCTCCAATCTAAGTTCAACTTGCGACAAATTTCTTCAAAGGTTCCATAGAAAACAGGTTTACCAGTTAGGAATTTACTAACTGTTGTTAGGGATAATCCCATATCATAAGCCAAGGATTTTTGACTAGGATATCCACACTGACTCAGTGCGATTTTGACATGGCTAATACTTTCATGACGCACTTTTAATGAGCGTGACATTGATTTTCCTGCTCTTATGTCATCTTTAACAAAGAGACTTTCCTAGTATATACCACTAAATCTGTTGTTATTCGTCAAATTTACGGAAAATTTTTCCTGAATATGAGTTTTTGAGTAATTAAATATATTTATGTTCAAGCTTGATTGAGCTTTTAATAGTTGATAAAGCAATAAAAGTTGCTATAAGTCATAATAACTCACCAATTCTTAGGCTTGTACTCAATCATTGGTAGTATATGCTAGTGGTAATTAAGTAAATATACTAGTTTTATATCATTGGTAAAAATTCATATTGCAGAGATGTAACAATGCTATGTCTCTTCTATAAGGGTGGGTTGTGTGTTTACGGCTCATCTGAATCTGTGATCGCATTAGGTTTAGCGATCAAATCTAATTTTCAGAGGTTGTTTTAAAAGTCGTTTCATTTATCCCAAAAAAACATTTTCCAAAAACCAAATTCAGGAGTTAGTCATGTCCAATATTATTTTCGCTAAGCATCTGGAAATTGATGCCACTATTCAACAGCAATGGCTTGAGATTCTATATGTAGCGCAAAACTATACCTATGATTATCTCAGCAGCTTCCGAAATGATACAGGGTATACGGAGAAGTTACAAACTGCATTTGGTGGTGATTTTGATGGGGAAGTAGCTAATCAATTATTTGACGGTTTTGCTCAAGGGAATTTTAGTGCTGTTCCTACTATCGAGATTGTTAATTGTAATGATATCAATTGTGCAAATGGGGCTTTTTGTAAAGATACAGGTAAAATTTATTTAGTTACTAATTTTATTAGCCAAAATGCTCAGAATCCCGATGCTATTGTAGCTGTATTGCTGGAAGAAACTGGGCATTTTATTAATTCCCAGATTAATACAGTTGATACAGCAGGGGATGAAGGTGATGTTTTTGCGAGATTGGTGCACTCAAGTACAACACAAAGTGCTAATAATTGGTGGTGCTGGCTATGACCGAACAATTGTATATTTTGGATTAAAATGAAAATCTGAAATCTAAAATAAAGAATTTCAAGTCTCTTATTTAAATAAGATGTTAATCTACAAGAGGCTGCAGCCTCTCCAATAGGAAAAGCTATCCCGTAAGCTTTAAGCTGCGTTATCGCAAATTCAAAATTTCTCCTTATTTATTTCAAATTTTGAATTTCGGCTGTGAGATTTGCTCTAGCAGATTGTTCAGCAACCTCAAACATTAAAGGCGTAAAATAAATGCGATCGCGCTGCAAAAATTTCTCTAAAACTTGCTTACGTCCTACAATATATTGGTCTTGTGGAACCCAAGCATATTCTTGGCGAATTGCCTGAGCGTATTCTTGATATTGAACTGGGTTAGCAGCTAAAATTGCTAAGTCGGCATCAAGTAAAACTTGGCTATCGAAATCATCAGCAGCAGCTTGATGGTATTTTGTATTGATAATTAAACGACTGATATGAGCAATATAGCTAGGTGTTACCCCTAACTTACTCAATAAATTAATAGCATATTCTGCGCTTTTTTCTTCGTTATCTTTAGCCTGAGTATCATAAACTATATCGTGAAACCAGGCAGCAATTTGTATAGAGTTGATGTCTTGAACGTAGGTTCGCAAATTATCGATATAAATTAGAACGTGAAAAATATGTTTTATTGTATGGTAATAACGACCAGGAGCAGAATAAGCTGCAATTAGGGTATTAAAAATATTATTTGCGTCTATTTGGTTAACTTTAAAAGGTTGGAGTGTTTCTTGCCAGCGATATAACAAGATATCGAGCAATTTTTCTGTGGGTATATCCTCATATTTAATATTAGACATCTGAATTTATTCGTTACATTATATAAAGTAATATAGTCTTTGCTAGTCTAGTGAAGTACAAATTTATCGGCGTGTATCCTCTTCCATTCCTGCGGAACGCTACGCGAACGGCGGTTAATTTCTTATTGCAGTACCCCACCAATATGTCACTATGAGTTGTATTTTATAAGCTTTATTTCTGAAACGAAAGAATTAAATAACGCACTATCCCCAAACGACTAATCCATTCAGCTACAAATGTAGAATTGGATAAATTTGCGTTTCCTCCCTCAATTTGTAGCCGACGCAGAAGTTGATAGGTGGGTATGGTATTAGCGGTAATATCTTCTTCTATGATTGATTGAAAGCCTGTTTTTTTAGCAAGTTGACGGTAATCAGTCAGGCTAAAGCTACTATCAACGTATCCATATGTATTACTAATTACTGACCCTATGAAATTTGCGCCAATCTGGATGATGGGAGTTAGAAATTCTTGAGGTACAAAGTCACAGATAGCTAGTTTTCCACCTGGTTTGAGTACTCGCCATGCTTCTTGAAAAAAGCGATCGCGGCTGGGAAAATGGAAAATACACTCCACAGCCAGCACTAAATCAAAAGAATTATCTGCAAAGTTTAGCTGACAAGCGTCTCCTTGGACAAATTCAATGTGGTTGTGGTTGCGGGGTTGAACTTGTTCCCTAGCCCTGGCGAGTTGGCGGGGGTCTATATTTACACCAGTTAACTGCAAATGGTGAAAGCGATCGCTTAAACTAGCGATCGTCCCACCAAAGCCACAACCGCAATCTAATATACTTTGACCATCTGCAGCACCACCAGCATCACAGACTCTTCTAGTTAAATTTTCTGCGGCTAAAGCAAAGTCATCAATGGAACCATCTGCTAATGCAGGATTTTGCCAATAACCCCAGTGTACGTGCAAGCCAAAAGCTTGAATAACTTCCGTATTTCCTTGAGCAATCTCCCCAAATAATTGATCAAAATAAGGTAGATCTACTGACGGATTTTTAATCATTGAATTTTTCTATAACTCTCACCAATTTTTACCATGATTGGATAGCATATCTGTTTGCTGATTCTGAAAGTGAATTTTGCACTCAGGAAATATGGTGACAGCAAAATTGAGGAGTCAAAATAGAAGACAGAGGCTTGCGATTACAAGTCTTACCTGGAATTAGGAGTTTACTATCAGTGGTATTACAAGTACAAACAAGCACCTACGAAGCTAAAACCCAAGAAATTGCTAAACAACTTCTAGAAGTAACCCAAGAAAATCGCTCGTTTTTGGCATCTTTACGTGACCAAATGCGCTGGGATGATAAATTACTAGCTTGGGCAATGAGCAATCCAGGTTTACGGGTGCAATTATTTCGCTTTATCGATACATTACCAGCTTTACGCAGCAAAGCGGAAATTGCTGCCCATTTACAAGAATATTTAGGAGATGAATCTGTAGAATTACCTGCGGCTTTAAAGGGGATGCTGAATTTTGCTAACCCTGATTCTATGCCGGGACAAGTCGCAGCCACAACTGTAGCCACAGCCGTGGAAACTCTGGCTCATAAATATATTTCTGGGGAAAATATTACACAAGTCATTAAAACAGTTGAACGCCTACGTAAAGATAAAATGGCTTTCACCATTGACTTACTGGGTGAGGCGGTAATTACAGAAGCAGAAGCACAATCTTACTTAGAACGCTATTCGGAATTAATGCAGCAATTGGTAGCTGCATCAAAGAATTGGAAAGCTATCCCGGCGATTGATGAAGCAGACGGGGAACAGCTAGCAAAAGTTCAGGTTTCTGTGAAGTTAACGGCGTTTTATTCGCAATTTGACCCCTTAGATGCTGAAGGTAGCGAGGCGAGAGTTAGCGATCGCATTCGCACTCTTTTACGTCATGCTAAAGAATTAGGGGCGGCTGTACATTTTGATATGGAACAGTATGCCTATAAAGATATAACTCTTCACATCCTGAAAAAATTATTAATGGAAGAAGAGTTTCGCCAACGTACAGATATTGGCATCACCATCCAAGCATATCTGCGTGACAGCGAGCAAGATGCTAGAGATGTGATTGCTTGGTTGAAACAGCGTGGTTATCCCTTAACTATCCGTTTAGTTAAAGGTGCATATTGGGATCAGGAAACTATCAAAGCAGCGCAAAAACATTGGCCTCAACCTGTTTATAATGACAAAGCCGCCAGCGATGCGAACTTTGAGACCATTACTCAGCTATTGCTAGAGAATCATCAATATGTATATGCTGCCATTGGTAGCCATAATGTGCGATCGCAAGCTAGGGCGATCGCGATCGCTGAAACTCTAAAGGTTCCCCGCCGTAGTTTTGAAATGCAAGTTCTCTATGGGATGGGGGATAAGCTGGCGAAAGCTTTGGTTGATAAGGGTTATCGAGTAAGAGTTTATTGTCCCTACGGTGAATTATTGCCGGGAATGGCTTATTTAATTCGGCGGTTGTTGGAAAATACCGCGAATAGTTCGTTTTTACGGCAAAATTTGGAGAATAGACCAGTAGAGGAGTTGATAGCGCCTCCGAAGGTGGATTTTTCTCAAGCAGAGGCGCAGAGACGCAGAGAGGAAGGTGCAGGGTTTGTGGGTGTGGCGGATACTGATTATGCGGAGGAGGAAGAGAGGAGGAAATCGGCTGAGGCGTTTAAGGCTGTTCATCAGCAATTGGGAAGGACTTATTTACCTTTGATTAATGGTGAGTATGTGAATACTCCAGAGGTGGTTGATTCTCTCAATCCTTCTAATTTTAGTCAGGTAGTGGGGAAAGTCGGACTCATCAGCGTGGAACAAGCTGAACAAGCGATGAAAGCAGCGAAGGCGGCTTTTCCTGCTTGGCGGAAAACACCAGCGAAACAACGCGCTGATATTTTGCGGAAAGCTGGGGATTTGATGTCACAACGCCGCGCGGAACTTTCGGCTTGGATAGTTTTGGAAGTTGGGAAGCCAGTTAAGGAAGCAGACGCAGAGGTTTCTGAGGCGATAGATTTCTGTCGCTACTACGCCGATGAAATGGAACGCTTGGATAAAGGCGTAAATTATGATGTCTCTGGAGAAACAAACCGTTATATTTACCAGCCACGGGGAATCGCTGTCGTAATTTCGCCTTGGAATTTCCCGTTGGCGATCGCCTGTGGTATGACTGTCGCAGCATTAGTTGCTGGTAACTGTACTCTGCTGAAACCAGCGGAAACATCTTCTGTGATTACCGCCAAACTCACAGAAATTTTGGTAGAAGCTGGGATTCCCCAAGGTGTCTATCAATATGTACCCGGTAAGGGTTCCCAAGTTGGTGCGTATTTGGTAAACCATCCTGATACTCATGTAATTGCTTTTACTGGTTCTCAGGAAGTAGGTTGTAGAATCTACGCAGAAGCAGCCACCCTCAAACCCGGTCAAAAACACATGAAGCGGGTAATTGCTGAGATGGGTGGTAAGAATGCCATCATTGTTGATGAAAGTGCTGATTTAGACCAAGCTGTTGTCGGGGTAGTGCAATCAGCGTTTGGTTATAGCGGACAAAAATGTTCTGCTTGTTCTAGGGTAATTGTGCTGCAATCGATTTACGATACCTTTGTGGAACGCTTACTAGAAGCCACAAAATCCTTGAACATTGGGGAAACAGAATTACCTAGCACCCAAGTCGGCCCGGTAATTGATGCCAATGCCCGCGATCGCATTCGCGAGTATATTGAAAAAGGTAAAACAGAAGCCTTAGTAGCACTAGAATTACCCGCACCAGAACAGGGATATTTTATCGGCCCGGTTATCTTTAGCGAAGTGCCACCGAATGCGATAATTGCCCA
Organism: Calothrix membranacea FACHB-236; assembly: GCF_014696315.1. GTDB lineage: Bacteria > Cyanobacteriota > Cyanobacteriia > Cyanobacteriales > Nostocaceae > Aulosira > Aulosira membranacea. Next base: position 28,142 of record NZ_JACJPX010000092.1, read on the forward strand.
ACAAGAAATTTTTGGCCCTGTGCTAGCGGTAATTAAAGTCAAAGACTTTCAGGAAGCATTAGCTGTTGCTAACGGTACTAACTATGCTTTAACTGGAGGACTTTATTCGCGAACCCCATCCCACATTCAGCAAGCACAACAAGAATTTGAAGTTGGGAATTTGTACATTAACCGTACAATTACAGGAGCGATCGTAGCGCGTCAACCCTTTGGTGGCTTCAATCTTTCTGGTGTTGGTTCTAAAGCAGGTGGCCCTGATTACCTGCTACAATTCCTAGAACCGCGCACAATCACAGAAAATATTCAACGCCAAGGTTTTGCACCAATTGAAGGCGCAGATTAAATTATAAAAATAGGTAGGGCATCTGCCCTACTTAATTTTTAATCGAACCACAGAGACGCAGAGAGATGGGAAGCAGAGATTTAATTATCAAAATTGTTGAGTCTGCTGAAGAATTTGCAGAAATTAAAGCAATTAGAATCGCTGTGTTTCAGGAAGAACAAGGGGTAGAAGCTGCTTTAGAATTTGATGGTAAAGATGAAATATCTGACCATTTAATAGCTTATTTAAAGCAAGAAGCTGTCGGTACTGCCAGAATTAGATATTTGGATGAGCAGACTGCAAAAATAGAAAGACTTGCTGTTTTATCTCACTCAAGAGGTAATGGTATTGGCAAGCAAATCATGGCAAAAGCTATAGATTTTATTGCTAGTAAAAATATTCCTGAGGTTGTGATTAATTCTCAAGAATATGTCAAAGCTTTATATCAAAAAATGGGTTTTATAGAAGAAGGAACAATATTTATCGAAGCAGGTATTCCTCATATCAAAATGAGGAAGCTATTGTTATAAAGAATGAAACGCGATGGCTGCCTTAATTTTGAATTTTACGTTCCACGCAGCGATATTAGATACTAATCTGAACTCATTGTTGATTTGCTAATATGCCAATTAGGCGATTAGTGTACTGCAAAGGAACAGCACCTATGGCGCAAACAGGCCCTAACTTCTATGACGATGAGGCGGTTTTTGCAACCTATATGCGCCATCGTCAAAGTGTAGATACACCAAACGATACGTTAGAAAAGCCAGTAATAATAGATCTTATTCAACCCATTAATGGCAAAAGTATCCTCGATTTGGGGTGTGGTAATGCAGCAATTGGGCGAGAACTCCTCGAACACGGCGCTGCAAGTTACACTGGTCTCGAAGGCTCACACAAGATGGCTGCTCTTGCAATTAAAACACTTGCTGACACAGCAGGTCAGATTATTGAACAGACGATTGAAAACTGGACTTATCCACAAGCTGCATTTGATGTAGTGATTGCAAGACTCTCCCTGCATTATGTCGCTGATCTGGCACCAATTTGCACCCAGATATTCCAGACACTTACACTTAGGGGACTGTTTGTCTTTTCAGTCGAGCATCCCGTAATCACTTCCTGTGACAAAAGCTGGACTTCGGGGACGCTTCGTCAAGATTGGGTTGTTGATAATTATTTTTCAACCGGACTGCGTGTTACTGAATGGTTGGGCGGAACGGTGGAAAAATATCACCGCACTGTTGAAGACTATTTTTATCTTCTAAATGAAGCTGGTTTTATTGTTGAGAATCTGCGTGAAGCCCATCCCCAACGAGAACACTTTCACAATGTGCAAACCTATGAGCGACGAAAGCGGATTCCGCTGTTTTTAATTATCGCGGCACGTAAGCCAGGATAGCATCAGCGCATACCTGTATTAGAGGAGCAGTAAAAAACCCAATAAAATTTACGTTGTCTTTGAAGGTTTGTAATACAATTTTGAAAAAATATAGATCCCACATTCCGCAGGTGCGATCGTAAATGCTGTATTTTTGAAAATGATGTAAATGCTGCATTTTGGAAGCATGACAGCTTCACCATTAGATATTAGAGTAC
>NZ_JACJPX010000093.1 GCF_014696315.1 Calothrix membranacea FACHB-236
ACAATTAGTACTGTTACTTCTTTTACAAGACATTGAACGTCTGAGAGACTTGGCACTTAGTCATGGAATTGACATTCAAATTTCCAGGTGCAAGATATAAGGTAAGATGGGTCACAGTTGGTCTGCTGTGGTTGAATTTGTTGTGGCGCTTGCCTTCGGGCTACCTTAGCATGTCGAAAATCCCAAGGCATCACGGGATTAGCTTGACTCCAGAAGGCTAGACGATTTTGTTTAGCATAGTTCTCTGCTTGCAACAAGCTATCTTTGGACTGTTGGCATTTATTTAGGTACTGGCGATAAACTACGGCCATGCCCTCCTGCACCATATTGACGTTGATATTGCGATCGCTCACAAAAACTTCTGCCACTAACCGCTGATATTTATCGGTTTCCACTGGACGCAAGCTAACAGTTTGCCCAACAGGCAGAAATTGTTTTAGCCTTGTTGCCGACTATTGACCCCAAGGGTTTTGTTAGCAGCCTTCACACGTATGGTGTCGCCATCACCCACGCTGATAACTGTAGCTGATACATTGCCAGCAGTCACTGGCAAGGCTATTTGAGTTAAAAGCAAAGTAACAACAACGAGCGCACTTAATCTCTGAAGCATTTTTAGTTGTAATCATTCCTAATTAACCTGAGTTCGGGATAAGCTGAAACCCTGATTAAGCCGTAGCTTTACTCTAGAATCTGTGAACGAGCTTGCGTTGTTTCAGGCATTTAAGCTTGAATAAACCTTCTTAACCCGAACTCAGGTCAATTAGCTTAAACTCGCCCAAGCCAAACTTTTTTCTCAATCAGTTCAGCAATTGGATGTTTAGTAGTAGCTCCAGGCTGAGTATCACGATGCCATTCCTGCCAAATACTGGCGGCAAGTTGAGAAAACTCACCCCCTACTTGATACCAACTAGGATTATCTTCTCTACTCCAGAGTTTACATAGTAAATCTAAAACTTTCTCAGAAGTGAGATTTTTCATGGGGTTTAATTTATTCTCGTTGGATTTGGTTAAGCTATCTTCTTCCCTAAAAACTCTACTCAGTCCTTCTTTGACACTGAAATTGCTAATCTTTTCTGAACACCTGGAAATATTAAAAAGTGCGTCACAAATCCGTCTATTCAAGCTTAAATATACAGCGCCTTTGAGTGCCTTTAAAAAAATCTCCAACGCAGTGGTAGCATCATCTTGAATTAATAATAAATATTCTCCATCAAGTAAATAAATTTCTGAAAGCACGGCTTGCCAAAAATTATTACTGTGACCAGCAGTTAAATCCGTTTTAGCAAGTTTATCAGCAAACTTAGATGCCTGTTTTGGCAAATTATCTTCTCCTAGCCTGATCCAGGCTCTGCCTGCAAATGCTAACCATCGAGAAGCTCGTTGAGCTAAACCAATACGTAATGCGTAGTGAGCTGCTCTGAGGAAATTTTCTGCGGCAACTGAAAGAGAGCTTTTGTCATCAGCAAGATAAAACTCTATGCGGGCAACATTCCCATACATTTCTGATAATGCTAGATACACATCCCAACCAGGATCTTTGTAACAATATCCTAGTTTAATTGCTTCTTTAATTTGACTGTCCCATCTTTCTAATCCTAGCCACTGACTTCTTTTAGTTTTATCAAATAAGTTCGCCTCGTGACCACAAGAAAGCTCATACAAATAAACTTCCGATTGAATGAGAGCTTGGACAGGAACAAGTTCTTGTTTAACTTTTTGGTCTTCCTCAAGGACTTGGTTCATTTCTTGAATCAGTAGTTGGGCGTTACGGATATTTCCTTGAAAATTTGATTGTCTTAACTCCAAGCGTTTTGTGAGAAAATAGCAGCGATAAAAGTTGAGTCGATATGAAAAGTAAATATCCTCTTGAGGAATTTTCTTCAATTCTTCCCTGGCTGTATAAGCAATTTTCTTAATCTCAACTGTTTGACATTCTTCATCAAGAAATTGAAATTTTTGAAAAGCTCTTCTGGCTCTAGTTAATCGCTTTCTTAAATCAGAGAGAGCCTTACAGGCTGAAGTATAGATTTGCAGATCCAGTTTGCCGGATGTACTTTGATCGCCTATCCATTGTTTAGCAGCATAGACGATCGCTTGTAGCATAGTAATCATCGAGTCCCGATCAACCCAAATTCCTTGATAATGGGGTCTATTGCCGATAATTACTGTCGTTTCCACTAAAGAATCAATACTGCTGTCTAGGGTTTTAGTTGAGATGCTGACGTTAGCTACATGCTCAGCCAAGCCCATGTGTAGACTCAAAGCACCTATAGCATTCTCAACGATTGTATTGCCAGAAGTGTACATCCATTCAATCAGCTCGTGAGATGATTCGCCATCATAACTAAAGCTACAAGTCACTAAAGCCATAATCACGGGAGTGAGGGAATCAAGAGACTTGGCTTGTGGTTGCATTGTCAAGCATGAACCTGGAGTTTTGAGAGCACATTCTGCTTGATGACCTATTTGTACGAATTGAGCGTATAAATCACTATATTCCTCCTCTGCATTAACATATCGAGATAGAGTTTGAAACTCTGTCTTTTGGACTCTAATGTGAAGGTTGGGAAGATTTTTTAGCATTTGCTCTTTGATCGCAATGCTGATGAATAATCTGATAGCTTCTTGCTTGGTGAATTTTGTCTTACCTCCAGCTTTGAGCCTGTCCCTAGTCCGCTCTAGCTTGTCAATTACTTCCAGTCTCAGTTTTAAACCAAGTGTTGGGTGCGATTCCCAGAGATTATCAATCAGAGATGTTAGATAGTCGTTCTCTTGATATTTAAAATGTCCTTTGTTAGCAATTGCTATTTTGTTATTTGCGATCGCTAAAAACTCTTGAGTCGTAGGTACTAAGTCTTCAACCTCTAAAAACTCAAGCAATGCCACCACTTGAGCAATTTGAAAAAACCTTTCTGGGCTGACTTTAATAATACTAGCGTTATTTGGTAAAAAACCAGCCGACTCTAATAGTTCGTCAGTCCCAATCTCTCCCAATAATTCTCGTAGTTCGTTAGCATGAGGATGAGATTCGATATCTTGGGAGGTTTTTTCACCCTCTACTTTTGATTTTCTTTTCGATGGTTTATTGTTTTGCAGAGTTGTGCAAAGTTTGATTAAGTTTTGGCGATTAACTGGTAACCTTTTTTTTTCCTGATTGAGAAATTCAATCACAACTGGTCGGCTCACATCCATCCCTTTTGAGAGTTCTACCTGAGTTGCTCCCATTTTTTCTAGGAAGAAGTGAAGCATTTTCCTGAGTTCTTCTTGGTCTTCCATACTTTCTTTACTCATACTCTTGATTCTAGAGCTAGTATTTGTCAATCTAATTTACAGTAAACCTCAAATATATTCGTTATTTGTAGTCTCTTATACTTAATTTATTAATTTTGCATCTTTTATACGACATGTAATTTAAAACAGGCTTTTCGTCAATATAGAGTTCTTATATTGTATATTTTGCTACAATTTGCCAGCGAATTCTTGCTTAATATTTACATGTACATAGGTGTTTACTAATCAAGTATGTTCCTTTCTTCAGCAGTAGAAAGTTTTCTTAACACTGTGAAAAGAAAATAGCTAGGTTTAAACAAATCAATCAAATTGGATTCAGAGAAATTCAATGGGGCCTGAGTTAAGGCTAAGACAAAGTTGAGTGTTGTTGTGAGGATGTGAAGAGTTTCCTGATTCCGTGACCAAACCTAGCGCTTTAAAATGCAGCATCATCTAATACGAGAGGTAAAACGGTTTCAGCATTCGCCATTAGTAGCCCACAAAATTTAAGCTTTATTTCGCAAGTGATGAGAGCATAACTCCAACACATGCATTTTTGGGCTGGATTGCCTTCATGAAAGTATTTGCAAACAATTGAATTAAATATTTATTCGCAAAACATCGATATAAATCACCAAATCGATGTCGCAGCTTTGCATATCCATTGCTAACAGATAATGCCAATTAATTAAATCTGGGAGAGTCCAAAATGCCTAAATTTGTGGTGTGAATTAAGCATCTGTCCATGACCAATAAATTGAATGATAAATAATCTGATTGGAGTTTATAGCCATGACACCAAGACACTATAGTTTGCTGTTGCAATTCACTGCTCAGTTCCTCAAATATTTTTTGCTAGCAATATTCGCTTTTGCGATTATGTCTATTTTATTCATTAGTTTTGGAGCTTCACATACTGTTGTTATGCTACTGCCGGTTGCAAGCAATTGGTTTTCTAAGCTGGGAATTATCTTGTTGTGTTTAATCACGACAACGGTCATTTTAGAATCTTGGCGTTAAATATCGCTTGACCCAAAACCCAACGGCATCAGCAGTTATGGAGTGCCTTCGTCCTTGAGGTTGGCGTAGGTATCCCCTGCGTTCTCCATCAAGGAGCGATCGCTGATCGCTACACCCACCCAACTTTTAGTAATTCATCACTCACAGGAAATTTGTATGCACAATTCTCAAGATTTTTCAGAAGATTGCAAAGCATTTGAACAGCAAATTCTCCAAGCTGAAAACCAAATAGCCAAAGCGACAACTGAACTCTTTCGCTTAGAATTAATTCTCGATCGCATTTGCCATGAAATTCAAGATTCATTGGGATTTGATTTTGTCAATATCTCCTTAGTCATGCCTGCATCAAACACTATTGAAGCAGTACATGGAATTGGTATCGGTAAAAATTGGGTGAATCGAGCCAGACATTACCTGGAGGACGATCCAGAATTACGAGATATTCAAGCAGATATAGTTAAAGAATGCCACACAGAGATTATCTCCGGACAAAATGAACGCTTTGATAGTTGGATTTTTGAAACATTCGACCATCATAATCTTGTCCGCATTTTTACGCCGATTATTCTGATTCGAGATGAAAGCGGCAAAATTCTAGAGGATTGGTTTGAACAGTATGATTGGGAAGAGAATTTCATTCCTCAAGAAATTGATACTGAAAAGCAACATACTATTATCAGTATGAAGCCAATACCAGGTTATACTCCACCGAAAGTAATTGGCTCTGTAGAAGCAGGTTATGAGAATTGTGACACCAAAATCACCCATCAACAAGCGATCGCATTAGCTAAACTTGTAGCTCAAAGAGCGCTAGATATTCGTAAAGCACGTCTGCGTTACGTATTAGAAACTGTTGCTGAAAATGCTAGGCACATTTTAAAAGCTGACTTCACTACACTACACTTTTTGTGGGAACCACAGAAAAACCATTATATTTACGAAGTTTGTGCAGGCTGTATTGACCATCAGCTTCTCAAAGACTTTCCACCGCGCAACCCAAGTTTAAATGGGTTAGGCTGGCAAGCTATTATTGAGGGTAAACCTAAATTTTTACCAGATTTACCCAAAGCCAACGAAAATTCACAGCCAAGTTCTTTTAACCCCATAGCTGTTAAAGAAGGTTCTCGAACTTATGCAGCTTTTCCCTTATTACTCAATGGTAGCAACGCAAGTATAGAGGAAATCACTGCCCTTGATCGAGATAGTAGTAATCATCAACATCAAACTAGCCAAAGACAACTAGAGCCTATTGGTGTAGGAGTTTTATACGTACACTTTCAGCGCGAACATCAATTTAATCAAGAAGAGTTGCAATGGGGAGAACTGTTTGCTCGTCATGCAGTTGATGCCATCTGGCACGCAATCACCTATCAACAGATGCTTGATAAAGCGCGCCAATTAGCCACGATTCATTCAGTTGCTCAATCACTCAGTCGGATACCAGAAAATGCCGATTTATTAGGACATATTGCCTGGAACACTTTAAATGTCCTTGCAGCCGATGTAGTGACTATTTATGCATATATTCAGACCGAAGATGATTTTTTACCTGAAGTTAGTTATGCAGGTCGTCTGAAAGAAGAGCAAAAAATGAAAGATACAAAGCTTGATCAGCAAGATGTACCATTTTTAATGATAAAACATGGAGAAAATATCTATGCTTCAATAGTCTCAAATGAGCCTATATTTAAAGACTCAGCTTTTAGTCAACGAGAAAAAATTCAATCTGTAGCTGGAGTTTTACTCAGGGTAGAGCGAGACATTGTTGGAGTTATGTTCATTAATTATCGGCGACCTCATGATTTTTCGGGCGAAGAGAAACAAATTATTAATACTTTAGCTTCCTCCGCCGCAACTGCTATTAAAAATCAACGATGGTTACAGACATTAAGCAGTATTGACCGCCAGATTATTACGACATTAGAAGAAAATGAACTGTTGAAATTGATTGTACAGCAATCAGTACAAATCACGGGAGCCGAATTAGGCACCATTCGGTTGTTAGATTCTGTGAATAAATTGCTAGTCACGAAGGTTAGTTATCCTGAAAGTATACCAACTACTCAAGCTCCAAAATACGGCACTCTAGACAAAGGAATTACAGGTTGGGTTGCTACTCATCGTCAGCCTGCATTAGTCAATGATGTTCAGTCCGATATCCGCTATCAACCCTGCTTTACTAATGTGCGCTCAGAATTATGTGTGCCTTTGTTAGATAAAGACCGTGGTGTACTTGGTGTACTTAACGTAGAAGGACGTAAACCCAAAGAATTTGACCAAGGGGATTTACGCAGGTTAGAAGTGTTAGCTGATTTAGCAGTTATTGCGATCCAAAACGCAGAAACTAAAGAACAACTTGTGAAGACAGAAGCAATAGCTACCTTAGGTGAACTAGCAGGCCCGTTAGTTCATAAGATAAATAATTATGTTGGTGCTATTCGTATCTGGGCGCAAGATATCCTTGATGAAAATGATGATGGCGATCGCCGCAAGGCATTTGAAATTTTTTCCTTAGCAAATAAGGTTTTAGAGGATGCTGAATGTTTGAAAATTTGGCTGCAAGAACAACGTCAACCTCTTCGTGTCAAAAAAGTAGTAATGCAAGCAATAAATCAAATGCAGATAAGTTTAAATATTCAGCAAAATTTGCATATTTGTGCCAGATTACCGGAAGTATTTGCAGGTAAACAGCAATTGATATATGTCTTCGATAACCTCATCCAAAATGCTGTAGATGCCATACTGATGAAAAATGCACTAGGAGGTGAGTTATCAATTGACGCTAGAACTGACGAAGAAGGTTTTGTGCAAATCAGTGTTACTGATTCTGGTGTAGGTATTGCCCAAGAAAATTTAGAAAAGATTTTCCAGCCTGATTATTCAACAAAAAATGCGAGAAGAGGCATGGGTTTTGGATTATGGTGGACAAGATTTTATGTTGAGCGATTAGGAGGAAAAATATTAGTGAATAGTACCCTTGATGCAGGAACAAAGTTTTCTGTAATCTTGCCAATTTACAAATCGGGTATCTGATACCAATTTGAAGAATGATCGCTACAAATGTAAGTAGGAGAGCTTCTTGTGGGGTGGACAAGATGTCCGCCCCACAAGAGGCTGGCCACGGCACTACGCATCTGTCGCATTCTTGTTTAAATTGGTATGAATTTGTAGCAGTAACTACAGTTACAAAATTAAGTGCAGGAATTGAGATGAAATATTTGAAAGTGCTTCTAGTTGAAGATGGCTCAGAATGGCAGAGTATTCTTCAAGAAAAAATTCGTCGTGCTCTGCAAGATACTAATAAATTAGACATTAGAGTTGTGAAAACTTTTGATGAAGCTTATAAATCCCTTAACGAAAGCCAATGGGATTTATTAGTTACTGATATTGGTTTAGGCGATTCATCGATTTCGCCGCAAAAATTGGGAACTCAATTAATCGAATTAGCTAGCGAACGACAAATACCAGCAATAGCAGTGAGCGGAACGCCCCATTTAACTACTCAAGATTCTGCTGATTTAGTTACAGAGAATGGAGCTATTTTTTTTAGTAAGCAAAATTTTGATAGTAAAAAATTTATTGCTAAAATTCAGGCACTGATGTGTAAGCAGCAGGATATAACAATGAAGGTAATTTTAATTCTGACATCAAGTCCAGTGAATGAAGCAAGGCTGCGTTTAGACAAAGAGGTGCATGAAATTGATGAAGGTTTACGCCGTTCCGAGAAGCGTCATCAATTCAAATTAGAGCAAAGATGGGCTGTAAAAGCTGATGATTTACGTCGAGCTTTGCTAGATATCGAGCCACAAATCGTCCATTTTTGTGGACATGGAACTGGTGAAGATGGACTATTAATCCAAGATGAAGATGGCAATTCAAAGCTTGTCAGTACAGGAGCTTTAAAAATATTATTTGAATTATGTGCTCATCATATTGAGTGTGTTCTGCTCAACGCTTGTTATTCTGAGGTACAGGCAGATGCTATCGTCGAGCATATTAATCATGTAATTGGTATGAGTAAAGCTATTGGAGACCAAGCTGCGATTAAATTTTCCACAGGATTTTATGATGCTATTGGGGCAGGTAAATCAGTGGAGACTGCTTATCAATTTGGTTGTAACGCCATTCAATTAGAAAATATTCCAGAACACTTAACTCCTCGACTGAAAAAGAGACAATAGTTTAATAATTTCCAGTCAACGAAATTAGAATCGCCCAAACTTAGATTGTGGTTGGATAAATAATACCTTGTAAAGAGCGATACCTACGACACACTGCGTGAACGTTTGATGATTGCCCCACAAAGTATTTTTGTCAGTCAAGCAAGTGCAGAATCACCAGAATCACCAAACAAACCTTTGTAAGCTTCAGCAGCTTCATTGCCAAAACCACCAGCTTGGGTATGGCGAACCAACGATTGAATGATCGGTACAGCAATACTCATACCAAATAAGGCATTGAAACCTGCAATCACCACTGGTGCTGACAATATAACTGTAAACTCTGGAAATAGAGCCAACACAGCTACCAACAAGAGAAAAACAATTGGTGTAGCAATACCTGCTGCTTTTGCTGTTTCTAAAATTAAAGTTTTATATTCTTCAACAGTGATGTCGCCTCGGTAAAGATCCAAAGAATATGAAATCGCTGTCACTATTACTTGGGTGAGAATAGCGGTTCCCGTTGCAGTAATACCAAGTCTAGCAATTGTAAGAGAATTGCTGACAATAGAATCTACTGCATTATAAACCCGGATATAGAACTGCTCCCCAACAGTCATAACTTCCGCGCCACGACGGATATTATCAATGCCTACTTCCCAAAGAATGTTGTCAGCTCCATTTGAGCCACCCTGCGAGCGTGGAATGATATGACTACCATGTTTATCGCTGAGAAATTGACGAATAGTCCGTTCGTTAGCTCCTAGCTTGGATGTACCAGGGATTTTCTCAAAAAGCTTGATGACATCGGAGTCTGATCGCGGAGAGTCGCCAACTCTTAAACCAGCACGATACCTCAACCTATTGGCAATCTTGGGCATTTCTGCTGCTAATTCTGTGGCTGTCGAAGGTAAGTTTTGCAGAGCATCAGCTATCACTAGACTAGAGGTAGTAGCCCCAATAGCAGCTGCTTCAAATGCTTTACTAACATTTTGTACAGTTTGAAGACCTTGCTGTGCTGCTGTAGTTGATAATCCTTGCAAATCAGCGACTGCATTAATGCTTGAAGTGGTAATCTCTACAGTAGTATTCTTAATGCCATCAACCACTTCATCTAGACCGTTGACTGTATTATTTGCCACTTCCTGAACTTTATCTCTAACCTGAGATGCTAACTTTTGTGCTTGGTTGATGAAATCCATGTTCTAGTAAACTGTCGAAAATAGTATTGAGTGTTTAGTCCAGCTTGTATGTTGATCGTCAAAAACCACAAGAGCATTAATTAGGAAATTGTTACCAATTTTTTTAAAGAAATTGTAAATAAGTTATGTATGGCTTTCGTGCGTATAAAGCCAAAAAATGAACTAGAAACTTGGTTTAGCTCTTTATTTAGGGGAATTGGCAAATCTGTTGATGCTGTAACAGTATAGGGACAGCCAGGATTTGACAGGTAGAGCGATCGCCTCCCCAAGAGTATCATTGGCTTTTTGAGTTGCAGTTAAAATAGTAGCTACGTGTATAACTTAGAACACAACCCATCACATGAAGTCATCGCAGAGAATTTTAATGATTTTGGCTGCGCTCATTGGAGTTGCTTTCATCGCTATCTTAATTTTTCAAAAAACTAACAACTCATCTATTGCTTTAAGTGAACAATGGATAGTTACCGATGTTGCAGATGGCGATACCCTAACAGTTCGCCAAACCGATGGTAGCCAAATGCAAGTTCAGCTTTGTGGCATTGATGTTCTTGAAGTCAAACAGGACAAAGCTTCAGGACAAGCAGTAGGGAATGAAGCAAAACATAAATTGCAATCTTTAGTTGCTGATGCTGATAACGAAGTAATGATTATTCCAGTACAAAAAAATAGTAAGGGACGTACTGTTGCAGAAGTAATGGCTTATGGTAAGGGTGCTCTGGAGGACAGTTTTCAAGAAGAATTACTCAAGAATGGCTTGGCTAAAATGCACCAGTCAGAGGTGGAATGCCCGAATCATCTGGCTTTTGAACAGGCTCAGAAAATAGCAATTACATCCAAAGTGGGTATGTGGAAGCAGCCGCATTGAGGGCAGCCTTGAGATTACTATCAAGAATATCACAGTAAACAGCCCTATCCATTATTGAGCATATCTAAAGCATTGATTTGTACAGTTTCAATTCCTAATAGAGAGTAAATGAAATTTCAACTTTCTGGAATGGTATCTGTGTTAGTACCATAAATAGTTTCAATCCCTAATAGGGAGTAAATGAAATTTCAACCTAGCCTTTCAGAGGCAGAAATTCTAGGTAAGCCGTTTCAATCCCTAATAGGGAGTAAATGAAATTTCAACCGTTATACGGAGACACTAGCGATAACATACCTGGAGTTTCAATCCCTAATAGGGAGTAAATGAAATTTCAACGGAATGCTTCAAAGGGGCCAATTGCGGGGTTGAGTTTCAATCCCTAATAGGGAGTAAATGAAATTTCAACTTTTTGTCAACGGTGGTGTAGGTAAAGCCGTAGATGGTTTCAATCCCTAATAGGGAGTAAATGAAATTTCAACAATTTCATGGAAAGCTTTCGTCATACTCAGGAATAGTTTCAATCCCTAATAGGGAGTAAATGAAATTTCAACTCCCCAGCTTCCTCATAGAAGAAGGGATTTATCTTGTTTCAATCCCTAATAGGGAGTAAATGAAATTTCAACCGTAGGTTTTGTTCCCCCTAGGGGGATGTCTGCAGTTTCAATCCCTAATAGGGAGTAAATGAAATTTCAACTAGAGCTTTCAAGGATTTAGCAAATAGCCCACAAGTTTCAATCCCTAATAGGGAGTAAATGAAATTTCAACGCCACCAGTGTCAATGGTTTGGGTCAGCACATAATCTTCAGTTTCAATCCCTAATAGGGAGTAAATGAAATTTCAACATCTTCGATTCAAGCCCAAAAAGAGAAATTACTTGTTTCAATCCCTAATAGGGAGTAAATGAAATTTCAACTTTTTATTCATCACCCTGCATTCCCACAATAAACGTTTCAATCCCTAATAGGGAGTAAATGAAATTTCAACTCTTCCCGTTGATGCTAGGCGATTGGATGATGATGGTTTCAATCCCTAATAGGGAGTAAATGAAATTTCAACATGTTGTTACTTGCTTCTGCTCCGGTTGTTTTTTTGTTTCAATCCCTAATAGGGAGTAAATGAAATTTCAACAAAATTCAATCTTAATGGGCGTGAATTTGAGCTACGTTTCAATCCCTAATAGGGAGTAAATGAAATTTCAACTGATGGAGGATTTGGCGGGAACCTACTACGAAGAGTTTCAATCCCTAATAGGGAGTAAATGAAATTTCAACCTCAAGCGTTCGCCAAGCTTGGAGTGACGAACGTTTCAATCCCTAATAGGGAGTAAATGAAATTTCAACCCCATTGCGGATAAATACGAAGTTACCGCGAGAAAAGTTTCAATCCCTAATAGGGAGTAAATGAAATTTCAACCACACATCAGCAAATGTTGGAGGCGTGGTTAACCTGTTTCAATCCCTAATAGGGAGTAAATGAAATTTCAACGTCTTCCCACGTGCAATTAGTCCTTGATGTAACCGTTTCAATCCCTAATAGGGAGTAAATGAAATTTCAACTTCCTTGAGTAATAAGAAAGTGATCAAATTATGCCAGATGTTTCAATCCCTAATAGGGAGTAAATGAAATTTCAACTAGAAGACATTTTTTTAGTAGCACTAAGGTAGCAAGTTTCAATCCCTAATAGGGAGTAAATGAAATTTCAACTCCTCTTCCTCAATGTCGTGCTTGGTGATAGAGGTAACGTTTCAATCCCTAATAGGGAGTAAATGAAATTTCAACCTCCGGCAACTGCAAATAAAATGCTGGCTGCGTTGAAGCGGTTTCAATCCCTAATAGGGAGTAAATGAAATTTCAACAGAAATTAGCTTGGTCATAGAAAGCAGAAAAGTTGTTTCAATCCCTAATAGGGAGTAAATGAAATTTCAACTGCTCTGAATCTGTCGCTTACATTTGTGTCATGAGACAATAGGTTTCAATCCCTAATAGGGAGTAAATGAAATTTCAACGTCAAATGCCGTAGGAGCGGGGCTAATGACTTCTGGTTTCAATCCCTAATAGGGAGTAAATGAAATTTCAACTTCTAGGATGCACAAAGCTTTTTCTAAATCAGCAAGTTTCAATCCCTAATAGGGAGTAAATGAAATTTCAACAATAGTTTCTTGCGGCTCTTCTTGCCCTCCTAGTTGGTTTCAATCCCTAATAGGGAGTAAATGAAATTTCAACAGCAAGTCCTCAGTTTCCGCGTGCTTACTTGAAAGTGTTTCAATCCCTAATAGGGAGTAAATGAAATTTCAACGATGCATATCCCTGGATTCAATATCAAATCAAAGACGTTTCAATCCCTAATAGGGAGTAAATGAAATTTCAACATAATAAGCATCAGTGATGAATTGCCAAATGCCGTTTCAATCCCTAATAGGGAGTAAATGAAATTTCAACCCAGTCTATAATCCGCATTCCCCTTGCTTCTATTGGTTTCAATCCCTAATAGGGAGTAAATGAAATTTCAACTTTCAATTTCAGAGTTAGCTGTTTCATTTAGAAGTTTCAATCCCTAATAGGGAGTAAATGAAATTTCAACGGCGGAAGCCTGAAATAGAAGCTGTATTCACTTTTCAAGGTTCTGTTGCGCGAATGAGCTAATAATAGCATAAAACATTATGGTTAATCAGTATGTAAACGCTGAAAACCCAGTCTAGATAAAGTGCGCGGGTACTTTGATGAAGTGTTGCCCCAAAAGTCTTATGTGCCAATATTTTAGCCTCATTTGCCGAAATCAACTTTTAAACATCTATCTATTCGCGCATTCAGTAAGGAAAATATTATTGTTATCCAACAATATACCTTTGGTACGCTCAACTTTACCAGAGCAATCATGGTTCATAGATAAACTTGAAAGTATGATGGAGTGAAGAACACTTGCAATGAATTGTTTGGAGATAGTTGAGTGTGGTTGTGGGAAAAGGACTCGATAGAATACGAAATCTTCAAAAAATACGAGCGAGCGTTAGTTAGCATCGGCGTTAACTTTTTTTCTGATGAAGTCCAAAGCGCTCTGGAAGCTGGCAATTACGGGCTAGAGGATGCTTTCAGGAGCACTATCGATTACGTGCTATGGTTGCATCAAAATGAGAAACAAATTTTCCCAAATGCAATTTTGATTCGTGCTTTAGTTGAGCAGTGGAAGCCAAAAGCATGGCGTGATGATTATTTGGAACTACCAATGTTGGAATCGCCAGGGCAAAGATGGTGGAATGCCGCAGCATCCATGTGGGGGTATGATGTGCGTAATCAACTTGTTGCTGACATATGCTATGAAGATGGTAGAGAATTCATCAAATTTACCAATGGCAAAGAAATAACGGTAGAGACTGCTTGGCGCTGGGAATGGAAGCGAGTTCTCAATTATGCAACTAGTTGAAAGCGTTGGCTTACTGCTTACTCTCTTAGCTGATGCGGTTTCCGCCGCATCATCTCCTGTACTTCCACCGCATCCCCATCCGGTGTAAAAACGACACTACCAGACATCGCAATCACAATCCTCTGTTTCCTTGCCCACTCGAACCAAGTACTCACATCGCTCGTTACTGTATTCTTGCCCGTAGCCCCACTTTTGCAACTATTGATAAACAACCCAGTCGGATTATCACACCAGCCTTCATGAATTCCTTCCTTCACTCGTGCGATCGCCCCAGGCACATTCACCCAATATTTCTTCACCACCCCCAAACATGGCTCTGGGTTTATTCGTAACCGCCGTAACTCTGTACAGACCTCAGCAATCTCGTGCTTGCTGGGGTTATCCGTACTTGAACTGACTTCAACTTCCGGCTCGGAATATTCCTCTTCATGAGAATCTATCTCGCTAGTTGAGTGATCTAGTTCTAATTCATCAACAAAGTGAGTAGTCTGGGGTTGCTCTGGTTCTGGTGCTTGGCGAACTGGCTCATATTGGCTTTCTTCTACTTCTTCATCCTTTACTTCCCCAACAGCAGTGTTTTGTTGTGGTTTAGTAGTTTCAGGATCTGATCTATGGTGTTGTTCTCCATTGAATTCTGAAGGTTCAGTTTTGCACTTGCGGTGTTCTAGTAGACGATTAAGTACATCTTGGTGTAATTTATACTGCCAAGTCTTATCTTGCTTATTTCCAGGATTTTTTTGCTTCTCGATAAGACCCATGCTCTCAAGCAGTGCGATCGCACTTCTAATGACATGAAGACTATGCTCACCCATCAGGTCAGTGTAAATTCGCTTGAGTGGCTGGTAAACCCAAGGAGTGCGGTGATTTTTGAGCTTCCACTTTGTCCAATGTCGGAAATACTCAATCAGCTTGGCCGCACAGAAGTTACCAGTAATATCCAGATACTCTCGCCGCAATATCACCAGCACAGATGCTTTTTCGGTAGAGACAACAGCACTCATCTTCTACCTCCTACATGCGGACGAAAAGTTAAGTTAATTCTTGTGCTAACCAATTTCTTGGTCTTGGGAACTTGATGTAGATGTGTGGACTGACAACCAGGGTGCATTACCAGCAAACTCCCATGCTCCAACCAGAAATCAGTTGGCTTACCCCCGATGGGCTTTATCTGAAATTTCCGCTCCGCACCCAAACTTACAGATGCGTTCGTCTTTGACGTTGCCGAAGGCATCGCTGGATTAACACCCATCGACGATTCATTATCTGCGTGCCAACCGATGCTGTCCTGTCCACTTCTATACTGGTTGCCAATGACGATACGGAAGCTGTAGCCAGTAACAGCACTAATCCTGTCCCTCAACTCGGCCAGAACTTCAGCCCAAGGCAATGGTTTTAATAGCACGCTTTTGGAATACAAATACTCACAACCTTCGTCACCGTAGATGCATTCCAACCGGGGTACAAGTAAAGTTTTACCGACCATTTTGATTTGGTTCTGTTGCCATTGCAGCTTCAGACAGTGTTGGTATAATACGCCAGCTTCTTCTTGGCTAAGGAACTCTGGATAATAAGTGACTGGTAAAACTGGGGTTGGTTGATTAAAAAGGGACATCTGTATCATCTTGTTCTCCTTGTGACCAAAGTTGTTTCAATGCTTCTTGTTTTGCTGCTTCTAACTTTTCTTTCTCCTGGGCTGAGGACTCACCGACGAGCTGCTCAAATTCTGTCCTTTGTCGTTGCTTCAATTGCTCAGTAGTGACAACAGGTAATGTCAGTTGCTCATTTTTGCCTTGTCCGGAAGGCCGAAAGCCACGACGACGGAAGATATAACGGAAGTGGTGTTTGTCCTGTGGCGGAAGCTTTTGCCATACTTCTTCATTCCAGCCTGGCGGGATGAAGTCGGCTGATGAGGGCAGTAGGTTTTGGATTTGGGATTGCAGTTGGGCGATGGCTTTCCCTTGTTCCTCGATTACCTGGTTCTGCTGTTCAAATTTCTCCAATAGTTGAGCAAGTAGTTCTGAATTTTGTGGGGCTAACTCTGCTTCACGAGTTTTTACTGCGAAGTAAGTTTGTGCAGCAGCTATCTCTGGTTTTCGGGAATCCCCATTCATTGCCGTTAAGTAGCAACCATAGCGACTGAGCTTAAAATCGTCTCTGGGCCTGCCTCCAGTACTTTTGGCCGGCAATGGCAAAAAGTGTTTTTCGCACTCCTGCCCAATGTTTTTACAAGCAGTGATAGCTCTAGAGATGGCATCTTCAAGCCGCCGCCATTGTTGATATCCCAAAATAGGCATTAATTCACGGGCCAACCAATACTCAGATCCATCGGTATCAACCTGTTTAATTTGGTCAAATAAGCTGTCGTGACTTTCGTACTTTATAATTGCGTCCATACTATCTCCCAATTTTTGACGCAGGGTAAAGGAGTGGTATTGATGTAACACCGCTATCTGAATTTGTTAATTGGAGTGAGCAGCAGTGGAAATTGCTGCCCACAGTTGGTTTTAGACTGTTAGCAATTCTTGACCCTGGGCTGTACCAGAAAGAAGCGATCGCCATTCTCCAGGGCTGAGGTGTTCAAGTAGCCGATATCCCAAATATTCATCAACTGCGCTCTCGAACAACGACTGCACAGCATCTGCTGCCGAGTTACAGGGTATGCATTGGTTTTCCTGTGCTGCACGTATTACCCACCAGCGACCGTCAGTGCATTCGACTTTACCCAGCTTTATGTCATTCTGGTAAATGCCATCTTCGAGCATTTCAAACCCATACTTTTCGCATTCAGTAAAAATCTCAGCCATGATTTCGTTACCAGTAGCCCAGGGTTCTTCCGGTTCTAACTGCTCTTGCAATGGAAGTTTGCCTTGCTGGTACTGTTGTTTGATATAGCTGTGACATCTAGCAGGGCTAATGTCTCGAAAAATCTCTTGTCCGTTAATCATTACCCGCCAGTACAAATTCTGGTAATTTCCGTGGTCATAGCTAATGCTCGCTACCAATTCATCCCCAACAAATGCCTCTTGGTCATAAAACGAGATTTCTAAAATTGTTGGGGCTTCTGGTACTTCAGTTTGTGGGTTAAGTTTTCCATCTTTGTGCTGCCATTCGATGAATCTTTGGCATCGGGCGACTGTCGTATGGCGGAATTTTTCTTCACCGTTAACCATGACTACCCAAGGTTGCGTGACAAATTCGTCGTAGTCGTAGGCGATGTAGGCGACCAGTTGCTTAAGTGCGTAAACTTCGTAGTGGTAGCAATTGATTTCTACTGTAGTCAGTTGTGGGGCTATGGCTTCGGCTTGGTCTGTGATGTACTGGTCAAGTTCGGCTTGGGCTATGGCTTGTTCATCGGGGGCAGCATCAACTACTGTCTCAACTCTGATTGCCTGGTACTCGGCGATCGCACTCATCCAGGCATCCTTGCACCGCTTGTCAAGTACCTCAACTGTGCAGCCGACTTCACAATAGATTTGCTTTAGTCTGGCTATGGATTTGTGTTGCAGCTGTTGATGAGTGTATTTGAGATAGGTCATAATTTATTGGTACTCCATCAGTATGGTGGATGTTTTGCAAAAGGCGATCGCTGCTCCGGCCAAGAAACGCGGTCGTCTTTGTTTTTGTTTATTCACAGCAGTGTCAGCAGTCAAAAGAACTTTTTAGGTTATAAGGTAGCTGCGAATACTTTTAGCTTATATTTTACAGTATTACTTGTCAAGCGATACTAGAAAAGTTATGCTTGAAACGTGAGGAAAGAAACGCTATGATCTGTGTACATTAATGGAGGCGTGAATTTATGAACTTAATGCAAGTTACTTTGTCTGTTGATCTGCCTGGGTTGGGCAAACGAATTAGAGAAATTCGTGAGGCTAAAGGATTATCACCAACATGGGTTGCAGCACAAGCGGGTATGAGTGTTGCTAACCTTTACCGTATTGAAAGCGAAGATGCAAAATCTTTACCTCGTGAAACTTTGCGAAAACTTTCTGAAGCTCTTAATGTAGATTTTGATGCAGAAGTGAAAGCTGCCTTAGCCCAAGAAGTTGGATAAAACATTAGCTCAATAAAACGTTGATGATCGTTAGCTGTCATGCTCCAACGTCCTGTAGTGAGCCTTTATTGTTAACAATGGTAAGCCCAACAGTAATTGCTCATAACATCAAAATTCAACTCTATCTGCAATTGAATTGAGCAAATGCCACTGAACCAAAAGAGGTGGAATCATGAATATCCCACCCCGTAAGCGAAAAAAAGCCACCTCTACATCCAGTGACTTACAACCAACAGCTAACCCGCAAGATATCTCTCCTCACCACAATCAGGATGTAGTAACCATTGACGTTACTGCTGTTGAAGTCCCAGAATTAACACCAGAAGAACAAAGCGATCGCTTGCATCTTGAACGCAAAGTCGAGAGAGCGTTTTTTGAGGCGGGTAAGGCACTGGCGGAACTACGCGATCGCAGACTCTATCGCTCCACCCATCGCACATTTGAGGAGTATTGCAAAGATAGATTTGGTTACAATCGTTCCCGTTCTTATCAGTTAATTGATGCGGCTATCGTTGTGGACAATCTCACTGAATGTCCACAAATTGTGGACATTTTGCCAACAGCCGAAGGACAAATTCGCCCACTCACTAAGCTAGAACCCCAGCAGCAACAGCAAGTGTGGCAACAAGCAGTACAGAAAGCTGGCGGTAAAGTACCGACTGGTAAAATCGTCAAAGATATCGTGCAGCGCATCATGGAGCGAACCCAAGTACCTAACAGCTACCAGTTGGGTGAAGTCTGCCAAATCTTAGCCAAAGACAATCCCGAACTCAGGGGCAAAGGCGGTTGCTGGGCGATTGTTACTCAAGTGAATGACTTCACTTGCACCGTGAGGACTTGGGATGGAGAACTGACGGTTGGGCTGAAGCATCTGAAGTCTTACGAATACCTAGCAGAGGATTGTCAGCAGATGCAGGAGATATGCAATCGCATTTCACGGGTGTATTCAAGTGGGCTGGAGGAATCAGTGCAGAGGTTTCTGGAATCGTTGGGGAAGCTGAAGCGGGCTTATTTGACGGGGTTGGAACAGAAGGTGTTGAGGGTGCTGGAGTCGGAAATTCAAGGTTAACACTTGTTAAATAAGCTAAATTTATACTTTATCCCAGGCAATTAGCTTTTGCACTTTTTTCCAAAAAAGGTACCACAGACTACTAATTTTTGATGTTGGCAAAACTTTTCAGTCTGCTGATTGTAACAACTTATTTCCACTCACCTTGAATTACAAAAGCCGCCCAATAATAGGGGGCTTTCCATTGTGTGTTTAACATTTCAATTTGCGCTGCTCGCAATGCTGCTGCTGGCTGGAGCTTTTCTTTGAGCATTTTTGTATAAAATTTAGTCATCAGTTCTGCTGTTGCTTGATCGTTCACACTCCACAAGCTTACGACTACTTTTGATGCACCTGCATACATAAAACCGCGAGTTAAGCCTACTAACCCTTCACCTTTAATATCTTGACCTAAGCCAGTTTCACAAGCACTTAGTACCACTAATTCTACTGGCAGGTTGAGATTATAAATATCATGAAGCCGCAAAAATCCATTTTGAGGATTGCCTTTTTCATCAACTAGAGAAAGTACAATTCCTGATAACCCTGGATTAATGCTGTTCAGAATACCATGAGTTGCAAAATGCACAATCTTGTATTGTCCTAAATCTGGGTTTATTGCTGTCGTGCGAGAAGCAGCAAAATCTAATGCTTGTTTACCATCACCAGCAAAAAGTTTGAAAATCTCTTGAGCTTCAGTGCGTGTAAAATCTAATCTGCTAAAGTTAATGTCTGCTTCTCTTGCTGATTTTTTTAGAGGTTCGATGTATTGATTGTCATTGTTTAAAGTTAATTTTTGAGATAATGTATCGCTAAAATTTGCTAAAGATGTTTTCACCCGTGGATCATCTGCACTAAAAACCGGATCTGCTAGTAAAGCAACTGTTTTAGGTACTGGTTTACGTTGAGCTAATTCCTGCCGTAAAACAGCTAATGTTGAAGCTGACGGTAAGCTGATAATTTCGTTTTCTTCTATCAATAGAGGTGAAAAATTTTGCTTTGTATTTCCAGAGCCAACCTCTAAGTTACTGTTAATAGGTAAAGGCAAAGCGGCAAATGGAATATATTGTAATATACCATCACTAACAATAAGTAATCGTTTTTGTTTTATTTTATCGGCTACTGGTACCAGAAGTATCTTGCTAAGAATAACTGACGCTTTATTGTCACCAACTCGCCTAGTTCTGAGTTGGGGCGATAGCAACTCCTCTTGCTTGAAACGCTTAACAACTGCCTCTATTTCTTCTCGTTTAGGTAGCTCATAGCTGGTGATTCCAGTTTTAGTAACTGCCCATAAATAGCTGCGATTTTTACCCAGATAGTATTCTAAAAGTACAGTATCATTATCAAGTACTTGTTGTTGAATTTCCGAAACAGTCAAGGGCTGAGGTTGAGTTAGCGCTGCGTAGCGAGGACTATTACCTCGGATCTCTGCTTGGAGTTCTTGATAATGTGTCAGAAGTAGTTCTTGTTTTTTTTCTAAATCAGCTTTTTGTGCTTCAGTAGGGTTAGCACTAAATAGCTGTACCCTCTGTTTCTCTAGTGCATCTAATTGTTGCTGCAAGATATGTTCGCGCTGTAGTAATTCAGGGTTAACACCTTGACGAATATCTGCACGAGCTTCCTGAAGGATTTCTAAAAGGCTACGTGCTCTAGCTCGTTCGCTCACTTGCAGTGCTTGTTTTTCATAACCTTTTAATGGTTCATTCTTGTGCAGTTGCATTAGCAGATTAATGTACAATTCATAGTAATCTTGTTTTGTAGCAAAGAATGAGGTACGTAGTTCCTGACTAGCAACTTTAGTTCGCAGTGACTCAATAATTTGGATAGCTGATTCTACCTTAGTTAAAGCTTCGTTAATGTTGCCGCGATCGCGTTCCAGGTTAGCACTGTAGTAAAGTATTTCAGCTTCTTTCGATTTGTTACCTATAGTAAGCCAGAGTGGTAGAGACTGATTGAAGTAATCAATGGCTTTGGTTTTTTCACCTAGGTTGAAATAAACCATAGCTTGAAGATAAAGATTTTCTGCTTCTCCAGCCTTATTATTTAAGGCTCGATGAATAGGCAAAGCCTGATTTAAAAATTTGAGCGCCTTCTGATTTTCAGCCAAGTTTATGTAGACTAAAGCTGTGATAGATAGAGTGTTAGCTTCTTCAAAACGGTTTCCTAATGATTGAGAGATCAGCAACGCCTCGTTAAGATAATCAAATGATTGCTGAAAGAGACCTATTCTTTCGTAAATCCCAGCAATATTCTGGAGAACATTGGCTTCATATATGCTAGGTGGAGTTGCTGCACTCCACATTAGTGCCTGGTTGAAAAAGTCGATAGCCTGTTGATTTTGTCCCAATTTGTAGTGCAGAACAGCTATCTTTTCAGGTAGGCCAGGTTCTCTGAAGAATAAGGAGAAAAAGTTCGTTTTCTGAGTTTCATCACGCTGGTAACTTACAGTCCGCCACAGCAACAATGCTTGCCTATATGAGTTAAGCGCTTGCTGCTTCTTACCTAATTTGTTGTAGGCTTTAGCAATGAGAGTGAGTGTTTCAGCTTCCATCGCGCGATTTTCCAAAGCTTGGAATACTGTCAATGCTTCGTTGAGATAGTCAAGCGATTGTTGGGTGCTGTTTATGTGTGCAAACCATGCAAGGGATAGAAGCGTACTAGCCATTTGCTTGCGGTTTCCCTCAACTCGCCAACGTTGCAACCCACGTTCTAATATTGCCTTCGCGTCATTAGGTGATGGCGATATCTCTTCACGCTTTTGGGTGCCATTCTGTTGTTCTCTTGCTAGAGTTTTTTTCCAGCTAGTAAGCCATATCTGGAGTACTTTTTTGTAAATGTCCTGCGCTTTATCAGGTGCGCCTAAAAAGTCGTAAATCTCCGCAATTTGGGCTAGCATCGTAGCCTGTTTATCTAAATCTCCCTCCTTTTGTAATAACTGAAGTGCTTGATTATAATATTTGAGTGCTATTTGAAACTCACCTAAATCTTTGTAACTATTAGCGATGGCATTGATTATGTCATCTTCACTGTGAGAGCTTGTAATTGCAAACCTGTTTATTTTTACTGGTTCTATTCTTGCGGTTGCATCTGGCTTGTAAACGCTCCTATTAATTTTTATAGTTCGGAAGGCGTGAAGTGCCTCTTCATATTTGGTGATTGCTTGCTGTTTAGATTTTAATGTTCCTTGAGCTTCTATCTGTTGTGCTTCGTCAAATTTTAGCTCGGCCGCATTCTTCTCATCTAACAAAACTATAAAAATTAATTTATGAGGATTTTTGCTTAGTTTGATTCCAAGTCCTACGCTCTGAAACAGTTTCATATCAAGCAATCTGTCTATTAATGCTTCATCGCGTTCACGCTCATATATGTTTCCAATTTTTAGTCCTAACTGACTTATAATAGTAAGCTTTGAAGTTTTTCCAGAAATAGGCTTGTTGTGAGTATCTGTATATTCTCCATTAGCATTTAGAGAGTAAATTTTAATACTCCCAATTATTTTTGGTACTATCTCTAGAGTAAGAGTTCCATCACTAGTAATATGCTTGAAAGTAAGTTCTTGATCCCAGAAGATATCATAGTCTTTTTTAGGATTTTGAGTAAATTCTTGATTAAATTTATTAATTATGTCTTCTAAACGATGGCTGTTAAAGATAGCGCCAACTCCTAAATCTTTGAGCCCATCTGGTTCCAACAAGCCCTCAGCTAAGTAACGAAAATCAGGACGACCACCTTTTATCTTTACAGATTTCAATACTGGATTAGGCTGTACTTCAAAGGTTACTCGCTTGCCTTTAGGGGTATCCTCAGAGATAAATCGCACTTCAGCAAAATAACCAGTGTTTTTGATAGCATCTTTGTTTTTTTGCAGTTGAGATAAAGTTACAGTCTGACCCGGTTTTATATGAATTACTTGGGAAACTTCATCTTTGATTTTACCCTCTATACCGCTGACAATAATCTCAGCAATAAGCATTTTTGATTTTGACTGTTCTGATAACTCAACATCTTTCTTATTCAAGAATGTTAAAGGAGTATTTTGGCTATCATAATTTACATAGATGCTTGGTGAAGAAATTAATTTTAATAAAATTAAGTTTGTCAAAAACATAGATATAAGAATCCTAATAAAATTTTGAATAATCTCCGTACATTTAAAGAGTGGGAAAATTACAAGGGACTTGACCAGCTTGAGCGCAGAGACTTTACTACTTACGTCTCCCCTCAAGACCTTGCTGAAGACATTAAGGCGACAGGACAGAAGAACCTTGCCTCCTTAACGAAGAACTCTCAGGAATGAAGCAGTGACGAGTCACCAGGTACCCACCGAAAGGTAGAGTCGAGTGGAATATTGGCAGATTTTAATGCAAATATTAAGGCACAAATATTAGCAAATATTAACAAACTTAAATAAGCATTCCAGGTTTTAATGGCGGCCATTTTATCCTTTAATTTTGGCCATCTTTTCCTTTAAGTTACAAATCTGTTTATCTCCAGCAGCTTCAACAGCTACTTAGTAACACTGTAAGCTAATTTAGTATAACAAATTATACATTCATTAATTTATGAAGAGTTGCAGCGAATGGTATGGAGTTAGCTGGTACTTAATTGCTAGGTTTGCTGGGAGGAGTTTGGCACTATTGATGAGTGGGTTGTTGATATCAGAGTCAGTTATGGCATCAACGCAGAATACAAAGCCATTAGTTGGAATGAGCAAGATCCCAACCGAACCTGTCCCCTTACTAGCGCAAACCCAATCAGCTTCACCTCTTAAAGATGAGGCCGATCGGTTACTAGAAGAAGGAAGGAACGTATTATCTGAAGATAAACATCGTCAAGAAGCTTTAGAAAAAGCTTTGGTTATTTATCGACAACTTGGCGATCGCGATGGTGAAGAGGATACCCTACATGAACTCGGAGACGTTTATCTTAGTCTAGAAGAACCTCCTTACCCAAAAACTGTAGAGTTTGCTCGGCAAGCATTAGCAATCGCTCAACAACAAGCTAGTTCGCGCAGAGAAATTTTGCCAGATTGGACTAAAAATCAAACCATCTCCAGTAGTTGCGAGTACGAAGACTACATTTACCCAAAGCTTATAACTAATTTAAAACGATATATAAGCCAATTCAGGGCTAATCTTTTTTTAAGTCAGGATGAAGAAGCCTTACAAACCGTTCGTCAGGAGGTTCTTCCAGTAGTTAGACAATCTTCTTTCTCTCACTATTTAACTTTCCGGGATGTCACTCGCACGGGATTATTGTATAGAGGAATCCTATTGGCAGGCCTTTTCCTAGGAGATACTAAAGATTCTTTCAGAAAAAATGTATTGACTGAATTAAATTCACTTGATATAGAGTTATCTTATAAAGATAACGAAGAGCTTTTCATAAGCAGTTATTTGCCAGTACAGCTTACACCTCAGCTAATAAAAGATATGCGTCATAATAATTATTCTCTGGATAATTATAGAAGTATCTTAGAAGCTTCTGAAAATCTCATTGAATTTTATAAAAATGATGGAAATTATATAGGAGAGTTCTTAAATTGGGAATTTTTACGGAGGGTTTACAGAAATTCTGGAAACACTATGAAAGAGGTTGAGTCTGCCAAACGGATGCTAGAAATGTCAAGGCAATTGCGAAGTTGTGGGGATGAACTTCACGCTTTAAGAGCTACTTTCGATGCGTATACTGATTTAAAGGATTACCAAAAAGCGATTAAGTATGCTCAACAAAAACTGTCTCTGGCGCACAAGCTAAAACTTGGAGTGGGAGTTTCATACTTTAAGGCTGAAGCATTTGAGGATATTGGTGATAGTTATTTTAAGTTAGGAGATTATAATTCAGCTATTCAATTTTATAAGAAACAGTTTTCCGCCGCGCAAGAAGAGTTTAGACCGGGATCTTTTCCTAATATTTCAAAATTCAGTTATTCTTTTAGACTTTCTATAAATTATAGATCTCTATTTAAACTATCGGAAACTTATCTAAAATTATGTCAGAAAGATAAAGCAGTTGATTCAATTCGTCAAAGTCTAGAATTAGCAATTGAAGATAATAATTGTGCATTAGAATTGGAAGTACGGGAACGTTTGGCTGATCTAAATTTCTATTTGGGTAGCTATGCTCAAGCGATTGACCAGGCTGAAAAAGGTTTAGAAATTATTCATAGAGATGCAGTCAAATGCGTGCAGGAATATATACTATTCGGTGAGCCTACGACAGTTACTTCTGATAATGGTTCTGTAATCATAAAAATGCCTAAAAAGGATATTGCTAACCCTAGTGCCGTCTCTGCTCTAACTCTCATTGCTAACTCTTACGGACAACTGGGTAACTACGAAAAGATGCTTTATTATGCTCAACAAGCCTTGGCAGAAGCAACTAAATCTCAGGATTTATCAGAACAATTTGAACCCTTGACTGTGCTTATTAGTATCTATACAGCATTCAACCCAAGTAAAGCTATAGAATACTCAAATCAACTCTTGTCAATTGCTCGCAAAATCAACAATTATTCTGCTGAAGTCGTGGCTTTACAAGCTTTGGGTTTCTCCTCTTTTAAGTTAGGTAATGCCGAACAAGGTAAGCAATATTTACAACAAGCATTAACCCGCGCTCGTAAAGCAAAAGATGGGAATACGGAGAGGCAAATTACTCAAAATTTGGGAGTAATGTCTAGCGTATATGGCAATCTTCCCGAAGCTCAGAAATACTTCCAAGAAATACTTACCTCCCTAAAAGCCCAAGGCTTAAATCCCGATGTGGGTTTAGTTCAAGAGATCGGTATGCTCTATATACAGTTAGGAGATTATCCCAAAGGGATTGAGTATCTCAAACAAGCGCTCGCTATGTCTCAACAGACTGATTCTTCTCGTAGTAAAGCAGATAAGCTAATTCAACTTGGATACGTTTTAAGCTTAACTGGTAAATCGGTTGAGGCTGAAAAACAACTATTTGCAGGTATTGAATTGCTAGAGTCTCTACGAATAGGATTGCAAGATGCAGATTATCGCTCGCTTTTTGAAATCCAGCTTAAGCCTTATCTCACTTTGCAGCAAGTTCTTGTTCAACAAGATAAAACCGAGCAAGCACTGGAAATTTCCGAGCGAGGACGCGCTAGAGCATTTGTGGAATTACTGGCAAAACGCTTTTCTTCATCCACACAACAACTTACCATTCCTACCCCTAATATCGAGCAGATTAAACAAATAGCCAAAACTCAAAATGCCACACTAGTTGAATATACAATTGCAGGTAATGAACTCTTCATTTGGGTAATCCAGCCTACAGGTAAAGTAGCATTTCGTCGCAGCAGTTTGCATTCATTGGGCACTAACATAGCAGACATGGTAGAAAAATTACGAGTTGCTGCTACTACTGGGAGAAATCGAGGCACCTTCAAGCAAACATATCAACTGCTGATCCAACCAATTGCTGACCTACTACCTACCAATCCTAATGCTCATGTGGTATTCATTCCTCACGACTCGCTGTTTTTGGTGCCTTTTGCAGCTTTACAAGATCAGCAAGGTAAATACCTGATTGAAAAACATACAATTCTTACCGCGCCATCAATTCAGGTTTTAGCTTTAACTCATCAAAAACAACAGAGCCTTGGCTTTAAACTTGGCTCTAGCGCTCAAAACCCCCCAAAAGTTACTGTTCCAAGAAATGCTGTAGTTGTAGGCAATCCCGTGATGCCTTTTAGAGGAATACCACCCCAGCAATTAGATAATCTTCCTGGTGCTGAGGAAGAAGCCAAAAAGGTGGCTCAGTTATTTGGTACTCAAGCGATTACAGGAAAAGTTGCCACCAAAGAAGCCATTCTCAAGTTACTGCCCCAAGCACAATTAATTCATTTCGCAACACATGGAATATTTGATAGTGTACAAGGCTTGGAAAGCGCGATCGCTCTTGCACCCGCTGGTAACGACTCTGGCTGGCTCACTGCCAATGAAATCCTCGATTTGAAACTGAATGCTGAATTAGCTGTCTTAAGCGCCTGTGATACTGGCAGAGGTGAAATTACCGGGGATGGAGTTATTGGACTGTCTCGCAGCTTAATCTCCGCAGGCGTACCCAGCGTGATTGTATCTCTCTGGTCAGTACCGGATGCTCCCACTAGCGAGTTGATGAAAGAATTT
The DNA here is from genome assembly GCF_014696315.1 of Calothrix membranacea FACHB-236. Lineage (GTDB taxonomy): Bacteria > Cyanobacteriota > Cyanobacteriia > Cyanobacteriales > Nostocaceae > Aulosira > Aulosira membranacea. The sequence continues at coordinate 27,185 of NZ_JACJPX010000093.1, forward strand.
TATCAAAATCTACAGCACAATCCAGACAAAGCCCAAGCACTACGGCAGGCAATGCTGTCTACCATGAAACAGTACCCTTCTCCCAGAGATTGGGCAGCATTTACCCTAATTGGTGAAGCACAATAGTAAATTTTTTGTACTCTTGCACAGTGGCTATTCGATCATAAAGCTAGTCATGCACCTATGTCGTAGGCGATCGCCTAGAAAACTCGTTTTGTATTTGGTGTTGTAGCTGCTTCGTCATATCAAAACAACCAGAGCCAAATTGCCAAACAAAAAGCCCATACATAGAAAATCAAGAGCTAAATTGCAAACACTCACTTTCTCTGTAATTAACACCGCTGAGAACTTAACCGAACCGTATTGGGAGCCAACCCAAGTACCCAACACCTACCAGTTAGGTGAAATCTGCCAAATCTTAGCAAAGGACAATCCCGAACTCAGGGGTAAAGGCGGTTGCTGGGCAATTGTCACTCAAGTGAATGACTTCAGTTGTACCGTGAGGACTTGGGATGGAGAACTGACGGTTGGGCTGAAGCATCTCAAGTCCTACGAATATCTACCGGAGGATTGCCAGCAGGTGCAAGAGATATGCGAGCGTATCAATCGGGTGTACTCCAGTGGGCTGGAGGAATCCGTGCAGAAGTTTTTGGAGTCTTTGGGGAAGTTGAAGCGGGCTTATTTGACGGCGTTGGAGGAGAAAGTGTTGAGCTTGATTGAAAAAGAATACGGCATCATAGATGAGATACCACATAATTCTCAATCAACCAAAAACTAGGAGAAAACAGTAATGCAAAGTATTAAGTTATGTTCTCATGTTGGATCTGATGGCATTTTGCACCTTGAAATTCCTGTTGGCATCACAGACAAAGAAATGGAAGTCATGGTGATTTATCAACAAATAGAACCATCAGCACCTGCAAAAACACCCCAAGAATTGGGATGGCCACCAGGATTTTTTGAACAGACTTACGGTAGTTGTCAGGACGATCCAATTGTTATTGACTACGAAGGTGATTTTGAGATAAGGGAAGAAATTGTGTGAGGTATTTACTAGATACCAATGTCTGCGCTCGTTATCTTAACGGGAGGTCACTCTCTATTCGAGAACGCTTACGGTCAACAAATGTCAAAGATATTGCTGTGTGTTCAGTAGTCAAAGCAGAGTTGTTCTATGGCGCAATGAGAAGCATTGACCCCACCAGAACGTTCTTCAGACAGCAAGAGTTTCTCAAGTTGTTTGTTTCTCTGCCTTTTGATGATTCTACAGCACTGGTTTACGGCAGAATTCGTGCAGAATTATTAGCGAGTGGAACGCCTATTGGCCCTAACGATTTTCAAATAGCAGCTATTGCTTTGACACATAATTTAACATTAGTCACGCACAACATCAGAGAATTTAGTCGTGTCAGTGGATTGGTAATTGAAGATTGGGATCAAGGGCAATAACATCTATCGATAGCTGATGAATCGATTATTAACATACGCCCCAGTCAGAATAATCGCTCGATGCTAATTCAAGACCCAGCAATTCAAGAACGTGTTCAACAAATTACTCAGGAGTTAATCGGTGGTTATGAACCAGAAATTAGATGAAAAACAAGCAAGGTTTCAAAGAGAAAATCCATCAAATCGCTTAGGACATATAGCTTCTAATTTAGCCAGGTTGAGAACATTTTGTAACACTGCTTACCCGGAAGCAGTTGCAAGTGTGGCAGATGAAACTATGTATTTTATCGAATGGACAGCAGCAGAAATTGAACCGGAATATGCCGAAGAATTAGTCAATATTCAAGTTCAACTAGCACGGTGGAAATTAAAGTTTGATAGTCTTTGGTCTGATGAGAATGAACGCAGAAATATGTCCGAGCAAGCTAGTGCTTGGTCAGCGCGAGTATTAGATATGTCAGGTTTGTTGTCCGAATCTATCTAAAATTTTAATCTTGCTCGCATTTCTGGAGAGTGCTTTTGCGTTACCTCATCTCAATTGAGCTCATTGCGATTATGTGTCGGCAATTGAAGCACTTCAGAAAAACGTGAATACTTAACCGCATCGGTAGGAGGATAATCTGCCGACACTGCTATTAACCCAATTTTTATATCGTCGAAATAAATCACACCCCCAATACTCCGTTCAGCCTGGAAAGGCCCATGAAAAAAATGATACTTTGCAATGTAAATCGATATAAAGTCAGTAATCTTTATTGCCCTGCCAAACATTTGGTGACAAGTCTTGCGGATGACAGTATCTAGATATTCATTATGGGTAGGCTCACCCATATCAGTAAATTGTGGATGATCTGCAAAATGATCCATATAAAATAACCAGATATTAGACAAGTCTGCGTCATGAGTCAGTTTTTGCTTGAGTTCTTGCAATCGATTGATATTCATATTGTGGATATTAATGCGTTGGAACGAGCAAACAGCACTGTTAAAAATCTAAGTAGATTATTAGAGAATTTAACTTAATTCAGCCTTGGCTCACAGTTTTTTCTATTCCTCAACTATTATTAGGATTTGCTAAACTTCAATAAAAGTGTTTATCGGCTCACTTCCCCACTTTTTATATTCCTGACTCACCCCGATTTTGTATTTTCCTCTGCTTAGAGTGACAAATGAGGGTTAAATCCGATAAACTTTTCCCTGCCTTGAACTTTAGTTCAAGGCAGGGAGAGGTTTTTTATGTCTAGTACAGCACGGCGTAAATAAACCAACCATTATTGTGAGAAACTAAGAAAGTAGAGTCAAAACAGTTTAGGCGGAAAATAAGGGAACCGGGTGTGGCACG
>NZ_JACJPX010000094.1 GCF_014696315.1 Calothrix membranacea FACHB-236
TTATCGACTATTTCAATACAACAATGGCTAAACCTTTTAAGTGGACATATAAAGGTAAAGTGTTGGCTGTCTAATACTTGGCTCATTTCCGCCGAACTGTACTAGCTAAATGGACACCAAATAAACCGTCGAATTTACGTTCCAATCAGTTGAGAATCTTTTTGTGAAGGCATACTATCTTGTACTAGAGAACGATTTGGTGATTTGCCTTGTAACAGATTACTAGCAAATGCAAAAGTCGCGTTGACTTTGCGAGTCCGCCACTCATCTATAAGCTCTTGTACTTGGGTAAGAGACATTCGCCGTGTCATTGCTTCATAAAGATAAGCAGCATGAGTAGTTTCATCTTTGGCGACACTCAAAATACCCAGTTTCAAATTGCGAGCAATAGGTTCATCATCGGGTAATGCCTTCGCCATCCTCGGAAAGTCTTTGCTAGCATCTAACTCCAGAATGTAAGTGCTACCCATGAAGACATTCCAGTCAATCACAGCAGGTTTTAGTTGTTCTGGAGTGTAACCTTCAAAGAAGGCGGCAAAAAATGGACTACGCTGCTGTTGTGATTTATCTGTAGATGTGGTTTGGGGTTGACTCTTCCAATCGATAACTTGTTTATTGAGTTGTTTTAAGCCGTGAGCGAAAATTTGACCGTGCCGAGTTTCATCTGATGCGTGTTGTTTGAGCTTTTGGGCTAACCATGTGTCGCCCTCGGCTGCAGCACGTTCGCTTAGTGCTGTCAAAAAAGGCACAGAACCAGATTCTGCTAACTGAAACCCAGCCAGGATATTAGGGCGAGTTTTAGAGTCACGGATCTGAGCAGCACTGTAGTAGGCGAAAGCACCAGAACCTACTAGATGCATCACGTAAGTCAACAAATTCATGAGGGATTCCCGCTAACCTTTCTTCTTATGGTAAACATTGAGCATGAGGGATTGGGGATTGGGAAAATTATAAAAGTTATTAGCTCGTCATTGTCGCTCACGTGCAGGTGTACTTGATTATACGGTTTATTCAATGGGGTATGAACCATTGAGGCAGGCGATCGCTTTTTATCTAGCTCGTTCTAGGGCAGTTCAGGCGCAGGATTATCAGCAGATGCAGGAGAATGCAATCGCACTTCACGGGTGTATTCAAGTGGGCTGGAGGAATCAGTGCAGAGCTTTCTGGAGTCCTTGGGGAAGCTGAAGCGGGCTTATTTGACTCATTTGGAGGAGAAGGTGTTGAGATTTCTAGAGTTGGAAATTCAAGGTTGACGTTTGTTAAATAATATTTGACAGTTCTGCTCGTTACCTCTGGTTGAAATAGGCTATTTATGTAATGCTAAGGGGATTTAGGAGATGCCAAAAAAGAGCCAGAGCAATTCTCAGGGTAATCTTAAACAAGAAACCTCTGTTGGTTCGCGCATCCTTGAAGCACTTACCGAAGGTGAAATTTCCCAGCTACTCGACTCCTTATTTGTGGTTTTATCTGACGAACAGCGAGAAACTGCATTTGCTCAACTGCAAGCGAATACCCGGGAAACTTTAACTCAAATCATCACTCCACCTCAAACAGTAGAACAGGTAAAAACAAGTCAAGAACGACCAACTTCTTTAGCAAAATTAGCTCAAACTTGGTCGCAACTATGGGAACAATGGAATCAGATTATTTGGCAAGCATCCCAAGAAGAGGGGAAATATATAGTTCAAGAAGCCAGCTGGGAAGAACCTTATTTTGATGATTGTACTTTTGTTGAAGATTTAGAAGTAGTTGCACAACAGATGAAGCCATTGGTAAAAACAGCTTTTGAGAATGGCTTTAGTAATGACGATGGTTTTGCAGCCAGTTTGTTAGCAGCAGAAAGCGAAATTTCTAATGGTATACCCGACTGGATGGAAATTGCTAACGGCATTAATTTGGAAGGAGCAACAACAAGCTGCTTGTTGGAGTGGGAGTGGTTGTTGGTGCAGTCACAAAGACAAGATGGGTTCAAATTAGCTCAAAAAATTAGGGAATGGTCAGAAGAATTTACTGATACCAGTTTAAATGATGAAGCTGTAATCGATTTTTTCTCTAATTTATCTGATGTTCAAAAAAAAATAATTTTAGACGACATGACAGCCAATAGAGAAAGTAAAGAGTGGAAGTCGGAACTGGAAAACACTTACTCCTATTGGCATATCATTTACATGGAATTGATGCAGGAATTTGCAACACCAGAGATATATTTGAACAATCTGCGGGCTACTATTTCGCAGCAATGGCAAAATGGGTTACCTGTAATTGAGGATTTATTGGGTAAACAGGAATATCGAGAAAGTCTCACAGTGATTCAAGAGACTTTGGATGCGTTGTTAAAAAACAAACAAGATAAAAATCCCTGGACACCAGAAAATTCGCTGCTGTTTGTTGTTGTGGGCGGATTTTCTTACGCTCCTGGGAATGGGGAAAACCAAAAAACTTTACTTCGCTATTATCAACAAGCTGTTCGAGAATTGGGAGAAATAGAACGAGCGAATGCTTTAGAAATTCAGCATATTGCTTTTGAATATTGTTACGACTGGTCGAGTATGCTCAAAGCTTTTGCTGAGATACCAGTAAGTAAAGATACTCAGAAATCCTTGTTTACTTCTTGGCGTGAATCAATAATTAAACGTAGTACACCTTACAGATACTCAGATTTTTATACAACGTCAAAAACCATAGATACTTGGTGGTTACATTGGTTAATCGATAGTATTACGACAGAAGAAAAAGGACATACTTGGTTTAGGCAACAAATTATCGAGTGGTTAGAGAAATTACCTGGAGATCCAGCACAACTGGGTTGGGAATACAATGTAATACATTTGTTAACAAGAGATTTGATCCAAATAAAGTACCAGGGAAAATCCCTTTATCCTAAATTTTATGAGGTTGTGATTCAACCAAAGCAACTATCGACTCCAGATGAGCTTTCTCGGAGAACGTACCTCCAAGAATATGCACCCCCCGATTTGTGGTCAAGAGTAATGGCTTATTGGCAAACAAACTTACATAATTTCGTACCATTACCAGAAGCATCCAAAAGCTCAGATTATACGAAGAATGCACAATGGATGTCTGCCTTACAAGAGTTAGCACCACAGAATTATCACAACTTGTTGTCCCAATGGAAAGTCCAGCACAAGCGACGATCTAATTTGTGGAAAGCGATGAGAGATTTGGGATTGATGTAAAATCACCAGATAATGGAGGCAAATGAAGTTACCTGATTTATTGAATCGCAGATGTTACACAAACGATTGCTGAAGCTGTGCACAAAGGGGTAACCGATACTTGAGTGCCCAATATTTTTCAGGAGCAACGCGATTTTGTAAAGTCGGGTAAAAAACAAACGTTCACGTAGTGTGCCTTAGGTATCGCTAAAACCTAAACATCAGTATAAAATGATTTTGTGAGCATAAAAAGCACGGGTGCTAGAAATTTGACAAAGGCACAGAAAGCCATATTGATGGCACTGGGGGCAGTAGATTAGAGTTTACCACCTGTACAACCATGACAGTTCTCAGACCTGAGTTAAAATTTCATTGAATCCCTATGAGAGAGGTGGCAGCGGCATCGGTATAGCAATTGCCAAGCATTTTCTCGATGCTGGCAGCCAGGGACATTCTTTGCTCTTTTCTGCCACAAACAATGCACCATCCCAGCAATTCCAAATGGGTTTGTTGAAGTTGGCAATCATCCACTACAGATAACAATGTAGTCATTTTGATAGAAATACACTTGATATTTCCGTATTCTCTTATTTCTAAATTGTTGGTGAAATAACAGGTACAGAAGGTTTTATATTACTTTTATAGCTGCTCAATCCCAAGTATCCCAAATAAACTATTACCTCAACCAAACTAACAATCTGAATAGATTTTTCCAATGCGATCAAGCTACGTGCAAATTTTTCTATTGCCATCATCTCAGTTTTCACAGTGGTGATTTTTCCATCAATTTCATTAAACTGCACTAGTAAGAGACTTCCAATTAAAAAAATATTCCATCCCTGCGGGACGCTACGCGAACGCTGTGTATGCAGATTCTTTCTCCTCTGCAACTCTGAAAATGGGATAATTTATCTTCTGGAAGTCCCTAATATCTGCGGCTTAAGAACCAAAAGAATTTAACACCCCTGTGACTGCCTCAATAAATTTTTCACCCCACAAGCTTGATAGTAACCCACATGATATAATCAATAATGATGCAATACCTAATTGAACTAAGTTTAAATCTATCGAAGACCCATAGGAGATAGGAATAGAGACAACAAAAGCACCAAGCGCAGCACCTCCAAGAAATCGGTAGATAAATTTAGCGTCGTTACCTTGTTTGAGATTAGTATCTTTAGAAGTCATAAGAATTTACTCACAATATATATAACACTACTAACAGTTATTATATAAAGTTGACTGACATTGATAGTGGGGGTTCCCGAACTGATAAGGACTCGTTGTTTTGTTGCAAAGGCTATCAAGTTGCCTCCCACTACCAATATCATATTAATGCAATCGTTGAATCAGATGATCGCCAACTCGCAACGCATTGGCAATAATAGTTAAAGCTGGACTCACCCCAGAGTTAGACGGCAAGAAACTACCATCTAGGGATTGAGCCGAGATATGTGTAATTTTGAGCAAGATGGGCTGGAAAAGCTTGTTGCATAAGGCTTTTAGCGTTTTTAATAGTTTCGCCTGATTTCAGTCGCGCATACTTGCAGTGTGAGGGTCAATAATTGCTTTTCGCCTACCCAAGAGTTTTATAAATACTCTGTGGTAGAAATGAACATAATCTTTTCCCTGTAAGAGTTTTAGACAATTCACTGCGAAAGATGTTTATTGTCTAAGTTGTAAAACCTGTAAATAAAGTTAATAGATACTCTGGTTTTTGTAGCGATAGATACCCAAGATTTGTCCCCTTGTGTCAATTTTACTTGAAATTGCTGAAACCTATATATAGTAGGAGTTTTCAGGCCATCTTGCTTAAAATTACACATATCTCGGCTCAATACCTTAAGGCATTTAAAACCACCACAAAAAAATTCCCTAGAATATGGTAAGCATCTGGAGCAGATTCTGTTGCCGGGCTACGATGATGAGCTAAATGAAACTAGCAAAGCTGCGTATATTACAAAAGAATTCCAGCAGTTTACGCTATCCGTAAACGTTCAATATCCTTAATGGGCGGTGCACCAAACATCCGGGAATATTCGCGGCTGAATTGCGACTTGCTCTCATACCCAACCCGATCAGCAGCTTGAGTGGCATTGATCGCCTCGGCAAGCATCATCTGTCGGGCCGTTAACAACCTCAATTGCTTCTGATATTGCAGTGGACTCATTGAGGTGACTGCCTTGAAGTGGCGATGGAATGATGCCGCCGACATATTCGCTTGTTCAGCTAGCTCATCAATCGACAGCGGCTTTGTAAAATCAACTTTAATCTGTTTGATCACTTCAGCAATGCGCTGCATACTACTGCCAGCGGTAGCAATCTGACGAACTGCTTCACCTTGTTTGTTTGTGAGCAAACGGTAATAGATTTCGCGAATCATCAACGGTGCTAAAAATGGGATATCCTCTGGTGTATCTAAAAGCTTTGTTAAACGGATAACGCAATCGATCAAAGGCGGAGCGGCATCGCTGACACACCAGCCTCTGACTGGATTTTCTTTGTGAGTGATGCCCAGATTCGTTTGAGCAATAATCTCACAGAGTTGGACTGGGTCTAGCTTCAGCTTCAAGCCAAGATATGGTTTCACAGGTGTCGCCTCTACCATACAGACACTCAGCGGCAAATCCACCGAAAGAACCAGATATTGAGCAATACCGTACTGAAAGGTTTCTTCATTGAGCGATATTTTTTTTTGACCCTGCACCACAATGGCGAACAGTGGTTCACTGACTTCCTGTATAGTTACGCAAGGATTGCTTTGTCGCACGAAGACTAAGGGATCAATCGCGGTTGTATGATAACTCCCGCCCTTACCATCAGTGTGCTGCTCGACTAATGCCGCCAGATCTGCACATTTGGCCACTGCCACGTTTGATGATTTAGTGTCTTGATTGTCATGCATGATTCCTTACTGATGGCACACTGCTGACGAATTCACTATAAGAAGTATATTCCCTGACTAACATCTTGCTTGAGTCATGTTTCAAATTTGAACCACCAACACATCTAGAACACTACCCTAGTTTGAGAGGATTAGGCAATCATCTGCAAGGTTTGTGTATTTCGGTAAAAGTTGATCAAGTCTACGATCAACCTATGACGCAGGATAAAACCAGAAGGAGTTTCGATGAAAACATGGTTTATTACAGGTACGTCACAGGAGTTTGGTCGCGCTTGGACTCAGGCGGCACTAGAGCGGGGCGATCGCGTCGCTGCAACAGCGCGCAATCCTCATAGCCTCAACGATCTAGTCGAGCAGTTCGGCTAGCGGATCTTGCCTTTTCGTCTAGATGTCATTGACGTTCCTGCTTGCACCCATAACAAAGTGGGTTCGCACAGGCATATTTCAGACCTGTCAGGGTGAACTAGAGCGGCTTTTAAGGTAACTCTGCTGCCTGAACCGACGCAGACATCTCAAGTTATTGCTGTAAAAGAACATAGGAATACTCATGACTACTCAGGAAAACATCCAAAAAGTTGTGCTGATTACAGGCGCGAGTAGCGGCATTGGTGAAGCCACTGCCAGATTACTCGCTCAAAAGGGTTTGCGAGTTGTGCTGGGATCTCGCCGCACTGATCGCCTCGCAGCGATCGTCTCCGAAATCCGCGACAAAGGCGGCGTAGCAGAATACTGTGCCCTGGATGTAACCAGTCTCGAAGACATGCAAGCCTTTGTCGAGTTTGCTAAGGATAAGTTTGGTCGCCTTGATGTGGTGGTCAACAATGCAGGCTTGATGCCGCTCTCAAAGCTAGAAGCGTTAAAGATTGACGAATGGAACCGGATGATTGATGTGAACATTCGTGGTGTCCTGCATGGCATCGCTGCTGCCCTGCCTCTTTTCAAGCAGCAGCAATCGGGACAGTTTGTGAATCTATCCTCGATCGGCGGACATAACGTGTATCCAACGGCAGCCGTGTACTGCGCGACCAAGTTTGCGGTTTGGGCGCTCTCTGAGGGATTGCGGCAAGAATCAACCCATATCCGGGTCACAATTATTTCGCCTGGGGCAACTCAGTCTGAACTCGCTAGCACTATCACTGATGCTGAAGCAGCGCAGTGGGTGGAGGGATTCCGCGATGCAATCATCAGCGCAGACGCGATCGCTCGTGCCATTGCCTTTGCAATTGAGCAGCCAGAAGATGTGGATGTCAACGAAATCATTGTTCGACCCCTCGCACAGGGTGTTTAAGCATCAGCCGATGTCGAATGAAATTAATCTGCTGTAGCATCACTTATATCGCCCTCATATTTAAGAGACAACTCATGCAGCTTTCTCACAATACGGTACTCGTCACCGGCGGTGGCAGCGGCATCGGTCTGGCAATTGCCAAGTATTTTCTTGATGCTGGCAGCCAGGTGATCATCTGTGGTCGTCGCGCAGACAAGCTCGCTGAAGCTGGCGCTATGCATCCTGGATTAGAGACCCGTGTAGCAGATATTGCAGATGCCACGGGGCGTGAAGAACTCATTGCTTGGATGATCGCCAAACACCCAGATTTTAACTTGCTTGTGAACAACGCCGGGATTCAGCGACGGGAGCGCTTCGCGACTGATACTGCTCAATGGTCGAGCCGACAGCAGGAAATTGCAATCAACCTGGAAGCACCGATACATCTGGCATCGTTGGTGCTGGAGCATTTCCGGGCGCAGCCACAGGCAGCAATTATCAATATCTCTTCGGGTTTGGCGTTTGTGCCAGCATTGTTTGCACCAGTCTACGCTGCGACCAAAGCTGCACTCCATTCATTTACTATGTCTTTGCGCGCTGAACTGGATGACACTTCGATCCAGGTCGTTGAGATTATTCCCCCTGCGGTGAATACCGATCTAGGCGGGACTGGCATCCACACCTCTGGGGTACCAGTGGATGAGTTTGTCAACTCGGTCATGGCGCGAGTTGCCGCAGGTGAGTTGGAAGTGGGCTATGGCTCCTCTGAAGCAGCCCGCCGTGCCTCACGTGAACAGTTAGACGATCGCTTTGCCGAGTTCGTGGCATCGATGAAATAAGATGTGGCGGCTTAACTGAACTGCTTAACTGGAATTTTCAAAGTGGCTGCATAAACCCAGAGATGCTTAAGAGACATTTGCCGCCTCAATTCTGTAACAAGACCAATACGACTTTCTGGGGAACACCCTGATACTGCAAGCCATTTGAGGTGGGAATTCCGCACGATGCAGCAGTATATCCAGGAGTTGACAACCCGCAAAGCAAGCAGATGACGAATTAAGGACGGAAGACATGAATATCGCGTTGACGCGCAATACGTCATTGTCTCCGAGGACAGAGACAGTCGCGCCATTACCCTCCCTATACTCAAACTTGTAAACACTCATAACGAGCAGCATGATTCAACAAACAAATCAAACAAATCTTGGCGGCAGCTTCACACTGCCAAACACTTCAATCACATTGAAGCGTCTGGGGTACGGTGCGATGCAACTTGCGGGTAAGGGAGTCTGGGGGCCGCCACGTGATGTGAATGCTGCCGTTGCCGTTTTGCGCGAAGCGATCGCACTTGGCATCAATCACATCGACACCAGCGACTTCTACGGCCCGCACATTACTAATCAGATCATTCGACAAGCACTGCATCCTTACCCGGACGATCTGGTCATTGTCACCAAAGTCGGTGCTCGCCGTCCTGATGATGGGTCATGGGCACCCGCCACATCGCGGCAAGAGCTGATCGAAGCGGTTCACGACAATCTCCGCAATCTCGGAGTCGATGCGCTCGATGTCGTCAACCTCCGCCTATGGGGAGAAAAACCAACGGAAGATTCCCTCGCAGAACGGCTGACCGTCCTGGTTGAACTCAAACAACAAGGACTGATCCGCAACCTGGGCCTAAGCAACGTCACGCCCAAGCAGGTAATGGAGGCGCAAACCATCACAGAGATCGTCTGTGTACAGAACATGTACAATGTGGCGCACCGCGACGATGATGCCTTGATCGACCAACTCACACAGCAAGGGATCGCTTACGTGCCGTTCTTTCCGTTAGGCGGGTTCTCGCCGCTTCAATCATCCGTCTTAGATGCCACCGCCACCGCTCTGAATGCTACCCCAATGCAGGTGGCGCTCGCATGGCTGCTTCAACGCTCTCCCAATATCTTGCTGATTCCCGGAACTTCATCGCTTGAGCATTTGCGCGAGAATCTTAAAGCCGCAGAGATGGAACTTCCACCGCAAACGATCGCCGATTTAGATGCGATCACGACAACTGTTGCCCAGTGAAGAACATTATCTTGCCTGTCCTGGTTAAATCTTGAACCAAACTCAAAGGTTACTGGTAGAGTTTGGTGCCAAGTAAAATGAATCTAGATTTGCCTCTGGAGAATAATGTTTTCTAGCTAAAAGCTGTGCAACCATCTGGGCACGAGACGAAACCTCAAGCTTACGAAACATTCGCTTTAGAGCTTGCTTGACAGAATTTTCAGTAATCCAAAGTTGATTGCCAATTTCTGCGTTAGTTAGCCCGGAAGCAACCAATTGAGCAATTTGCAACTCACGAGGTGTTAAGCGTTGGCGTAGCCCGCCGCAGGCATCGCTCTGAAAAGGGTAGTGCTGCGACTTTGCTGTGACAGTAGGTTGTGTATTAACTGTTGCAGTCCAAACAGATAGGTGCAAGCAAATAGAACTCAAATCGGTGAGATTTTGTGTATCAAAGGTAGGCATTGACTTTTCACGGGTGCAACCTACTACGCCGACTAATTGATGGCGGTTAATGATCGGCCCCGCCATGACGTGCCAATGATCTGGGCGGGGACAAAGAACTTTCCAAGCCTTTGGTGACATTACTAATGCTTCATGGACAGGCGCATGACGCTCTACCAAATAACGCGCTATCGGATTGTGTTCAATGGATAATGCAATTTTCAGAATTTTCTGAAGATTTTTATCGGCAGCTAAGGGTAATTGCTCAAAGAAAAAGATGGAGTATCTTTTTGCCGCAAAATACTCACCAATTTTGGGCACAACTTGTAATTGTAGTTCATCCTGACTACGGGTTTGGTTGATGGCTTCAAAAATCAGTTTTAAGGGACTTATCATTCGTCAAGTTGAATTAAGTGTACTCGATCGAGGTCTAGAAGCATTACCGTACTGAGCCTATATTAGCTTTAATCTCAACAACACTTAAAGAAGGAAATTAACAAAAAATTTCACATCCCTTCTATGGTGCAATGTATCGCTCACCTATTAGCAGAATGAGAGATTTAAGTAACAGGTAAAACAAATGAGGCAAGACACAATTTTCACTCCCTTCTTTGCATCAATGATTTTGACACTATTGGTTTGGGTGTATATGTATATCCGTCGGATCAATTTCATCACCAGTAGAAAACTCAAACCGCAAGAACTAACTATATCTAATACACTGGCACAAATTTCACCCCCAAGTGTATCTAATCCATCTGATAACTTGAAAAACTTGTTTGAAATTCCGGTACTTTTTTATGCTCTCGTACTTTATTTGTTCATCACACAGCAAGTAGATACAGTGTATGTACTTGCTGCGTGGATATTCGTTGTGTTTCGCGTCTTGCATAGTATAGTTCATTGCACATTCAATCTCGTTATACTTCGGTTTTACCTCTACTTATTTGCCACACTTGCAGTGTGGTTTATCGCGCTCCGAGCAGCTTTTATTCACTTGATTACGTAAATGATTGGCTACTCAACAGATCCAAATCGGTGAGGTCTGCCAACGACAAGTTATTTATTGAATTATTCGACAGAGATAGTCAATACAAAGATGTTTCCTCTTTCCTTGCTGTAACCAAAAAAGACCGCCGCACACCTTTGATTTCGCATGGAGCTAGTTGAACAGCATATCTATCGTCCGTAATTTGCTCTATGATTCCTCATGGCTGAATCACTGAAGCATTCCAGCCCCTTGAAGTAGACAACTGTTCTGGTTCATCTGTACCTCAACATCAGTGCTTGTTAATCAAGCCATTTTGGTGTTTAGCCCAGATATCTACAAATCTTAAGACTTTATTAAATAAATACCCAGAGAAACATGGGTAAACAATGGGTAGTTTCCCCACTATCTTTAAGTAATCGAGAGAGGGATGATTAACTGTATAGAAAAGCACTGGCAAAAATTTTCTGGCTGGCATTTAATAAACCGCATACAAAAGTAAGCCCTGGATTTTTATCAGGGCTTTTTAAGTATAAAAATATGTGGCTGTCGGTGATGGGGTGCTGGAAAGAAAAGCTGGCGATCAAGTAGGGATTTATGCGATCACTTCTCCTCAAGCGCAACGTTGGGTTGACTGATGCCGATCTAGCCTCATTGGAAGAATGCTGTTCAATGCCGAGAGCGATTTGAGAAAGTCTAGCGACAGTTAAACTTCAAGAATCAGCGAAAACTGCTTGAATAGCATTCACGACTTTATGAAGTTGAATCGATCCACGCTGCATTTTCCACATCAGCAATCTGCACTTTTGGTTTTGACGCGTCTTTATTTGCTTTCTTAATGTGGTTTCACGCATGGCTTTGGAAAGCAGTTTTATCTTTGGATGTTTGCAGTTCTACAATTAAGTTAGTGCTAAGTTGTAGTCGATGCAAGAAAGCCCCTGTCAGAAATGATCATTTGGTTGAATGGAGCCTTTGGAGTTGGCAAAACCCAAACTGCCTTCGAGCTAAACAGCCGAATCCCTGGTAGTTTTGTCTTCGATCCTGAACAAATTGGCTTTGCACTTCGTAAAGTTGTACCCCCATCAATGCATAGGGACTTCCAGGATCATCCGGTGTGGCGCAAGTTTACTTTTGAGAGTCTACAGTATGTTGCAGAAAATTTTGCCGGAGAAATTATTGTTCCAATGACCGTTGTGAATCCTCTTTACTATGAGCAAACCGTAGAAGCATTGCGTAAAGAAGGATGGAAGGTGCATCATTTTACTCTAGTGGCTTCTCGCAAAACGGTTTTGCGTCGGTTGCGTCGGCGCGGAGATGGCAGTAAATCTTGGGGCGCATATCAACTTGATCGTTGCTTAAGATCCTTATCTGATGAGAGGTTTTCTATTCATGTCAACACGGAAGGTAAAGCAATTGAGGCTGTTGCAGAGGAAATTGCTCATTATGCAGGTCTTGATCTCAAACCTTCAACTTGGCATCCAATCTTGCGTCCTCTAAAACGGATGATTGTGCAAGTACGCCATGTTCGTTTTTAGTCAGTCGATTGTGATGATTGCGACCCAGCAATTCGAGAACGGCTGATGAAGTTGTTGCTGGTTTAGGAACTCAAAGAATCGAAGTTAGTAAGTATATTCATAAATTATTACTTAGTCGAGAAATACTCGAAATTTGGAAATCAACGATTACAAACTGAAAGTAGAAAATGACTTTTATTAACAAAGATATCTCTAAAGAATGCTCATCACCACACAAGCATAAATATACTGTTTATCTATCGCCAGGATATGAAGAAAATGTTAAATGGGGTGGTTACCATGTTACCATTACGGGATTTAGTAATTCTCATGCTTGCCAAAAAAGCCAGAAAACCATTTTGAATCATATCTGGAAGGAGATTCACAATGCTCATCCATATAGCTTTCGTAAAAAGGTTGAGGGCAAAGATTATTGGATTGAAACAAAGCGCGATAAGAATGGTAATGACTTAGGATATAGAGTCTCTTTCAACAGTAATCTTTTGGATAAATTAGCTGCTAAATTAAAACAACAAAAATTTGAGAGAATAAAAGGTAACAAGCATGGTAAATCTTGGCATATTACCTTAAACATTTCCAGCAGTGAAAATAGTGAAGTAGCCAGAGAGCAGTTTGATGCTCTTAGAAAGAAAGATTGGAAACTCTGGCTTGTCAGAGAACCATCCAAAGCTTGCCAATGCAATGGTGAACAATGTGATTCAAATTATTGGCAAGAAATTTAATTTGAAAGCATCACCTCAAAACTAGTATTTTGACAATTTAACTGTGATAAAAAATCTCTCACTAACTGTTCTACGGTAGTGCTTTGACAATTAGCAATAAGATGCAAACCCAATACTAAACGCGCTGTATTCTGCATCTTTTGAATACCTGTCCAAGGTCGCACAAAGATACCAAGTTGCTCAAGCTGAATAATTAAACCAACGATGTAACCTGCTAAAATACCGCAGCATTTTTCTAGCTCATCCTCATCTTGATTACTCACCTTTAATATCAAGAAAATTTCTGATTCTTGGTGTAACTCGATTGTTTCAAATAAAGCTGTCCACTTCTGTTCACCAGCTAAAATTTGCTTAGTCAGTGTTGCACCTCTAGCAAATTCGCTTTGGATTATCTGTGCAGTAGAACGGGTGACATTACGAGCAGTATTCTGACATGGTTCTATTGATGTGACTACAGGTAACCAGTCTCTTGGGGATTGTACCTGATATTGTCTACCTACATCTGTAAGTGCAATCGCCTGTTGCCAATTATGATGGTACAAAATTTGGAAAAAATTAGCCAGTAATTTCTCTAGGCTTGTTTCTGATTTTTGGTCAGATTTACAACAAAAAGCGCAGAGTAACGCCCAGGAGAAACCACCCAGGAAACCCCAAGCATTACCGTAAATATCTCTGGCTTTAGCCCAGGCGCGTACTGCTCGCAATAGCTGCCGGAAGGTGTTTAGCGATACATATTTACTAACTACCTCAGTAATTAAATCTGCTTCCCAGCAACCGATAATAGCTTTTAAGCTAATTGGGTCAAGGTTTTGCGGATTTTTCCTCGCCAATTGGTAGTTTTCTGTCCTTGCGTAAAGTAAATCTAAGGATATTCCTTCTAATTGCAGGCGCAGTACTGGGACTCGTGCATCTAATACTAGTTGAGTTTGGCACAATCCTTGCAAACGTTCTTGGACGCTAACTAGAAAAGCTTCCCCAGATAAATAATTGGGAATCACACACACAGCATCCAAATCGCTGTCGGGACTTTGTATGCCAAGACGCGCCGAACCCAATAACTGTAGTGAGGGTTGAAAACCTAAACATTCTGCACAAGCTTGAGTCACCACTTCTAACACTGTGTCACGCTGTAATTGCTGTGCAGGAGTTAGTTCAGGTTCCAAGTTATTAACCAACTCCCCCAATTCGGAAGAATGGGTGACTCCACTTCCTCCCAAATAGACAATATGTCTTACCACAAAAGGCTCATCACCCCGACGACTAATTAAGGCGATAGAGTCAACTGTAAAACTAACTGGATGCCATTGCGGTAACTCAGCCAAAGCTGCTTCTGGACTGGGGAATTGTCCGACACTGAGGTGGGGTGTAAAACCTGCTTTTGTTTTGCTGCTTTGTTCGTTACATTGCGGAAACAGATTTTGCAGTACTGTCTGTAACTCATGCAATGCATTTTCTGGCTGGACAACAGGACGCAACCAAGCTGTAGAACTTTTGCGGTGTGTAAATGTTTGGAAATCGGCTAAGGTAATTTGAAATGGTTGTAGTTGAGCAAGTGCAGGCGCAATCATTTCTACCGCCTCGGCAAAATAGGATTCTGGCAGAAAACCGTAAAGTAAATTAATGTGAGCCATCCAACGCTCTACTCTGGCATCATAAAGCTGACGGATGACTTGAATCGCAGGTAAAACATTGTCTGGCGGAATCACAACTACAGCACTTTGATAAACTGGACGGACTGTAGATAGAGGAGACACATCACTCGGATTGAGAAATGCAGGCTTCTCTGTACGTCGTCTAGTTTCTGTTTCTCCCTGTCTTCTTGCTCTTAGAACTGCACGAAGACCAAAATGATCTGATGGATAAATTTTCTCCTCTGTATCTGCTATTGGTTCACAAGCGAATAAGTCAATAGACTGCGCTTGCCAATCATGGTTTGAATTGAGCAGTAAAATGCGATCGAGCCTAACTGGTATTCCTGTTAAACTCATCAACGCCGCTAAGGCGTTACGTTGCGGGTCAAATGTATAACCTGCTGCATCTGGATGTAGTTGTTGCCAGATATCGACATATCCAGCACCCATTAATATCTCTTTTTGTTCGTTACCTCGCGTATTGAAGTCACCAGCTATTAAGCTATTTCCTGGTAGAGTTTGTAGATATGCAACTATGGTAGATAGTTGATGCTGGCGTTTTTCTAGGGCATTTTGAGCGTAATCGCTGGTTAAATGCACGACTGCAATGTGCAATAATTGACCGTTAATTTCACAACTCCCTACCAATACCCGCTTGTGTCCAGAAAATTGATGTTCAACGAGTGTAAAAGGCAGACGCGACAATAATAAATTACCGTAAGGTCGCACCTTTTCGGCTGTGCTGGATTCGGAAATATAATAATTGCGTACCCAAGTTTGCGATAAAAGTAACTCTACTAAAGCTGGTGTCGCTTCTTGTATGGCGATGATATCTGCGTTACATTGACGTAACTGCTCAACAATTGCTGGTAATCTTTTTTCAGTTGCGATTTTCTCCTTGTCGTAGAGGTCACAAAGCACGTTAAAACTAGCAATTGTCAAAGTTTCTAAATTGACAGACGCAGCTTTTTGTGTATTTGCTTGCCAACCTTGAATATCGTATTTATAAACGGGTCGCGGAGTAAATATTGCTGTGCTATCTAATACGGTGATAACTTTTCCCCCTGTATTTTCTCTAGTTTCGTTTTTCCAAGCCGCCGCAGGTAACTCTCCACTGGAAATTAAATCTAAATGCTGTTCCCGATCCCAAACAACCACGTCTTTGCAACGGATATAGCGGATGCGATGCCAAGGAATATCCCCATCTGTAGCCCATTGTGTTAGAGGTTTTTCTCTGATTCCTGTAGATGCAAGACGTTCAATATAACCGACAACAAAAGCGCTGCTATCAAGACGTACATCCCAGATAATGCGATCATAAACCTCGCGACTGGTTGCCATTTTTTTCTTTGCTGATTTTGACATCTTCCCTTTTTCTGTAATCAAATAATTTCGTGACGAAATCAAACGAATGAGCAAGTTAGCATTCGCCACTAGAACCGAATTTGATTGAAACGAGGGACTACATATGCTTTTACCGTAGTTTTTTTATTGTATTACTTTTATAATACATTATACTTCACGAGTTGCGGCAATGCCAAAACAGCGATCGCTACCGTCCTTTTTTCTAACCGATTATAGAAAAACAATAAATTATAGATTAAATGCCATACATTTCTCATATGAGACTTCAATAGCTTCAAAAATTCTCTACTTTGTTCTCTACACCATATACTCCTTCCACTAGAATCTCACAGGTCTAAACTTAATGAACTTGTCATCTGGTGATAATTCCCACTTTTTCCTTGATACTAATAGTTGCACTTAACTCTTGTTTTTGTCAACTAAAAATTGCATAATATGGCTAGCCAAGAACAGATAGAAGAGGTAGTAATGTTACCACTAACTGAAGTGGGATCTATTAGATGGACAAAGGAGCGCGGGCAGAAAATGCGCTCATTGCGTGGTGATATGCCATTAGTAACTTTATCTAAAAAGCTTGCTGAATATGACGTAGATATGTCTAGGCAATATTTAAACCGGATGGAAACCTTCACAGAGGTCAAAAGTGCTTCCCCAGAACTCGTTACTGGCTTATGTAAAGTATTTGGCTGTAGCTTGGCTGAATTACTGTGTTTAACAGAAACCAAAATTGTGCAATTAGGGGTTGATAAATGCAACTAAAAGTTGCATTATATTGTTAAGGAGAGCAAACTGCCTGCACTTAAACGGCGAAAGGGTTGCAAATCGAAGCATGGAAGAAGGAGTCAGGAGTCAGGAGTCAGAATACATCAGTTGGGGATTTAGACCCGCGACTGATTGAAGACCAAATTTTTAATTTGGTGGGGGTGCAAAAACGCCGTTTATTCATGTGCTAGATGCACAAAATACAAGCAAGAGAATTCTGCCTCCTGACTCCTGAATTCTGTTTAGATACCCACAAAACCCAATGCCGCCGGGACTAGCAGCCGGAAGCCAAACTTGTAATGCTCAAGCCGCCGGAGATGATTCCGATGACCTAACTAAGTCTGAAAAATTGGTTATTTACGCATATACGCCCGTAATCCAAAGATTTGTACAGCTTCGCTGATTCTGTTGTGAGAGCGTTTTGTCATTTGCACAGCGCTTTTTTGTACATCAAAAACAAAGGCGATCGCCTGCCTGAGAAACATTGCGATCGCCTTTTATCCAAATTTACTGGAGATTTTCATTATGACCCATACAACGCATGTACAGCAAGCAATTTTCGCTTCTTTCGTCGTTGATGAGCAAACGATAACTCAAGCAGAACTAGAGCAGCACATCACACAACAGGGTGAAGTTTTAGCACCCGAAGAATTCACCGTTATTGAAATCAGCTGCTACGACTATGAAATTTACGTTGGCGACAAACTAATAGCTAGCATCACCTACGATCATGACGACTTCGTGACCCAACGCTGGGTAGTGAGCGTGAACTCAACCGAAGTACACCGTGCAAACAGCTGGGCTAAGTGCCACAGCCACGTCACTTGGCACCACAAGCAAGGCACACTACCTGTACAAAAGCAAAAAGTTCCAGCCAATACTACGGGTAACGAAGTTATGGCACAAATTGCCTTGGAATGTGAGAAATTTGGCTTTGAACTCCTCGATGACGGTATCTACAACAACGACAAAAAGCTAGGTTCAGCCGGATGCACTGATGGTCGCTGGTGGGTGAAAAGAGCATCATCAGAGCATCAGCAGCAAGTGAAGAGTGATTCTGCATTCGATGCCGTGTGGTCATTGTCGATGGTCGAAGTATTGCCTAGTCTCGAAACTAGGGCTTGTGAGGAGTTGTTGGATAAACCATTTGATCAACTGACGGCTGACGAGTGGCGAAGGCTGATGGAGTATCAAGTAGTTTCAGTTAGCACAGAATTAGCAGCGGTGTAAAATTAAAGGTGGGGACTATCAGTTCCCACCGATACCTTTGACAAACTTTCAACGTAGGTTTAGAGGATATTCTTATGCTACTGTGTAGTGGAAACTGTCAATTAATATAGTTTCAGCAATTAAAGAAAACAGTCTCATGTTCCAACCTTTAGCAGAACCAATTAGCTTTGAAGAGTTCATTGAATGGAAGCCAGAAAACGGTAGATATGAATTGCATAAAGGAGTAATTGTTGAAATGCAGCCGACAGGAGAACATGAGTTAGTCAGAGCATTTTTAATTAGAGAACTCAATTATGAAATTCGTCGTTTTAATCTTGCTTATTCGATTCCAACTCAAGCATTAGTCAAATCAGTTGATAAAAAATCTGGTTATATTCCCGATGTACTGGTATTGAATCTACCTAACTTGGTTAATGAACCACTTTGGAAAAAATCGTCAACAGTTACTCAAGCAGCATCAATTCCATTAGCAGTAGAAGTTGTCAGCACTAATTGGCGGGATGATTATTTTCTGAAATTTGGTGAGTACGAAGAAATAGGCATACCTGAATATTGGATTGTTGACTATGCTGCTTTTGGTGGTAGGCGCTTTATTGGCAATCCCAAACAGCCGACAATATCAATTTATGTTTTAGTTGATGGTGAATACCAAGTTACTCAATTTCGGGGTAGCGACAAACTTCAATCACCAACTTTTCCTGAACTAAGTTTAACTACTTTCCAAGTGTTTCAAGCTGCTTTAGTAGAGCAGTAATCAAAACTCAAGCTAGCCGCCCTTTGCCTCAATCCCTGGTGTAAGCACATCAAGCACTGAATCCAGGGTTACTGTACGGTTTCTTCTTTGTGCTGTGTTCTAAATCTCTAAGCTGGTTTCTTCAGCTTTTCACGGTATACCTGTTGAATAGCAAAATACTCGTGAACTTCAGCAGATGTCAGTCGCTTCACTCTCGTGTACGCTCGAATCGGCTGCAACATTCCGTGCAAGCTGCAATGCGAATCGCTGGCTTTTCTGTAAACGTAACCAGTACTCATGCCAGGAATGCGGAAATAATCGCCAGTGCTTAGTTCTTGAAAAGTCATAAATTTGACTTCAGTTACACATCTTACATATATTACAACAGTTTTCAGCTTGGGGGAATACTTTTTACAAAATGCTGAAGTGACCGTTTTGAAATAAGCATTTCAAGAAGAAAAAATTTCCTACAAATAAAAAGTTTGTAGGGTTCCTATTTATTACGAAAGTTATAATTCAAAAATTCTCAGCGAAGAATTAATTTAAAGCAAGACGAATAAAACACGTACTCACACTAAAAATCTCTGCAATAAACGTGAGAGAAAATTTAAGAGGTTGAAAAACTAATGGATATCAAAACTATTGCTGTCACCTATCACAGAAAATTTAACTTAGGTGACTACGAATCATTGGAATTGGGTTGCTCATTATGGGCACAAATCGACCCAGAAGAAGATGCAGAAGGTGCCACGCAATTTTTATATCAGCAAGCCAAATCCTCTGTTAAAGAAGCTGCAA
The DNA here is from genome assembly GCF_014696315.1 of Calothrix membranacea FACHB-236. Taxonomy (GTDB): domain Bacteria; phylum Cyanobacteriota; class Cyanobacteriia; order Cyanobacteriales; family Nostocaceae; genus Aulosira; species Aulosira membranacea. The sequence goes on from NZ_JACJPX010000094.1 coordinate 19,600, forward strand.
GACCTGTAATTCAAGAATCAATTTATCAAATGAACAAAGCTAGAATGCAAAAACAATCATAAGAATTAAGAAGTCAGGAGTCAGGAGTCAGAATAAATGAGACAACCAGCAAGAACATTCCAAGATTTGATAGTTTGGAAAAAAGCACATCAATTTGTTTTAGCCGTTTACAAACTTACTAGTCAATTTCCTAAATCTGAAATATATGGCTTAAGCTCTCAATTTAGAAGAGCAGCAATTTCGATACCAGCAAATATAGCTGAGGGATTTAAGAAGAAAGGAACAGCAGACAAAGTAAGATTTATGAATATAGCACAAGGGTCTTTAGAAGAATGTCGATACTAGAAAAGAATTCAGGATACAGAATTCAGAATTCAGGATAATATCTCACAGTCGATTAATTATAAGTTAAGCTGTTGAATTTTCATAAACTTTTATTCTGACTACTGAATTCTGACTTCTGAGTTCTTCTTATTTAATTCTTACTAGAGACCTTGGGTACGATGATACCTCGGAATTAATGATCCAACTTGAAGAAGTCAGTAAGTTACTAACAAGTTATGCTAATTCAATTCTGACTTCTGGCTCCTGACTTCTTAATTCTAGCCAAACCGAACTGGATGATTTCTAATTATGCCTGAAATTAAACTAGGACTTTGTAATCCACCACAGCCAATCTATCTATACGTGAAGAAATTAGAGGTTGATGGGCGAATTTACGCTTGGTATAACTGCGAAATTGAACAAGACAAAAAGATTCCTGTCAGCCAAAGAGCATTAACAGGTTATGTTTTAGAGCTAAGACTAACAGATAAGGATTTCAAAGGCAAGGACAATTTAAAATTAGATATTGTTGTCCAAGCTGATGAAATTTATATCGTCCGCAGTGGCATTGAAACCAACTTTGCCAAATCATTCTTATTAGCTGCATCTGTTGTGAAAGATTTTACTCAGCCTTTGATAATTGTTGCTTCTCCTGGTGATGAAAATTCAGTTTTCTGCAATCTTTATGACGCTGTAACTAAAACCCGTATTCGTAGGGAATGGAATCCTAACGCTGATTGGGCAACAATGATTCGTGATGTTCAATCGAAGTTAACTCCAATTTCAGATTCAGTCGATTATGTTCCATCTATTGCACAACCCCAAGCAACTTCAAAGCAGACTGGGGTCACATCTTCACTACATCCTCAAGATTTACGGGTAAAACAAATTCGGACGTTATTAAATTATCCGCTTGATTTAATCAAGGAATGGTTACATTTTCAAGATGTTAGTAGTCCCAGTCAGCTTCATCACAGTAAAGTTGATGAGCTTGTAAAAACCATGTGTATTGCTTGGGCATCAGACAAGTTTGACCACCCCAATCATGCTGCTAATTCCTATCAAAAATATGTTGTGAATGCTGTAGCTGATGGCGTGGATGAACTACAAGCGATTAAGGGATGGATGCAACAAGTGCAACAGCAGACTGTTACACAGATGGTATAGATACTCGCTGAAAAAAGACACATTTGGATAGGGCAACACTATTAAGTTGACAGCAAAAATTATCGCTTTAAATACAATAGATATCACATTGTCAATATGACTCGAAAGCCTTACGATCAATTTTCAAAGCAATTCTTGGAGGAGTTACTTTCTCCTTTAGGAAAGGTGGAAGTCAATAAAGAAATAACCGATGAAATTCGCTCCTGTAGATATTTTGTTTTCTGCCTCACCAACGCCCCAAGCTAATCAACAGCCATTGGGGTTACTTGGCAGAATAGCTGTAGGAACTTCTCTGCTAGAACCATTTCGCAATCAACCAACGAAAACAGAAGTACGCAACTGTCTTCTGAAGGTCTTGACAGTTATGGCAGACTCACAACGGAAAGCTAAGCGAGAGGATTCAAGCTTACCAGAGGATAATCTTGCACGATTATGGATTTTAGCACCATCAGCTTCAGAAAGTTTGCTTAACAGTTTTGGCGCTAAACTGGAGCTAGACAATTGGTCTGCTGGAGTTTACTTTCTAGCTAATTCATTGAGAACGGCGATAGTCGCGATTAACCAGCTACCAGTAACCAGTGAAACATTGTGGTTAAGGCTCTTAGGTAAAGGAGAAACTCAACGCCAAGCTGTCACTGAATTACTAGCACTACCCGATAACAACGTAGTACGACAAAACACTCTTAAACTAATTACCAATTGGCGAATTATTTCAATTCAACAGCCGGAAAATCTCACACAAGATGACCAGGAGTTAATCATGAATTTGTCACAAGCATATCAAGAATGGGAAGAAACTACAAAGCAAAAAGGGCAACGTGAAGTTGTAGAGAATTTACTGAGAGTCAGGTTTGGTAATTTAGATGAAGAGCTATCAAGAGTAGTTGATAGGTTGTTACAGTTACCACCAGAAGAATTTACGCCTCTATGCATTCAATTAAGCCGTGAAGAATTGTTGACAAGATTTGCTGCAACTTGACAGCAATCGGAAGACATATTAGTAGCAACTTACCACAATCTATCAATCACCAAGCGCTTTGTTATTAACAGAGCGCTTCTTTATATCGGATAGAAATCATGATTGAACAAACTCTAGATAAAGCACTGTACTTAGACAGTAGAGCCAGAGAATCTGTGCATGAAGAATTGGAGAAAATATTCAATTCACTGGTAGATTTTCAAGAGTATAACCCACGAGTTTATCAATTCTTATGCGAGCGCAAAAGGGATTTGAGTTTGGCAGATGCAATACAGGCGCTTGCACAAACTTTGGAAGTTTTGAAACTAGATGAATAGCTTTGTTACGAGCAATTACCAAGATAATATGGACGTACAGCAACAAACTCAACAAGCTTGGGATGCATTAATGGGTATCGACAAGCGACATTATGTACTCACTGGCTTTTATGCATTAGGAGATGCATTTTTGATCAGTGGTAAAAACCCCACTTATCAAAACCAAATAGTACTAGTAGAACATTGTGGAAAATCTCAAATTAATCACTGGGATTTCAGATGTAATCGTTCGGAATGTAGACAGCAGCCTAGTATTACAACTAATGGTGATGATGGTCACGGTAATTTGAAGCGAAAAGCTCCATCACTTCAGGTATACAGCTAAGGTTTGAGAGTACTTTGGAGCGATTGCTGCTAACACTAACAATTTTCTGGTGCTGAGTTAGAGACACGTAAAGCCGAAGCTACACTACTGGTTTGTGGTGGCATCATCTGTTTCAACGGTCGCAAGTTACAAGTCGCAAGTCGCAAGTGTACCCACGACTGAAGTCGTGGGATTGAGATAAGGAAACTGTGTTACGAGACGCGCAGCGCGAGAAACACATCTTTTTCTTAAGTGGGCTTTAAACCCACAACTAAAGTTAATTCTTCTTACTTGCGACTTGCGACTTCCAACTTCCAACTTCCAACTTCCAACTTGTTGGTAAAAATATTCAAAACAACTAACTGGTCAAGTGCATAACTTACGCTGACATCTTTTCATCAACAGCTTGACGAATAATTTGTTGCTTGATGGAATCGGCTGCCACTGCTGCAATGCTTTCCCAATCTTCTGCTTTCAATAATAATTCCAGTAATTCGCGTAATATTTCTCTATTAGAAATGAACTCTTCACCATACAGTTCATCTTTTCCTAGAACAGCAAGTATAGATTCTCTTACCTCTGGTGTAGGCAATCTTAATTTTTCCAAGATTTTTTCTCTTGCTGTTTTTACTGCAACTTTTGTAGCTGTGCCTAAATTCCAATTATTCAATAGCAACCGCACTTCTTTATTCAGAGAAATACGTAATGTGGTTAAACGTCCCAAAAGCTCAAAGTTAAGCATTAGGTCACCAAATGCTGAACCCCAATCTAATCCAGCACCAATGTTACCGCCTACTTTATCCTCAGCTTCCACAGCTTTTTGTAACCATTGTTCATGAGATAATAAATCCATTGGATTTACTAAGTTTTCTTGGCTAAAGGTATTGTGATTTTCTCTATTTTCTTGCTGACTCATTGATTAACCTTGACTGCGTTCTTCCAGAAAACGGTGTACTCCATATTCAAAGTAGATTAAATCGTCATAATCTTCATCTTCTCCCAAATCAATCATCCCTTGACGATCATAAAATTCTTCTGCCCCTGGTAATGAATGTAACCCTACCCTACCCTCATAACCTAGTTCTATACTGCGATTTCTGGCAAATGCTAATAGTGCAGTTCCGACACCTTTAAGTTGTGGCGGACTTTGAATAATTTCTCGATTCCAGGGCGCAGAAGCAATGCCATCAACATAAATTAAGCGTTTTCCCTCTGACAACCGAGAACCATGCATCTGGGTTTCAATTAACATCAAACCTTGAGTATCACCATCATATTCAATTGCATAGCCTTCGCGGTTTGGTTGTTTGTTAATCATTGATTGAAGTTTAAACTCCCAGTCCCAAAATTTATCTTCTTGCCCGTGAAGTTTTAACTGTTCTTTCCATTTGCCAGCATAATCAATAACGTGCTTCTGCGCCAGTTCTACTAAATCTGCCTCCACAGTTATTCCATCAGTACCGTGAATTAGTTTTACTTTGCTTAATAAACTCATCAACAGCCATTGAATGGGGAAATGGTTAACCAAAAAATCAATAACGCTAATCGTATAATGCCACCAAAGATTGAGATTGAGCCAATGCATCCCAAGGATTTTAAAAAAATTCATGATACTCCAATATACATAATGCATAGGCTCACGGGATATCCTCAACAGACAATCAGTCATTGGTTAGCGGATGAAAGTAGTACAAGATATCAACAACCCAAACCACATGTACTTAATCACTTTGGCGCTATCCATAAATTGTTATCAAACAGAATTCAGGACTCAGAAGCCAGAATGGGCTAAACGCCTCCCTATCGCTCTAAGCGCAGCCATGCCCGCAGGGCTTTATAGAATTGAATTAGGTGTGGCAGTTCGACATATCAGTGCATCGCTAGCGGATTAATAGACGGTGAAACGTCATACTAAATTTTTAATTTAGCAGTCAATAGCGCGTAGTGGCTCTGAATCGCTCACTAATTAATTCTGGATTCTGAATACAGAATTCTGTATTCAGAATTAACTATTTAGTGTCAGTCTGACGCTAAGTTGTGAGATAAACATGACTTTCAACTAAGTAAGTTTTTTATGATTGATATCAGCACTTCCGGAAATTCATCGGAAGTTCATCGGAAGTCAATCGGAAGTTAAAGGAGGGAAAGTATTGCAACTGAAAGGTTATTGCTCTGTTGAAGAAGTTCTCACAAGACAACAAGCAGCTCTGAGATTGAAACCACAAATTAGTGAAAGGCAGTTAAGAACATATCTAGATTTAGCTTCTTTATATCTCCCAAGTTTTGCTGATTTTAGAGATGAAGAGAATGGTGGATTAAATCGCTATGTCAAATTGACTAATTGGCATCTCCCAGTTCTCCAACAAATTAGAACTTGCGTTTTACTTAAGGGTTTAATCAAAACCGCAGTTGAGTTAAAACAACACCCAGAAAAATTTACAGGAGTTTAGATAATGACTATTAAAGAATATGCAGAATCTATTGGTATAAAGCCGGGTAAGTTAGTTGACGAGTTCCGTAAGAACTTCCCAGGTGAGACTTGGACAATTAATTCCCAACTCCCCGAAGAATTTCTGGCTGCTCATTCAAAAGTCAAACAAGACCAACAGCAAGCAACACAACCATTCAATGGCATGGGAGAAGCCACAATTACAAAGGCTGACGAGGCAATTCAACAAGCGTCATACAAGCTAACAGCAGCAGATAAACAGACGATATCAGGAGCGATCGCCGTTCAAAACGAACAATCGAAAATCTTGGGTGCCTCTACTGGGGTAACAGGCGCATTGTTGTTCATGGAATCCTTGATTGCAGCTAAAGGAACTGTGCTAGATGCTTTTGCTGAGCAATCTCTGCTTGAGGTGGACAATCAGATAGCGGAGATTGATCAGAGCTTAATTAATCTAGCCGAAGAAGCCTCAACAAGATTGGGGGAGTCCATCCGAAAAAAGCAACAACTCAAACAGCGACTGAACCTTTTGAGAGAACGAGTCAGTTCAATGGGAACGCAAATTCGCTTCTAGAAGCGTACAAAGTAGTGGCTCAATTACTACAGCTTCAAAATGAAACTGTCGCTACTGTTGCCCAAATTCGACTACTACAAGAAATCTTGAAATCCCAAAGGAAAAAGACAGTTATGGATATTGTCAGTACAAGTTTATTTACCACTTCAGTTTTAGGTGCTCTGGGTGGAAGTGGCTATCTCTTGGGAAGTGCGATCGCCACTGGTGTACTTTCTGCTGGATTGCTCCCAGCGTTAGGAATAGTTGTTGGTGCAGGTTTTGCAATTTTGGGGCGTGTTTCAAAATGAGCCAGAAACTCGCACAGGCATTGCAGAAACTAGCAACCAGCCAAATCAATTCGCAATTATGAATTCGCAATTCGCAATTAATACTGTCTGTTTTTCTTGTTCATAGTTGAAATTAAAAGCTTGTAAAAACAATGAATCAATTGAAAATTTTGTTCACAATTGCGAATTGCGAACTGCGAATTGCGAATTGTTCGTCTGCTATGACTTTAGGCTTTACTGCTGGCATATCGGTGAAATTGATCGGGGAAAAATCATGAATACCAGTGCTAAGAAATACCTTGGACAAGCAATACTTGGTTTTATAGGAATAGCTTTAATTGCATCACCCCTATTCCTCAAACTCCCATCCCAATTTCAATCATTTAACGCTGCCGCAAGCATTGAACAGAGCGAAGATGTAGAACGCTCGCGCATAGAGCAACGCCAGCTGACAGCTTTAAAGTTAGCTCAAACCCAAGTCATGCCCAATACTCAAAAACTGAAAATCCGGCAGTACATTGATAATCCAAAACGAGATCCTCGTCCGGAAACTACAGGTTGGTTAGAGTCAGAAGTGATTTATGTTTATGACTCTGCCGGTGCTTGCATAGGGCGAATTTCTGCTCGGCAATGGCAATGGAAATATTACTACAAAAATGCTTGTAATGATGCACCTAGCTAGTTGTGCTGCACACACACTTCGCGTTCTGGCAAGCTCTTGAGGCTGGGGTAGCAAGAGAGTTATTGTTCAATTACTCTTTTCTCCCTCAGCACCAAGAGCTTGCCCTCGCCTGACAATTCTGGGTTACTCGAGCAGGAGGAATGAAGAACATGGATACTAAGAAAAATTCATCTTCTGAGCAAGCAACCGAAAAGCAGACTCAGAAAAGAAAGGGAGTTTCTGATTACATAGAAATCCTAGCTGGATGGATTGTTGATATTATTTCTATGCCTGTGTCTTTTGTATCCCATATCCTGGCACAGTTTGTCACCCCTGGTTCTGGCGGTACAAAAATCATCGGCGCACTGGGCTTTTTCATCGGTTCTTTACTCAGTACTGATGGTATTTGGCAGACTATGTTTGGTGGCATCCCTCTGCTGCCGTGGTTTGAGCAAAATTGGATTGGCTGGATTGGTTGGCTAACACTGCCCTTCAATCCATTATTCTGGTTATCTTTTGGCATATCTGCATTAGTCCAAGTAATGCAAGCTCGAACATTGCGTGGTAAACGCCCAGAAGAAGCGAAAACCGAGTTTGAATATTCCAAGCAGTTTACATTAGGCGGCAAACCCAGTGGCACCATTGACCTAACACAGGCATTGTGGCGGGATTACAAGGTTGCCGGGATGAAAGAACGACACACAGGTGGTGCAGTTGCTTTGTTCTTTTGGATTTTTGACCTGACAACCACTTTTGTCGGACGTAACCCTTTCGCTTTCACCAACCCCAGCACTATCCTTGCCTGCCTCACATACAACTTAGGCTCAATGATGGCTGGCGAAATCGGCTACACCATCTGGAAATTGACCAAGAGTTAGAAAAATCTATGGATTTTCTCAATTATCAGCCAGACCCTGCATCTAATCGCAACCAGACTCATCAAGAAAACCAAGTACCATCTTTAACTACGCTAGAAACTGCTCGACTCAGAGAAGATTATCCTTCAATAGAACACCTGGAAGCGGGAAATGTTGCCGCTTGGTTAGTTGAACGCACCGATCAGCTATTAGTCAGAGCCAAAGATGAGCGAGCTGGGATGAATCTCTCGAAACTCATCACTCTTGCTGGTGGGGCAATTGGAGCAGTCTGCTATGCAACCAGTCCTTTGGCACCCATTGGTGCGTTAATTGCCAGTGCTGGGTATGTTTGGGCAGTTGCAACTGATATGAATGCTTCCCATCAGTTTGCTCCCATACCTTTCATTAGAGGTAACTTCTTCGAGTTTTTATCAGCAATGGGTGATAGTCAGGCTAGAGAAGAATGGTTCTCAAATCAAAACGAATTTGTTGATTTGATGCATCATTTAGAACCCTGCGAGCGTTATGAATTTGCCATGCTCAGGCAGCACACTCATACCTTAACTGAGTTTATTAATATTGTGGAACCAGGGAAACGCTTTTACGCTTATCGGTATCTGCTTGATTGCTTTGTCAATTTTCGCGGTGTCTTCCCTACGTTTGACCAACTCAATCAGCATCTTACCAAAGTTTCAGTTGACCCCAGGGTGAATTATCACCATGTTCAAGCTATTCAACAAATACGTCCCCCACAATTAGAAGCACCTCAAATCAACTTACCGCCTCCGCCTATTGCTCACTTACCTTTAGCTGCACCAATAACTAATTTACCAATTGGCATACCTTCATCTAATTCCTCAAATCCTATACCAATTGATGAAACTAACACGCACATTGATGAATACAGTCTCCAAATACCGCAAACACTTGATGTGATTGAGAAGATGTCACAACGCATTTCTAATCATTTAATCATAGGTATTCCTGGGGCTGGCAAAGGTTTGCTTGTGAGCAACGCTTTACGACGAATTAAACAATTGCACCCGCAGACTACAATTTTCTACATCGACCCCAAAAATGACCCAAAGGAGACTGGTTATTTCTCTGGTTGTGTAGATGTCCTTAAACGGGCTTCTACTCCATCTATGACTCCTGTTGAAATTGTCAGTTGGTTCCAAAATTGCATAAAAGAATTCGATACCATTCCTGGTGACAAGTTGCTGGCTTTTGACGAAGGGACACAGATTGGCAGTCAGTTCAAGATTGCAAAGCAACTTGATTGGCTCAAGGGAAAATTGACCAGTTATACTTCCTGTGGTGACTCTGCGGGGATTAGAGTTTGGATTTTAGCCCAGAATCCCCATACTGAGGATTTGGGTATTAGCGGTGGACTGCGCTCGCAATTTACTCCCCTGGCGATTGTTTCTGGTGTAAATATTGCCGCTTACAGTGCGATGATTTCTACTGGTTTTATCCCCAGTAGCCAGAAAATCAGTGATGCCAAACTTCAGGAGTTCATTGATGCTTCACCTGTAAACCGAGCGGTTTATCATGGTGGATTAAATAATTGGTTTGCAATGCCTAAGCTGGAAAATCATTCTGGCTATGACCGCGATTCCAGAACTTTTCTTGAGGGCTTCCAACCACCCACGCCAGGAAAATTTCTCAGTTCTGATATCGATACTATCAAGAGATTGGAGTCAAGTTTCTTTGCTGATGAAGCCGAAACGGAATCCTTACCTAGCGAAACGGCGAAACAATCATCCGAAACGCCGAAACAACGCGAAATCAATAGTTTCAGTCCACAAGAAAAGCGTTTCACCCGTTTCGCCTTACTCCGAAACGAGGCAATAGCGGAGATTTTGCGCTTGCGAAACGAAATGAACCTTAACCAGACCCACATCATTAGAATTCTTTGGGATGCAAGACCTGGGGAGAATGAGGCTTATCGAAACGCCGTTTCGGAATACAAAGACCTGATAAGTAAGTCGGCGGAAAAATTTATAGTTATGTAACAAAAAGTTAAGGAGAATGGTTTGAGTAAAATTTAATACGTTCTGTCTTGTAGTTTCCTCGCTTTC
>NZ_JACJPX010000095.1 GCF_014696315.1 Calothrix membranacea FACHB-236
AAATTCTAGTAACCGTGGACTGAGCCAAATTAAAGACGACAATAAACAGCACTGCAATTAAATCTTGAGTGCAAATATTAATTCCACAATTTATTTAATTTATTTCACATTCCATCCACTGGTATAAGTTCCGGGATGGGTTGGAAAACGACAGTATTATTGGTTAAGTTATGACATCTAGCTCTATTGTCCAGTGTCAAGCTAATAACCTGAAATTGGTCGGGATTTTCTGTCACCGTCACAATACACCCAATTAGTTTATCTGCAATAGATTCGGGTTTAAGTAGATTTGGATCTCCCACCTGATTGTTAGTATTAAAAGGCATACCAGATCCAGAAGATTCTCCAGATTCAGTCAGCTTTTCGCGTCGTGTGGCACGTCGATGTAAAGTAGACATCAGGCTATGCCAAACCTCAGTATCCAGTCGGTAGACTTTGATTTTTTGCTTTTCAAAACCCGGCTCAAACCTCGACCAACGAAATGCCATTTTGATGCCTAACTGTGAGAGGAGCTGATGTACCACTTGCGTATCACTCATTTTTTCGCTGATGGTACGGTTGAGATGTAGGTTAATTTCTGGAGCATATTGTCGGATTTTATCGGCGTAAGGTTTGAGGTCGGTTTTTGTCCATTCTTTATTGGGGTCTAAAAAATCGTTTAACCCTAACGCTTCTCGAATCTGTCGCCGCAGGGCTGTACCGGAAATATCCCAAGGGCAAACACCTTGATTCCAAGAAGCTTGTTTTTCTAATGATTTGGCTGTTCTATCGAGTGATAATTCCGGGTTGAGTTGCGCTTCTAAGTTGAGTAGTTCTCCCCGTCGTTGACCACTTTTATCCCAAAGTACATCTTCTATTGTTAGCTCATCTAAACAGTAAAAGTCTTTGAGATAGAATTTGGTTACTGCTAGTGCGTCTTCTGGTGAAATGCTTTCTTGAGATTCCAAAAGTGCCACTTCTGCATAAGTTAAATCGGCGGCGGCTACTATATTTTGAGCCTCCAGCAATTGAATTTCTTCTTTGGCTGACTTTAATAATACGTTGACTGCCAATTGGGATTGTTGGTAATCAATTTTGATATGATGTCCTTCGTGTTTGAGGCGAATCAATAGTGCATCAGCAAGATTCATCATGGAATAATTCTGCTCGGCACTAATGCGGGCATAGAGATTAACATGGGGGTTATCTTGCCAGTTATAACTACTAATTTCTCCAACAATATCAGGTCTGAGGTTGGAACGAATTAAGCTAACGGTGGCATCGGTTCTTTGTTGTAATTGGTTTTTAATTTCGAGATAATTGCTGGAGCGAGAAACTTTACAGTAGTTTGTACCGCGTTTGGCACACCAAACTACACGGTCTACTGTGTCACGGACACGAATTAAAGATTGGGACATATCCGCGTCGGTAGATGATGCGCCGGTGAAAATCCCATAGACTCTGGCAATGAAATCTTTGAGTTCAATGCTGACTCCTGTGGCCATTGTGGGAGTACAAATAATTACGTCATATAATCCTTGGGCAATGACAGCATCGGGTGTTTTCATAAACCGTTTTTCAACGGTATTGCCGCTGGTTTCGGAGTTAATTAACAGGATTCTAATTCCTGGAATGGCTTTAAGTAGCAGTCGCGCTGTGGTCTTGCTGGTAGCTTTGCTATCGGTGGTGACATACAGTGTTTTACCTGGTTGTAGTTGACGGGCATCAGCAATTAAACCGTTAATAATTGCTGATTTATCTTTGGCTTGAATAAAGGTGACATTGTAGGGTTCGGGTTGATAGTCGTTACGAATTAAGAAAATGGGGGTGTCATCTCCCCGCAGTTCTTTAATGTAGTGTAGGGTCTGGTTGTTTAAATCAGCGTCAGCGGCAATAATCCGCCGGGAAACTCTAATTAATTCGCCAAATCTGGCAAGTAATGCGGGGCGTTTGCCGTTACGGTCGCAGGTACTAGAGGTGAGTAAGTGACGCACTACTTGGACAATTTCATCAATGATTAAGTCGCAGCCTGCGAATTTTTGGGGGTCGATAGCTAAGAGCGAATCAACACAAAAACCCACTCTTAGGGTGTAAGCTGAACCTTTAATAAAATTGCCGTTGAATTTATCTAGGTCGCCACGGTAATCTAAGTTAGCTCTGGCACATAAATTTTGGACTAGGGAAATTCTGTGGCTGGCGGCTAATACTTTCTGTGAAGTAGCTGTGGTTTTGGCGATAAATTTAGTTTTACCTGTGCCTTTGCTGGAGTCGATGCCAATAATTCCGATTTGGGGTAAGTCTTGGATTTCTAGGGTGGATAAGTCAGCTGTGGTCAGTTGTAATGAGGGTGAGTAAGTTAAGCGATTTTCTAAGCGTTGCCACAGTTGCCAGTGTGCTAGGGGTAGGGCTTGGTTTAAGGCTGTCTCCCAGGCTGTAATCCCGGAGTTGACGATTAAATCATCTACGCCTTTACACTGCCCCTGTTGACCCTTCCAGATGGCGATATCAACGCTGCTACCTGCTTTCATTAGTAAGCGGCTAAAGCGGTATGTGGCAGCGTTAACTCGTTTTTGGGTGGCTGGGTTGGTGTCCTGGTCAAAGGCTAGGTTAATATGTCTACCTTTTACAGCAAATCGGGCTATTTCTGGTATGAGGTAGGGTTGAATGGGGTTGCCAAGTTTATCTTTGGTGCGGTAGCCGCCGTTAATGCCGTAAAGGGCAATGGCGACGTATCCTTGGGATAATAGGCATAGGGATTTTTTACCACCTTCTGTGATGATGATCGGGATTTCTGGGTGGAGTTCTAGCCAGTGCCAGAAACTTTCTCCTGGGGGTGGGACTTCTACGTTGTAGCGTGAGGCAATTAAGCGTCTGGTTTCTCGGTTGATGGTGGGGAGATAGGCGCGGGAGCCGTTGCCAATTGGGGTTTCGTATTTTTGAAATTTGTCTTTGTTTGGGTCAGTCCTGGGTTGACTCAGTTTGGCTTGCCAGGGGGTGCCGTCTTCGTTAATAAATATTGCGGCGTGAAGTGTGGGTTTGGCTTGATGCCCAAATCTGGTGTATTTCCAGTTGAGTGCATCATGTATGGGGGTGGCGACCTCCCCGCCGGCATTGATTTCTAAGTCGCTGATGATGCGGATGTTTTCTGTGTAGAGTTCTGGGGCGATCGCGCTCTTGGTAATGAATTCTCTCTCAATTCGGCTGGTAAACTCGCCTAAGCTCTCTACTGGCAGTAGGTTTTGAGCAGATGGTAAAACACTTGATAGGTTTTTCAATTTCCTTCTCCAAGCTGGGGTGACGTTGCCCTCGCCCAGAAAAGACAGAATTTCAACTTTTATCTACGGAACAGTTGGCGTAACTTGTGCTGTAGATGGTTAAGAATCAAGTAGTTTTGCCCTTTGTTTTCATGCCTATTTTTTCATCTCAATCTATTGGAAATAAAGTGATAGACACTTATAATCAAATAAAGGCTCCACTTGATTCAACTCTTGTGGGGGTTTTACACTCTGTCTTTCCTAGCGGGGTGTGCGTGTGGTAGGTGTTGCAAGCACCGAATCCACAAAATACGAGCAAAATCAAATGAAAAATTTGAGTCAAAGTCTGTGAGTTCCTACCTCGCAGACTTTTTGGCATTTATTAGCTCAAATTTCAGGGATTAAAGACCATAAATAGAAGTTTCATGACGTAAAAGTTATGTGGGTTTGTGGGTTTTATTTGACACATTATAGCTCTATTTGCCCACAAACCCACAGACGTACTATTTTTTTTCAGACTCCGCTTCCTTGTGCTTAACCCAGTCTTCAATCAGTTTGTTGACCACAGATTCCATAGTTACGTCTTCATCCACACACAGTTTTTTAAATCGCTTGTGTATTAATGCATCAATCCTAGTACGAAAAAAAATCTTATCTTTGCTCTCATTCGCCATAAATTAAAATCTAAGCACACAAATAGATTTACCCATTAACTCACTTTATAAAGCTAGTTCCAAGGTTTCGTAAAGTTTTATTGATTCGCAATGTGGGTTTGTGGGTTTGTGGGTTAAGCTGAAATACAGCAAGCGGGACAGAACCGGACGTAGGGTAAAACCAAGGGAATGAAGAGTGATTGCACCTGCAAGACCCGCTAAAACTCCAAAAGCAAGGGAGCGAAATAATGGCAGAAAATTCCAGAGTTCGTATACCTGCAAGTTTAGAACAGTACTTAAAATCTCAAGCTCCAAGGGTACTTGGGGTTTCTGAGAATGCTGTCTCTAGTGTTCATCTTTCCGAATTGATGGACAAAATCTGTTACGAACACAGACAGATCTTTGCAGGTGTTTTAATGCCTGCTAATGGAATGCAAATGGTAGCTGTGGCTGTGCCTAAAGAACGAGATACAGAAAGTATTAACAGCAATATCTAGCTTAATAGGAGAATGCAAGTGTACAACATTTACTTTGCAGATATTGGCAACTTCACCAGCATTACTGCCAAAAAAGGTGAAAAGCCTCGCGTGATGCGCTCAGTCTTTCAAGATGTGACCTACACCAGTGCTAGGGACATAGATACCGATGATTCCCCCAGCGTCAAACTAGACAACAAAGTATTAGTTTTGGGAGAACGCGCCACCAAGCAGAAAAACCCACAAACCGCAGCCGAGCGAGGCAAACAGTTACCAGAATTTGTTAAACCTTTCACCCTGGCAGGCTTGCGGCAAGATTTTGAGGGTACTGTCCGCTTCTTAGTGCCAGAGCGCAATCACTGGGATGAAGATGCAATTCGTCAAACTTTGATTGCAGATCATCAAGTCACAGTTAATGGCAGAACTTATAAACACCGCATCAGGAATGTAGAGTTTTACCTAGAAACAGACGTGGCTGTGGTTAACGGTTACAAAAAAGGCTTACTCGACCTAGAAGGCGACACACTCGGCATCGACATCGGCGGTGGCACTACTAACTATGTTGTAATGACTCCCGGTGGTGAAGTTCTGACCCGTCGTTCAATCCCCAAGGTGGGCGGTGTCTCTTTGGCTAACGACATCATTAATTCTGACCTAATGCAGAGTTATGCCAAGCGCGATAACGTTGCATTCAAAGTGGCCAAGATGATGGATGCTATAGCTGACGGCTCCATCACATACGGGCGAAAGTATGATTTTTCCTCAGTCTTCCCTGGCTTGTTAGAAAACTGGTTTAACGGGCTGATGGACGGCATTACCACAGCTGCTAATGATTACTTGGCAGATGTAACCAATATCATGCTGATTGGTGGATGTGCGAATCTGGTACGCCATAAGCTGAGTGCAAAACCTGGATTTTATATTCCTGTTGACCCTCATTTATCAAACATTACTGCACTATTGGCTATGTGAAATGCAAGTACGTTTAGCGGCTATTGTTGCCGCCAAAGTGGAGGGAATCAGACTAAGACTCGACTATTTAAAGTTGAGTGATACCGTAAATCTGCTGTTGGATGCAATCAAACATAAATGGGACTTGAAATTAACTAATTTGTCACAGATTGAGACAAAAGAAGCAAGAGTGAGGCTAGATAAACGCCATTATGAATGGTTGTCACAATATGGGTTATCTAGAGGGATAAATATAGCCTCTGCCACAAATTTATTAATTTCGGAATACTTGGCAGGTAATACAACAAGTATTCAAACACCTCTAACAAAACCTGTGAATCAACAGCTAGAAATTCAGACAGAAGTCACACCAATTGAACAAATTCAACCAATAGAGAAGCCGAAAGGCCAAACATTGATGAGGAGTCTGAAGTTATGAGTCAAAAGCGTATAGTCCTGGATCAGAAGTACATCCCGAAAGCCGAAGAAATTATTAGCCAGTAATCATTGCAGTTATCAATTTTCTGAGGTGAATTATGAATACTCAACCACTGCCAGAATTAATTGCACTTGCCCAACAATTACTAAGTGAAATTAGACAGCATCCACAATATCAAAACTTGCAAGTGGATTGCGATGTCACCCTTGGCGATGTCAGCCAATTTTTCAATACTCTGCAATGGGAAACCACAGCTTCTACTGTGGACATATCGAGAGAAGAATTTTTTCAGTAAAGGGAGAGCAGAGCGCACAGCCTGAGAAACTACTGCGTTCGCCCCCCTGCATCTACGCATCATAGACACAATAAGGATCTTAGAACATGACAAAACCATTAGGGTATTACTGCGCCGTTACTCCCGGAGATGGCAGTTATCTCGACTGGCTTCAAGATACCTATGGCAGCCAACTTGAAGGCATACCAAGACTAGAAAAACTCCATCTTCTCCAGGCTATCACTACTAATTTGCTCAACGCATTTGTAGCCACTGAAGGACGTTACATAAAAGAAATCACCGCAGACAATATTCAAAAATTGCAGGCTGATATTTATCAACACCTACCCATTGGTGAACACCTGGGACTGGCAGAAGCAATTATCAATCAATTGAAGCATCAGCAATGAAACATCAAAAGCAAGCCTCGTTAGGATTAGCGGGGCTGGCTTTAATCGCCAGTCCCATGCTTATGAAACTACCAGCACAATTCAACGCTTATAACGCTGCTACGACCATCAGAGCATCAGAAGATATTGAACGCACAAAAGCAACTGAAAAAGCTCATACAGCCAATTTAGTCAACGAATTAGGTGTTTTACCTGCTTACCAAAAATTGCGAATGCGCGGGTATTTAGACAGTCCTAAACGTAACCCTAGACCGGATGTTACAGGCTATCTAGAAGATGAAACAGTCTACGTTTATGACTCGGTTGGTAAGTGCATAGGGCGCATTGAAGCACGGCAATGGCAATGGAAATATCGCTTCTTTAATGCTTGTAATAACTCGCCCCCGTTAACAGTCAAGCAGGAGTAAAAACATGGAGACTTATAAAGGTTTTTCGGAACCACCTAAGCAAGAGAATCAGCAGAGAAAATTAGGTGATTACGCCGAACTATTGGCACGGTGGATTGTCGATTTAGTATCACTTCCTGTGAGCTTCGTTGCTCATCTAGTCGCCCAATTTATCACACCAGGGGCAAGCGGCACAAAGATTGTAGGCGCAATTGGTTTCTTCATTGGCACGCTGTTATCAACAGATGGCATCTGGCAAGTAATGTTTCAAGGTGTTCCCATTTTTCCCTGGTTTGAAAATACTTGGATTGGTTGGATTGGCTGGCTACAATTGCCATTTAATCCCCTGTTTTGGATAAGTTTTGGCATCAGTGCATTAGTACAAATTATGGAGGCGAAAACCCTACGTGGTAAAGACCCAAATCAAGCTAAAAATGAATTTGAGTCGAGCAAACAATTCACTTTGGGAAGTAAGCCAAGTGGGAGCATTGATTTAACAGTTGCACTATGGGGCGATTATAAAAGAGCAGGCATGAAAGAACGCTACACTTCAGGAGCAATTGCACTCTTCTTTTGGATATTTGATGTCACTACAACTTTTGTGGGTCGCAATCCTTGGCGCTATACAAACCCATCCCAAATTATGGCTTGCTTGCTCTACAACTTTGTCTCCATGATGGCAGGTGAGATTGGTTATTCAATTTGGAAGTTAACTAAGAAATAAAAAATTAACACCTCAGAAATTACAAATTTCTGAGGTTACAAATAGCTTGATAAGGAGAAAAAATCATGGACTTAATCTTACCTGTTATCTCTACGAAAGAAACAGTAAAATTACGGTCAGATTACCCAAATATTGAACATCTAGAAGCAGGGAATACTGCGGCTTGGCTACAGGAAAGGCTTGACCAATTATTAATTCGTGCCAAAGAAGAACGAGCAGGCATGAATCTTGCTAAATTCTTAACACTTGGTACTGCTGCAACCGGAGCAATTTGTTACGCCACTTCCCCATTAGCCCCGATTGGGGCGTTGGTGGGTTTTGCTGGTTATGTTTGGTCGCTAGCCCAAGATATTAACGACACCCATCAATTTGCACCCATTCCATTTATCAGGGGTAATCTAATTGAGTTCCTCTCAGCAATGGGTGATAGTGAGGCTAGGGTTGATTGGTTTAATAACCAGAACGCTTTGGTTGACTTGATGTGTCACCTGGAGCCAATGGAAAGATTTGAGTTTGCCATGCTCAAGCAGTCAGCGCATATTTTAACTGATTATTTGGCACAGGTCTCTTCAGGTAAGAGATTTTACGCTTACCGATGGATTCTGGATTGGTTTATTCAACTAAAAGGTAACTTTCCATCTCCTGAGCAGTTACATGGGCATTTGGCGACTGTGACTGTTGACCCACGCATCAATGAAGAGCAGGTGATGGCTATCCAAGAAAGTATAACTAAGACTTCTATTGGAATTCCGGCTGCCAGGTTTACTGCATTGCCAGTGCCAAAATTTGTTGACTTGCCAACTGCGGGGGGTGTGTTGGCTACTGCTAGCGTTAATTTTGATTTAATTAGCGCTATGAGCGTTCGTATTCAAAACCATTTGATTATTGGGCAGCAGGGTAGTGGTAAGGGTTTGATAATTTCTAATGTGTTAGATGAAATCAAACAGCGACATCCTGACACAACTATCTTTTACATTGACCCGAAAGGAGATGAGAAGGAAACGGGTTATTTCACTGGTAGAGTAGATGTTTTGAAGCGTGCCAAGGTGTTGGAATGGAATCCCAGTAAAACTGTTGAGTGGTTTAAAGCGACTATTAAAGAGTTTCAGGCTATCTCTGGCAAGAAACTGCTGATTTTAGATGAAGCCACTTACCTATCAAGCTTGATGAAGAATGAGGGGGAAGGCAATTGGTTTAAGACGGTAATTATGGGGTTAGTTTCTGTGGGTGATAGTGCTGGCTGGAATATTTGGATTGTTGCGCTTAACCCTAATACTGATGACATTGGTGTCAGTGGCGGAGTTCGTTCACAGTTTATCCCGTTGGCGTTAATTACTGGTGAGAATTTAGCGCCATATACTGCACTGATTTCTACTCAATGGTTGCCGAAAGATAAGAAACTGCCGACGGAAGATATCCAACAATTATGTGGTCAATCTGCTGTTAAACGCTGTTACTACTATGGGAAGTTTAATGAATGGTTGCCATTACCAAAAATGCCCAATTTTTCTGGTTATGATCGTGATTCGAGGCGACTGTTAGCGGATGGCAATGAAGTAAATCAAGCAATTCAAGATACAGTTCATCCCGGTTCGGTTTATGAACTATCTGAACCTATCGCTGAACCGTTGAACCAATTGACTGATAAGGGTTATGGCGATTTGAGTCAGAGTTCGCGCTTACGGTTCACGCCTTTGAACTTAACCAGAGAGCAGGTTTTGGGGATGATTGAGATTTTGCGAACTGAACTGAACCAGACGGAGATGATTGAGAGGCTCTGGCAGTGTAAGAAGGGCGGTTCAGCTGCTTGGAAGGAAGCTTACGCACAGTTCAAAGAGTTGATGGGGGATCATTAGTAGTACAATTGTTTTAGTAAGATTTTTACGCCTATTTCCTCTAAAAGCCCTCAGAGAAAGTATCTGAGGGCTTTTTGTCGTACTAGCGGCTGTCTACATTTGATATCAAATACTGATATCAACAATTTCTCAACCGAGGGTATAGAAGCGAGTGTAGACAATTCGGCCGCAACCAGAGCAAAACCCCTTCACTGTACCCCAACAGCTGGATAATGGGTTGTGGTATTGGAAACTTCTATTCTCAATATCGTAGCCAGGGTGGGGTCATGAGCGAAGATACCGAATCCGTCGAGTTAGTTGTAGTCCAAAAATTGGAAAATGCCTTCAGTGCCAAAATTGAGGCGTACTTTGCTGGTGTCATTGACTCTGACCCCGATGTTTTGGAGGAACTGCTTAAATCCAAAAATAGTGAGGGAACTCGTAGAGCTTACCGCAAAGATCTCACGGATTTTTTTATTCGCATGACCGGGCAGCGCCCTCACCGAGATTCTATTCTAGAGTTTTTACACTTGTCAGGTCACAAAGCAACGCTGGTAGTGACTAAGTATAGAGCCATACTTGCGTCAGCTGGACTAGCACCTTCCACGATTAACCGACGGCTGGCTGCAATTAAGTCTCTGGTGGCCTATGGGCGAAAGTTGGGAGTGTGCAACTATGCGGTGGATGTGGACAGTATTCCCGTGCAACCCTACCGCGACACTAGCGGTGTCACTGAAGCGGAATTTTTGAGCGTGATTAAAGGGTGCGATCGCGCGACTTTGGCAGGGAAGCGGGACTATGCTTTGTTGCTGCTGCTGTGGGGCAATGCTTTGAGGAGAAACGAAATTAGCACCTTAGACTTGAGACATTTCGACGGCTCTAAGGGAACGCTATCGATTTTGGGTAAGGGCAAGCTTGTACGAGTGACGATGAATCTGCCAAAAGCCACGGTCATGGCGATTACTGATTGGGTGATTGCCCGTGGTGGCGATATGTCCTCGTCCCGGCCGTTGTTTACTTCGGTTGATTTTCAAAATGCTGGTCACAGGTTAACCGGGGATGGCATTTATAAAATAGTCAAGCGTTTATTTAAACGGGCAGGGGTTGAAAAAACTATGTCGCCGCACCGCTGTCGCCACAGTGCCATTACTGCTGTACTTGAAAAGACCGATGGCAATGTGCGGAAAGCTCAGAAACTCAGCAGACACGTCAAATTAAACACGCTCCAGATTTATGACGATAACCGCAACCGCGACCAACTAGAAATGTCTGAATTATTAATGGATGGGTTGGATTAAATTGGTGGTCTCTATTGATTACTTTGATTATTATGCTGATTTTATAGGGCGATTCAGCCCACTTGAAAAAATTAATGGTGAAAATTTTAACTATTTTCCTGCTGTTCTAGTAAAGTTAACAAATCAGAAATTTCAGAGAAATCAACAAATTCCTCACCCAATACTTCCAATTGTTCAGTAGACAATCCTTGAATCCGTTCAATTATCGACGGTTCTATCTCACCAAAACGCCGAGTTAATAGACGCATGACAAACTTCAAGGCTTCTTGTTGCTTTCCCTTTTGTAAAATATCCTGATAAATTACTGACTCTTGCATCGCATCCTCGCTTAAAAATTGACGTATCAATCCCTTTTCAAACTTTAAACCAGCTAAAATCTCGGCGTAAGCTGCAATATCCTGTTTAGTATTCCTATCGGAAATTCTAGCAATACTCTGGGCAACCTGGGATAGCAACCTTTGGGGTGTGGTTGTTCGGGTTAATGGTGCTAAAGGTAATAATGCAGGGTTATCAAGAAATAGTGCTGATTCTTGTTCCCACATCCGCAGGACTCGATAACGGTGAGTTGTTGCCTCCGAAACATATTCTTCGGTATAAGCAATTTCATTATTTGTCTCTTGTAAAAAAATTACTACTTGGGTGACGGGGACATTATATTGACGTATTAACCTCACGGAGTAATCCAGCATCCTGAATGGCAGTGGCGGATTTGAGATGGTGCGGGTTTGAAATTCGATGTGTAAAATTCGATTGGCTGTTTGCAGAAATGTCACAGAATCTGCACGGATAGGTTCTAAACTCAATTCAGTCTTCAGTACCTTAACTTTTGTCGGTACTTCAGTCAGTAACCAACTCACAAATTCTGTTGGGTATTTCTCAGCTAAAACCTTACAAACGTTGTCAAAACTCACAATTTACACCCTATTTCACACCAAAATTATCGTTACATGAGAAAGAGAAATTGGATAATTTAATTTTTGTGCTCTTTTATCTGGACATCCAGAACTAGAGTGGTAAATCGCCCTCAATGAATTTAACAAACGCCTCCAAGTGTTTTACCGCTTTTTTGTACTCTGGCGATTGCTTGCCCAGCTTCAGACTAGCAAGGTAGCGTTCGCGCAATGCTTGGTAATCTGGCTGTGATTCCTGCCTGGGAGATTCAGCTTGCTCTCTCAGGCTAATCGCTCCCCCAAGGCTGTAAGTCTTTCATCTAATTGTTGTCTTACCGCAGTAATTTCTTGTCTTACTAATTCGTTCAGCTCAGACAGTAACTCATCTCTTAGTGTTGATTTAAATTCTTCTGACTCAATTGTCTTACTTGTCTTACTTGTCTTACTAACAGGAATTTCAATTGAGCCATCTCCCAGCACTTGGATACCAGCAGCGATGATATCGATTAAAGTTTTCGAGCGATCGCATCCATTATTATTGTCTGCTGGGTAGCGCTGCCGTCCTAACTGGTCTATTGCCTCTAGCAGGTCGCTGGGGCAGCGAAAGTTGAGCATCTTTGTCATGTCTTACCTCATGTCTTATTCAGTAAGACTAGTTTCATCTCTAGCCTTACATAATATAGTGTAAGACTTTGGGGTGATACATAATCATAGTCGTAAGACTTATTAGCCATGATGTCTTACTAGCATTTGTTTGACAGTATCCCAAGTAGTAATACGTAGTGGTCTGACAAGGGAACTATGCTAGGTGCATTAAATTTTCTAGTTCTCTTCTTTTCCTCTTTCTTTGAGTACTTCGTGCCTTCGTGGTTCGTTTTTTCACCCAGCAAAGTTGACTTGCCAGAGTAGTAGTAGGGTTAAATAAAACGAAGGAATTTGCGGAAAGTTCTGTTTTGACAAGCGTTTGAGCCAATAGCAGCAATTAATGAAAAATACTGATGAAAGAGTTGAATTTCTCAATGCCGCTTTGGGTGCCAAAATACAGAGGCACTTTGGCAGTTTTGATACCAATCCTGATGTGCTATCACAATTGCTAGCAGACAAGCGCTCGGAAAGTACCAGAAACGCCTATAAGAGAGATATTAACTATTTTTTCATTGAGATGACCGGGAGTGTCGCTTCTAGTGATAGCGTGCTGGAATTTTTGCACCTGGAGGAGCGACAAGCTGTAACTGTGATTCTCAAGTATAAAGCCAAGTTGATAAACAAGGGATTGAAGGAAGCCACGGTGAATCGGCGGTTGGCAGCGCTGAAAAGTCTGGTGGCGATGGGGCGACAGTTGGGTGTCTGCGCTTACAGTTTGAGTGATGTCAAAGCGGAGAAAAATCAAGGTTATCGCGATACCACCGGGGTGAGTAAGGAAGCGATCGCGCAGATTCTGCAACAATGCAACCAAGACACTTTGAAGGGAAAACGGGATTATGCTTTGCTGAGGTTGCTGTGGGATAACGCTTTGCGGCGCAATGAAATTGCCCAAGCTGATATTGCAGACTTCAATCCTGGTAGTCGGACTTTGATCATTAGGGGTAAGGGTCAGGGAACGCAGACTCAAACAATCAAGTTGACTACATCTGCAACCACAGCGTTGACGGTCTGGTTAGAAGCCAGGGGGGAAACGCGCTTGGATGCACCTTTGTTCTGTGCTGTGGATAATGTCCATAAGGGGCACAGGCTTACGGGTGAGGCGATGCGCTATGTTGTGGATAAGTTGAGTCAGAAAGCGGGGATTACCAAGAAGATGTCGCCGCACCGCATCCGCCACAGTGCGATTACAGCGGCGCTGGATGCGACGGATGGGAATCTCCGCAAGGTGCAGAAGTTGAGCAGACATGCCAAGATTGATACGCTGTTGATTTATGATGACAACCGCTCTAATGACCAACAGGAGTTGTCGGATTTGCTGGGGGATATGGTTTAGGGGAGGCGAGTGCCTCAGCGAGGAGTTAAAACGCCAGAGCGGTCTCCTGGAGAATCTTCAAATATTGCCCCTCGCCCTATCAGATCACGTTTTATGTCCTCAGTAATTCCTAAATTTCCTCCGAATCGAGCGTTTTCGACTATGGCACTTTCTAGGATGGCACGGAGCAAGTCCGCACTATGCAGGTTGGTACGGCGCCGTGCCATCCGGCGCCGGATGGCACGGAGCACGATGGCAGATATCAGTCCGGCAGATATCAGTCCGGCAGATATCAGTCCGGCAGATATCAGTCCGGCAGATATCAGTCCAGCAGCGTGCAGGATGGAAATCAGGCTGACAAGGAGCAGGATACCATAACGAATAAGGATGTCAGTACTCATAAAGGTCGAGTCGATATCCTCTATAGGATTACTAAGGATGGCAAAGCGCAGGTCGGCACCGCTCAGGTCGGCACGGCGCAGGATGGCAAAGCGCAGGTCGGCACGGCGCAGGTTGGCAAAGCGCAGGTCGGCACGGCGCAGGTTGGTACCGCTCAGGTTGGTACGGCTTAGGTTGGTACGGCTTAGGTTGGTACGGCTTAGGTCTCGACCTTCAGATGCCTGATTAAGAATTTCCCACACCAAACGCCATTTTTTGCTAATTCTTGTTTTTTCGTCAATGACGGTATCATGCAGATAAACACCGCTCAGGTCGGCACCGCTCAGGTCGGCACCGCTCAGGTCGGCACCCCTCAGGTCGGCATCAATAAGGTCAGCATTGCTTAGATTAGCACCGCTCAGGTCGGCATCCCTCAGGTCTCGACCTTTAGATGCCTGATTGACAATTTTCCACACCAACCGCCATTTGTCGCTAATTATTGTTGCCTCGTCAATGACAGCATCATGCAGAGAAACACGGTTCAGGTTGGCATCGCTCAGGTTAGTACCTCTCAAGTCAGCACAATTCAAGTCAGCATCTTCTAGGTTGGCACCTTCTAGGTTAGTACCTGTAAGGTCGGCACAGCTTAGGTCTCGACCAATAGCTCCCTGAGCAATAATTTCTTGGACTAGACGAATTTTATCTTGCTCTTCATCTGTAGTGCCGCTAGGTAATAACTGTACATTTTCAACAGGCATACCCAATACTTCTGTCAAGTTGCCTGATTTGATTTGCTCCTCAAGCCTTTTGAGACCTTCTGGTGAACCGCTAAAGGTTATTTTGATACTGCCTTTCTCAATCCTATCAATTGTTAAACTTGCATCCTTTGAAGCTTTTTGCACCAACACTAGCAAAGCTTTCTGAACATCCGGATTATTAAGGACACTTTCTACATCGCCAGTAAGTGTAATAACGAGTTGTTCTTTACAGTTAGCATTTTGTTTTTCTACTACGGATACTGGAGAAGTCAATACCTGTGTAGGGCTGCGCTCCTCCTGGAGAACCTCACAGTTTTTTTCTCGTTCTGTGTCCATATCAAGCTTGTTGCTGGATTGCTCTTCTTCTAGCTCCAGTTCCGCAATCTCTCCCCACTCCAAGTTTAGTTCATTGCACATAGCTTGAAATAAGTGCTTCGCAACAGGTCGCCTAGCAAAAAATTTGATTACAGTCTGTCGAGTACAACCTACAGTCCCCGCTAGATATTCCTGCGTCCAACCCTTAAGTTGGAATGCTTTCTCAGCCTTTTTTAGCCCTTCATTTGATGCTCGACATGACCGTGGCATTACGAACCCACAAGAACTTTTACACAAGTCTTACATAAGTTCGACGCTTTTATCAAACCAAAATTCAAGAAATCCAGAGTTCAATGGGGTTATTGAAACAAAATTCTACACATTTACCCCAGAGACTGAGCTATGACCAAGAATATCGTACTTTCTCAGCCTAACTCTCATCCAGACCCTTACTTCACAGTAAAATTGACAATTGTGCAAGAACGTTTGCGTCAAGCCCGTTACAGTTTTAACCTCGCCCTGATGGCAACAGCAGTATCTTTCGGCATTAGTCTCATAGGTGCTGGACTTTTGATTTCCAATCAAGCATCCGAAGGTGCTGTTACTGCTGCTTGTGGTCTAGCTGCTAGTGTGCGCTCCATTCAGATGGCAAAGGACGCAAATAATAGGTTGGACAAAACTTTAGCTGAGTTAGATGAAGAAGGTTAAAGTTGTACCGCTAATGCTTGATTATTGAGCCACATATATAGTTACTCAGGGTGTGTCAGGAAGATTTTGGGGATGGATAGATAGTTGCAGCAATTCCCAAAATCACCCATAACTGTGCTCCCTACGTGGCATTCCTTGATGTTGCCAGTATGTTGCACAACAAACCAGAAAACCAAAAAACCAGATTTATGGAAAACCAGATTTATGGAAAGCCAGAAGCGAATTGTCACCGAAGAAGAGATCTGGGGAAGCTCTTGGAGAAAAAGAGTTACTGTTCAATAAGTCTTCTCTACGAGACGCTGCGCGAACACTCTCCGGCTACCCCTGCTACCTTAGCTCCCCACTAAGGTCATAAAAATACCCCCATGAATATAAAGGGGGCTTTTGATGTGGTTCATATTTCTTCAAAGATAATGAAGAGGATAATTCAGGTTCGGTATAAGGAGTTCTGTATATCTGCCCCATAGTAGCAACTGTGAATGTTAATGCTAAGGGCGATCGCTTATTCTTCAAGATGACTTTACAAGAAATTATCAATCTACTCATTTTCACCCCAGGGCGATCTCAATTGTGTCAGGGAAATTTGGGGGATGCATAGATAGTCGCAGCAATTCCCAAAATCTCCCATAACCGTGCAATGTACGTGACATTCCTCGATGTTGCCAGTATGATGCACAACAAAGATTGAAAACCATAAAACCAGATTTATGGAAAACCAGAAATATGGTTAACCAGAAGCGAATTGTCACGATCACTGGATATAAAGGCGGAGTAGGGAAAAGCACTACGGCGGTGCATCTGGCGACGTTCTTGAGCGAACAAGGTAAAACAGTCTTGGTTGACGGCGACCAGAACCGTACTGCTTTGGCGTGGTCAAAACGTGGGTCTTTCCCTTTCCCGACTGTGGATGAACGCCAAGCTTTAAAAGTTATTGCTGATGCTCAATTTGTGGTCATCGACACGCCAGCTAGACCAGATTCAGATGATTTAAAGGAATTAGCCAAGGGATGCGACCTTCTAATACTGCCGACTAAGCCAGATATTGTCAGTCTTGAGCCAATGCTGGAAATGGTGAAGGACTTAGGTGAAGCCAATTATCGCTGCTTGCTGACTATTGTCCCTCCCTATCCCAGTAAGGAAGGTGAAACCTTGCTTTCTGAGCTTTCCAAAGGAGGAATCCCTGTTTTTCAGGCGATGATTCGGCGAACTGTGGGTTTTGAGAAAGCAGCGATGGCTGGTGTCCCCATCCGAGATGTTGATGACTCACGTTTAAAAACAGCTTGGGCTGATTACATCTCTCTAGGTAAGGAAGTTATGGAGATTTTGAAATGAGCAAGTACGGAGATTTAATCAAAAAAGTCAGAGAGACTGAACAAGAAGACCAGGAAACCATAAACCCAGAAGACCAGAAAGCCATAAATACAGAAACCCAGAAAGCCATAAACCCAGAAGACCAGAAAGCCATAAATACAGAAACCCAGAAATTTGGTTTACAAGAACAAGAGCTAGAGCAGGAACAGATGGTGAATCTGTGTGTTAAAGTCCCTATCTCTCAGCGCCGCTACTGGATGTCGAAGGCTAAAGAGCAAGGGATTACTGTGACCTCGGTGATTCTGGAAGCACTAAAAGAGAAATTTGGTTTGCCAGAAAGCCAGAAAACCAGAAAACCTAATCAATGATTTTTCAGTTCTGGCGATGGCATCAAGCTTTCTTTTTACGAGGAAGGTCAAGTCAAACTTGGTGCGATCGCCTTCCACCCGAAACTCAAGAAAACGGTCAACGTCAAGCTTGATACAATCAGGAACGGAAAACACAATTTTCTGATTGCGGGTGTGCGATGGAAGCAAGAAGCGAAATCACAATTAAATTCAGTGGCTCACTGCCAACAGCCAAACCAGCACCAAATAAAAAGGTAGAAATTGAACTTACCGATCAAAACGGCATTATCTTCACTGCTCTGGTTAATGCCAAAAGCTGGCGCAAGGCAGAGACAAATGCCTCGGAGTTTGCAGACTGGGCTGGAGCAATATCGGGCAAACTTGGTGTGCGAACAGCCAATGGGTTTGAAGTTGTTGAAGCTGGGGTACAAATTTTTGAGAAAAAAGCGAAGGAAGTGAAGCCAGAGAGCAGTACTGTCGCGGCTGAAACCGCCGCCAGTTGAAATTGGAGCGATCGCCTAGATGCCTAAATAGCGATCGCGAATCTCGTGCTGCTTTCTCCTGTCAACCCCTGGAAGCGTGATGTCTTACAAAACGCAAGTTCTGACTTAGCCAAACAGACTCAACAATATTGGTTAATTTGTAAGACATTGTAAGACAAGAGGATGATTGCCTGGCGATCGCCACCAAAGGTCATCAGCGTGTTGTTCTTGATCAGCGATCGCTGTTTTGCGTAAGGAGTTAGTTTCAAGTTACTGGCAACAGCAATGTATCCTCAATCTTTTGCCGTACTTCACGGCTCACATAACAATCGCTATTGAGACAATCAACTACTAGCTTATTGGCAATGAAGTACTGATTCAACAATTCCTTTTGGGAGTTGGTGAACTGCCAGTCATGACCAATATTGCGATGTTCAATGATCACATCTCTGAGTTTTTCAGCCCAAGCTTGACCGTTTTCCTGCCACCAATGCTTGAATGCTTCATCGACCTTGTTGTAGCCAGGAAGTTGGTCTTTTAGTTCTTGGAGTGATCGCTGTAATTTGTTGTCATGGCTAAGGTCGAGGGCGCTGGCGCTGGCGCTGTAAGCGTAGAAGGCTCGGACTGCCGCAGGTTTATATGGTGCTTCCACAGAATTGGATTTCAAACCAACCCACACTAGGAACTGCTGCAATTTTTCATCAGTTGCTAGAAGTGCATCAATCTGCTGTTTCATCAACTGCAAAAGGGAATCTGCGCTTTCCAACATGCCAACCGTAAGCAAAAAGACTTCCCGCCAGCGCTTTTCTTTAATGTGGGTGGCTAAAGCTTGCAAAGTCTTGTCGTCTAGTTCGTATGGGTTAGAACTAGTAACAATCTTTCTGGCAGTGAAATATTCGTGAAAAGTCAGGTGTGAGAAAGAGTAAATACTTCTTGCTCGCTCTACAAATAATCCATGCTGCGCCTCAATCGACTTCAGTACTCCTTCACTATCTAGTTGCAATGCTTCTGGATCTGTACTAGCTTCTGGTAAATTCTGGATGTATTGAGTGATGTATCTTTCAATATCTTTTTGTTTAATAAAGTATTCACCCCGTTCAAAGGTTAAGTGAGCGATTTGACTGAGCAAATCTTCCTTGCGTTTTAAAGATAACTTTTTATAAACTTGGTCTCTCTCTATATTTCGCTTTGTATCCCATTTTTTTAGTAGTACATCTAATCCTTCTTTATACAGTTCAGAGCGATTTGGTGGAAAACTACCATTATCTTCAAATACCAAACATAGCAGTGTTAACAATAGTGGACTAGTTGCTAACTCCTGAATTGGTTTATCTTCTTTCAACTTCTCAATAAATCGCTCAGCTTTGACTGTATCGTCTTTTGCTTTGAACCATTTTTTAGCAAAGCTGTTAATTTGTTGGTCGTCAAAGTCAGCAATTTCAACTTCACTAAACTGCTCAAAAGTATATTCTCGTGCAGCAATGCGACAAGTAATCACAAACTGATTATTGCAGAACTGAGTTGTAAAGTCTCGAATTTGATCCAAGATTCGTTTGCTATCTGCCTCTCTTACCTCATCTAGCCCATCTAGCAGTATTAACAGCTTCCCTTGATTAAGTAGTTCTTCTATTGCTGTTAAATCAACAGGCTGGTTATCATTACTCCAGTTCCAGTTTAAAAAAGATGCTAGCCATCCAGCTTTAATTTTAGTGTTGGGTGCAATCTTATAGCTGGTAAAGAGTTGTATTAAATACTGTAAGAGACTGGGCTGATTTTGGGCTTCAGCAAAGTCTTTTAATGTAATGAATAAAGGTATATGTTTTGGCTGAAATCTGCCTTCAATACATTGCAGCGCCAGATGTTTGAGGAATGTTGTTTTGCCCGCTCCTGGTTTCCCTAAAATCATTAACTTTGAGTACTTCTTCACGGCTTCCAAGCCAGGGACTCTTTTCTCTCGTACATCACTCAAGCTGAATCGCTCAAAATTCTCTAAAGAGAAATTCTGGAGAAGTTCGGCTACTTCTAGTCGCCTACGTCCGGTGATTTTCTCTAAAATATTGACGCTAGTGTAAATATCATCTAAGCCTATTGGCTGCGTCATATCCAACACTCGCATGGTGGCACATCTTTGATAAATGCTGTCGCGAATGTTTTCTCGTGCTGTCTGCACTAGGTCATCAATAGTAAGGGTGTTGCCTGGTGGTTCCTCTCCTGCCTCCAATTCGGCAATCTCTCCCCACTCCAAGCCCAATTCAGTGCAAATATTTAAGAAAAAACGCTTTTCAACAGGTCTTCTGGCAAAGAAGTTAATTACGACTTGCCTTGTGCATCCAGTAACCCCTGCTAAATATTCCTGTGTCTTCCCCGTGGTTTTAAATGCAGCTTCAGCCTTTTCAAGACCTGTTTTTGATGCCCGGAGTGACCTTGCCATAAACCTACCGCAACTTGGACATAAGTTTTACGGCTCAATGCCGCTCCAAGATAAAAATCTTGACTGACTTGTAAAACATTGTAAGACCACAGGATGATTGTCAGGCGATCGCCTCGAATGAACACAGCTTCTCATCACCGCTAACCTTGTAAGACATAATTACCAAAGTAATACTATTTTCCAAGTCTGTCTTACATAGTTCTAAGTTCTTTTTTATGTTTTAGGTAGCTAAGTTACAAGCATAGATATTTATCAATGATGAATTTGCATTCGTTGGCAACTATATTATGCAAATAATGGTTAGTAAGAAAAAAGTAAGAAAACCAATAATCTGACTTGATAAAAAGCTTAATATATAAGGATTTGAGATAGGTACGACTGAGCAACATTCTTGCGAGGTAATGGCTGTGAATTTTTTCGATTCGTACGATTTTCTCGTTCCGGCACAGTAACCACTATTTATAATGTATCAATCGAGTTTAAGGCTGAATCGATCCCTTCTGAATTAAAACTGGTGTTAAATGCTCAGAAATACCTTGTAATCTAATTTGTACGCACCCAAGTTTATATGCTTCCTCAATCGTTCGACCCGCCCCTAGTGCTTGATAAAAACCAGTAGAAAAGGCAATGGCTGCTTTATCACCTATTATTGTGTTCATACCAATAACATACTTAATATGCTCAGCAATAACATTTGCCTGTATTTCCGAGTAGCAAGCATTTAGAACCACACAATTTACTTGATTAACAAACTGCTCAAATAATGCTGCTAGAGTATCAGGCTCAATAAGATGAATCCTGCCTAAGTCATTTTCAAAGCATAATGCACCACTGGCATTTCCGTGACTAGAAAAATGAACAACTTGTGGTTGCACATCTAGCAACGCTTGAATCATATCTGTTGGACGAGTAGAAAATCTTTGATGTAGCTCAAACCGATCTCGCAATTTAGCAAGTTGTAGCTTTTCTTGGATCTCTCTTAACTCCTCACCTAATCTTAGCCGTGAGGCATCTGTAGGATCTGCTGATAAAAACAAGATTGAAAGTACTGGCTGAATAGTAAATTTCGGAACAGAGATATTGGCCTCAACGATTTGTGCTTCAATTGAAGCTAACTCATCCTGGATATCTTCAATTTCTATTACTATATGCGGTGGGACGGATAAACCAAAACTAGCAGCCTGTAATTCTAGTGCATAAAGACGCCTTTGATGAGTAAGCCGCAGTTTCTCAAGATGCTGAACCAGCTGATTATCCATTTTTATTATAGAGTTAAGTACAACTTAGAAATTTTGAGTAAAGTATAAGTAATTAATTGCTAAATTGTATCATTTTCAAAAAATTCTCTTAAGAGGCTGTTTGAAAAGTCGGGCATATTGTCAAAAAAACTCTCTCAGTATACGCTGTAAATAGATAACAAACAGACCGAGAGAGCAACATGAGTAAAGCATACCCCAGTAATCTAACGTGCTCTCAAGCAGTTAGATTGTGCAGGTAGTTCTGCGACTAGAACAAATTAAGGGTTTTACCGTACTCAAAAAACTTGGGTCGTTGAACGCACTTTAGGTTGGTTGATGGGGTGTCGGCGATTGCTTAGAGTGCGCGAGTTGTTACCCGAAACATCAGAGACTTTCATCTACCTTGTCATACCTTGTCATGATTCGGATTATGGTGAAACGACTTGCATAAAATTTCACCCTTCAAAACTTTTCACACAGCCTCTAAGCTCGACTTTATCCAAAATTAAGAACTTGGCTTTCCTTATCCGACAAAAATCCTGGTTTTTTGGCAAATACTTTTTCCATGTCACTGATTTGCGCTCAACTCCAAAAACTAAAACTACCGTCCCGTAATGATTTCAGAGTCAAGTTTTGGGTTTCATAAAAATGGATAAAGTCGAGCTAAGATTTAATATCAAACGTATAAATAGTTTCCCATTTGTCATCGCCAATTTGACGAGTTAATTCTAGTTTCTTCACTACAAATTTAAAATGATTTGTAATTTCAGATAGCGGTATTTCATTAATGGGAGCAGCATTTTTAGAAAGTAAAACGACCTTCATATGAGGTTTCCACTCATCAACGGGATAAGAGTAAGTCTTGAAGTTTAATTTATTTGAAATATTAGCAATATTTTGATAAATCTCTTTAATAGTAGAAGTGCCATTGGCTAATAACCAAATTCGATCTGAAGTATAAGCACTTACTCTAGCCATGCCTGAAAACTCAATCTCAAATGATAGCAAGCTCCTACAATATTTTTGGATACTGTCAATTAAAGTTGAAATATCAGATACATCACGTATAGACTGTATTGTACAGTGTAAATCTTTAATTGGTGAACCACCACAAGCTGCTGCAATTTTATCAACTAAAGGGTAGATTTTTTGATAGTCATATACTTCAGGCTTGGCAATTAGATAACAGGTTGAAAGCTCTAGGCTACTATCTGCTATCACATGGCGCGTTGCGTGTTGTGATTCACCAGTTTGTGATTTATCTTCAAAGTCTGAAATATTTTTATACAGATCATTGTTTGCTTCCATTTCATCTCTACCAATACCGTAATTCCAGATTAGCAAGCTATGTTTTATATCTTCTGTATGGATTTTACTAAATTTCAGTTTTAGCTCTTCAACCCCTACTTTGCAAGAGATAATCTTGAATTCATCACCTGCTTTTTCAGACCGCAGTACTAAAAAGCCATCTTCCCTTCTAAACTCCTTTAGCAAGACTGATGCGAACCTCTGCAAATCTTGATCTACAGCTTGTGAACCATAGCGTATGTTTGCTTCATGCATATCCCGCATATCAGTTAACCCTACACTTTTAATCAATATTTCGCGCTCCGTCAAGTACCACCGTCTACCAATTGCGTTCAATGCACTTGTCATACTATCTGCTGTTATTTCAGACTCCACATGTGCTTGTAGCAAAAGTATGTTTTGCGATAATTGCTCGAAGATATCAGATGATAGAGCTAGCGCTTTAATAGAGTCTATTAAGTTACAGTAAGACTGATGAAATTCTTGCCAAGATGGAATATCACTACTGTATCGATAAAGACGTTGAGTTTCCGAGTGATTATCTGGAATTATCTGGCGGATAATAGTTGGACGTGTTTTCTTCCTACTGTTTTGCAATCTTTCATCGGCTTGTTTTTCTGAAGTTCCTACTCCAAAATCCCAAGGGATTAAAGCTTCAAATTTGTCCTGAGTATAAAACTTTTGCAAAATACGCTGAAGTTGAGATACACTTTTAGAACTAGAAGTAATTTTAAATTCATCACTTCCACTACTGCGCCGCACATAATCACCAGATTCAGGTTGAAATAATGTTTTAAGGCAATAACATAATCTGCGTAGTTCCTTGTCTACAGCAGACATACCATAAACCCTATTAGCTTGTCGCATGTCATACAGGTCTATTTTGGCAATGCTACGAATTTTGTCACGAGGAACATACCACTCTTCTCCACGACGGTTGAGAGCATGGGTTACTTCCTCTTGAGTAGCATATCTTTCTGCTTCAATTTGCAATTGCCGCAACAAAGATATAGGATTATGTCGTAGTTCAGGAGAAACAGCCAGTTTTGTAAGCTGTTGCTCTAGTATGTGAAAAGGTTTTCTGAAATCATCTAGAGATTTCAATTGGAGCCTCCAGTGATTGCTTGGTATATACTTATTTTGTTTGGCAAGACAAGTCTATGACTCCCTGGGCTAGATGTATTTCACGTTGCATACCCAGTTGCTTAAAAATTTCTAAAGCCTCTTGAGCTAGTTTAATTCCTGTTTCGATATCATTTCTTTTTACGGCAATCTGTGCAAGTCCAAGCTTTGCTCGTGCTGTTTCTTCCTGACGACTCACCTCTCCTGCTGCCTCAATACTGTTACTAAAGTATTGAGTGGCTTGTTCTAGTTGACCCTGCTCCAAGGCAACAAATCCTAATCCATTAAAGCCGATAGAAGTGTGTCTAATAGGGTCTTGCCGAGTTGGTAATTGCCAAATTTTAATTGCTTCTTGATACCAATAAACAGCAGCATCATAATCCTGCATTTCATATTTTAAATCGCCCATACCATATAGAGAAAAGCCCAAGCTATAAATGGCATAATCATCATCCTTATGTTCTTGACAGATATCAATTGCCTCTAAGAGTAGCTGTTTTGCCAAGTCAAACTTACCCAAACGAATTACAACAGTACCCAATGCACGTTTGGCAGCGGCTATAAACAAAATATCATTGGTCTTTAAGGCTGCTTGTAATGAAGCTTCCGCCCAATACTGCGCCCGTTCACAATTACCTTGGTAGAAATAAATCCAGGTTATATTACGAGAGAAACCGCTTACTCCTTTCCAGTCTTCAAGTAGTTGGGCCGCTTCTAACGCTGCATGAGTTAAAGATAAGCGTTCAAGCCAATAAGCACGCTGCCATAGAACACTACCAAAAGTCTGAGCGAACTTGATCAACATCTCAGCAACTTTTCTTTTTGCATAAGAGAGAGTGGTAGACCCGCGAGACTTTTTTTGTTGCAGAGTTCTATAACACCATTGTGAAGCAGCAAGAATATTATCGCGGTCTAGTAAAAGTTGATCGTAATCTCGCCAATTTTGAAAACCACCTCGATGAGAAACAAAGTTGAGATAATATTGAGCCATTCGCTGATTTGCTTTATTAATAAATGTCTTTTTATGCTTTGATTGTGTTAGAACAAACTTGCGGGTTAGAGGTAGCAAAGAAAAGCGATCTAATTCGTGATTGTGAATAACTAGTGATAGCTGGTAAACATGAGTCAGAGCATTATCATATCCTTCCGATTCCCCACCTTCAACAATGTACTTTAAAGCATTTCTACTAGCAGGATCAATATGTAAAGCTAGTACTATTAAAATTTGCTGTGCTTCTAATTCTAGAAGGTTCCAACTACGTTCAAAACAAAATTTTAATAATGGTATATCTGAACTAAATTCTAATCGTTCAAGCACTTGACTTACAGCTTGTCCAAACATAGCTACTTGCCCTTCAACCCAAAGCATGGCTAGTGGAGATCCACCGGTGACATCAATAATGTCTTGAACCTGTTCATTTGTTAAGCGAGTTGCATGTTGAGACGCACTCCATTGAAGTAGTTTTTTACTTTCATCGCTTAAAAGCCCTTTGAGTTGAACACGATGTCCTTCAGCTATGCGTTCACGAGATGTAATAATTGATTTAACTGTTATTGGAGTTTTTCTTAAAAAATTAACAATTTGATCTCGTTCTTCTAAAGATAAAGCTTCAAAATTATCAATTAATAAAAGAGTTGTCTGCTTACTTAGTAAATCATAGGAAATTTTAGATTGCTCTTCTAAAGATGCATTGCCGATACTTGGATAGTTTAGAACTTGACCAATAGCAGAAAATATATCTTTCAATGCTTTCAATTCAGGAGTTTGTTCTTCAATACCAGTAATAGTTAAGACAGTTTCTTTTGCAGAAACCCAAATAATTGAAGCGAAAAGTTTTTCTTCAAGACAACGGTAAGCAGCCTCTATAGCTAGAGATGTTTTACCAACTCCCCCTAAACCTTCAACTGAAACAATAAAAGTACGACTAGCAGGCTCTAAAGAACCCAAAATAGTATTGATTTCATTTTCTCGCCCAACAAAAAAGAGTCTTCGAGGTAAATTTTGTAAACAAGTTACCTCATATTCATTTTTTTTAATTTCAAAGGGCGACTCTAATTTTTGTAGTCTATCTTGTAATTTTTTAATACTTTCTTGCTCAAATGTAAGGCTATTCAATATATGAATAGGTCTATCAACTCCATAGTTAGCAAGAATTTCTTCAACAGCGTGGATATTTTTTTGATGTTTAGTAATTAGCTTACGAACGTGAACAATCTCTTCTTCTCTGTCCATAAATGCGTTTATATAGCGTAATTGTACATTTGTTTATTTCATTTTTTTGCACTATCATTTGAATAATTTACCAGAATTTACCAGAAAAACAAATTCTCCTAAAAAAAAGAAATTTGGTTGCGATAACTCTATGAAACGCGAGTTCAAAAGGGTAAATTAACTATGGTATCTGCGGTTGACTGCCGAGATACCAGCAAAAAGAGATACTTTGTTAATAAATCTTACAGACAAAACCTGATTAATTTACTAATACCAATCTTCTATGAAGATGTGCTAAACCACGTCTAACTTATAGATGGGTGCATTGAGTACTTTTATGACGAGTCATCCATTCCAAATGAGTTTTCAGAAAGCCCAGAAGAAATAGGAGAAAGCTCTCAAAAATACCACAGCTACAAGTACCAAAAGAAGATTGCGCTCTTCTCTATTGGCACGAGCCGAGATCTCTGCAAATGCGGAAATATAAGCTGAAAATACTTGCTATATATAGCTTTCAGCTTATTTACCCTCTATAGTTTTCAACAAATACATTCAGGATGTTTTAGTACATTTTTACTGAGAAGTCTGGTTTTTACTCTCTCAAATACCAACATTTAGTTGAAATTTGGTGAGAGCAGAGTAACATTGATTGTTTAAAGATTATAGGTATGAGGAAAGAACTTGTGTTTTTGCAATCCGGGGAATGTGTAAGCTGCTCCTAAAGTTGTGCCGCTAAATTGCTGGTCTAGAATTGAATAGCTGATGCCTTTACTCTTGCCGTTGCGTGTAGTTCCGTGGCGAACTTTTACACCTTGTATTTGCAATCGCTCAATCAATTGCGGCATTGTGGGTGAGTCTGCGGTGGCACGGTCGATGAGTTCTTGCAGCTATTCTCTTAGCTACGCTAGATTAGCGATGAAAAATGAAGCTGGGTTTTCATCATTAATTTTAGGGATAGGAGCATAAGTCAAGATAGGAAAGCATCTAATTGAAGATTGTTGCGCTGTTTCTCTGACTAAATTAGCAATCCAGCTACCCACATGATTTCCGAGAGCGAACTTGACTTGATGCTCACATTCTGCGGTTTCGACAAAGAAAAAGGTACTTAGATCTGACTGTTCGTAATCATGGTAGATAAACAGCACACCAGGTTGCTTTTCAATACAGTTTTTTGCCTGTTCTATGATCTCTTTACTCCTGAGCATTGGGTTTAAGTAGTATCGTCTGCCATAAGCTTGGGATTGAGGGCAAAATCCCATCACTTCGTCTACCAGAATTTCTGAGTTGCATTCTATTAACTCTGGATCTATGCCTTTAAAATCGCACTTAGTGATAATTAAGTCATGAGATTCTAGCGACTGAAATGTCAGAGGCAGCTTCACCAGACGAATGCTTTCGGTTAAAGTGTTGCGGTAGTTAGAGTCTAGTTTTTTTCTCCGCTTTGCTTTTCCCATTATTTATGCCTCTTTCTTAAACTAAAATTAGAGCGAAAAATACAAGTAAACTGCCTCAGATTTCATGGATAGTAACTGACAATTATTGAAGCAATATACCTCTTTTATTCTGGCATATTTTATTTTATATGTTGGTAAAGATTTGGTTTATCAGGAAATTAATTACCTAAGGAATCGCCAGAAAAACGGACAAATAATTCCTAAAATTCCGATAATAAATTTGTCGTAACTAACTGGTTTAAACTCGAATTACCACAATCCAAGCAACTCTTAACTTCTAGACGGCGCAGCGGAGTGTCTGCCGCTGCCTGCTACCATCTGGGTAGCTCAACGAGTGGATTGATGGCAGTGGCAGACACCGCCTAGAAGAGCGAAGCGGTTAAGAGTTGCGCCCCGACGGAGAGCAGGGGGGGCGAGGGTAGCTCTTGAGGCTGGGGGAGGGATAAGCCATTTTTATTTTTATAAATTTAGAATTATTTTCCTATTATTTTTTTCATGATTATCTTAGTTCAAGAGTTAAGAGAGTTTTCCTTACAGGAATAATCATTTATTTGGGTTTCTTTTGTGCTGTCACTTTTTTTTATCTTTTTTCTCCAAGAGCCTCCCCCGCCTCCCCTGCCCAAGAAAGCTCTCTTCACCGGGATAATCCTCTATTCTGGGTTCTCTGCTGCTGTCGTTCTTGCTCTATATATTCAAGCAATACCTGCTTGGCTTTTTCCCAAGTCTCAATATCTGACTGCCTAACTTCAGCTATATTCACTAGGGAATACTGAATCTCACCTTGATGATTACGGTTGACGTTGACGCGAAAAACCTCACCGCGTTCATCATGAGTAAATACTAATTCTCGACCCTGTTTTGACAGAGTAGAGTGTTTAAATCTGAGGCTATCTTTATCAGTGGCTTTGAGTAAGTGATTGATTAGCTCTACACCAACAGGGACAGCAATAGCTAATAATTCTTGTCTTAACTGCTTTTGTTGTGGTCGTTGCGCTTCAATCTCTTTTTGCTGTTTGATGAATTGAGATTCAGCGATTAATACCAAGGCTCTTGCTTCTTCTTGGCTCCAGAGGGCAGGGCTAGCTTTCAAAATTTCTTCAACTTCTGGAGCGGTTTTTCCATCTTGTAGCGCTCTAACAGCCACTTTTTTATCTCGGTCTGTGACTAATTCATTTTCTAGTTTTACACTGTAATATCTATATAGTTCTAATGATTGCGTCTGAGTTCCAGGAGTTTTAGTTTCAGATATGGCTGAAGATTCTTTAGGGTATATTTTAGGATTATCTGTAGATTTATTAGATAAAGGCTGTTCTATTATTTGCTGATTATTTTTAGTAATTGGGGCTGATTCCAGCAAGGAAGTTAGGCGTTTAATTTCTACATTATCCCTTTGGGCTTCATAGCTTACGCATAATTCTGATTGGAGTTTGGTAAATGAGCATTTGTATTTATTCAGATTACCTCCCTGTTTCCAGAGTAGTCGAGGGGAGCCATCTTCATTAACTGAGCCGATATCAATACCAAATTTAATACCTCTGACTGCACCATGACTGTAATAGCTAACGATGGCTTTGACTTGGTGTTCTGACCATAATCGCTCAATAAATTCTGGCATTGTGGGTTTATTTACAGCTACAAGCTCAATCGCTCGTCGCATTAT
>NZ_JACJPX010000096.1 GCF_014696315.1 Calothrix membranacea FACHB-236
TATTGCTTGGCAGCCGTCGGCTGGCACAAACTCACACCCCCCTACAACGATTATCATTCTTATTCGGTTTCATATTTAATTCTATGAAAGTCCTGTGTAGTGCAGTGTTGAGGAATTCCAGCTTGATTCTCGCTCTTTAATATTTAGATGCGTTTGCCCTAGTGGTAATCCCATTCTCTATGTGGCGGCGACGGGTTCCAATGCAGGCGCTCAGGCTATTATTGTACCTAAAGATTCTCCCATTAAAACCCTTGCCGATTTAAAAGGGAAAAAATTAGCAATTCAGAAGGGAACAGCACTACAATACTTTGTGCTAAAAGCCTTAGAGAGTGCAAAACTGACGCTCAGTGATATTCAACCTGTTTACTTAAAAATTCCCGATAGCACCACTGCTTTTGAAGGTGGTAATGTAGATGCCTTGCCTATTGGCGATCCTTATCTCGCCTCTAAAGAGTTAAATGGTAGTGTGCGTGTGTTAGTTAGAGGTTCTGATGTTGCACCTCAACGCGCTTTTTACATCGCTACGCAAAATTTTGCCAAAAATCATCCCGATTTAGTCAAAATCGTTTTGGAAGAACAAAGCAAAGTAGAAGAATGGGCTAAGGCTAATCCTGTTGAAGTTGCCAAACTACTGGCGGCGGAAACTAAATATAAACCAGAGGTATTGGAATTCTCTTTAAAGCGCCGTCCCTACTTTGGTGTCTTCGAGATGAAAGATGAATATATTGCCGAACAACAGCAAGTAGTTGATTTATTCTACAGTCAAAAGCTGATTCCCAAAACCTTTCAAGTTAAAGATGCTATCTGGAAGCCTTGATTGCTGAATCAAGCGATCGCACTTTCTTAGAGGATTATTGTCATGGAAAGTGCGATCGCGCAATCACTATCTTCACAACAGCTCATGTTGTTCTAATCTGTTGAATAAACTTGATATTCAGTTCTAGTTTAGTTCCTAGCCACAAAGAATGGTCTGTATGATCTGCCACATCGTCACCCGTTGAAGGGTGAACAAGAATATCTAATCCTTCACGATTGAGCATTAACCAAGGAACAACCTTGGCAAACTGTTCTGGAGAGAATGCAACTTGATACATTGATATTGGGTGAGGGCCAATAGGTTTTTCATGCCAACGTCCAAGCTGGACATCAAAATTAGCTCCTAATCCTTCCCGTATACGTGCAGCCGCCTCACGAGTCGCTGTATCGAAGTAAACATGAGCGTGAAAACCAGTGCTTTTAACAGTATTTTCTGTCATTACTTTGACCTCCAGTTTTTACTCTCAATTACAAGCATTACTACAGTATATTATTTATTAAATCTTGTTTATTAAATACTGACTGCTAAGCAGCAATCAAATTAGTTAACTTACTATAAAATTGTCAATGCAATATCCGTATCACAGAATTTAATAAGAGCGCCACTTTTATTTGTAATTACACCGTCAAGTTTAAGCAAATCTTCATCTACAGAAATAAGAATTTCTGCATCAAAGTTAATAGCACTTGCAACATGGAGTGCATCAGCTGCTCGTATACCCATAATATGCAGATTCACATTGTTTAACTGTGCTTCTACAGTTGCAGCAGTGAGATCAAGTATATTTATCCCAAAAAATCTCACCGCAGTGACAGTTTGCGGCACAATAGAACGTGCTGCAAGTACACTTCGAGTACTTGCATTAGCCATTCCTGTTGCTACTGATGTAAATTGCTTGAATAAGGCTTCCTCAACCTCATAGTAAGTCAAGCTTGATGTAGCTCCTATGTGTGAGGAAGCTATGAGTTTGAGAACATTTTCCGCATCATGAAACAACTTCTGAGGTGTACGACCACGACGGTTTGTAGATCGCAAAGTTGCACCAGCTATTGCTTGCGGGCTGAGATAATCAATAAAAACGCCTGTATCAATGTAGACCTTCACACCTTACTTCCCAGTTGAGATAGCAGTTGTTCAGGTGTAACTACCTGAGGTTTACTCGTTGTTAGAGACCTTAATGCTTGATCGTAAGTAACCAGATAGTCACATTCCGCTGCGCTACTGAGAATTAAAATATCATTTGAATGAGCTATGCGATTGCGGAGGTTTGAAGCCTGTTTAAGATACTCCTCAGCTTTTTCTAAATTTAGAGGTAGTACACTAACTTCTTCTTGAAGTTCCTTAAGCATTTCAGGGTGGTTACGAGTCTCTGCTAGGAAAAAAAGCTCTTGAAGAACTATTGGATTGATTGCAAGATTTACTTTCCCAAGCACCTCACCGGAAAATAAATGCGAACTAGGTAGCTCACCACGCAGATAAGCAGCTACAACATTTGTATCTAAGAAAGCTAGAGGTCGTCTGTTAGACTGCTGCACTTTAGTATCTCTTGCGTTATTACTTCTCTAATTTTACGCACAGGAGTACTGGACAGCAAAAAACAGTGATTTTACTTCACAGACAAATTTCAAAAAGCACCTCACAGATGAATTAGCAGGCTAGTGTTTATTATGCTGATATTGGCTGCCTGTCGATAAAAACACAAAAAATATCAATTCATAACATGACTATTGATATAAGCATTTTCAATGAGCAAAGGCACGCACTCACTAACATTAAAATCTGCTGCTAAATCAACATCCAACTCATAACCTTTAGCAATCAATTCTTTCCCCGAACTGCATTTTTTTAAATACTCCAGTAAATCATTTTTAAAAGCGTGAAATGTGCTTACAGCAGTTTCTGCTTCTGGAGATAAACTACCATCCAAAAAACTCAGAATTGCACCAGCACCAATTAAATCTTCAAAAGCTGGTCGCATTGTTCCATCTTCCCATCTTTCACCTGCGGGAATTACTGCAATTTTAGTCCCATATTTCCCTGCAAATTTTGCCACGGCTTCAGGGTTACGCAAGCAGCCAGCTATTGTGGGAGTCTTACCAGTTAGCAATGTTAAAGTAGAACCATTTGGAGAAGGTATCACTAACTTAGTTCCCGCAGGGATTTTAGTTAAAGATGCAGGGGAAAGTGAATAACCTTCTTTTGACATCCGACCTTGTGATAATTCTGCTTGTACAGACTGGGCATAATCAATTGCAGAATCATCTCTCCACTGATATGGATAAATGATTGCACCATTGTTGGTGGCAATTTCTGTCGAAGTAGAGAAAGAGAGAACATCGACAATAATAATGACATCACTAATGGGTGCGAGTTGAGCCACTCCTTGTCCTCCCCACTCACAACGTAAATCAAATTCTGCTTGGTCAAAAATCATGTTTCTTACTTGTCCAAAGTTTTTTAATTAATAACTGTCACAAGGAGAAGACAAAAATCTCTACTTTTTGCTATGAGGCGATCGCATTTTAGAATTGCTATTTAGCTAGCATCATGCAAAGCTACTTAAATACATACATTTTCCTTGTTTCTTACCGGGAATTAAATGTCGGGAAATACAGACAATTTTCTTGTGACTTACCGGGGAATTAAATGGAGTATCAATAATCTTCAAATGGATAAATATCAGTATTCCTATCGTGTATCTTTCTGAAGATACAAGGCTGTTAATAGCACTAAGTAATTCTATATCTAGTTATCAAATAAACTGCTGATCATTGTGCCTAAAATGCTTGTTAGCCCTTGTATATCTCGGTTTCTGTTTCAATAATTTATTGATTTTATTATTAGTAGTGTTTAATTAGCTACTTTTATAATGTGGGATTTATGTATAACTACAAAATTCCGATTC
Organism: Calothrix membranacea FACHB-236; assembly: GCF_014696315.1. Classification (GTDB taxonomy): domain Bacteria; phylum Cyanobacteriota; class Cyanobacteriia; order Cyanobacteriales; family Nostocaceae; genus Aulosira; species Aulosira membranacea. The sequence goes on from NZ_JACJPX010000096.1 coordinate 3,723, forward strand.
ATTTTTAGTAGTTTATTATAAAAAGACAAGAAAATCTATAAGCAAGTACACAAGCTAATAGATAAAATGTACGTTTTGTTACGACTTTATAAAATAAAGGTGCTATATAGAGATACAACTTCATAAAATGTTTACATTTACTGAGTTTTTTCAGCCTATATAATGCTGAAACAATTAATGCATAAAGTCTTCAATGATGAAACGTAAATTCAATTATTTTTAGTTATTAAATTAAAAAGAAAAAATGTTTGCTTTTATTTCTTAAGAGCGGTAACTTGAAACTTAAGTACTGATAGCGATCGCTGGTGAAAAGAAACTACAAGTAAAACTTCGGTCAATGGCTGATACTCGATATACCAGGGGTATGTTTTCATGTCCAGTGAATTTAAGATAAATGTTAACCACGAAAAAGTCTTACAACAGAGTTTTCATGGCTTAAAATTACACTGCCTTTCTTTTGGCGAAGTTTTAGCACAATCTTTTGCCGTGATAGCACCGACAACTATCCCTGCATCTAACGTGGGTTTAATTGTCGCTCTTTCGGGTAACGGCACTTGGCTAAGTATGGTTCTAGGCTTAGTAGGACTAGTATTTGTTAGCATTAACATCAATCAATTTGCTAGCCGTTCGGCTTCACCCGGTTCTCTTTATTCCTACATCGTCAAAGGTCTTGGCCCAACAGCAGGTGTAATCTGTGGTTGGAGTTTGGTTTTAGCTTATCTATTCACTGCAATGTCGGTGTTGTGTGGTTTTGCCAACTTCAGCAGCGTATTAATTGGTCATTTAGGAATTCACCCATCTAGCATTACCCTACTAGCAGTAGGTGCAGGCATCGCCTGGTATGCAGGTTATAGAGATATTCAACTCTCAGCAGTCGCCATGCTATGGATGGAGGGTATATCCATCACATTGATCGGAGTCTTATGTGTGATGATTTGGGCACACCACGGCTTTGCATTAGATATGCCTCAGCTAACGTTGAGTGGTGTGCAACCAGGTAACCTAGCAACAGGACTAGTACTGGTAATGTTTGCCTTCTCCGGATTTGAAAGTGCAACTACTTTGGGTGATGAAGCAAAAAGCCCCTTAAAAACCATTCCTCGGTCAGTTTTAGGCAGTGTCATCCTCGCTGGGTTATTCTATGTCTGCACTACATATATTGAAGTCTTAGCATTTCGCCACTCAGGAGTAGACATTACCCACACTGAAGAACCTCTAGGTTATCTCTCGCAACAAATAGGTTTGGGTTGGCTGGGTGAATTAGTCGGCTTAGGTGCGCTAGCTAGCTTCTTTGCTTGCGTACTGGGTAGTATTAATCCCGCCGCGAGAATATTCTTCTTGATGGCGCGTCATGGATTGTTTCATGCCAAGCTGGGTAATACACACACATCGAATAAAACGCCTCATATTGCGGTCACGATGTGTTCCTTCTTGACCTTCTTGATCCCTGCGGTGATGGCTGCATTTAACATAAAACTCTTTGAGAGTATGGGGTATCTAGGTGCGATCGCCAGCTTTGGATTTGTCACTGTTTACATTTTAATTTCTATTGCCGCACCAATTTACCTCTACAAAATCAACAGTCTGCGCCGTAGAGATATTATATTTTCCCTAATTGCTATCGGATTTATGTTCATTCCATTGTTAGGTAGCATCGGCATTCCTGGCAGTAAGATGTTTCCAGTTCCAGAAGCCCCTTATAATCTCTTTCCTTACATCTTTTTAATCTACATTGCTACAGCTTCCGGCTGGTTCATTTTCCAAAGAATACGCTCTCCCAAAATGGTCAATAAAATGATCAAAGCTATCGATGCAATTCACATCAGATTTGACAGCGATCGCAAAAAATAGCCAATTATTAATTTCCCTGGCTCATTAGTCATTTTTCAAAGTTTCACTAACATCCAAAACAGTGTAATGGAAGAATTAATTACCGCCATCCCTACAGGCATAACAGCTTTTACCGCCACGAATCTTGATGATTTAGTTATTTTGTCCCTGTGGTTTTCACAAATCAATAACAATTTTCGGTCGCGGCATATTGTGATTGGGCAGTTCCTGGGATTTGGTATTTTAGTAATTGCTAGCCTGACTGGTTTTTTGGGCGGTATGATATTACCAAAACACTGGATTGGGCTACTGGGGCTAGTTCCTATAGCAATTGGTATGAGTAGTTGGCTAAATCAAGAAAGCGATGATTCAGATGTAGATAATGAAGAATTAAAGCAATCTGAAACTTCTCCTTTTGCCAGCTTTCTTGCTCCACAAACTTATAGTGTGGCTGCAATTACTATCGCCAATGGTAGTGATAATATCAGTATCTATATGCCATTGTTTGCTAACAGTAATCTCATCAGACTGCTGATAATTCTCATCATCTTCTTTTTGCTGGTAGGAGTTTGGTGCTATGTCAGCTACAAACTAATTAGCCAAAACAATATTGCTGATGCCCTTAACCGTTATGGCAGTAATCTTGTGCCATTTGTTTTAGTTGGATTAGGAATTTACATCATCTTGGAAAGTGGTGCCTTGAATCCACTGGCGTTAGTAGCAAGTTGCATTTGCCTCATGGTGCTAGTCAAAAAATATAAACCTAGGGCAGAAGTCGAAGAGAACTAAATTAGGCTAAAAGTAAGAGAAATGGTGAAATATTAGACCTGTCATAGCCAATGTTTTAATTCATTGCAGTCGAAATTTGTTCCTTTGTATGGATTAGTTTGGGAATTTAGATTTTTCTTGATAGCGGTAGATATGAACTGCTAATACCCTCTCAATCAGCTTTAATCATCAACTAAACTATATCAGGATAAACACATGAAACTCTTTAAAACTCTTTTATTATCCTTCACACTTTTAGTAAATTTTTTGATTGTCCAACCTTCTTGGGCCGATCCTCCAAGGCTCACCAAAACACCTGATTATGCTGAAGTTATACAAGCCCTCAATGAATTGAAACAAGCAAAAGCAGCACCAGCAGAATCAGGATATACCCCAGAACAAATTGAACATAAAACAGGTGAACTAAATCTGCAAAAATATATTCTGGAGACAGCTTTAGAATGGGGTCAATGTAGTAATCAAACCGGACAAACTTTAGCAATTTTTGCCCATAAAGCCGAAAAAAATCAACAACCTAGTCTTTACTATTTAGGGAACGGAAAAATTACAGACGACGAATGGAATTGTGATGGTGTTTACTTACCTACCGGAGCCAAAATTACTGGCTTAATTCCTGGTGATACCCAAGGACAAGAATTAACAGAACCCTTAGCGTTGAAATTTGTACCTGGTACTCAGCTAATCGCTCAAACAAATCCTCAAACAGGCGCTATTGAATTAAATATTCCCCCTGCAAAAATATTCAAAGCAGGTGAAACTACCTGGTCACTTCCCAATTTATCCGCGGCGGATGTTAGCGCACAAATTCCCAATGCACCGATAGAAGACTAATAATACTGTCTCTACTGATTTTTTTTTCAAAAGGAGAACCATGACGTTATTTAAATATCTGTTGTTAGTGTTAATTATGGGGCTGAATTTTATGTTTGCTAGCCCTTCCTTAGCAGACCCACCAAAAATTACAAAAAGCCCTGATTACATAGAAGTTACAAAATCTCTCGATATTCTTCAAGAACAACTTACAGCAGCTAAATCTGGAGAAACAATATCAGAAACTTTCACCGTCGAAGACCTCCAGAAGAAAATTGATGAATTGTCGTTTCAAAAATATGCTCTAGAAAAAGGTATTAACTGGGGTCAATGTCGTAACGAAACAGACAAAACAATTGCTATTTACGGCCCCATACCTAAAAAATCGAAAACACCATACGATAATACACTCTATTTTTTAGGTGCTGGTCAAGCAACACCAACAGAATGGGATTGTCAGGGTATTTATCTGCCAAATGATGCTAAATTTGCTGGTTTAAACCCCGACCCAAATCAACAATTAGAAGGTGCATCTGCTGCTATCAAAATATTCAAAGGAACACAATTGATAGCTAAGAACAATCCAGAAACAAGTGCATTGGAGTTAAATATCACCCCCAGCAAAGTTTTTAAATCGGGTGATATCAACTGGTATATCCCTAATGTCGGCGAGAAAAATATCGCTGCTAGAGTTCCTGATGTTCCTCTAGGTGGGGAAGAAGAAGCTGATTAAAACTGAGGAGTAAAAATGTAGAGACGCTTATCCCGTCTCTACAAAAAAATATTTATTAAAGGCTATAAGATGTGAATATTCTGGAATTTTCTTTATTAGTTTGGGTAGGTTCATTTACTGCTGGGTTGATAGGTGCATTAACTGGATTAGGTGGTGGAGTAGTTATTGTACCCTTATTAACTTCAGTATTTGGTGTTGATATCCGCTATGCTGTTGGCGCTTCTTTAGTATCTGTAATTGCTACTTCTTTAGGCGCTGCATCTACATACATCAAACAAGGTTACACCAATTTAAGATTGGGAATGTTTTTAGAAGTAGCAACAACAATAGGAGCTATTATAGGAGCTATAATTGCCACTAAAGTTTCTGTCAAAGCTTTAACAATTTTCCTGGCAATTATCCTACTTTATTCGGCATATCTCTCACAACAACCCAAACGCCAAGAACCAGAAAATGAAACAGAAGATGGCTTTGCCAGTTATTTAGAACTAAATGGTGCTTACCCAACACCTGAAGGGTTCATTCCTTATCAAGTTCATGCTGTTCCAGGTGGGTTTGCTGTCATGTTTGTATCTGGAATTATTTCGGGATTACTTGGTATTGGTTCGGGTGCATTTAAGGTTTTGGCAATGGACAACGTCATGCGTATTCCATTTAAAGTATCTACAACCACCAGTAATTTTATGATTGGCGTGACAGCAGCAGCTTCGGCAGGAGTTTATTTAGCCCGTGGTTATATTGATCCTGGATTGTCAATGCCTGTAATGCTGGGAGTATTACCTGGTGCTTTTTTGGGTGCTAACATTCTTGTAGGTGCTAAAACCCAAGTTTTAAGAATTATCTTCAGTTTTGTATTAATAGCAATGGCGCTGAAGATGGTCTACAACAGTCTGATTGGAGTATAATCAATGGTTTATTTTGATTTATTTCGACGTTCATTTCCTTTGAGTCTAACTAAAAGCGAAGTTGTTGTAGAGTCTTTACAGCCAGAAGAACCAGATAGCGATATTGCCGCTTTAAAACAGCTTGATAAAAATACTGATATTACAACTAATTCTCACAAAACTTTTACTAAAAATCAAAGCGAACAGAAATTTGAAAATCTGCTGAGTAATTTACTCAAATTTGGCGTTTTAATTGCTAGTGCTGTAGTCTTATTTGGTGGCATAGTTTACTTAGTTCATCACGGAACTGAACCTGCTAGATATCACTTTTTCCGAGGAGAACCATCTGAATTTCGCTCTCCAGAGGGTGTAGTAACAGCGCTTTTGTCAGGAAGTGATAGAGCAATTATTCAACTAGGAATATTACTGATGATTGCCACCCCAATTCTACGTGTAATAATTTCCTTATTTGCTTTTCTTACACGGCGGATATGGAGCTTTGTCATAATTACATTGTTAGTTTTGACTAGTTTAATTTATAGTCTTGTAGGTGGTTATTACTAAAGTTATTATTTAATTCTAAACCAAGTTCTATTTTCAAAGTAATCAAGGGCTTTTTCCAATGTTCTTCCCACTTTTGTGCTAACAAAGGTCTAGCTTTCAAGCCCATGTTCCATCCCTGATGAATACAGTTGATAATTTTAGATAAATCATCTTTTGACTGTAGGCTATGGATAATACCGATAGCTATAATTGCAATTGATAAAGGCTCTCTAGTTTGTGCTAAATAAAATGTTTGCAGTCCAATTTCACCAGCTAGGTTATTTTCAAAGCCTGTAATGATGTGATGGATGTGGTGATTTTGGTGTAAGCGTAAGGTAATATAGCCGTTGTCATCTTGAACATTTACTTGACGGTAAAATTCTGGATTTAACCCAGCTTGTTTCATGTAAGTAGCATAAACATAAGCCAAAGAATCGGCAGGATATGCTAATAGTTCATCCAAGTCAGGAGTGGGAGCAATATAACGTTCTTGGACAATCTGCCAAACATCTGGCTGAGATTTGATATATTCTCTTGATGCTTTATAAATCTCTGTATGACTTAATCCTTCAGCTAAATCATAAATAGCATCTAAATCACTAGGATTTTTCACAAGCTTGACAAAACTTTTTAAGCTTTGGAATTGATAAGCAGGAATTTTTGGTTGTCGTTTGAAAGTGAAAAATCTTCTCAAAGTTTGACTTAAAGAAACCTGCGGTACTTCATTGCGTAATCTCAAAACGGAAGCCGTCGCAGCAAAACACAAAATTAGCGCTGCAAAACGAAAGGTGCTTTGGAATCCTGTAACAATAGCCTCCGGAGGAGCCACAGATACATCTGCACCTGCAGCTACACTGGCGATTAAGCCGCCAAATACTGCACCTATCAGAGAAACGCCTACAGTATTACCGCAAGTACGTGATAAAGATAGCAAACCAGAAGCAATTCCCAGGCGATCGCGAGATACTGCTCCCATCGCAGTAGTATTATTAGGCGATTGAAATAAACCTAGCCCAATCCCGTAAATAAAATAACGCGATATATAACCAATCTCAGTAATTTGAGCATCAAAGGTACTGATACCCAAACAACCACCAATCATCAATCCCAGCCCAATTGAACTAATTAATCTTGCGCCAAGGCGGTCTGCAAGTATACCAGCAAGTGGGGCAACTAATCCGCTAAGTATTGGCGAAAAAGCTAATAGTAACCCGACTTTGGCTGTGGGATAGTTCTTGACTCGCTCTAAAAAGAAAGGGGTAATGAGTAAAGAACCACCAATCACAGTAAATGTCAGCCAGCCACTCAGCAAACTCATACTCAGCTGAAGATTGCGGAATAGGTGCAGTTCTAGTAATGGCTGATCGAGAATAGCTTCTACTACCAGGAAAGTTAAAAAGCTGAGGGCAGCGATCGCAAGTAATACGATGGTGTTAATACTGCTAAAGCCTTCACTTTGCCCAAAGGTCATACCTAACCCAAAACTACCCAAAGTCCATAAAGCTAACAATGCTCCTAATGGGTCGAATTTTTGTTTGCGATCGCTAGGGATAGACGGTGGTACTAACCGCGCCACAAGGAAAGTAGCTATGATACCCAAAGGCACATTGATCAGGAATATACTATGCCAACCTGACAAGTTCAACAATAATCCACCCGCAGAGGGCCCAGAAGCAATCCCCAGAGACACGACACTCCCAATAATCCCAACCGCCCGACCTCGTTCAGAAGTTGGGAAGACTTCTGTAACAATCGCCAAACCCAGTCCAGAGATGAACACAGAACCAAGTCCCTGAAGTGCCCGAAAACCAATCAACCACTCAATGGTAGGTGCAAAACTACATAACAGTGAACTCAAGGTAAATATAATCAGCCCTGCTTGATATAGGGGTTTTTTGCCCCACATATCCCCTAGACGAGTTGCGCCTAAAACTAAACCAGAACTGACTAACTGATAACTCAATACAGCCCACTGGGCCATAGGAAAACTAGTGTGAAAGCTTTGCACTAAAGTGGGTAATGCCACATTGATGATGCCCACATCTAGGGTAGACATGAATACACCTAATCCGACACCTAACAAAACCCAAGATTTTTGAGAGGTGGATAAAGTCAGAGATTGTATTGGCAGTTGGGACAATATTTAGTCTCCTTGTGTAGATGGTTGGGGATTGGGGATGAGGGAGATAAGGGGGATGAGGGAGAAATAACTAATAACTAATGACCAATGACCAATGACCAATGACCCATTTTCCTATACAGGCTGTAAATGCCTCACACGGGGCATAATTTCTTCAGCAAAGCGGGTCATTTCCCGTGCGAAAGGATTGAATTGCAGCATAAATGTATCGATACCTGCATCAGAAAAAGCGGCAATTCTTGTAGCAACTGTGTCGTAGCTGCCAACTAAGCCTGCAGCTGTGCCACCATTACCACCAACGGCGGGATTTTTAGCGAAGAGTCGGAACATAACTGCGTCTGGATCGACACCTTTCGCCACGCTTAATTTTAAATGTTCTTCTTTGCTCTGAAGTTCTGTGAGTCGCTGTAGTTCCTCTTGCGCTTCTGCGTCGGTAGGTCGAGCAATTACAAAGGCTGATAAACCAAAACGCACTGGTTGAGGTAGCGTAGGCGTAGCCCGCCGTAGGCATCGCGGACGGCTCAATACTTGTTTAATTACCTGACGCACATCTTCGATTGGCTGACCATTAATAAAGTAGATATCTGCTTGTTCAGCCGCTAAAATCTGGGCTGGATCGGATGCACCTCCTAAATAAATTGGGGGATGAGGCTTAGCGATGGAAGTTGGACGTAAGCTTAAATCTGTAATTTTGAAATATTCTCCCTCAAAGTTAACCCTTTCCCCACTCCACAAAGCTCTGACAACTTTTAACCATTCACCAGAATAGCGGTAACGTTCATCATGGGGAGGAAAGGGAATATTTGTGCGTTCCATTTCTGGACGAAACCAAGCGCTAATCAAGTTGATGGCAAAACGTCCGTGACTAATTGTATCAATCCCTAACGCCATCTTCGCTAGAACAGCCGGATGGAATAGTAAAGGTTTAATGGCGGCGATAATCTCAATTTTTTCTGTCGCCTCAGCTAAGGCCGCAGAAGCTGTCCAAGTTTCTAGCTGCTCTAACTCCAAACTGCGCGGGTTGGCGAGATGCTGTGCCACCAAGGTTGTCGCGTATCCCAAGCGTTCAGCTTCTAATATGAGCGATCGCGATCGCTCATAACTCGCATCGATGGGTTCTTCTTGAGTATCTAAAGGGCCAAAGTTACCACCAACAGGTGCCCAAATACCATAACGTGGTTTTGACATGGTGAACTCCAAGCTAATTGGGGAATGAGGAGATGAGGTAGGGGAAATACTGTGTTGGATTATTTTATAATACGGTAAATTTATCGAGTTAGTGTATTATATTTAGAGTTGCGATCGCTTCCTAATGATCTCTTGCACTTGATAGCAACAGAAGTCAATACTTGTCGGTTAAGGGCAAAAGGGGAAGAGGAAAAGGGGCAAGAAAAAACCTTTAACTCTTACCCTTTCACCTTTTCCCCAAACCAAATTCTGAGTTAAAAATCCTTAACCGAGCAGTATTGCAACAGAAGTAAACGAGTGCAAACAAACCCAGGTAAACCTCTGGAGAATTTTTATGAGCAACAAGCATATTGAAGTCAAACCAGTAGCTGGTCACATCGGTGCAGAAATCGGTGGTGTAGACCTTTCTCGTCCTCTTGCGGATGAAGCAGTAGCCGAAATTCGTCAAGCACTGTTGAAGTGGAAAGTCATATTCTTTCGCAATCAGAACATTGACCACGCAGCACAGATTGCTTTCACATCTCGTTTTGGTGAAGTAACCTATGCACATCCCCACGAGGATGAACCAATCGAAGGTTTTGCCGAAATCCTGCCCATCGACCGCAGCCGCTACGAACGGAAAAACGGTCTGCGTCGTGCCAGCTACGAAAACCGTTGGCACACCGATGTCACAGCAGTTGTTAACCCACCAGCAGGGTCTATTTTGCGTGCAGTTAATGTCCCTAGCTTTGGTGGCGATACACAGTGGACTAATTTAGTTGCTGCTTACGAGGGACTATCAGCACCCGTGAAGGCGCTAGCAGACACATTAAAAGCACAACATCACTTCAATGCACGCTTGCGTTTATCTAGCAATAGCAAACTTGCACAACGTATCGCCGCCAATCCCCAAGTTTCCATTCACCCAGTTGTGCGAGTTCATCCTGAAACAGGCGAACGTGCATTATTTGTGAATCCTGGCTTTACCTCCCACATTCTAGATGTATCGCCACAAGAAAGCGATTTACTACTAGAATTGTTCTTCAATCAAATTACCAAACCTGCTTATACCACTCGCTTCCGGTGGAACAATGGTGACATTGCCTTCTGGGATAACCGCGCCACTGCACATTTAGCACCCCAGGATCTAGATCATATAGAAGTCGAGCGCGTACTTTATCGCACCACTATTACTGGTGATATCCCCGTCGGCCCCGATGGCTTTAGATCGCAAATAGTAGAAGGTGAGCCTTTAACTAGCGAATTACCAACTGTATTGAAAAACAAAGCAGAACAGCGACAACCCGTGCTTTCATAAGCCATATAGTTTTCAACTATTAGTCTGTCCCATTAATTTTGTTAGGTTGTGGGTGTTCAGATCCCCGACTTCTTCAAGAAGTTGGGGATCTATCAGCCCTCATAACTAATGCGATGAACCACTAGTTGATCTGAATAGCAACAGAAAATAACAAATGACCAATGACAAAACTAATTTTACCGATAGAACTGGCTACAGAAATTGAGCCAAATCTACCATCAGATACAAAATTTGTCCGGGTAGATAGTGATGGTAATTTTGATGGCGATCCTAGTGATGCTGAAGTTTATCTCAATGGGTTTAAATTAAAACCCACGACTTTACATAAAGTGCTAGAAACTGCACCGAGAATACGTTGGCAACAAACTCCTAGTGCGGGTGTAAATCATATTCTCACGCCCACTTTTCTGGAACACGATATTCTCTTGACTAATGGCGCAGGAGTTCATGCGATTCCCATTTCGGAATTTGTCTTGACTTTGATTCTCTATCACGCCAAGCAGTTACGAGAATTGCAAGCGGCTCACGATCAACACCATTGGCGCAAAAGCTGGTTAGTACTACCAGAGTTAGCAAATTCTACTGTATTAATTCTCGGTACTGGCAATATAGGACAAGCGATTGCATCTCGTCTGAAAGCATTCGGAACGCGAGTTTGGGGCGGTCGTCGTCGTCCGGAGGCACTGCCAAATTTTGATAAAATTGTCGGTCAAAATGAATGGCACGCCTTATTACCGGAAATTGACTATCTAGTTGTCGCCACACCTTTGACACCAGAAACCAAAGCTTTAATTGATGAAAAAGTACTGCGATCGCTCCCCAGTCATGGTTATTTAATTAATGTTGGTCGTGGTGCAGTTGTGGATGAATCAGCATTAACTAAAGCCCTCACTGAAGGCTGGATTGGAGGCGCAGCATTAGACACCGTTTCTATTGAACCTTTACCGCCAGAAAGCCCTCTGTGGTCGTTACCCAACCTCTTAATTACACCGCATACTTCCGCAATTTCCCCAGCATTAAAAGAGCGCATCGCCGCCTTATTTCTCGATAATTTACAGCGTTTCCGAAATGGTCAACCTTTACGGAATGTAGTCAATAAACAAGCAGGATACTAATACCAATTTCAAAAAAGAATGCGACAAATTGCAGGGGTACAGCAATGCTGTGCCCTCTAATTTATTTATAAACCTTTACTCTTTAACCAATTGATAAATACGTTAGCAATAGCTAAATTACCCTGTTCCAGCATGGGTAAATGACCGTGACCAGGAAGTCCAACTTCCGGAAGCCAAATAAAATCACCCCGAAAGTATTTTGCTGTTTCTGCGTCTACTTCATAAGGATGGCGTGTGTCTTGGTCGCCTGTAATCACACAGATGGGTATATTAAATAGTAGCTGCGGGTCGCCAATATAAAGCCCTTGTCCTTCAACATTTCTGCGTTCGTTACTCATCCGCGCACTCTCAGCGACCAAACTGCGAAAATAATCTTCAAATGTTTCTTTGGGAAAAGTATCTGAGTTGGTGAAGTACTTCTTAGTATCTTCACGTGACTGGATACGTGGACGATCTTCAGGACAAGCCTCGTCAGAGTCTTTGGCGATCGCGGGTAATAAATCGGCTGGTGGTACTGGTGCAATGCCTATGATAGCTTTAACAAGTTGAGGATGAGTTTTTCCTATCTGCCAACCAATCACACCAGACATACTGTGAGTCAGAATCACAGATGGGCCAATCTTTTCCAAGAGTGCAACGGTAGCATTGATTACCGTCTGATATGGCATTACGGAAAAGTTTGGTACAAAACCCGACCGACCATGACCTGGTAAGTCAACAATATAGGTTTTCCAGCCTTGTTCTGCTAGATATACTCCCCAACCAGGGCGGCGATCTGGTGTTTGGACAAAGCAAGCACCTGTATGAAAGCCGCCATGTAAAAGCAGAATAGGAACCGGATTTTGGTTATGTGTTGGGTCGTAATACTGAACGTACATTTGGTACGGAATCTCACCAACAAAAAATTCAGTTTTGTTGTATAAATTTATTCTTTTTATATCCTTTTGATGAGGGTAGATATGATTTGAATGCCGACTAAAATCTTCCTCTCCCACAGAATGTTATAGGTAAATTACTTTCTCAAAAAGGTAAATTTTGCAGGTATATCTGATAGTAAAACTACTGGCATTGACCAACTTTTGTGGCTTCAGGTACTTCAATTAATTGCCCAGTTTTCACATCGTAAATATAGCCATAAATAGGAATTTCTGGGGGAACTAATGGATGCAAACGAATCCTTTGCACATCTGCATAGACGCTTTTAGCCAGATCATCAATAGTCAGCCAATTGATAAACTTACCTTCGTTTGATCCCGATCCAGATCCAATATCAGACCAACCAGTTTCATCTAGTTTGGCTGTTTTGAGACTACTTGCAAGTAAATTACTCATGATTTGATTCGTGAAGGTTTCCATCCCACAATTAGTATGATGAATGACAAACCATTCACGAGTCCCAAGTAGTTTGTAAGAAATCACCAAAGAGCGAATTGCATCATCGCTAGCACGTCCACCTGCATTGCGAATTACATGAGCATCTCCTTCTGCTAGTCCAGCAAATTTAGCTGGGTCAAGTCTCGCATCCATGCAAGTGAGAATTGCAAACCGACGAGCTGGGGGTATGGTGAGATTACCCTTATCGCCGAAGTTTTGAGTGTAAGTAAGATTAGCTGCGAGAACTTCTTCTACAATTTGGCTCATTTTTAATTTGTATAAGTCAGCATTTGATTCACAAAAAAAGCTTGACTACCATCTATTAACCCTAGTTTTGATAAAATCATTCATTAAACTACAGTAACTTGATAGGTATTAGCCATTTTATCAAGAGTAATTTGCCACAAATTCGTATAAAAAGCAAGTTAGAGGACTCGAAAAAATAAATTATTCTGCTGAAAGTTGTTGACGGTTGACTGTTCAATTTACAAGGTCAACCGTCAACAATAGAGATGGAATATTTTTTTACTTCAGAAAAGCTTTACCATTTCTGGTCAGGAACCCAGTTGTAGTTTTTATCTTTGACATCAATTTTCTTGGGAATAACTTTGAGTTCATAGAAGCTATCTGCCATATTTTGTAAGCCTGAGAGAACTTCATCAGTTACAGGTAATACTTTGCGATCGCCTCCGCGTTCCTCTACGATGTTCATTGTTGCTAAGTCAACTTTGTAGAGCTTGGAAAGTAGTTTGGCTGAGTCTTGGTAGTTGTTTTTCGCCCAACTACCTGCTTTTTCCAGTTCTTGCAAAATTATTTTCACAATATCTGGATGATCGCGGACAAAATCGGGTGCAGCGTAATAAAATCCTGGGCTTTCTACAGCAGCTTTTTCGCCAAATACTGTAGTATTATCTGCCAAAAGACGAGTCCGCAGCTTACGTTCAGCTTCTGCAGTATAAGGGTCCCAAATTACCCATGCGTCAAAATCACCACGTTCAAAGGCTGGTAAGGCTTCAGCTGGTGTCAGATAGACAGGTTGAATATCTGTGTATTTCAAACCGACTTTTTCTAAAGCACGCACGATCATATATTGCGAACTTGCACCTTTAGCAAAAGCGACTTTCTTACCTTTTAAATCAGCAAGAGTTTTAAGGGGTGAATTTTCTTTCACCAAGATTGCTGAACTCCTGGTACTACTGGTACTCGCAGCCACTCGCACGAAAGGTTTGTCAGCAGCTTGAGCAAAGACGCTTCCTGTACCACCACCACCACCAAAAACGATGTCTACGACGGGCTTCGCCTACGCACCTACACCCATCCCTTCAAGTAAAGGTGCAGTTGAGGAAAATTCATTCCAGGTGACAGAAATACCTTGAGGTTGCAAACGCTTCTCTAGGCTACCTTGGGCTTTAAGGATATTCAGCAGCGCCATCCCTTTTTGATGCCCCATTTTCAACACGGTTAACTTGCTGGCTTGGGGTTTTTCTGCTGGTGCGTTCGCTGAATTACTGGGAGTGCAGGATGCGATCGCAAAACTCAAGCCTAAACCGATGATAAATAATAATGCAAATGAGCGAATTCCCGGTTGCTGAAAAGATTTCAATAACCTCCTCTGATTTATCCAACTTAAAAACTGATGTAGCCATTTCTTGAACATATATATTCCTTTGCTTACTGGTATATTGTGTGTATTTATTTCTCGTTTTTAGAATTTTATTTATTTAAAATTATTTATTAAAATATCAAGCTGTTTTTTAGGTTATTCATACCAGGAAAAGGATACTAATGATTCATCTGATAATTCTTGATTGAACTAACGTGAATCACTAGTTTCCATGTCACGTACTTTGGTTGAAGCGGAAAGATAAATGCTGAGTAAGTTGGTGCGTTTACTCCCCTACATTCAAATTTCTTAATTTAGATGGGGGAATAATGCTTACTTTCTATTTAATAGAAGTAAGTTGAGGGTGAGGAATATCTAGCAAGTAGGAAAGTACTTCTTTGCGCCAAGCATCATATATTGGTTCAATACCTTGGCTATTAGAACCATTAAAATTTTCTGCATCTTGCCAGCGTTGTTTGATATAAGCAGCACGTCGCTTTTGAATTTCTTCATCTAATTCTAATAATTGTGCAGCTAGTTCAGCGCGTTCATTAGACGAAGCTCGCTCAAATTTCTTGCGCCACCAATTAGCAATTGTCACTCGATGAATTGCTTCATCATCGCTAAATCTTTCGCTACTTTGTTGGGCTAATACTGCATCACCAATTGTTGATGTCAGTTTATTAAACCAAACTTGGGGCAAAATATGATGTTCATAGTGCAATTCCCAAGCAATAAATCCTAGCCAGTTACGATAGGGTACATCTTCAAGAAATTCCCAATGGCGTTCGGCTTCTTTACGAATATCGTCAATCGGATCGCGTCCAGTCAGAGCAATGACTCTTTCACGAAAAGCGATCGCATGTGCGCCGTCATCACCAATTTGTCTACTCAAAATTAAATGCAAATCTGGATCGGGAATCAATAAGATTGCCTTACTCGCAGCTTGCACAATAGACAAATCGTGACCACCAGTAGCAGCCCAATATTGATAAAAATGCTCTTTTTCTGCTTCTGTAATTGGCGGACGGCTGGGATGTTCGCGAGTTAATGGTACGTGTGGCGCGTGCTGGCTAAAGAGTTTTTCCAGGTTTTCTTTTTCAAACTCTACACTCCAGCTTCGAGTTAAAGTTACAGCCATAATAGGTTCCTTGAGATATTTTAGATTGCGTCCTAATCGTTAATGCTGACGAGTTTAGGTAACTGAGAAACTGGAATATCTAAGAAATAAGACAATACTTCTTGTCGCCAAGTATCGTAAATTACACCTGTTCCCTCAACTTCAATACCCAGCGCCCGACGGCTAACTTTTTCATGTTCTTTTAAATAAGGATTGCGACGGCGTTGCACTTCTTCGTCTGCTTTTATAACCTGGGCGGCTAACTCAGCTTTTTCTATTGGCGAAGCTTTATCAAATTTACGTAACCACCACTCTGCAACTCCCGCACGGTGGAATGTTTCATCTGGGATAATTCTCGCTGTCGCAAAGCTGGAAGATTCTGGATCGTACAGCCTTGATAAACGGCGATTTAATGAGCCAATGGCAACAATATGATGTTCATAATGCAGCTCAAAAGCTAAAAAGCCTAACCACCCATGTCGGGGTATATCTCCCATAAAATCCCAATGCTTTTGTACTTGCTTTTGGATATCATCAATGGGATCGTGACCAAATAATGCTTCTACACGCCGACGAGTATTTTCTGCGTGTGCGCCATCATCACCTAATTGGCGACTTAAAAATAACTGCAATTCTGGATCGGGAATTTTATCAATAACGTTGGCGACAACTTGCACAATAAATAAATCATGGGCTGCACCACCAACACGAAAATGGTAAAAATTTTCTAGTTCTTCGGCTGTGGCGATCGCTTTTGGCTCTTGCAAGCGCTTTTTTGGAATATGGGGCGCGTGTTTATCAATTAACCTATCAATTGTTTCATTTTCAAATTCAATTGTCCAAGCTGGACGGGTAATAGTAGCAGTCATAATGTTGCTCCTGTGTGTGAGTTGTTCACTGATTTGGAACAGAGCTGATTAATCTACCAATCTTGAATTTTTGTAACGCGAATTTATCTGTTGTAATTTCGCGTCTGTTCTTTGTCTGTTCGTAAAATTTAATGATGTGTTGCGCCATCTAAAATTTGTTGTCATCCACACATTTTCTGCAACTATGGGATGGTCTTTGGCTCATAATTAACTAGGGTTTAAGAAAAAGGTGAGCCTAGTGGCTGGAATTGGCAATTTAATTCCTATAGCTAGGCTCAGGCAAAGCTTTTCAGAACCTTGTTAAGCAGTCTGTGACAGTTAATCTTGAGTTTTTCAAGTCATAAAATACGGTAATTTGACCAATAAACCGTATTTTATAAATATGAGATTTGCATATATGGCGATAAAAAACAAGGGGTACTATTCTTAAGCTTGCTTCTTGAGATGAACTATGGTAGGTTCATATTGCACAAAATACAGTAGCTCGACTGATTTACCGTAGTTTAATAAAAAATGTTACTAACCTAGTTTAAAGAGTTGCTGTGCTAGATAATTTCCTACCTAAATTAGGGTAAATAGTCATGAGCCGGAAGATTGTATTAATTCAGTGCGATCGCATCTGTTAAAACATCTCATCAAATAATTCTGCCAATAGTTTGACGATGCAGCCATCTAAGTTGCCTCGCGTACTTTTTCATCACTAAGAACAACAGGATACAACCCCCCACTTAGCAATGGGAATTGTAATTTTAAATTTTGAATTCCCCACAGGGGTTGGCTGTATTTATTAAATAATCTTCTATTCATAGGAATCGAGAATCATGGTGCAAACTTCCATCGTCCGCAATGGTACTCTCGTTAAACCACCAACCTTTACCTCCATAGAAGCAGAGCGTCGTCATCGCAAGGAACGTTTAGCAGCAGCTTTACGCATTTTTGCCCGTTTAGGTTTTGCTCAAGGATTAGGTGGACACATCACAGCCCGCGATCCGGAACTTACCGATCATTTTTGGGTAAATCCTTTTGGGATTCATTTCAGCCGCGTGCGCGTTTCTGACTTAATCTTGGTGAATGCTGAAGGTGACGTTGTTCAAGGTAACGGCGCACTCAATCAAGCAGCATACGCTATTCACTCCCAAATCCACGAAGCCCGTCCAGATGTAGTAGCGGCGGCTCATGCTCATTCCTTCTATGGCAAAACTTGGTCAGCACTAGGTCGGTTAATTGATCCGATTACCCAAGATTCTGCTGTTTTCTACCAAGATCATGCATTATTTGATGATTACAAAGGTATTGTGTTGGATACCAGCGAAGGTAAACGCATTGCTGAAGGATTAGGTAATAAAAAAGCGGCAATTCTCCGCAATCATGGATTATTAACCGTAGGACACACTGTAGACGAAGCGGCTTGGTGGTTCATTTGTCTAGAAGATGCAACTAAATCCCAGTTGCTAGCCGAATCCGTAGGTAAACCCATTCCTATTGAGCATGACCTGGCTTTGAGTATTCAACAACGCAATGGTACTCACGAAGCAGGTTGGCGCGCATTCCAATATTTGTGGGATGAAATTACCCGCGATCAACCAGATTTATTGGAGTAATACCCTTTCACGTTAATTATGATACAAAGACGCTGGTAGGGGCATGGTAATACCATGCCCTGAAGCGAAATCTATATGTATCAGAGTTGAAATGGCATAAAAGGGAACAGAAAACAGGGTATTTGTTCAGGAGAATTTATCATGCCAGTTGAGTTCATCGGGTTAATCCGCACCAAACCTGCTTCGGAATTAAACAGTGTCCCAGGTAGTCTGGCGGATGACATTATTGACCCCGCCTATGTGCGTGAGTTCGCTCAAGCCCATGAGAAAGGGGATTTTGATAAAGTACTAATTGGCTATAGCTCTAGTAGCCCTGATGGTTTTACCGTTGCTACCCATGCAGCTGCATTTACAGAACGCTTAGGCTTTTTGATTGCTCATCGTCCAGGTTTTGTAGCACCAACTTTAGCAGCACGCAAAGCCGCTACCCTCGACCATTTTACCAATGGTCGGATTGCGGTGCATATTATCACTGGCGGTAGTGATGCAGACCAGCAAAGAGATGGTGACTGGCTTGACCATGACAACCGCTATCGTCGTACAGATGAGTATTTAGAAATTGTCCGTCGTATCTGGACAAGCGATACACCCTTTGATTACGAGGGTGAATTTTACCGTGTTAAAGATGCTTTCTCTGCCATCAAACCTCTGCAAAAGCCTCATATTCCCCTTTACTTTGGCGGTGCATCCGGCCCAGCTGTAGAAGTAGGAGCCAAGCATAGTAACGTTTATGCTTTGTGGGGTGAGCCGATAGCCGCAGTTAAAGAAAGAATTGCCCAAGTTAAGGCTGCTTTACCTCCCGATCGCTCTATTCGCTTTAGTGTATCTCTGCGTCCTATTTTGGGTGTGACAGAAGAACAGGCTTGGGAAAAAGCCAGAAATATTTTAGGGCGGATTCAAGAACAACGTGGAGGTGCAAAAGTCGCGCCCCCAGCTAGACCACAAGCGGTAGGTTCGCAAAGGTTACTGGATTTCGCAGCTAAAAGCGAGATTTACGATAAGCGTTTATGGACACCGATCGCAGCCGCTACTGGTGCGGCAGGTAACACAACTGCCCTAGTAGGAACACCAGAACAAGTTGCAGAGGCTTTAGTTGATTACTATGACGCAGGTGTCACTACATTACTAATTCGGGGCTTCGATCCGCTACCAGATGCCATTGATTACGGGCGGGAAGTTATTCCTTTAGTGCGGAAAGAAGTAGCAAAACGAGAACGCCAAGCTGTTACAGTTGGGAGATAAAAATTATGGTACAAACATCTACATCTACGAGAACTGTTGAATTAATTACAGCTGATACTGCATTAGCCGCAGTCAAAGCAGGTTTAAAAGAAAGCCAAAATCTAGGCGCTAACGTATCGATAGCTGTTTACAACTCGCTGTTAACTTTGGTAGCCTTTGCACATGGTGATGGCGCACCACCTCACAGTGTAGAAACTAGCAAACGCAAAGCCCAAACAGCAGCTTCGATTCGTCGCCCTACAGGAAACTTTGCCGATCATCTGGCTGTGGCGTTACCTCTAGCTTCTGGTAACTTGCTAACAAATCTCGGTGGGGGTTTACCTATTCGCTTTGGTGGTGTCCATGTAGGAGCCATCGGTGTTGGCGGCGGTACTGTTGAGCAGGATATTGCCATCGCCAAAGCCGCGTTAAGTGCGATCGGTGCAGAGCCAATAGATTAGTTATCTACCCAATTTGAGCGATGATTCTTAGCCATTACCCTGGTTCAATTGTCGGAAGCGATCGCTTTTTGGCTCCGACAGATTTCCCCGACAGTCCGCTCTCTCAAGCATTGCAACAGCCTGTATTGTTGGGGTTATTTCTCCCCATCCAAGCAGGCGGTTGGAGTGCTTCCACATTACCACGCACTACTGATTGGAGCTTTGAATACAACAAGGATTTGGTGCTAAAAACTGAGGCGCTGGGCTTTGATTTGGTATTTGCGCTGTCACAGTGGTTACCTAAAGGCGGCTATGGCGGCGTGTTCAACGGTCAAGCGTTGGATTCTTTTGTGACTACAGCTGCACTCACCAGCGTGACACAGAAGATTATGCTCATCTCTACAATCCATGTTTTGTACGGGCCGATTCATCCCTTGCACTTAGCTAAATATGGCGCAACACTCGACCATATATCAGGGGGTCGCTGGGGTATTAACGTGGTGACTGGACACCGCGCTGTTGAACATGAAATGTTTGGTTGGAATCGTATTGAGCATGATCATCGTTATGAACTTGCAGCTGAGTTTATTGAAGTGCTGCAACGTTTATGGGGTGATAACGAGAACTTCTCATTTGAGGGTAAGTCTTCGTGGAAACTCAATGGTGCTTACGTCACGCCTAAGCCAAAATATGGCCGTCCGGTGCTAGTCAATGCTACAGGCTCAGATGCAGGTATTTCCTTTGCTGCACGTTATTCTGACATTGTGTTTATCACCAGCCCAGCGGGTTCTGACTTCCCCAGTGCTATTGAAGCCTTACCTGCACATACTAAAAGAGTCAAGCAAGCTGCACGCGATATTGGTCGGGAAGTACGGACACTCCTCAACCCGATGGTAATTAGCCGCGAAACTGAGCGCGAAACTTGGGAATATCACGATGCGATAGTCGCTCATGCTGACCCAGCCGCACCTTTAGGCTTTAGCAGATTCGATAGTGACGCGCACGCTTGGAAAGGTCGCGTCGGTAAAGATGCACCAAAGCGTCGGGCGATTGGCGGTAACATCGAGGTCATCGGTACGCCTGAGCAGGTAGTCGAGCAGTTTGTCCAGTTGAAAGAAGCTGGTATTGATGGCTTGCAGTTGAGCTTTTATGACTTTAAGCCTGATTTGGAATTTTTTGGCGATCGCATCCTCCCACTCATGAAACAGGCAGGTCTCAGGTTATAAATTGACATTTGCAACTGAAAATTTTACTTGGATGATCCACATAGAAGTTAGTACTTTCCTAGTGAAACAACCAGGATTTTAATTGATTAATTATTTTTCTATAAAAATTAAATAGAAAAATAATTATCAAATTTTTGCCATATTCCCCAATGTTTGATAGAGGTAAATATTCAATCAAAAATCTCTTGATTTTGGTTAGTATATATGCAATTATAATTTTCAATACCATTAAATCTACTCGCTTATGGTAGTTAAATTGAAAGGGAATTTAACTACCATCTTATTTAATGAATTGCTATCTAAACTTAATGTATGAATGATGAAGCTTGCGTAAATCGCGGATATTTATGCCTCATCCTTAATGAAAAAGTTGCAATATATTTTATCAAATAAAATAATTTACTTAATATTACTTTACCATTAGGTAATTAGTTTTTTAAAATATTGTCCAAACCTCTTTAATTAAAATTTGTTCCCTATTCCCTTTTCAATCTGTAAGGAGAGTAATTATATGAGGCTAAAACGCCGCGATTTACTGGGTTTGGGTATATCAACAGCAGCTTTAGCAGCTTGCGGTAAATTGGCTAACTCTCCATCCAACACATCTAGTAATGCTACCCCTGTAGCAGCTAACACTGATGTAAGTTCCGCCAAACTGCGTCTAGGTTTTCAACCACCATACGTTGCTGTATATGCATTAAGAGAACAAAAGTTATTAGAGAAAGCTTTGGCAGAAAAATCAACTAGTGTTGAGTTTCGCCGGATGTTATCACTCAAACCAGTGACAGAAGCCCTATCTGCTAGCGCTATAGATTTGGGTTTGGGTGGTACACCAGTAGCCGCAATTGCAGCAGGTCAACCTATTAAGATAATTGCTTTAGTTGAACGTAGTCCTAAAACCCATGCGCTGTTAGTTCTACCTAATTCACCCATCAAAAAAATCGCTGATTTAAAAGGTAAAAAACTCGGTAATCCATCGGGGAAAAGTTATTATTTCGCCATTAGAGTGTTAGAACGTGCAGGACTCAAAGATAGTGATATAGAGTGGGTGCAAATTGAGAATGATGCAGGTAGATCTGCATTATTATCAGGTGCTATTGATGTTTGGGGAACATGGGACCCTTTTTATGCGAGTGCTGAAGTTGCAAAAGAAGTAGTCCCTTTAGTTGATGGAGAAGGTTATCAATTAAATTATGTAGCTTTATTTGGGCGAACAGATTATATAGAAAAGAATCCAGATACTATACAAAAGTTCTTGCAAGCCTATAAACAAGCAATATCTTGGGCAAAAGATAACCGTCAAGCAGCAGTAGATATTTTGGTTAAAGAAAATAAGTTATCACCACAGGCGGCTGATTTAACTTTAGGCCGTCGCAATCTTATATTTGAAGTTCCAAATGATGAGTATCGTCAAGAATTAATCAATCAGTCTCAATTACTTACTCGTTTAGGACTGATCAAACAACAGCCAAATTGGGATAGCGCAATTGATACAACGGTGGCTAAAGCGATCGCATCCTGAATCCGCCCGATTAGCATCCCAAATTGACAAAATTCACAGTAACAACTTTTAATACCACCTCTAAACCCAGTAATTAGCAATAAATGCTGGGTTTTTCCTATTTTTTAGGCGAATATCAAAATTTCAATTTTGCCAATCTTGTATACCTGCACTTAAATTCAGTGGCTTTGGACTGCTTGCTTTTTTTAAAAGCTTATGACATGATACTTAATATAAGTAAACTACGTTAATTCGATAAACTTAATGTAGTTTTGACCTCCATGACTAGCAATTCCTGATTTTGCTCACTATTCGTTGGATTGGTTTGATTAAAAAACCTTTCATGCCTAATGTTTGGTTGGAGAAACAATAGGCATGATAAATTGTCCTCTCAATTAGACTTGTCCAATTGAGCAAAAATTCCCTGACATCAGTTCATTACTTAATTACACCTATTTGTTGACCTTCAAAAAGTTAGTTTGGAGAATTTTGTATGGCAGCTATAGCATTAAGCGTATCTACTGTTAAGCCTTTGGGCGATCGCGTTTTCATCAAGGTTAGTGAGTCCGAAGAGAAAACAACGGGAGGTATTTTTCTGCCTGATAGCGCTAAAGAAAAGCCACAGGTGGGTGAAATTGTTGCCGTTGGCCCTGGTAAACGTAACGATAACGGCACCCTTCACACTATAGATGTTGCTATTGGCGATAAGGTTCTTTACTCCAAGTATGCAGGCACCGACATTAAGCTTGGTACAGAAGAGTATGTCCTATTATCTGAAAAGGACATCTTGGCAATTGTTTCATAATTGATTGCCATTAGTTATTAATCATTTTTACTCCACAAGTCAAAACGCGAATGGTGAATCATAATCACACTCGCAACTGATGAACTTACACAATATTTAGAGAGAACTTGCATCACTATGGCTAAACGCATCATTTACAACGAAAATGCTCGTCGCGCCTTGGAAAAAGGAATTGATATCCTCGCTGAAGCAGTAGCAGTCACCCTCGGCCCCAAAGGTCGTAACGTTGTTTTAGAAAAGAAATTTGGCGCACCCCAAATTGTGAATGATGGCGTTACCATCGCCAAAGAAATTGAATTAGAAGATCACGTTGAAAACACAGGTGTATCTCTAATTCGTCAAGCTGCTTCTAAAACTAACGATGCTGCTGGAGACGGTACCACAACTGCAACTGTTTTGGCTCACGCCATTGTCAAAGAAGGTTTGCGGAATGTAGCTGCTGGTGCGAATGCCATTGAAATCAAACGCGGTATCGACAAAGCCACAGGCTTTTTAGTGGACAAGATTAAAGAACACGCTCGTCCTGTGGAAGATTCTAAAGCGATCGCGCAAGTTGCTGCAATCTCTGCCGGTAACGATGAAGTTGTGGGCGCTTTGATTGCAGAAGCCTTAGATAAAGTTGGTCGTGAAGGCGTAATTTCCCTAGAAGAAGGTAAGTCAGTCACCACCGAACTAGAAGTTACAGAAGGCTTGAACTTCGACAAGGGTTATATCTCTCCCTATTTTGCCACCGATGCCGAGCGATTAGAAGCTGTATTCGATGAGCCTTTCTTGCTGTTAACCGATAAGAAAATCGCATTGGTGCAAGACCTCGTACCCGTACTTGAGCAAGTAGCACGTGCTGGTCGTCCTTTGGTAATTATTGCCGAAGATATTGAAAAAGAAGCTTTGGCAACCTTGGTAGTTAACCGTTTGCGTGGCGTGCTGAATGTAGCCGCTGTCAAAGCACCTGGATTTGGCGATCGCCGCAAAGCTATCCTAGAAGATATTGCCATCCTCACAGGCGGACAGTTAATTACCGAAGATGCTGGTCTAAGACTAGATGCTACCAAACTTGATCAACTCGGTAAAGCTCGCCGCATCACCATCACCAAAGATAGCACCACCCTCGTTGCGGAAGGTAACGAACAAGCTGTCAAAGCACGGGTAGAACAAATCCGCCGCCAAATCGAAGAAACAGAATCTTCCTACGATAAAGAAAAACTGCAAGAACGTTTAGCAAAACTTGCCGGTGGGGTTGCAGTAGTGAAAGTGGGTGCTGCTACAGAAACCGAACTCAAAGACCGCAAGCTACGTCTGGAAGATGCGATCAACGCCACTAAAGCTGCTGTGGAAGAGGGTATTGTTCCAGGTGGCGGTACAACGCTGGCACATTTAGCCCCTGGCTTAGAAGAATGGGCAAAGTCTAACCTCGTGAATGAAGAGTTAACAGGCGCATTGATAGTATCTCGCGCACTGTCTGCACCTCTCAAGAGAATTGCTGAAAATGCCGGACAAAACGGTGCAGTAATTGCAGAACGAGTCAAAGAGAAAGAATTTAACGTTGGTTACGATGCAACCACTGGTGACTTTGTCGATTTGTTTGAAGCTGGGATTGTTGATCCCGCCAAAGTAACCCGTTCCGCCGTGCAAAATGCTGCCTCAATTGCAGGGATGGTATTAACCACCGAAGCCATTGTAGTTGACAAGCCAGAACCCAAGGATGCTACTCCTGCGGCTCCTGGTGGCGGCGGCTTAGGTGGCGATTTCGATTACTAATCGCGAATCGCTTGTTATAGCAATTAGGTTTTGGTTTTCTAATGGGTCTTGCTCAAGAGGCGATTGTCAAATATTGCGATCGCCTCTTTACTTACAATTTCTCTTCCTTCTCTCTATAACCACCCATTTCCAGGTGACTCATAAAATATGTTTTTTCTCTGCGCCTCTGCGGTTTAAAAATAATTTATCTAACCACAGAGATGCAGAGGAGGGCAGTTGCATGGGCGGGTTTCCCGACTTGAGCAAACTGCCCGTAACACAGAGCAATACCTTTGCCAATTTACGAGGGTAATTTCATGTATTAACGTCCTTTCCTCTGGGGTTGGGCAAAAACAATAAACCCTAAAAATTCCTTCTGGATTTATCGCAAGGCTTTTTTTGGCGTACTAACGCAATATCAAGGGTTTGAGTCTCTAACCTATCTTCTTATATCTTGCACCTCTGGGGATAAACCACTAATTAAGCAATAGGAGTGTAAAAAAGTGACTCCAGAAGTGAGAAGGGTTATTAAGTAGAAAAAAGAAGC
>NZ_JACJPX010000097.1 GCF_014696315.1 Calothrix membranacea FACHB-236
ACAATTAGTACTGTTACTTCTTTTACAAGACATTGAACGTCTGAGAGACTTGGCACTTAGTCATGGAATTGACATTCAAATTTCCAGGTGCAAGATATAAGATCACAGGAGCGCCTTCATGTACTAGTTCGTGAACAAAACACAATGCCATACCTGTAACTGGAACAACATCCATAGTAGGTAAATTTTCATAATATCGGCGTGGAAGATGAAACCGAGTTGCGCCGCCATCAAAACCTTCATTTAGGTAAATCATGAAAGTCAATAAACTTTCCTCGCCGTTAGGTCGCTGATAAGAACCATCATGGTGAAGCGCAAACCTTTGACCTGGATCGTAGCGATAGAAACGAAAACGCTCATTCAGCCCCACAGCTTGCCATCTGCCCATAGTATTAGGTATATAATTTGACACTCGCTGCCATAAATTGAAAGCTCGCTCCGGAACATCTAAAATTACACGTTGATTATTGCGGATGTCTGGACGTATTTGAAAACCTCGCATCGTATTAATCGGAGCATCTGTATAACCAATGTTTTCAGTGAAAGTAATATACTCAGCGCATTCTTCTGGCGTGAGAATATTATCCAATGTGAAAATTTCGTTACCAAGTAAATTTTTCTTGGTCATAGTTGAATGATGAGCGCATTTTGAATAATGACGCACATCATTAATCATAGTTTCAATCAAAATATCGCCAAATCGAGGCTAATGAGCCAAGAATTTGCGGCATTTAGTTCTCTGCGATACTATTGCATCCGATCAATTGTCCGATACTGTATCGCTTCAGCTACATGATTAGGTTTTAATTCATCCTCGCCAGCTAAATCTGCAATCGTGCGTGCTACTTTGAGAATGCGATCGCTTGCTCTGGCTGATAAACCTAATTTTCTAATAGCGGCTTCTAGTAAATTACGGCTGGCATCATCTAACTGACACCATTTTTGCAGATGACGGCTCAGCATTTGAGCATTGCAACGCAAATTTTGTTGTCCTTGGAAGCGGGTACTAGCGCGATCGCGTGCTTGTTGTACTCGTTTGGCTACGGATTGCGATGTTTCGCCTGTTGGTTGTTGGGTAATTTCCTCTGGTTTGAGGCGATTCACAGCTACCTGCAAATCGATTCTGTCGAGTAACGGCCCAGAAAGCTTTGCCCAATAATGCTCTCTTTGCCTAGGAGAACAAGTACATTGTTGGATAGTATCGCCATAGTAACCACAAGGACAAGGATTAGTACTCGCCACTAAGGTAAACTGCGCGGGAAACATCACCGATTGCTTGGTGCGAGAAATGGTGACATAGCCATCTTCTAAAGGTTGGCGCAGAAATTCTAAGACATCACGCTTAAATTCTGTTAATTCGTCTAAGAAAAGCACACCTCTGTGTGATAGAGAAATTTCCCCAGGACGCGGAAAACTACCGCCACCAACCAAAGACGGGCCAGAAGCCGAATGATGGGGACTGCGAAAAGGGCGATCGCGTACTAATGAACCGCGATTTTTTAATAAACCTGCGACTGAGTGAATTTGAGTTACTTCTAAAGCTTCGGCAAAACTTAGCGGTGGTAAAATACCTGGTAATCGACGCGCTAGCATAGTTTTTCCACTGCCTGGAGGCCCAACGAAGATTAAATTATGTCCTCCAGCCGCCGCAATTTCTAACGCTCGACGAGCATGAGCTTGTCCTTTGACATCTTTTAAATCTATAGTGCCAGAAAAAGATGTAGCATAATCAGTCTCTACAGCTTGATTTAATTGCACTGGCTTGTAACGTGCTGGATTATTTAATAAATCTGCCACCTCAGATAAATTTTTACAGCCGTAAACCGCTAAACCTTCTACCACCGCAGCTTCTTGGGCGTTATCTACAGGTACAACTAAACCTGCAATTCCCATTTTCTCAGCAGTCGCCGCAATGGGGAGAACACCAGCCACAGCACGCAAACTACCATCTAAAGAAACTTCCCCAACGAATAAATAATCACCAAGTAAGTCAGCGCTAACTTGTTCAGAAGCCGCTAAAATTCCGACGCTGATAGGTAAATCAAAACTTGGCCCTTCCTTACGCAAATCAGCCGGAGTCAAGTTAATTACAATCTTCCGCATCGGAAAAGCAAAACCCGCGTTTTTCAGTGTTGCTTTCACCCGTTCTTTGGATTCTTGAACTGCCGAATCTGGTAATCCCAATACCACAATTCCTGGTAATCCCCCGGATACATCGACTTCCACACCTACTTTTATGGCATCGATGCCGACAATTGATGCACTCCAGACTCTAGCAAGCATTTTTTATCTAACAATAACCCTTTAAAATCTCTAGCAGATGAGTACGTAAAATGACATGAGTGAAACCACAGAGACGATTTTCAGTAAAATCATTCGTCGGGAAATTCCCGCCGATATTATTTATGAAGATGATTTGGCTTTGGCTTTCAGAGACATTCAACCCCAAGCACCAGTTCATATTCTGGTGATTCCCAAAAAGCCGATCGCTAAATTAGCTGATGCAGAATCTCAAGATCATGCTCTTTTAGGACATCTGTTATTAACCGTTAAGCGTGTTGCGGAAAAAGCGGGATTAGAAAATGGTTATCGGGTTGTCATCAACACCGGTGCTGATGGAGGTCAAACTGTCTATCATTTACACCTACATATTCTAGGCGGGCGACAAATGAAATGGCCTCCTGGTTGATGATTAATCATTAAGCTAAAACGCAACTACCCATAAAGGTCGTCCTTCAATACTTGTCGGTTAAGGGTAAAAGGGGAAGGGGAAAAGGGGCAAGAAAAACCTTTAACCTTACCCTTTCACCTTTTCCCCAAACCAAATTCCGAGTTGAAAATCCTTAACCGAACAGTATTGGGTCGTCCTTTGTCATTGGTCATTTGCATTGACAAAGGATAAATGACAGTCTCACCTAGAGAATGTGCAACGCCGAACCCATATCAAAATATTCTTTTAAACTGAATTCATCTAAAATCTCGGAAGATTGCTAACATAACTCTGTATATATATAGTGAAAACGGATTGTGACTGTAAAACCAGACTGGTTGCGGGTAAAAGCGCCTCAGTGGGAGCGCGTTGGGAACGTTAAAGAAATTTTGCGGGATTTAGCGCTCAATACGGTTTGTGAGGAAGCGTCCTGTCCGAATATTGGCGAGTGTTTTCAAGCTGGTACTGCCACATTTTTGATTATGGGCCCTGCTTGCACTCGTGCTTGTCCCTACTGTGATATCGATTTTGAAAAAAAGCCTAAACCTTTAGACCCTACGGAACCAGCACGTTTAGCCGAAGCCGTGCGCCGGATGCAACTCAATCACGTAGTCATCACCTCTGTAAACCGAGATGATTTACCTGATGGTGGCGCATCGCAGTTTGTGCAATGTATTGCTGCAGTTCGGGCTGTCTCACCCAAAACTACAATTGAGGTATTAATTCCAGATTTGTGCGGTAATTGGGAAGCTCTGGAAATAATTCTCCAAGCTGCACCCGAAGTATTAAACCACAATACAGAAACCATCCCTCGTCTGTATCGTCGTGTCCGTCCCCAAGGTAACTACGATCGCACTCTGGAATTACTAGCGCGATCGCGTCAACTTGCTCCTTGGGTATACACTAAATCTGGCATCATGGTGGGACTTGGCGAAACTGATGCCGAAATTCGTCAGGCAATGCAAGACCTACGTGCCGTAGATTGCGATATCTTAACGATTGGGCAATATCTCCAACCCAGCCAAAAACACTTACAAGTCAATGATTTTGTCACCCCAGAACAATTTGCCGCATGGCAAGCCTTCGGCGAAGAACTGGGATTTTTACAAGTTGTCTCTTCTCCCTTGACAAGAAGCTCTTATCATGCAGAGCAAGTACGCGAATTAATGCAGCGTTACCCCCGGAGTAGGGGATGAGGGGACAAGGGGACAAGGAGAATAATTTTTGACCCTTGACCCTTGACCCTTGACCCTTGACCCTTGACTCTTAACAAATGACCAATGCCAAATGACAAATGACAATCCACAATCTGTAGCAATTTTGGGAGCCGGTGCTTGGGGAACAGCACTGGCGAAATTGGCTGCGGCTAATGGTCATCGGGTGCGCGTTTGGTCACGTTGGGGAGAGGAAACACTGGAAACAGTTTTAGAAGATGCTCAAATTATCCTTTCCGCCATTTCGATGAAAGGTGTCAGGGCTGTAGCTGCTCAAGTAAAGTCTTTACCTGTCTCTCCCGAAACAATTTTTGTGACGGCTACAAAGGGTTTAGAACCTGAAACAACCTGTACGCCGTCGCAAATTTGGCAATCTGCTTTCCCTGATCATGCAGTTGTTGTTTTATCTGGCCCTAATTTATCAAAAGAAATTGAAATGGAATTACCAGCTGCAACGGTAGTAGCTAGCAATATTTTTGCAGCGGCTCAAGCAGTGCAGCTGGTATTTTCTTCTAATCGCTTTCGGGTATATACCAACCCCGATCCTATAGGAGTGGAATTAGGCGGAACACTCAAAAATGTAATTGCGATCGCAGCTGGTGTATGTGACGGTTTAAAATTGGGAACCAATGCCAAAGCTGGTTTAGTCACCCGTGGACTCACAGAAATGGTTCGCATCGGTAATTTCTGGGGTGCGAAAACAGAAACATTTTATGGTTTATCAGGTTTAGGGGATTTGCTAGCAACTTGCAACAGTCCCTTGAGCCGTAATTATCAAGTAGGTTACCAGCTAGCAGCTGGCAAAACACTCGAAGAAGTTCTCTCCCATCTCCAAGGAACTGCTGAAGGTGTTAACACTTGTCAAGTATTGATGCAAAGAGCCAGACAGCAGAATATTCCTGTACCAATTACCGAGCAAGTTGATCGATTACTTCAAGGTAAAATCACACCCCAACAAGCTCTCGATGAACTAATGCTACGAGATATTAAACCTGAGTATCATTTTGAGGATGGTAATTAGGGACTGGGGACTGGGGACTAGGGACTGGGGATTGAGTTACAAAGAGAGCAGGAAAGAAAGAACAAATGCTTATTACCCATTACCCATTACCCATTACCCATTACCCATTACCCATTACCCATTACCCATTACCCATTCCCCATTCCCCATTACCCATTACCCATTCCCCATTCCCCCTACTCCTTATAAATACTGAACTGGTAATTGCTAGGTATTAACACTTCAGCGTTCTTACTAACGCATTGCCGATGACAATTACCGCAAATACTTACCAAATATTCCCTAGAGAAAATTCGTAATTTGTCAGGATACTACCTTTGTAGCAGTGTAGATATGACTATGCCGATTATAAACATCATATTTACTGAAATATGTTTATACATTGTTACTTTTGTAACAGTCAAATTCCATCAAAATTGAAATGTTGAAAAGCTAATTCAAAACTTCAAGGCTAGCTGTAGATATGAATAGCTATTGGTTCAATGAAAGAGCTACAGCAGCTTACTATTTCGGTAGTTATGTAAAAAAAACGACTAATGCAGTTTTTTTGAAAAAAAAAAATCAAAAAAAACCGTAATAGACACCCCAACCGTGTTAGTTCTTCGTAAATCACGGGAACAATAGCAACAGTTGAATAGCTGACCATTAATTTTAGCTGACCGTAATCTATTGTTACCTGGAGCCATTGAGACGATATTTATGCCAGCAACATCTTTTTACGCAGATGCCCCCTACAACGCACAAAAATCTCAGCAAATCTTAGACCCAGATCTCACGGTTGACGATCATGAGTTGCCTTTAGATGATTTGCAAGATTTAGAGTTGGCTTCTGTTGATCCCGCAAGTTTCGCTGCTAGCACCAACCGTCGGAGTACAGATTTAGTACGCCTTTATCTTCAAGAAATTGGTCGGGTACGCTTATTAGGGCGAGACGAAGAGGTTTCAGAAGCTCAGAAAGTCCAACGTTATTTGCGGATGCGGATAGTGCTTGCTAATGCTGCCAAGCAAGGGGATGCAGTCATTGAGCCTTATCTGCGATTGATTGAAGTCCAAGAACGTTTAGCATCTGAACTGGGACATCGTCCGTCTTTAGAAAGATGGGCAGCCACAGCTGGTATAAACTTGTGCGATCTCAAGCCAACTTTATCTGAAGGTAAACGTCGCTGGGCAGAAATTGCCAAGATTACAGTGGAAGAATTGGAACAAATTCAGTCCCAAGGACTCCAGTCTAAAGAACACATGATCAAGGCGAATTTGCGCTTGGTTGTGTCTGTTGCTAAGAAATATCAAAATCGCGGATTAGAATTGTTGGATTTAGTCCAAGAAGGCACACTTGGCTTAGAACGCGCTGTAGAAAAATTTGACCCAACTAAGGGTTATCGCTTTAGTACTTACGCTTACTGGTGGATTCGTCAAGGTATTACCAGAGCGATCGCTACTTCTAGCCGGACAATTCGCCTTCCTGTCCACATTACTGAAAAGCTCAACAAAATCAAAAAAGCTCAACGCAAAATTGCTCAAGAAAAAGGTCGGACTCCGACTTTGGAAGATTTGGCTGTTGAGCTAGAAATGACACCAACTCAAGTGAGAGAAGTTTTGTTACGGGTTCCTCGCTCTGTTTCTCTAGAAACCAAGGTAGGAAAAGATAAAGATACTGAGTTAGGCGAATTGCTCGAAACTGATAGTGTCACCCCAGAAGAATTATTAATGCGCGAATCTTTGCAAAGAGATTTACAGCATTTATTAGCAGATTTAACCAGCCGCGAGCGTGATGTGATTCTCATGCGGTTTGGTTTAGCAGATGGTCATCCCTACTCTTTAGCAGAAATTGGACGTGCGCTGGATTTATCACGGGAACGTGTACGCCAAATCGAATCTAAAGCTTTACAAAAGCTACGCCAACCAAAGCGTCGTAATTTGATCCGCGACTATCTAGAGTCTCTGAGTTAATTCATGTTCAGCGGTCAATTAATTTTAGATTTTAGATTGACCCCAGCAACTCTGGGTATTTAGCACAAGGATTTTAAATTTTGGATTTACTCCGCCTACTAAGGGCGGCATATAAACTAAAAAAATCTAAAATTGGCAATCTAAAATCTAAAATTGGCATAGTCAATAATCAATAGTGACTATCACAAAATTCAATCTATAGATTGTTGACTCTGAACTCTTTATTGGTCACAAATTTGCTAGATCCCCGTGCCAAAATCTCTTTTTTAGGTTATGGCAAATAATTTTCATCTAAATAGCTTTGAGTTTTGTAAACTCTATATACATAAGATTGTACGGGCGGGGATCGCCTATTATTTTTGGCGCGTTAAATTCTCATGAATTCTTCTTCAGTCTTTAGTAAATATTCTCAATAAGCAACTATTGTTGCAAATACCTCAAAATATTTGCTATATTCTCAACTATGAGGCTTTATTGAGAAAAATTAGTATGACTGTTTACACTTCTACTTCACTAAAAGCGGAATTAAATGACCGGGGTTGGCGTTTAACTCCCCAACGTGAAACAATTCTACACATTTTCCAAGAGCTTCCGCAAGGCGAACACCTCAGTGCTGAGGATCTTTATCATCGCTTAGAAACTGATGGTGAAGGAATTAGTCTGTCAACTATTTATCGAACTTTAAAGTTGATGGCTAGAATGGGGATTTTGCGGGAATTGGAACTGGGGGAAGGACATAAACATTACGAACTTAATCAGCCCTACCCCCATCACCACCATCACCTTATTTGTGTGAGATGTAACAGTACAATTGAGTTTAAAAACGACTCAATTTTGAAAATTGGAGCAAAAACTGCCCAGAAAGAAGGTTTCCATCTGCTCGACTGTCAAATGACTATTCATGCAGTTTGTCCCAAGTGCCAAAGAGCTTTGATGCCGTTATAGCACCTGGGTGAGATAACCAAGCGGAGTCTGAAATAAAACAAATCAATGGAATTTTGAGCTATTTCTCGTTCGCTGTTATCGGAGGTAAGGAATCAGTTGGGGACTCTTAGTGTTAATACCTAAGCGGATGCTAAAAGCGTCCGCTTCTAATATCCTTGAGACTGATACCGTAAAACTCTTGGGCTTGTTTAATGGCTTTTTTGGTGTCATCTGCCATTACACCATTGAGTTGACCTTTGTAGAAACCTTTTTCTTGTAATCTTCTTTGAATTTCCAAAACACTAAATTCACTCTTAGGAGTATTAGTCACTAAGCTATATAACTTAGCTCTGGTAGTGGGGCCAGCTATACCACTAGGTGCTAAATAATTAGCAGCTTGAAATCGGCGAACAGCATCTGCGGTATTGGGGCCAAAATAGCCATTCGGTTCTCCCTGTAAATAGCCAGCTTTGATCAAATGATCTTGCAGAATCCGAACGGGTTCACCGCGATCGCCTATACGCAATTTATCGCGCTCGGCTACGGCTTTGGGAGCATCCTCACCATCACCAACACCAAGGGGTGGTAATTTCCTCATTGTTGCTGGGCCGACAACACCATCAGCATCTAGGTTATAAGCTGCTTGGAATCGTTTGACAGCCTCTTCTGTAATTGGGCCAAAAATCCCGGTGGCGTTACCGTAGTAAAAGCCAGCAACCCGTAACCGTTCTTGTAAAACTCGGACGGATTCACCTTCATCACCCTTCACAAGGTAATTGGGATTGCTGCGTTTGCTGGTTGTCGCCGTTGTCGGAACAACAGTAGCTTTTTTAGCGGTTGTACTGTTGGTAGCTGTTTTTTTCGGCTGTGTACTGACAGCAGTTGTTCTAGTAGCAGTTGTACTAGTCTTTTTCGCTGGTGTTGTTGTACTTGCAACTTTTGGCCGCCAGTTGTCTAATTTTTGTAAAGTGGTTGTACCAACGATTCCGTCTACTGGTAAGCCGGCAGCTTTTTGGAAGCGGCGCACAGCATCTTCAGTGGGGAAGTCATAAATTTGTGTAATGGGAGCTTGATAAAAGCCTACTTGTTTCAACTTTTGTTGTAGATTCCTGACAGAAGGGCCTTGATCGCCGCGTTCAAGTGCCAAGGCACTACTAACAGCACTGAGAATCGACAAAGTGAGGGCAAGAGGTAACATATATCGCCAAGCCCTGCTAGAAAGCCTCTTCCAGTCTGGTGTTGCTGCTGTGTTAAAAAAATCCTTCAGAGACACCAATTCACTGGATTGGCTATCTTCATAGGCAAAAGCTAGGTGGAAATACGCGAGGTTGTCCATATGGGGTTCCTACACCACTTATTTTTCTTCAATTGCTGCTTCAGCTTGATGTACTAAGGCTCGTAACATTTCCAATGTTTGTGTATTTACATCCTGCCATAAACTGCGCTTATGTGCTTCCAATAATTTCTCAGCAATATCACGCAAAGCCCACGGATTTTTTTGGTGAATAAATTCCTCCACTGCAGGATCGAGCAAATAAGTATTTACTATACCTTGATACATATAATCTTCGACACATTGAGTTGTGGCATCGTAGGCAAAAAGAAAATCTACTGTCGCCGCCATTTCAAATGCGCCTTTGTAGCCGTGGCGCATTACTCCAGCAATCCACTTAGGATTAATGACGCGAGAACGATATACCCGGGCAATTTCCTCTTTGAGTTGGCGGACTTTTGGTTGGGCGGTATTGGAATTATCACCAAAATAAATTTGCGGATTCTGTCCTTGAAGAGAACGGACTGCGGCGGTTAAACCACCTTGGAATTGGTAATAATCATCAGAATCGAGTAAGTCATGTTCGCGGTTATCTTGGTTGTGCAGCACAACTTGCGTTTGCATTAAGCGTTGCTGTAAGGCTTCGGGGGCGGAGGTTGGGGATGAGGGAGATGAGGAGGAGTAGGCGTAAGAACTCCAGTTGATGTAAGCGCGGGCTAAATCTTGATCATCTGTCCAATTTTGCGATTCCATTAAGCCTTGGAGTCCAGCACCGTAAGCACCTGGTTTAGAACCAAAGATGCGATAGCGCGATCGCATTTGTGCTTCTTCTGAAGTTAATCCTTCTGCTTGCCAAAAATCAGTATCTTGCTTCACTTGGGTTGCGAGGGGGTTTTGTTCTGGCGGTTCATCTAGGGCGGCTACGGCTTGCACGGCTGAGTCAAATAAATCAATCATGTTGGGGAAAGCATCGCGGAAAAATCCTGAAATTCTTAATGTGACATCAACGCGAGGTCTTCCTAGAACCGACAACGGTAAAATTTCAAAATCCACTACTCGCCTAGCTGCACCATCCCATACAGGACGCACGCCTAACAGCGCTAAGGCTTCGGCAATATCATCACCACCTGTTCGCATCGTGGCTGTGCCCCACACTGATAATGCCAGTGTTTTAGGATACTCGCCATTATCTTGAGTGTAGCGCTCAATAAGTGTTTCAGCTGCTTTTCTGCCGATATCCCAGGCTGTTTCTGTGGGTAAGGCACGAATATCAACTGAGTAAAAATTTTTACCTGTTGGTAATACTTCCGGGCGACCGCGTGTAGGTGCGCCAGAAGCAGCACTCTGGACATATCTGCCATCTAGTCCGCGTAACAAGTTGGTAATTTCTTGCTGAGTTTGTTGTAATGCGGGGAGAAGTTTGAGGGCGATCCAGTTGAGAATGGTGGGGACTGGGGATTGGGGAACTCGGGGCCCCCTTTGGGGATAAGGGGTAATGGGGACTGGGGAATAGGAGACTATGAGTTGTTCCACTAGGTAAGCGGCGTGTTCTTCGAGGATTTCTACAGCGTCGCCGATGGTGTGGCAAGATTTCAGCTTGGTAACGAGGTGTAAAGGTGCGAGGCTAGATTCTGGTAGGGTAAATTTGTCGCTGAAATGGGTTGTGAGGGGGTCGAAATCTAAACTCCATTCTGCAGCTAAAGCGCGAGTAATACCGATGGAATAGCGATTGGGTATGCGAGCGATCGCTACTATTAAATCGCGTAATTGTTTCCCTTGGGGACATTGCCCAAAAATATGCAAGCCATCACGAATTTGGGCTTCTTTTAATTCACAAAGATAGCCATTTATAGAATTCAAAATTAAATTTTCAAAGTTTAATATGTCTTGTTCATTGGTAATCCCTAAGTCTTGATGTAAATTCTCTTGCAGAATTAGTTCACGGATGCGATCGCGAATCATTGGTAATCGCACCGGATCTAAACTTTCGGCTTCGTAATACTCATCAATTAGATTCTCTAATTGTTGCAGTGAACCATAGAGTTCTGCCCGAGTCATCGGTGGTGTTAAATGGTCGATAATGACAGCTTGACTGCGGCGTTTAGCTTGTGAACCCTCACCTGGATCGTTGACGATAAACGGATACAAGTGAGGCATTGGCCCCAAAGCCACTTCCGGATAACAATTACTAGATAAAGCTAAACTTTTACCGGGAAGCCATTCGAGATTCCCGTGTTTTCCTACATGAACCACAGCATCCGCACCAAAACATTCTCTTACCCAGTAATAAAAAGCTAAATAATTATGGGTTGGTTCTAAATCTGGTGCATGATAATTCAAACTAGGGTCAAGATCATAACCCCGCGATGGCTGAATGCCTACGAAAATATTACCGAGTTGAATGCCAGGAATTGGGCATGGGGCATTGGGCATGGGGCATTGGGCATCAATTAATATATTCTCCCCTGCCCCCTGCTCCCTGCCCCCTTGCCTCATCTCCCCAACCCCCCATCGCTGAGTGATACCCTGCTGTACGGCTGATGGCAAATTAGCAAAATAGTTTTGGTATTCTGCTACAGAAAGACTTTGCTGAACTGCGCGCCAATCCCTACCCTCTGGATCGTTGGTTACGCCAGCGGTGAGACGTTGAATTAATTCATCGCTATTAGCAGGTAAATTTTCTAGGTGATAGCCAGCTAATTGCAAGGCTTGAAGAATTTCTACACAACTAGCCGGGGTATCTAATCCCACACCATTAGCAAGTCGTCCATCGCGGTTGGGGTAATTGGCGACAATTACCGCAATACGCCTTTCTTGAGGTGGCTTGCAACGTAAGCGTACCCAATTAGCCGCTAGTTGAGTCACAAACTCAATGCGATCGCTTATTGGTTCATAAACTACCACATCGGTTTCTAAATCTTGGTTGCGCGTTTGCACTGTTTTAAAGGACACAGCGCGGCTAATAATCCGCCCATCCACCTCTGGTAGTGCCACATTCATCGCAATATCGCGGGGAGAAAGCCCTGCCATTTGTGATTCCCACTGCTCAACTCCTCCGCCACTGAGAATAACTTGTAACACTGGCACATCCAATTTTTCCCACAGTTCAACCTGGGGTGTTTCCGTCTCTAAGCGCGCCAGAGAAAAGCTAGTGGTATTAAGCAGTACTGCAATTTGTTGTGAGTCCTTGGGTTGGAAAAACTCGCTCAACTCCTCTTGGATATCCGGTTCGCGCAATGAAGAAACAAACACAGGCACTGGCTGTAAATTTTTCTGTACCAAGGCTTGACATAAACTATCAATTACTCGTGTATTGCCAGAAAGATAGTGAGCGCGGTAGAACAGAATGCCGACTTTGGGCATTAGGCATTGGGCATTGGGCATTGGGCATTGGGCATCAAGTAATATATTCTCCCCTGCTCCCTGCTCCCTGCCCCCCTGCCTCATCTTTCCCCACTCATACAACCCAATTCGCGGCACTAATTCCGGTGCTGGGGGATTAAAAGAAGTTGAAAGACAACTGTCAGAAATAAACTGGAGTGCGTTAACAAAATTCTTTACACCACCTTGGCTAAAGTATTGCCATACTTGGTTCACAATATCCAAAGGCACGCTAGACTGAGAAACTAAATGGGGATCAAAAGCATCATCCCCTGGCATTACAATGAGGTTTATACCATTACGTTGAACAATTTCTTGTACTACTTCTAAACCGTAAGCCCAATAGGAACGTCCTCCTAATAGGCGCACAATAATTACTTGAGCAAGTTCTAAAACTTCCTCGCCATAACTGTCTATACTTATTTGTTGTTGTAACTGCAACAGGTTGGCAACTCTTAATGCAGGAAACGTCGCAGGTAATTGAGGAACCGCAGCTGCCAGGGTTTGAATGTCTGTATCAGCAGCCGTAATAAACACAAAGGGAGCTGGAGTTTGTTCTATAAAAATCAAGTCTTCTGACTGATTCCATCCTCCGGATGTGGCACTTACACGATGCATAATTCTGTATTACCGTCTTAAACTGTTGATTAGAACACAAAAAAACCTTTGAGCCTTAGCAGCTAGCCTCTCACACCAGACTTTTAACAATGCTTAGTTCTCCTGATTTGAGCTTCTCCCGAACCTTACCCTTAGATACATTTAATCAGCTTGGGGAATTGTTACAACAGATGGCTCAAGCAGTTGGAAGTGCAGCTTTGGTATTGACAGAAGCGGTGCTGGCAAGGATTCGCGTCCCTGCTGAGTGGCAAGAGCAACGTTTTACATTGCTGGTATCTGAGGGGTTTAGTGCGCTGTTAATGGGAAATATCGCTAAGAGGGAACAGCAATCACCAGGTACGGAGGTAAGAGGAGTTAACTTTACGACAGGGACAAATTCCACTAATAGTTTCTCCAACGCTGGTAACCAACCCAAGCAACCCTCCTCTACATCGCAGCTTAACAGTATTTCCTATTCTCAGGATTCAGCAGAGCTTAATACTAGGTTGACATTTAATTGCGAAGCGATCGCTTCTTTCCTGGTTAAATTGCGAGATTTGTTTGGTGCTGATTCCTATACTCACCAAAATCTGCAACGTTATAGTCAAATTCTCCGTACTAATGACGCTAAGCTCCAAAGTCAATTTACGCTGTTGTTATTAGAATATCTCCTGCCGCAGCACAATCAGCAGGTAGATTTTGCACAAACGTTAACTGAGCCTCATGCTTATATTTGTCAGCCTGTAGAAGATGCACTGAAAAAACAGGTTGCTCAAGAACGACTGTTGAATCAAGTTACAAACCAAATCCGCAGAAGCCTGGATTTATCTGTCATCATGACAACGGCGCTAACACAAGTGCGTGAGTTTTTAGAATTAGATAGATTAATAATTTATAAATTTGAGAATGCAAGTTCGACAAATCCCTCATACAACTTTGATGCTGCGTACTTAAATAGTGATAATTACCGTACTTGGTTTGGTAATCAACCAGGAGAACCTCCCCATCAACTCAACGGACAATATTCACCGTCAACACCCATCAATCCCCAACCCCCACTACAAGATTATCAACTACATGGGGGTTGTATAGTCTATGAAGTCCGCGCTAATGAGGCAATTCCTTCCGTTTTGAATTATCGGGAAGAAACTTGCTTTGTACATCACTCCCAATGTTGGGAGAAGTATCGCCAAGGTTTTACCTTAGCGGTGGTTGATGTGGAAAAGACTTATCATCTGGAACAGTGTTTGTTAAATTTTTTAAGGGAAGTTCAGGTACGCGCTAAGGTAGCTGCCCCAATTATGTTTGAGGAAAAACTTTGGGGGCTGCTAATTGCTCATCAGTGCCACCATCCACGGGAATGGACGGAAAATGAGAAAAGTTTACTGACTGCGATCGCAGAACAATTAGCGATCGCTATTCACCAAACAGAATTAATGCGATCGCTGCGAGATGCTGCAAAAACTCTCACTCAAGAAAAGCATACCCTGGAACAACGAGTAGCTGAACGCACACTAGAGTTACGCGATGCTTTACTCGCCGCCGAAGCCGCTAGCCGCCTGAGAAACGAATTTTTAGCGACTATTAGCCATGAATTGCTCACGCCTTTAACTTATGTCATCGGCATGTCTTCCACTCTGTTACGCTGGCCTTTGGGTGAATTGAGCCAACGTCAACGAGATTATCTCCAAACCATCCATGACAGCGGCGAACATTTATTAGAAATGATTAATGACATCCTCGATTTATCGCAAATTGAGGCAGGCAAAGCAGTTTTAAATATTACAGAATTTTCCTTAAGAGATATAGCAGAAAATACGCTAAAAACCTTAGAAGACAGAGCCAATCAGGTACAACTGCAACTGACACTGGATTTGCAAATAGATCCCAGACGCGATCGCTTCACTGCCGATGCTACTAGAATCGAGCAAATTATTTCTAATTTATTAACAAACGCCATTAAATTTACCCCGAAAGGCGGCAATGTTACCTTACGGTTGTGGGTAGAAGAAGATACTGCCATCTTCCAAGTAGAAGATACAGGTATTGGCATTCCTGAAGAACAGTTACCTCTACTTTTTGAAAAATTTCAACAACTCGATACACCCTATCGCCGCCGCTACGAAGGTACAGGATTAGGTTTAGCCTTAACGAAACAATTAGTAGAACTCCATCGCGGGCGCATTGAAGTAGAGTCTACTGTAGGCATCGGTTCAATTTTCACCGTCTGGATACCAGCGCAGCCAATGACGGCGTGTAAGTCGTGATTGGGGAGATGAGGCAGGGGAGCAGGGAGCAGGGAGCAGGGGAGAATATAGCCAAATACCCAATACCCAATGCCCAATGCCCAATGCCCAATGCCCAAAAGGTTTAATAGTCTCTTGCCAAGCTCCTGTTGATTCACCGTTGCATCAACCGCTAGTAATTGCGGCGATGGCACAGGCTGCGGTGAATAATGGTGCTGTTGGGGTGCGGATAGATACACCCAAGCATATTCAGGCTGTGCGTGCTTGTGTGAATGCGCCGATTATTGGGCTATGGAAACAAGTTATAGCCGGCTACGATGTCTACATTACCCCTCAGTTTCACCATGCTGTAGCTGTGGCGGCTGCTGGGGCTGATATTATTGCCATTGATGCCACAATGAGAAGCCGCCCTGGTGATGAGCAATTAGCAACGATGATTGCCAGAATTCATCAAGAATTAAATAAACCAGCTATGGCAGATGTCGATACAATTGAGGCGGCAAAAGCAGCAGTCAATGCTGGAGCAGATATTGTGGGAACAACTCTTTTTGGTTACACAGCCGCAACCAAAGATTTTACGCCTCCTGGTTGGGAACTCCTGAGCCAGATGGTAGAACAGCTAAATATTCCCGTGATTTGTGAAGGTGGGATAGCTTCACCCCAAATGGCTCGCCAAGCCTTATTTTTAGGGGCTGATGCTGTTGTCGTTGGTACTGCTATTACTGGGATTGACATTCAAGTCAGAGCCTATAAATCAATGATGAGTTCTGAAGAATTATGAAAATACTTGTACTGAATGCCGGATCTAGTAGTCAAAAAAGTTGTCTTTATGAAATCAAAGATGATTTTCTCCCAAAACAAGCACCTCAACCGCTTTGGGAAGGCAAAGTCAATTGGACTAAAGAGCAAGGTGTCGCAGAAATTCAGGTGAAAACCGCTACAGGTGAAGTGCTGGAAGAATCAATCTATGCGGACTCGCGACAGGCACATGTCACTTATATGCTTTACACTCTGACTCGCGGTGCTACTAAGGTAATTGGTAATCTGTCAGAAATCGATGTGGTAGGTCATCGTATAGTACATGGTGGAGAGGATTACCGTAAAAGTACGGTGATTAATGAGGATGTGAAAAAAGCGATCGCCCAACTCGCTACTTTAGCACCAGTCCATAATCCGGCGGCTGTGGAAGGTATAGAAGCAATAGAGCAAAATTTAGGTGATGTTAAACAAGTGGCAGTATTTGATACCGGATTCCATGCCACTATCCCTGATGCCGCCGCAATTTATCCTGGCCCTTATGAGTGGGTGGAGCAAGGTATCCGCCGCTACGGGTTTCATGGTATCAGCCACCAATACTGCGCCCAACGTGCGGCGGATATCCTGGGGCGAGATTTAGCATCGCTGAAATTAATCAATTGTCATTTAGGTAACGGCTGTTCTTTAGCAGCAATCCAAAATGGACGTAGCATTGATACGACTATGGGCTTTACACCCTTAGATGGCTTAATGATGGGTAGTCGTTCAGGTTCCATCGATCCAGGGATTTTAATTTACCTGCTACGACAATCTAATTATTCTGCCGAAAGCCTTGATTATGTACTCAATAAAGCTTCTGGCTTACGTGGTATCTCTGGCATATCCAGTGATTTACCAGAAGTAATCGCTGCGATCGCTCAAGGTAATTATCGTGCCCAGCTTGCTTGGGATATGTACGTGCATCGCTTGCGTTCTAGCATTGGTTCTATGCTTGCCAGTTTAGGGGGCTTAGATGTCCTAGTATTTACCGCAGGTGTCGGTGAAAAATCCCCCGGAATTCGCCAAGCTGTCTCCGAAGGCTTTGGGTTTTTGGGGCTAAAAATCGATCCACAGAAAAATCAACAAAACCCGGTTGATATCGACATCGCCACCCCAGAATCAACAGTACGGGTCTTAGTTATCCATACTCAAGAAGATTGGGCGATCGCACAACAATGTTGGTCGCTTTTAAAGAAGTAAAAAATAGCACTTATAATCTTCACGCAATTATTTCTCTGCATTGACACGAGCCTTGGCTGTTGATTTTTGTTGTGCTGTAATTATATATACCAGCCAAGGCGCTGAGAGATTGCAGTTTTTTGGTGGAGGTTGTCACTTGGAATTGGGGATAGGAAATTCAAAAATATTTTGTACAAACGCGATTAATCGCGTCTCTGCAATTCTTGACTCTTGACAGTCTCCACCAATCAATATGCAATTTCAATGCGTCACAGCTTACTCAAAGTCCCAAGCTAATAAGGTAAGTCAAGCAGAATGTTTGCTTTATATCGTGAAACTATAAGTACATTTTTGACAATTAGTGTTTGTATTCTCGGAGTAGGCTTAATGCAGTTTCCTCGAATGCAAAACTTTCTAAATAATAGACAAGCTGCTTCTTTAGAAGCTATAGAAAGAGAAATTAAAGCAGAACAAGCACGACTCAATTTTTTAAAACAAACTCCCAGTTTTGGCTATGAAAACTTAATTGCCGATTGGGTATATTTAAGTTTTCTGCAATACTTTGGTGATGAAGAAGCAAGAGAAAAAACAGGTTATACAGCTAGCCCTGACTATTTTGATGTTATTCTCGGACATAATCCCAGATTTTTAGATGCTTATCTTGGTTTATCAGTCAGTTCTTCTTTGTATGCCGGACTTCCTGAACGTTCTATAGAATTAATGTCACAAGGGTTAAAATCCTTAGCGCCGAAAGTGCCGGAGAGGTCTTATTATGTATGGCGTTATAAAGCTATTGATGAATTATTATTTTTAGGTAATGCTCAAGCATCTAAAAAGTCTTTGGCTAAAGCTGTCGATTGGGCTAGTACTTATGATGATGAA
The DNA here is from genome assembly GCF_014696315.1 of Calothrix membranacea FACHB-236. Classification (GTDB taxonomy): domain Bacteria; phylum Cyanobacteriota; class Cyanobacteriia; order Cyanobacteriales; family Nostocaceae; genus Aulosira; species Aulosira membranacea. The sequence continues at coordinate 18,173 of NZ_JACJPX010000097.1, forward strand.
GAAAGCAAAAATGTAGTTCAAATATCTCAAAGAACTGCTAACTTCCTCAGCAATAATCCTAATAGCAAACATGCTAGGATTTCCACATGGGTAATGGTGTTAAATAATGGAGTTGACAAAAACACACAACAAAGAGCGATTAGAGAAATCGAGGCTTTAGGTGGCAAAGTAGTTAAAACTCCAGAAGGTAATAATCAAATTACATTGCCACCAAAAGATTAAGTTTGGGGTTTGGTCATTGGTCATTGGTCATTGGTAAGAGAAATTTCTCCCATTCCCCAATCCCCAGTCCCAAATCCCTAACCTGAGGTGCATTATCTACTGGTACAACGGTCAATTAATTGAATCCCAAACCCTAGAATTAAGCATTAACGATCCAGGGTTGCTTTATGGAGCAACAATTTTTACTACGATGCGGGTTTATGAGAATTCACTGGATAGCAGGTTGACTCACTGGGCTTTACACTGCGATCGCTTACTATTCTCTCTCAAAACTTTTAGGTGGCAGCAACCAGACTGGAATCGGGTACGTCAAGGTGCGGAAATCCTACTGCAATATTTCCCAATTCTCAGAATTACCCTGTTTCCTGACGGACGGGAGTGGATAACGGGTAGGTTATTACCAGAAAATTTAAGCGAAAAACAAGCAAATGGCATAGTTTGCGCCATTGTGAATGCAGAATACGATCGCACTCTGGCTTCTCATAAAACTGGTAACTACCTCAGTCCTTGGTTAGCTAGAAATACTAGTCTAAAGTCAGCTGCTCAAGAAGCGATTTTAGTCGATAAAGCGGAAAATTGGCTAGAAACCAGCACTGGGAACCTTTGGGGTTGGCGCGATGGCTGTTGGTGGACACCGCCTTTAGCTGGGGGAATTTTGCCAGGAATTGTGCGATCGCAGCTTGTAAAATGGCTGCAATCCCAGCCGCAACAGGTAAAAGAGGAACCCTGGACAGTGGAGTTAGTCAAGGGATTTGAAGCGATCGCCTACACTAACTGTGTAGTGGAAATCCTCCCTATCCATACCGTCCACCAGCTTGCTGGGTCGCTACAATATAATCCTCACCATTCTAGTTTTCAATTGCTCAGGAGTTTTTTTTAGCATGACAACGTCACCATTTTGGTATACGTTAAGATAAGTTAACATAATTCTTAAAAACACCCTCTCTTTTAGAGACGTTACCAAAAGGTGGCAAAACAGCCCAGTTCTGCTCAGAATGGGACGTAAATTTACCTCACGGGGAAACCCAGCTTCGCCACGATCATGGTTATTTACTCAGAGTCATTCATAAAAAAATGACAAATGACAAACAACCGTGGAATCAGCTGAAGCGATCGCACGAAAAATATTAGGAGGATTTACCTCAGTGAATAAAAGATGGAGAAACGCGGGGCTGTACGCACTGCTTTTTATAGTTGTAATTGCTTTAGGGACAGCATTTTTTGATAAGCAACCCCAAAGCCGAGAACCATTACGTTACAGCCAATTTATTCAAGAAGTTGAAAAAGGCAGAATAGATAAAGTCAGTTTAAGTGCAGACCGTTCTACAGCCCTGGTCACATCTAGAGACGGTAATAAAAAAGTAGTCACATTAGTCAATGACCCTGACTTAATTAATACTCTTACTGCCAAAGGCGTTGATATTTCTGTTTTGCCTCAAACCGACGAAGGATTTTGGTTTAAGGCATTAAGTAGCTTATTTTTCCCAGTATTGCTTCTATTAGGCTTATTTTTCTTACTCCGCCGCGCTCAAAGTGGCCCTGGTAGCCAAGCCATGAACTTTGGTAAGTCTAAAGCCAGAGTGCAAATGGAACCTCAAACCCAGGTTACTTTCGGTGATGTCGCTGGTATTGACCAAGCCAAGCTGGAATTAAATGAAGTCGTAGACTTTTTGAAGAACGCCGATCGCTTTACTGCTGTTGGCGCGAAAATTCCTAAAGGTGTATTACTCGTTGGCCCTCCAGGGACAGGTAAAACCCTCCTAGCTCGTGCGGTTGCTGGGGAAGCTGGTGTACCATTCTTCTCTATCTCTGGTTCTGAGTTCGTAGAAATGTTTGTGGGTGTGGGTGCTTCCCGCGTCCGTGACTTGTTCGAGCAAGCTAAATCTAATGCTCCCTGTATCGTCTTCATCGATGAAATTGACGCGGTAGGTCGTCAACGGGGTGCTGGTTTAGGCGGTGGTAACGATGAACGGGAACAAACCCTCAACCAGCTACTCACAGAAATGGATGGTTTTGAAGGTAACACCGGTATCATCATTATCGCTGCTACCAACCGTCCTGATGTACTAGATGCAGCTCTGTTGCGTCCTGGTCGTTTTGACCGTCAGGTAGTGGTAGACCGTCCCGACTATGCTGGACGTAGCGAAATCCTCAAAGTTCACGCCCGTGGTAAGACCTTAGCCAAGGATGTGGACTTAGATAGAATCGCCCGCCGTACCCCTGGTTTTACTGGTGCAGATTTATCCAACTTGTTAAATGAAGCCGCAATTTTAGCAGCACGGCGGAATTTAACCGAAATTTCAATGGATGAAATCAACGACGCAATTGACCGCGTGTTAGCTGGCCCAGAGAAGAAAGACCGAGTCATGAGCGAAAAGCGCAAGACTTTGGTTGCATACCACGAAGCCGGTCACGCTTTAGTCGGTGCGTTAATGCCAGACTATGACCCAGTACAAAAGATTAGCATCATTCCTCGCGGTCGTGCTGGTGGTTTAACTTGGTTTACTCCTAGCGAAGACCGGATGGATACTGGCTTATACAGCCGTGCTTATTTGGAAAACCAAATGGCAGTGGCTTTAGGCGGCCGGATTGCTGAAGAATTAATCTTTGGGGAAGAAGAAGTTACCACTGGTGCTTCTAATGACCTACAACAAGTAGCCCGTGTTGCCCGTCAAATGATCACCCGCTTTGGGATGAGTGACAAACTAGGGCCCGTTGCTCTTGGCCGCCAGCAAGGTAATATGTTCCTCGGTCGCGATATCATGTCAGAGCGTGACTTCTCAGAAGAAACAGCAGCTGCAATTGATGAAGAAGTCCGCAAACTGGTAGACGTAGCTTATACTCGCGCCAAAGAAGTATTAGTCAATAACCGCCACATCCTTGACCAAATCGCGGATATGCTGGTTGACAAAGAAACAGTAGATGCCGATGAATTGCAAGAAATTTTGGCAAATAATGATGTCAAAACTGCCGCTTTTGCATAAGCGATCGCTTCCATAAATTGAAAATTTAAATTCGGGGTAATTCTGGAGTTTTCCAGAGTTACCCCAATTTTTTGTTACCACACCCAACATTTTTGGGTTAACAAACTACTTGTAAAGAGCGATCACCCACAAAAAATATATAAAAATCACTGATTATGCTACATTTTGTTTACTCTTTTCCGTAATTGCATGTGATATTTTGTGAGTTTTTAGTAATCTTAAGTTGCGAAAACAAACTTGAGATCTAGCTTGCTTGAATAGTAGAAATACCAAGCCTAGAATTTATTTTTTGGATAATTGCTTAACGAAATTAACCTAGGTATATATCGCAATTTATTTTTTAAGCAGTATCAGGCAATTTTTTTTTACAATTTATACTTATCTCTTATGGCAGAAGTCACTTTAGACTGTAATCAATAACCTAGTAACTACATTTGGTATAAAATATTATGAACCTTCTTGCTTGGGTTGTTCTTGGTATTATTGCTGGCGCTATAGCTAAAGCTATTTACCCAGGTCGTCAAGGTGGCGGAATTCTTTCGACTATGGTTTTAGGTATAATTGGTGCTTTGCTTGGAGGAACTTTAGTTTCTTTCTTGAGTCCACCAGGAGCAACATTTGCGGCTGCTACTCTCAGTATTCCTAGCCTAATTATTGCTGTCATTGGCGCAATAATTGCTATTTTCTTATGGGGCTTAATAACTGGTCGTAGCAGTTATTAAGCGCATAATATCAGGCTCATGGCTAGAGTTAACTTATTACCTTTCTTAATAACAATAGAACTCCACTTTCTTTACAGAAATGGAGTTCTACAATTTATACCAATTATCGATAATTCAGTAATACATTGTAAGGCTATAGGAATCCGATTTGATTTCTGAAAAAATTTCAGTATTTTGTATTGTGCGTTAGGGGTAAGCCGTAACGCACAAAAAGTGTGACCAGAGGTGCGTTACGCTATCGCTAACGCACCCTACGCACGTAATTTCAAAAATCAAATTATGAGTCCTATAGAGGCTTCGATTCTGTCAACCTTCCGTAATTACAAATTACAAATTACGAATTACGAATTATTATCAAAGCTTGCACCCAACATTTTGACTTAGATAACTAATCTATCGCCTTTTTGAGTTCATCTTTAATGTTTTCGGTGGTGTGTGTAACTTGGGCTTCAGCTTGCTTTGCTTTACCTTCAGCTTTATCTGCTGGGTTACCAGTTACTTCTCCCATTATTTCCTGAACTTTACCTTCGATATTTTTGGCGGTAGCTTCTACTCTTTTTTCAATACTCATAAGTCTTTACCTGCTCTTTTAGTAAGTTGAATTATTAGTAACAAGAATAATTTAGAATATAAAACAAAACCTTTGCATCTATCAGGAGAAAGTTAATTAATTTCTGATTTTATCTACCCAAGATAGATGCGAAATTAGAAGCTTCTATAATAAATAATAAAAATATTCATAAATACCAAATTCAATAAGGCTTTGGGCATAGCTTACGCATATGCTTGAGTAAGCGATCGCTCTTGATTACTGCCCAATTAATTACTTATTTTAAACTAACAATAACTCAGTAAGTAGTAACTGAAAGGAAAATTTAGTAGTGTCAAAAAAATATCGTCAAAAAAATATATGGAAAAGTGAGATTAATGACATCATTAGAGGTACTTGTGGCGGTTTTTTGTTTGGTATTCCCTTGTTGTACACAATGGAAGTATGGTGGATTGGATCGTTAGCAAAACCACCCATGATGATGTTAGCGATCGCATTAATGTTTATTGGCGTGTTCTTAGTTAACCAGGCAGAAGGATTCCGCAAACGCAGACATAGTAGCCGAGCTTACGAAGATATAATAGATACTATAGAAGCAATGGCGATCGGGCTAGCTTGCTCTAGCTTTATGCTTTTTTTATTACAAGAACTAACACCGCAAACTTCTCTGAGAGAAGCACTAGGCAAAATCATCTTTGAAAGTGTACCATTTACTCTTGGTGTAGCATTAGCTAATCAATTTTTAGGGGATACTGATAGTATCAATACTGAAAGGCAAATAACCAAAAAACAACGGAGTAACTTACACGCCACCCTCTCCGATTTAGGTGCCACTCTTATTGGTGCGACTGTAATTGCATTTAACATTGCCCCCACAGATGAAATTCCCATGCTAGCAGCCACAGTATCACCTCCGTGGTTACTAGCAATAATCGCTACATCATTGGTGATTTCCTATGGCATAGTGTTTCAGGCAGGTTTTTCCGACCAGCAAAAGCGCAGACAGCAAAAAGGAATTTTTCAACGCCCATCAAGCGAAACCATTATGTCTTATTTAGTTTCATTGTTAGCCGCTGCGTTGATGCTGTGGTTTTTTCAAAAGTTGAGTTTGAGTGACCCCTGGACAATGTGGTTAGATCACACTTTAATGTTAGGGTTACCTGCAACCATTGGTGGTGCAGCTGGCAGGTTAGCGATATGAATAATCAAGATAACCAGCATGAAGAGCGATCGCTTGCTGAATGGATCACATTTACTGCTGCCTCATTTATCCTCACAGTAATTATCGGGATGGTGGGATTCACTTGGCTAAATGACAAAAATCAACCACCCATAGTATCCATCATTAACAAACAACGAACCAGAGAAATTAATGGGCAGTTTTATGTCCCTTTTGAAGTGATCAATAAAGGTGGAGATACAGCCGAATCTGTGCAAATCATGGCTGAGTTAGAAATTAATGGTAAGGTTACAGAAACCGGAGAACAACAGATAGACTTTTTATCTGGCGGTGAAACGGAAGAAGGGGCATTTGTATTTAGCCAAGACCCCAATAAAGGTAAGTTAACTATCCGCGTTGCTAGCTATAAATTGCCCTAGCGCTTGAAGAGACGCGATTCATCGCTTCTGTACAAAAGTCAAAAAAATTTATATATTTTTTAGCGTTCTTTAGTATGTATTAACGCTTAATTATTTTTGATAAAATTGCAGATAAAAACAGATAAATCTGCATTCATCTGTTTTTATCTGGATTTATTTAGGACTTACGCAAGTGTCATATTTTTTTCGTTTAGGTTTGTCCAAGGTCAAATGTCAAGAGTCCAAAAAATCTAAATTTTTGACCCTTGACTCTTGACTTTTGACTCTTATGCCAGAGGATCACTGTGCCAGTTGCGTAAGTCCTGTTATTATTAGTTTTCAAAAATCAAACTTTTATCTTAGACTTTGACCAAACACCATTTTCATCTTCATCAAATTGCTGACGCACTGCATCCCAAGCAGCTTGTTCGGCTGTGAACTCGTCGCTAGTTTCTGTTAGGGTGACGTTATAGCGTTCAATAAATGTGCGTTGTGCTTCATTCGATAGGTGAGAGCGAACTTCTGGCGATAAGTCTTCTGGGCGGTTGCAAAGACCAGGACAAGGACGAGCTAAGATTTTCTCATTGGTGTGAATTTCTTCACCGCCAGCACTTTCTAATAATAATTGAAATTCGCCAGTGCGATCGCTTGGGACTTCTGCCATTAATAAAAACTCGCCAGCTTGTAAGCGGGTTTGGTAAATTGTGGCCTTATCTTCCGGCATTCCTAAAGCCGTGAGAACGGATACTAATCCCGCACCAGCACTACCTGCGATCGCACCTGTTGCAGCCCCCAGCAACACTGCACTAATAGGGCCTGCGGCGACAATTGGCCCAACAAAGGGAATGAACAGTACGCCTACGCCTGTAAGCAAGCTGAGAAAAGAACCAAACAAGGAACCAAAAATTGCTCCTGTTCTTAAACCTCCCAAAATTACATCTCTCTTGGTAATAAACCCCGCAATTCGAGTTTCTGATTGAAAGTTTCTGCCCAACACAGAAATATGATCTCTCGGTACGCCTCGATCTAGCAAGCGTCGAATTACATCATCAATTTGCTTCTGTTCTTTAAATACAGATGAAATAGTACGTTCTGCTATATATGTTTCTGCCACTGGAATCTCCTTAAATCTTTTTATTGCAATTTTTTATATGTTTGTGATTGGGGAAAGGGGAAGGGTAAAAAGGGCAAAGGATTAATTGCAACCTTTACCCTTTCAATACTTTTCAGTTAAAAGAAAAACCTTTCACTTTTAGCTTTTACCTTTTTCCCTGAACCCACTTTATTAGCCTATACACCTACAGGAGTTTGAGTATCAGCGGCTGAAGGTTTACTGGTTGCTTCCAATGCTTGTCCTTCAATAAAGGAGCGCAGCATCCAAGCAATCTGCTCATGTTCTTCCATCAATCCAGTCAAAAAGTCAGCAGTTCCTTCATCATTGAAATCTTCGCTAGAGCGCTCCACGTGTTCTCTCAGGTTACGAATTACCTGCTCATGATCTTCTACTAGTTGAGCTACCATTCCTGTAGCTGTCGGAACTTGTCCAGCTTTTTCTTTAAGGGTAGCAATCTTTAAAAATCCCTCTAATGTCCCAACAGGGTAACCACCCAAAGTCCGAATCCGCTCTGCGATCGCATCGATATTTTCAGTCAGTTTCTCGTAGTGTTCTTCCCATAGTTGGTGCAGGGTGCGAAACTGAGGCCCGACAACATCCCAGTGATACTTTTTCGTTCTAACTAACAGCACATAAGAATCTGCTAAATCTTGGTTTAGTAAATCAATTACACCTTGACGCTGTTGTTCTGTTAATCCGATGTTTGGCTTAGGCATGATTTTCTCTCTTTTGGCGAACTTATTTATTAAGTGTCCAAATTTCAGCCTTAAACTACATCAGCCTACAGAAATAATGTTAATTATCTTAAAGATAAACTAAATAATTCTTTTTTATGCTAATCGACAGATGCTTAAATATTAAAGTTTGAACTATATATTATTGTTTATCAATTGTAATAAGCATCTTGAATATTTATAGTTATCAAGATGCTTTTACCTTAAGAGATTATAAACTATTTTGGAAGATAACCTGATGTTAACTTAGAGCTAGAATCAGGCGAAAATTAAAACCTAGCCTCAGACTATTAGCCTGAGGACTATTCGTGGCTTATTTCTTGCCTGTTACTTTTTCCAAAAAGTTTTCGATATTATCTTCTACTGAGGTTGAACTAGTGGAATTTTCAGGACGTTTCATTTTGTCGATATCTGCATCACCCTGAACTTCGTTGAGTCCCTCATTTGATTTCTTTTGAACTTCTTTCAATCCTGGGGGGTTAGATCTGCCTACTTCGTCAGTCTTGCGTTGAGTTTCCAGAAGTTGTGTAGTGGCTTCTTCTGGATTGCTTTGATAGCTATCAATGGCAAAAGCAGGGAATGCATTAGACACAAAGAGCAGTGTGCAGGTAAAAGCGAGAACTAAAAAACGTACTGGACGTAAGATGGATGAAACCAAAGCAATAATTTTCATTTGTATTCCTCAATAACAGCGCCAAAAACGCATAACTTGTACTTCAACACAGAAGCATCTACCTAAATTCGGTTAATTGAAAACTCCCCTTTTTTAGCTGTGCTTCTATCTTGATTTTTGCTCATAAACCTAGCGAAGTAATTAACTTCTCTATAACTTGAATAACAAATTAATTTATAATAATTCTTATTCAACAGTTATAGGATATTTGAAGTTGTGAACTCTTCATCTGAGGTTCGATAATTTATTTTTATCTTGATTTATTAAAGCTCGCATCAATCTGGAGAATGAAAAGGATTTTGCGGATTTTAGCGATAAAATCACTCTCTAGGCAGAGCTAGCTAATTTATTCAATTGATTCAGTTAATTAGTTGAGAAATTATTTAATCTCGGATAATCATCAATTAATATTATTTATATTCTAAGTATTAAAATTCTAAATTATCAAATAAATAATTACAGGACTTACGCAATAACTACGATTATACGTCATTACGAGTGGAGCGAAGTAAATCGCCAAAAACTCTGGGATTGCTTCTCTGCACTACGTTTCGGTCACAATGACAAAATGGTGCTTGCGTAAGTCCTAAACTAATTGACGTTTGGTGTTTGATATTTGGGATTTGCTGTGACTACCATACTGTCCCATTATCCAGACTCTAGTATGGGAACATACAAGTTCTAAATTTTTTCCGGAATGGATCAAAAGCATCTTGTATACACATACATACAGAACCTCTTATACAGAAACCGGGGCAATAAAGCTATAAAGCCCCATGTACAATTCTTCTCTCGAAGCCGCCCTATAGTTAGTTTAGGGCGGTTTTGATATATGTAGGGAGCTATGGTTAAATTTTCAGTTGTACAAGCAAGCTGGGAGTTTAATTGATTATTCTTAGCTAAGTTGTTACGCGGTTAAGAAACGGAAACCTCATCTGTAAAACTGAATGAAGGTGACTATGCGAAAAATACGGTTATTTATCGCCTCTAGCCTCGATGGATATATTGCGAGAACATCAGGCGAAGTAGATTGGCTATTTACAGATCAAGATTATGGTTACGCTAAGTTTTTTGACCAAATTGACACAGTACTTATGGGTAGTAAAACCTATCACCAGCTACTTGGATTTGGCGAATATCCATACAAAGGTAAGCAAGGTTTTGTTTTTTCCAATACTCTCCAAGGTCAAGTAGACAACAACGTAGAATTTATCGGCGGTGATTTGAAGGATTTCATCAACAGGTTGCGTCAATTACCTGGGCGGGATATCTGGTTGGTTGGGGGAGGCGAGATCATCCATTATTTTATGAGCCACAGTCTGCTTGATCAATTGATTCTCTCCATCCACCCGATTATTTTGGGTGATGGAATTCCCCTAATCTGTAAAGATGCCAGTTTAGAAACATTACTGGTATTGAAAAATGTTGAAACCTATGAATCTGGGTTATTGCAATTAACTTATGATTTGAAACATCATGCCTAATCTCTAGAAAGATTTTTCTCTCCATAAGATACGCAATTTTACCAGATAGTTATCATTAGGGGTGGGCAGTGCCCATTGGTGTCAACTTAAGCTAAAAGGAAGCATAAGATGTAATCTTAGAATATCAATTCTGATGTTCTAAGTGATACATCATGAGTAGAAAAGCAAGAGCGCGAACAGGAAACCC
>NZ_JACJPX010000098.1 GCF_014696315.1 Calothrix membranacea FACHB-236
CATTCTACTTTGAGCATTCCTGTTTATTTTCTACCACACCCACTTATCTACAGTAATATGTTTTCTGCAAAAACTCCAGTTTTCAAGATGGATGAGGTTTAGTTGCGTGTCAAAACTAATCTAGGCGATCGCACCAGAGATTGATTCATGGAGCGTTACAATAAAGGCGATCGCATCTTGACTAAATAGCCCTACTTGATGCTAGACAGCTATGAGGCTTTAGGTTGATACCACAGCATTAGCTTCAAAGTTGAGCAGTAGCAATCCCCTTCATTAATTTCTTGCTCATGCTCCGCTATCCAATCATATAATTGTGCAGCTTTGGCTAAAGCCACCCGTTCAGAACGATAAAGCTTAGGACTAGGGCAAAAGGCTTTGCCATTAATATGTATCGCTGCAATATGCCAATAGTCGCTACTTTCACCCTCTGGTAGAACTTCCAAAAATCCGCTACTGTAAGGCTCGATTATTCCAATGTTCATCTGCCAACCAATAGAACTACGAAAATATCTATCGTACAGTTGCATTTGCTGGCTTGCCATCGTACTGCTTGGGTAAGCAGTAAATCCGTGTTGCAGAGAAAACAAAGGTGATAAAAACTTAATGTGTTGCAAGTAATTCTCTAGGTATAATTTCCTCTGTCAAATTTGAACAATTTTTGACCAAAAGATACTGTAAGAATAGTCTTGTGAGCAGATGTTAGTACTGACTATTGGTCATATATTAGTAGCATCAATTATCACATAAAACGGAAGTTATACAAGGAGCTATATATGCTGACTACCATCATTTTCTTTGCTGGTTATGCTGCGCTATCTACTTTATTTATTTCTAGTGTTGAGTAAGGGAGTAAGGGACTTCCAAGTAAAAAAATCTTCCATTGCTATTGTTCACTGTTGACCGTTGACTGTGAACTGTGAACTGTCAACAGTCAACGAATTGAACGAAATAATTTATTTTTGGGAGTTCCCTTAATCTCCTTAATATATTGATGTGTCGCCAATAGGATTCTGAATCAACGAGGTATGTGAGGAGAAACCTATTTTATGGGTGTTGCGTCACTTATAGAAGAATGCTGGGCTGCTTAACTAAGTTGTAATCTGCTCTAACTTCTCCACCATCTAGAACTCAAGTTCTAAGCCCAAAGTTCTTCAGTCAACAGAACTGATGGCATTTACAACAACTGAACATTAATCATAGATTTTAATTGATGATAATTATATATTTTCACTAAATCTCAAGCATTAATCATTATATGTAGTGAAATATATCAACCTGGTTGGCAAGCCCTTAATTACCAATATGCTTGGTGTTCGAGACCTTGTGCTGAAGCAGCATATAACAAAACCTATTGCCTGTTCTGTGACTTTAGATAAGCTAATGAATCACGTTGCCCATCATAGATTCATACAATGGTTTCTATAAAAAATTTGCGTAAATGATGATTAAAGATGCAATGTAACCATGTTAAAAATGTGTATTCATAGCTTATAAACAATAAAATGTATAGACTTTAATTGATATATTAGAACTTTGTGACGGTTTTAGGGCAGTTAGATAAAATTTTACTTATATAACCAATCTAATATTTATTTAATACTTTTGAGTTGGAGTTAACCATTTAGACCTTAATGCCTGTAAACTAATTTTAACAAGTTAAGTGATGGTTCCCCGGTTGCCCAAATTCTAGTCTATAGCTTCCCCAATTTTTTTTGATAAATACAGTAGTTGCACTCGCCATTTCTTTCAGGAATGACGAAAATCTGTGTAACTAAAATAGCCGGAATAAGCAATATAAGACGTGCAAGAAATATTTCTTGGTATCGCCTTGATTGCCATACAAAAAAAACTTAAATTGCACTTTTAAGGAGACCCTATGACAGAATTTCTGAATCAGTTTTCTCGCCGTAAATTTATCTTAACAGCCGGAGCTTCTGCGGGTGCTGTATTCCTGAAAGGCTGTTTAGGCAATCCTCCTGAAAATCTTGGTGGTGGTGGTACAACACAAGCAGTAGTTCAACCAGTAGCTAATATTAGTCCAGAACAACAGCCAGAAACTACCACAGTCAAGCTGGGATATATTCCCATTGTGGAAGCTGCACCACTAATTATTGCGAAAGAAAAAGGCTTTTTTGGCAAGTATGGTATGAAGGTAGAACTTGCCAAACAAGCTTCTTGGGGTGCAGCACGGGATAATTTGGAAATTGGTTCTGCTGGTGGTGGGATTGATGGTGGTCAATGGCAAATGCCAATGCCTCATTTAATTACAGAAGGCTTAATTACCAAGGGTAATCAAAAAATTCCCATGTATGTGTTGTGTCAATTAATTACACATGGGAATGGAATTGCGATCGCAAATAAGCATCTAGGTAAAGGTGTAAGTCTGCAATTGGCTAGCGCGAAGTCCTTATTTAAAGAACTCAAATCTTCTACACCCTTCACTGCTGCTTTCACCTTTCCCCACGTTAACCAAGATTTGTGGATTCGTTACTGGTTAGCAGCTGGTGGAATCGACCCTGATGTAGACGTGAAGTTGCTTACCGTACCAGCGGCGCAAACTGTCGCCAACATGAAAACCGGAACAATGGATGCATTCAGTACCGGTGACCCCTGGCCCTTCCGCCTTGTAAACGACAAAATTGGTTACATGGCTGCGTTAACCGCAGAGATTTGGAAGAATCATCCAGAAGAATACTTGGCGATGCGGGCCGATTGGGTAGACAAACATCCTAAAGCCACTAAAGCAATACTCAAAGGTGTTATGGAAGCGCAGCAGTGGTTAGATAATTTTGAAAACCGCAAAGAAGCCGCACAAATTCTTGCCGGCAGAAATTATTTCAACCTTCCTTCACCCGAAATTTTGGCAGATCCATATCAAGGTAAATATGATATGGGCGATGGCCGCAAAATTGATGATAAAACAATGGCGGCTTACTACTGGAAAGATGAAAAAGGTAGCGTTTCTTATCCCTACAAGAGCCATGATTTATGGTTTATCACTGAAAACGTTCGCTGGGGATTCTTACCCAAAGATTACATTGCCAATAATGCTGCCAAAGCCAAAGAATTAATCAATAAAGTTAACCGCGAAGATATTTGGAAAGAAGCTGCGAAAGAATTAGGAATTGCGGCAGCGGATATTCCCACAAATACATCTCGTGGTGTGGAAGAATTTTTTGATGGCGCAAAGTTTGACCCCGAAAAACCAGAAGAATATCTCAAGAGTCTCAAAATTAAAAAAGTAAGCATCTAGAGTTGTAGAGACGCGATTAATCGCGTCTAAAAGTCAAAAGTCATTGGTGAATTTTCTTCACTACCAGCACAAATGACCAATGACAAACACCAAACACCAAATACCAAATACCAAACGCCAAATACCCAATTAAGAGGAGATCAAAGGTTATGACTATTGCCCAAAAGCGCCCTGCAAGTCCTAGGTTAGATAACAGCTTTATATCCCGTCTGCAAAAGCAATTTCCCAATGTTGTACCACCTGCGATCGCAATTATTATCTTTCTGGTTGTGTGGCAACTATTTGCTTTGACTCCTGGCGCAACATTACCAGGGCCGATTCAAGTTATCACAGATACTTGGATATTGATTTTGTATCCTTTCTACGACAAAGGCGGCACAGATAAAGGTCTGTTCTGGCAGATTTGGGCAAGCCTCCAACGGGTTGCAATTAGTTATACACTAGCGGCAATTGTTGGTATTGGTTTGGGCATTTTGATTGGGGTTAATAAAACCATGTCTAAAGCTTTAGACCCCATCTTCCAACTATTACGGACTGTACCTCCTCTAGCTTGGGTACCAATTTCCTTAGCAGCATTACGCCAAAACGAACCAGCAGCTTTATTCGTGATTTTCATCACTGCAATTTGGCCAATATTAATTAACACCGCTGTGGGTGTAACTCAAATTCCCCAAGATTACAACAACGTTGCGAAAGTTCTGCAATTGAGCCGTAAAGAATACTTCACCAACATCTTAATTCCTGCTGCATTACCCTACATTTTCACAGGTTTAAGAATTGCGATTGGTTTGGCTTGGTTAGCGATTATCGCCGCAGAAATTGTCATGTCCGGTATTGTCGGGATTGGCTTCTTCATCTGGGATGCTTATCAAAATAACAACGTCAGCGAAGTAATTTTAGCTCTAGTTTATATCGGTGTCGTCGGTTTAATCCTCGATAAATTAATGGCTTGGGTGCAAAACCTAATTTTACCTGCAGAACAGAAGTAGTCATTAGTCATTGGTCATTAGTCATTAGCAAAGAACAAATGACTAATGACAAAGCGCAAAGGACAAAGGACAAATAACAAAGGACAATTGACAAATGAGCGTATTCGTTGCTGTTGATCAAATTGATAAGGTTTTTGAGTTAACTGGTGGTGGTCAGTATATTGCTCTCAAAGGAATTGACTTACAAATTAAAAAAGGTGAGTTTGTTTCTTTAATTGGTCACTCCGGTTGTGGTAAATCTACTCTGTTAAATATGATTGCTGGGTTGGATTTACCATCTGAAGGTGTGGTTACTTTAGAAGGACAAAGAATTACCAAACCAGGCCCAGACCGGATGGTGGTATTCCAAAATTATTCCTTACTACCTTGGCGGACAGTTAGAGAAAATATCGCCTTGGCTGTAGATTCAGTCATGAAGGGAATGCCGGCTGCGGAACGCAAAGCCGTTGTCGATAAACATATAGATATGGTGGGTTTGCGTCCCCATGCTGATAAACAGCCGGGAATGTTATCGGGGGGACAAAAACAACGGGTAGCGATCGCGCGCGCTTTGGCAATTCGTCCTAAGTTATTATTACTAGATGAACCCTTTGGTGCCTTGGATGCACTCACCAGGGGGAACTTGCAAGAACAATTAATGCAAATCTGCGAAGAAAACGAAGTCACTGCGGTAATGGTTACCCATGACGTAGATGAAGCAGTATTGTTATCTGACAGAATTGTGATGTTGACCAATGGCCCCGAATCGAAAATTGGTGACATCTTAGAAGTAGATATCCCCCGACCCCGCAAACGCATGGAAGTAGTAGAACACCCCAGCTACTACATTCTGCGGAGTGAGATGATTTACTTCCTCAACCAGCAGAAACGCATCAAGAAAATTCGGGCGCGGAAAACTGCTAATATTTCCCGTCATGGCTTAGAAAAAGTTAACTTAGAAATTGGCTTCTTACCTCTCAGCGCTTGCGCCCCCCTAGCTATTGCTAAAGAAAAAGGCTTTTTTGTCAAGCATGGTTTAGATGAAGTTAACTTAGTGCGGGAAACCAGCTGGCGTGGGATTGAAGATGGAATCGCTGGCGGTTATTTAGATGCGGCACAAATGCCTTCGGGTATGCCAATGTGGTTAACATTGGGGGGACATAAAAACCAACCAGTACCCGTAGTTAGTTCCCTCACCATGACTCGTAACGGTAACGCCATTACTTTGGCGAAACGTTTTTACGACCAAGGTGTGCAAAGCTTATCCGACTTCAAAAAATATCTCCTGCGTACCCGCGAACAACGCCACATCATGGGGGTAGTGCATCCCGCATCTATGCACAACTTGCTGTTGCGGTACTGGCTAGCGGCTGGGGGAGTTGACCCCGATATCGATGTGGATATGAAGACCATCCCCCCAGCGCAGATGGTAGCCGACTTACAAAATGGCAGTATTGACGGTTATTGCGTGGGCGAACCTTGGAACTACCGCGCTGCAATTGAAGGTGTTGGCTTTACCGTAGCCACAGACTTAGAAGTTTGGCTAGGACACCCCGGTAAAGTTCTGGGTGTGCGGGAAGATTGGGCGGAAGCTTACCCCAATACTCACATTGCTTTAACCAAAGCCTTACTAGAAGCTTGCGTTTACTGTGCAGATCCCAAAAATGCCGAGGAAATTAGAAGGATTACAGCTGGGCGTGACTATGTCAGCACCGATGTAGAGTATATTCAACTCGAAGATCCTGAAAATTTAAGTTGTGACTTAGACCATCCACTACGGGATTATGCCCACCACCAATTTTATTCTGAGTCGGCAATTAACCGCCCCAGCCGTACCGAACAAATTTGGATCATGAGTCAACTAGCGCGGTGGGGTGATACTCCTTTCCCGAGAAATTGGGTAGAAGTTGTAGAAAGAGTTTGTCGAGTCCGCGTCTTCAGTACCGCAGCTAGAGAATTAGGTTTGGATATTAGCTATACTCGCCAACCGATTCAGCTATTTGATGGGACTCCCTTTAACGCTGACGATCCTATCTCCTACCTCAACAGCTTGCAGATTAAGCGTGATTTCTCCGTTGCTGAAGTCATCCTTGATTCACCAAGAAGAACAGCAGCGTAGGGGGAATTCAAAATTATCTTCCCTCATTGTAGGTTGGGTTAAACGGAGTGCAACCCAACAAACCGCGAAAATGTTGGGTTTCGCAAAGCCTCAACCCAACCTACATAATTTCAGTTTTGTACTCGGTTAACGAGGTTCGGAAGCTCATTAATGAAGCTTGGAAGTTCATTAATGAGGCTCGGAAGTTCATTAATGAGGCTCAGAAGTTCATTAATGAGGCTCAGAAGTTCATTAATGAAGCTCAGAAGTTCATTAATGAGGCTCAGAAGTTCATTAATGAAGCTCAGAAGCTCGTGAATGAAGCTCAGAAGCTCGTGAATGAGGCTCAGAAGCTCGTGAATGAAGCTCAGAAGCTCATTAGAGAATACCAAAAACCCGATCGCTCTGTTTTCTTCTCTCTACCTCTGCGCCTCTGCGCCTCTGCGTGAAACAAATTCCTAATTTCTCACCCTTCACCCTTTCTCCATCCCTATGCAAAACCGCAATTTAAGACTAGCCGAAACTCCCAGAGATGCACAAAGAACAGGATACGCAGGTGGAATCAGCACCCGTCAGCCTTTCCTAGAAATTAGAGACGTTTCTAAAGTTTACCCAACCAAAACAGGCCCCTTCACCGTACTGGATGGCGTTAACCTCAACGTAGAAAAAGGTGAGTTTATTTGTGTAATTGGTCACTCTGGCTGTGGCAAATCCACTCTATTAAATATGGTGTCGGGTTTTAACTTTCCCACATCAGGACAAGTATTGCTAGAAGGACAACCCATCACCAAACCAGGCCCAGATAGAATGGTGGTGTTCCAAAACTATGCTTTGCTTCCCTGGCGCACAGCATTTGAAAATATTTATCTCGCTGTCAACGCAGTTTACCCCGAAAAGCCAGAACCCGAAAAAAGAGCGATCGTCCGCGAACATTTGGCAATGGTGGGACTGGCTGATGCAATGGAAAAGAAACCAATGCAGATGTCTGGGGGTATGAGACAGCGGGTTTCTATTGCGCGCGCATTGGCAATTCGTCCCAAAGTGCTGATTTTAGACGAACCTTTTGGGGCGTTAGATGCGATTACCAAAGAAGAATTACAAGAAGAATTACTGAAGATTTGGGGCGATAATCGCTGCACAGTGCTGATGATTACCCATGATATTGATGAAGCACTGTTTTTAGCAGACAAATTGGTGATGATGACCAATGGCCCTCATGCAAAGATTGGGGAAGTTATGGAAATACCCTTTGCGCGTCCACGCGATCGCGCCCGCATCATGGAAGATCCACAATATTACAAGCTGCGGAACTATGCCCTAGACTTCCTCTTCAACAGATTTGCCCACGATGACGTAGGCTAAAACGTCCCCCAACACAACAAAAGGTTAGCACGAGTCAAAAGTAAAAGGTTTAGTCTACCACCTACCTTTTATCTTTGACTTTTTTTTATGGGAAGGCAAAGGGCAAAAGGTTTTGAATTATACAGGATGATTGTTTGATTGTATTTGAGGGAAATGCGATCGCCCCAATATCTTTACCAATGCCCAATGCCCAAATTTCATCAAAACTGCATAGGCTGCGCCATCACAGAGATATATGTTACTGACAGGGACACCTCAGTAACACCCATGAAAATACACAAAATCGCACTCTTTACCCTCATTACCCTACTCACCACCATTGGACAAACGCCCATCAACCACAGCGCAATTGTGGGAATAAACCAAGCGTCAGCGCAAACCCCACAGGCGCGGAAAGCTGAAGCTGATAGATTAATTGAGCAAGGTAATCAGCAATTTCAAATTAGTCAAATTGAAGCTGCATTTAAATCGTGGCAGCAAGCACTAATTATTTACCGTGAAATCAAAGACCGTCAAGGCGAGAGTTGGGCGCTGGGTAATATCGGTCTTGCTTACTTCTCATTGGGAGACTACCCAAAAGCGATTGAGTACTACCAGCAGAGTTTAGCGATCGCCAAACAAATTAAAGATAGACGAGGCGAGGGAAACGCGCTGGGTAATCTCGGTAATGCTTACTATGCATTGGGAGACTACCCAAAAGCGATTGAGTACTACCAGCAGAGTTTAGCGATCGCCAAACAAATTAAAGATAGACTAGGCGAGGGAAAGGCGCTGGGTAATATCGGTCTTGCTTACTATTCTTTGGGAGACTACCCAAAAGCGATTGAGTACCACTCCTCAAGTTTAGCGATCGCCAAACAAATTAAAGATAGACTAGGCGAGGGAAACGCGCTGGGTAATCTCGGTCTTGCTTACTATGCATTGGGAGACTACCCAAAAGCGATTGAGTACCACCAGCAAAGATTAGCGATCGCCAAACAAATTAAAAATAGACTAGGCGAGGGAAACGCGCTGGGTAGTCTCGGTAATGCTTACTATGCATTGGGAGACTACCCAAAAGCGATTGAGTACCACCAGCAGTACTTAGCGATCGCCAAACAAATTAAAGATAGACTAGGCGAGGGAAACGCGCTGGGTAATCTCGGTGTTGCTTACTATTCTTTGGGAGACTACCCAAAAGCGATTGAGTACCACTCCTCAAGTTTAGCGATCGCCAAAGAAATTAAAGATAGACGAGGCGAGGGAAACGCGCTGGGTAATCTCGGTAATGCTTACTTCTCATTGGGAGACTACCCAAAAGCCATTGAGTACTACCAGCAGCACTTAGCGATCGCCAAAGAAATTAAAGATAGACAAGGCGAGGGTGTAGCGCTGGGTAATCTCGGTCTTGCTTACCAATTTTTGGGAGACTACCCAAAAGCGATTGAGTACCACTCAAAAAGTTTAGCGATCGCCAAAGAAATTAAAGATAGACAAAGCGAGGGACAGGCGCTGGGTAATCTCGGTGTTGCTTACAATGCATTGGGAGACTACCCAAAAGCGATTGAGTACTACCAGCAGCACTTAGCGATCACCAAAGAAATTAAAGATAGACTAAGCGAGGGACAATCTTTAAACAATCTAGGATATGCTTTCTACAAACAAGGTAATCTCAGCGCCGCAGAGAAAACCCTGTATGAGGGAATTAAGGTTAGAGAATCTCTGCGAGATAAAAAGTTAGCTGATACTAACAAAGTCTTATTTTTTGACACCCAAAGCAGCACTTACATACTTTTACAACAAGTCCTCATTGCCCAAAATAAAACTGATGCGGCTTTAGAAATAGCCGAACGCGGTCGCGCTAGGGCGTTTGTTGAGTTATTAGCATCTCGCTCATCTACTAATAATAAACAGGCGGATAAATCACCCGAACCACCGACAATTGCCCAGATTAAACAAATTGCTCAACAGCAAAATGCAACTCTCGTGCAATATTCTATTATTATCGATGAATTCAAAATTGCAGGTAAACAACAAGTTAAAGAATCAGACCTGTATATTTGGGTTGTCAAACCTACAGGTGAAGTCATTTTCCGCAAAGTTGACCTTAAACAACTGTGGCAAAAAGATAATACAACTTTAGAAGAATTAGTAACTCAAAGCCGTTTAGGTATTGGTGTGGTTAGAAGTGGACGCGCTGGCGGTATTATTGCCAGTCAAAATACTGATGCTGCAAACGTGAAAAAGCCATTACAAAAACTGCATGACATCTTAATTAAAGATATCGCTGATTTGTTACCAAAAAACCCTGGTGATAGAGTTATTTTTATCCCTCAAGATTCTTTATTCCTCGCACCTTTCCCAGCCTTGCGTGATGAGTCTGGTAAATACTTGATTGAAAAACATACTATCCTTACTGCCCCAGCAATTCAGGTGTTAGATTTTACTCATAAATTAGAGCAAGGGAAAACAACCAATTATAATAATGCCCTAATTGTCGGTAATCCAACTATGCCTGTAGTATCTACAGAACCGGGTAAACCGGGAACACAGTTAATTCCACTACCAGGGGCGGAACAAGAAGCAAAGACGATCGCTGATTTATTAAAAACTAAAGCGATTCTCGGTAAAGATGCGACTAAAGCCAATATTATGCAACAGTTATCAACAGCAAATGTAATTCATTTAGCTACTCACGGTTGGGCGGATGATAATCGGGGTTTAGGTAGTTGGATTGCGTTAGCGCCTTCGGGTAAAGATGATGGTTTACTCACGGCTGAGGAAATTTTAAATCTAAAATTAAAAGCCCAATTAGTCGTTCTGAGTGCTTGTGAAACGGGGAAAGGGAAACTTTCTGGTGATGGGGTAATTGGGTTATCTCGTTCCTTAATTTCTGCAGGTGTTCCTAGTGTGCTGGTTTCCCTGTGGCAAGTACCGGATGCAGCGACACAATATTTAATGGTGGAGTTTTATCAGAGTTTGCAAACTCAACCAGATAAGGCGCTGGCGTTGCGTCAAGCGATGTTGAAGACGAAGGAGAAATTTCCTTCTCCTGTGAATTGGGCTGCGTTTACTTTGATTGGGGAACGGTAATTATATATCAATACAGTTCAGATTATTAGTGGTTGATTTGTCAGTTGTGGAAACAGCTAGCAAAATTGGGGGACGCAACCGTCCCCCAAACCCCCTCCAAAAGTATTGTTTTGTTGTCAATTTATTTTCTTAACTGAACTGTATTGAATTATATATAGGACTTACGCAAGTGTCACATTTTTTTCGTTGAGGCTGTCAAAAGTCAAAAGTCCAAAAAACCTAAATTTTTGACCCTTGACCCTTGACTGTTGACTGTTGACTGTCAACGGTTAACAGTCAACAGTTAACGGTCAACAGTTAACAGCCCTTATTAGTAGTTATGCAATTTAGACGCGTATTAGCTTATTTGCTATTTCGACATACTCAAATGACAATCACCAACTGACAAAGAAAAATTTCATCAAAACTGCATAGCCTAAACCATCACAGAGATATATGTTACTGACAGGATTACCTCAGTAACACCGATGAAGATATACAAAATCGCACTTCTGACTTTCACCACTCTACTCACCACCATTGGACAAGCGCCCATCAACCACAGCGCTATTGTGGGAATAAACCAAGCATCAGCGCAAACCCCACAGGCGCGGAAAGCTGAAGCATACAAACTATTTCAGCAAGGTAATCAGCAGTATGATGCTAGCCAATTAGAAGCGGCATTACAATCATGGCAACAAGCACTAATTATTTTCCGAGAAATCAACAATCGTCAAGGTGAAGGTGCAGTGCTGGGTAATCTCGGTCTTGTTTACTATGATTTAGGAGACTATCAAAAAGCAATTGAGTACCATCAGCAGAGTTTAGCGATCGCAGTTGAAGTTAAAGACCGTCAAGGAGAGGGACGATCATTAGGTAATCTCGGTATTGTTTATCACGCTTTAGGCGACTACAAACAAGCGATCGCGTACCTCCAGCAAACTTTAGCGATCGCAGTGGAAGTTAAAGATAGATTTAGTGAGAGTAATGCACTCTCGAATCTCGGTCTTGCTTACGCTGCGTTGGGTGATTACCCAAAAGCTATTGATTACCATTCCTCAAGTTTAGTCATTGCTAGGGAAATCAAAGACCGTTTTGCAGAAGGTAGATCCCTGAGTAATCTCGGTGCTGCTTATTATTCTTTGGGAGACTATCCAAAAGCGATTGATTACCAACAACAGAGTTTAGCGATCGCCCAACAAATCAACGACCGAGTAGGTCAGGTAAAATCCTTAAGTAACCTCGGTGTTACTTACTATTCTTTGGGAGACTATCAAAAAGCGATTGATTACCAACAACAGAGTTTAGCGATCGCAGTGGAAATTAAAAATCGATTAGGTGAGGGAAACGCCCTGGGTAATATCGCTAATGCTTACTATGCGGTGGGAGACTACAAAAAAGCAATTGAGTACTATCAACAGAGTTTAGCGATCGCCCAACAAATCAAAAACCGCTTAGGGGAGGAACAGTCTCTAGGTAATATTGGTTTGGCCCTTGAGGCTTTGGGAGATTATCAAAAAGCAATTGACTACTATCAACAGAGTTTAGCGATCGCCCGTGAAATTAAAGACCGATTAGGAGAAGGAAACGCCCTGGGTAATCTGGGTAATGCTTATCTGGCTTTAGGAGAATACCCCAAAGTTATTGAGTACCAACAACAGAGTTTAGCGATCGCCCAACAAATCAAAAATAGTAGTGGTGAGAGTGAATCTTTAAACAATTTAGGGCTAGCTTTCTACAAACAAGGTAATTTTCCCGCTGCTGAGAAAACATTATATGAGGCAATTAAGGTTAAAGAATCTCTGCGAAATCAAAAATTATCTGATACCAATAAAGTATATCTTTTTGACACCCAACGTAGCACCTACAGAATTTTACAAAAAGTTCTCATTGCTCAAAATAAAACTGATGCAGCTTTAGAAATTGCCGAACGTGGTCGGGCTAGGGCGTTTGTTGAGTTGTTAGCATCTCGCCTATCTACTCAAAATCAACAGACTAATCAATCATCTTCATCACCCACAATTGCCCAGATTAAGCAAATTGCTAAACAGCAAAATGCCACCCTTGTGCAATATTCTATTATTTATGATGATTTCAAAGTAGCAGGTAAACAACAATCGAAAGAATCAAACCTTTATATCTGGGTTATTAAACCAACAGGTGAAGTTACATTCCGCAAAGTTGACCTGAAATACTTATGGCAAAAAGATAATACAAATTTAAATGAATTAGTTACCCAAATTCGCACAGGAGTTGGTGCTTTTAGAGGTAGAAATGCTGGCGGTATTTTACCAATACAAAATTCTCAGTCTGCTAAAGGTAAAAAACCTTTAAAAAAACTGTATGACATCTTAATTAAAGATATCGCTGATTTATTACCAAAAAACCCTAGTGAACGAGTTATTTTCATCCCTCAAAGTTCTTTATTCCTTGTTCCTTTCCCAGCTTTGCGCGATGAACAAGGTAAGTATTTGCTGGAAAACCATACCATCCTCACCGCCCCAGCAATTCAAGTTTTAGATTTTACCCAAAAATTAGGACAGGGAAGAACAATCAACTATGATAATGCTCTGATTGCTGGTAATCCAACTATGCCTGTAGTATCTACAGAACCAGGTCAACCTGCAACACAGTTAATTCCGCTACCAGGGGCGGAACAAGAAGCCAAGACAATTGCTGATATGTTAAAAACTAAAGCAATTCTGGGTAAAGATGCGACTAAAGCCAATATTCTACAACGCCTATCAAAAGTTGATGTGATTCATTTAGCTACTCACGGTTGGGCTGATGATAACCGGGGTTTAGGTAGCTGGATTGCGCTTGCGCCTTCGGGTAAAGATAATGGTTTACTCACAGCTGAGGAAATATTAGATTTAAAATTAAAAGCGCAATTAGTCGTTCTCAGTGCTTGTGAAACGGGTAAAGGGAAACTATCCGGTGATGGGGTAATTGGGTTATCCCGTTCCTTAATTTCTGCGGGTGTTCCTAGTGTGCTAGTTTCTTTGTGGCAAGTACCGGATGAACCGACACAATATTTAATGGTGGAGTTTTATAAAAGTTTGCAAACTCAGCCAGATAAGGCGCTGGCTTTGCGTCAGGCGATGTTGAAGACAAAGGAGAAATTTCCTTCGCCTGTTAATTGGGCGGCTTTTACTTTGATTGGGGAACGATAAATCATTGTCCCGCAAGGAACTGAAGTTCCTTGCTAATAGCAAAAGTCATCTGAAGATGACTAAATACAAATAATAGCTGCCCCCAATTAAAACATTAATTCGGGCATTCGCTCACCTTCGATTTCTTTAATGGCGATCTCTTGTTTCAGTATCAGATGCGATCGCACTTTCTCACACCAAAATTTTACAAGCTGTGGCACTGCGTACCAAAATCACTGTGCAATTACTTCTACGAGAAATATTTTCGGGAATATTGCCGTGAATCGCCTGCTTGAGAAGACTTTCACGACTAGCGCCCAGGATAATCACATCACTGCGGTCTTGTTGGGCATAATCAATGACAGCCTCAGGAACAGAACTAGCACAAACTGGAGTAGCAGTTACCTTACCGCTAACTCTCGGCTGAAGAAAGCGAACACAGTTGTCAAGCAATGTGGTATCAGGTTTGGATTCAGTAGGTTTAAAAACCTGATATAGCTTGATTGCAGGTGATGAACTTAAGGAACTTAGAGCAGGTAATAGCTGAATTGCTTGGCTGGCGTTGGGGCCGCCTGCCATTGGCAGCAACCAACGGTTAAAACTTTTTTGATCGTTTAATTTAACTAATACAACATCACAGGCGGCCTGGCGAATGACAGTATCTACTACTCGGCTGAAAACTCTACCCGGAGTGGAAGTATTGCCTTTCCAACCCATCAGTACTAAGTCAATATGTCGCTCTTTGACAGTCTCTAATATTGCCCCTGCAACATCATGGGCAACACGAATCTGTGTATGCACAGGAATGCGCCAATCTTCTCCTAACTGTACAGCCTGTTGCAACAGACGATGACTTTTGGCAGTTGGCACTGGTGTTTCAGAGGGTGAGCGATCGCGTGGAACTATAATCACTTGCAGACATTCTATTTCGTAATGCTTCTGTTTAGCGATCGCTGCTGCCATTTCGAGTAAAGTCTCAGATGTCTGCGGATGGGACAATGGTACTAACAATCTGCCTTTTCTGATAGCAGGAGCGCGAGTTTGGTAAATTACATAAGAAGGTTCTAATGTCGTCTTCGGCTCAATTTTGTCTACATTGCCATTGAGTCGTTCGGCTTCGACGCGGATAATATCAGTGCGTGTAATGATTCCTATGAGTTTGCGCCCTTCGGTAACAGGTAAACAGCTCAAGTTATAACGGTTGAGTAGATGTAAAACATAAGCCAGGGTAGCCGAGGGGCTGACTGTAACAGGCTCGGGTGTCATAATTTGATTGATAGGTGTATCCCGAGCTAA
The DNA here is from genome assembly GCF_014696315.1 of Calothrix membranacea FACHB-236. GTDB lineage: Bacteria > Cyanobacteriota > Cyanobacteriia > Cyanobacteriales > Nostocaceae > Aulosira > Aulosira membranacea. Next base: position 15,181 of record NZ_JACJPX010000098.1, read on the forward strand.
CTGCTGTGAGCCAGTATTTACCACATCTTTTTGAGTGACAATACCCACAAGTTTGCCATTTTCGACAACTGGGAAATTGCGATGGTGAGAATGGGAAAATGCTTGTACTGCTTCATCAATACTCATTTTGCTAGAGAGAGTTTCGACACGGCGCTGCATGACATCTGCGGCACTTAACTGTGCTAAAAGTCCCTCGACAACGGGTTCTTTTTTAATGTGAATGCCTTTCCATTCAAGTAGCAAATCGTAAAGCGACCTATAGTCTATTTTTTCTGCCACTAAATAGGCAACTACAGACACAATCATTAACGGTAGCACTAAATTAAAATCTGTGGTCATCTCAAAAACAATGACCACAGCAGTAATTGGCACCTTGGAGACAGCGCTAAAAAATGCCGCCATACCCACATGGGCGTAAGTTGTGGCTGCACTCATGCCCAGCAAACTCTCTTGCGTAGCACCTACTAGATAGCCAAGGGCAGCACCTAATACTAAAGTGGGAACTAGCAACCCTCCTGGCGCTCCAGAACCGTAAGTTAAAATAATTAAGCTAAATTGAACAACAAAAGCGATCGCAGCCAATAACGAATCACTACTACCTGTAAGTAACAGATCTCGCAACCCAGCATGATTGCGAAAGGCTACAGGTAAAAGGGCAATCACAATACCAGTAATTAACCCAACAATTCCAATTCGCCAGGGTAAACTCAAGCGTAGTAGGCGACGGTTAACTGCCAAACTAGCAATCACACTCTTATTAAAGAGAATTCCTAGTAACCCAGCCAGAACTCCCAAAATTATATAGAAAGGGATTTCCTGAGCAAAGAATGTTGTATGTGTAACAGCTAAATTAATGTTCAGATCTAAGCTGTGACTGCCATAAAGCCGAGAGATAACTGAAGCAATAAAAGAAGCGAGAATTGCAGTGCCAAGAGTAATACCTGAGACATCTTGGAGTAGTTCTTCCACTACAAATAAGACACCAGCAATCGGCGCATTAAAAGCTGCGGCTAACCCTGCGCCAGCCCCGGCGGCGATCAGTTGACGACGATGTTCTGGGGAAGTCGGCACCCAATTACTCAGCTGATTGGCTAAAGCTGCTCCAATTTGTACAGTTGGCCCCTCTCGTCCTAAAGGCATTCCAGAACCGAGTACTAGGGTGGCGCTGACTAATTTGACTAGAGCAATCCGCAAATTCAACGGCATCGGTACACGAGCTAGTACTGCCTTCACTTCCGACATCCCACTACCGGATGCTTCCGGTGCAAAGCGCTCTACTAACCAACCAGCTAAGATTCCGCCTACTAGGCCAATAGCAGGTAGCACTAAATAAGCAGGCCAAATGTAAGAAATATGAACTCGCCATGCCCCTGCCCAGTCTACTGCTTGACCTAATACAACTGCTGCCAGCCCAGAAACTAAACCAATCACACAAGCTTCAACAAAAGCCAAGCGTCTTGGTTGCAGCATCTGGCGGTAAAGCCTCAACCACAGAATTTTTCCCCTGATGAACATAATTTTTAGCGATCGCTTTTCAGCAGTGATCGTATGAGAAATACTTAAAATGTTTTTTTTACTATCAATAGCGTTTCATAAAAAAATGAAAATTAAATGAAGTTTGCATATATCAAAAGATAGATGTTAATTATTTATAAAGGAAGGCGGACTGTAAATGTACTACCAAGTCCAGGTTGGCTTTGAAGATGAATAGTGCCTTTGTGTGCAAGCGCGATCGCCAATGCTATAGCTAAACCTAATCCCGAACCACCAGAGGTGCGAGAGCGATTGCGATCAACTCGATAGAAGCGATCAAAAATTCGCCCTTGATGTTCAACAGCAATGCCAATTCCTGTATCTTGAACTTTGATAATGGCGTAATGCTCGCTATCTTCTAAAAAAACTGTAACTTTTCCCCCACTAGGTGTTGCTTGAATGGCATTAATCATTAAGTTAGAAAATAAGCGATAAAGCTGTTCTTCATTTCCCATGACATATAGTTTCTTGGAAACTGGTACCTGTTTAGATAAATTTACCTGGGTCTCTACAGCTAAAAATGCTAATTCCTCTATTAAGTCACTAATTAAATCATTCAAACAGCAAGGCTGATATTCTCCTGTGATTTGTTTTTGGTCTATCCTGGTCAACAGTAATAAATCTCCAACCAATTGCGACAGGCGACGATTTTGACGTTTGAGAACATCTAAAATTCCACTATTTGATTTTGGTTCTTGCTGTAACTTAATAGCAGCTTCAATAGTAGAATACATCGCAGCTAAAGGTGTGCGAAACTCATGAGCCGCATCAGCAGTAAATTGTTGCATTTGTTGATAGGAATGATATACAGGTTGCATTGCTCTTCCTGCCAACCACCAACTAGATAACCCGACAAAAATCATGGAAATTGGTAATCCCAGAATTAAAGTTAATCTTAAATAATTAAGATGTTGGTCTAAGTCAGTGAGGCTGCGTGCCACCTGGAGATAACCCGAAAGCTGGTTTTGAGTATATAAAGGTAAAGTTATTTGACGATATCTAGTACCAGCAGAATTTGTGAGAATTTGCCATTGTTTTGTCGGTGAAGTCATTGGTAAATCATTAAATGACATACCTGCAATAGCAAACAGCTTTTCTGAACGATCCCATAAGCGGATATAGTAATTAACTTGATTAGCTGCCTCTGCTATTGGTTGTTTAGTAATAGTTGTTTTTGGCAAACAATTTGTTGGAGTTAAACATAATTTAAAGGAAACTTCTTTAGCCAGTTCCTCTAAATGTCCAGGTTGCTGCCAAGCTGGTTCAATACTTTGATGTAATGCCTTTGCTACTGATTGCAATCCCTGGTCTATTGTTTCATAGTAGGTATGGGCAACTACACTATAAACACCCAGTCCAGATAGCCCTAAAATACCACCCATCACGAGTGTGTACCAAGCTGCTAAAAGTAAACGAGTCTGGTAAAAAATGGGATTGCGTTGCATATTTATGTAACTTTACTCAAAGTGCAGTTTGTTTTTCGGTATGAATGTTGAGGCGATAGCCTACACCATAGATAGTTTCTATTAAAGATTCGCTCTCCTCTTCTCCTAATTTGCGTCTTAATAAGCGAATTTGTGCAGCCACTACATTGCTACCTGGTTCTGCACCAATTTCCCACAGTTGATTAATAATTTGGTCACGACTGATAATTTGGTGAGGATGCCGCATGAAATATTCTAATAATTGGAATTCTTTAGCAGTTAAAGATAATACTTGCTTCTCCCCATGAGGATAATGTCGAGTAAGTTCATGTGTGATGTAATTAAGAGTCAGACAACCTACTTGTAAGCGTCGGGGTTGAATTTGGGGTGTAAATGTTGTGCCTACATAAGAAGCACGGCGTTGTAATGCTCTTAATCTTGCTAGTAGTTCTGCCATATCAAATGGTTTAACTAAATAGTCATCTGCACCGCTATCTAGACCAATAATTTTTTCTTCCATGCGGTCTTTTGCAGTTAACATCAAAACAGGCAGAATTAATTGGCGCGATCGCAACCATTTACACAACTCTATCCCAGAAACTCCCGGTAGCATCCAATCAAAAATCCCCAGCGTGTACTCAGTCCATCCGGTTTCTAGATATTGCCATGCCTGAGTACCATCCAGAAACCAATCAACTACATAAGCCTCATGAGATAGGACTTCTTTGATTGCTGCACCTAAATCTTCTTCATCCTCAACTAATATCAGCCGCATACTCAACTCATTGCTAAAATCCTTCTTTAATTACGCTGGCACAAAAAAATGAAATCACTATGAAATTTCTATGCTACTTCAGATATAGCGATCGCCTCTGGATAGGCTTTAGCCCAAGTTTTAATGTGAGCATAATGAATCTTGTTAGGTGAAACCAGATGGCGGACTAAACCGAAGTGTATCAATCTCTGTTTTCAGTGTTTGGGTTAGTTCAACCGTACAACCGTCATTCCATACATTGCCTTCAAGCTTGTGTTAGACAGTACGCAAATTGCCAAACCAAGCGTCACGATCCCGTTCAATCTGTTTGGCTGCTTTTAGGTTGAACTGCCAGCTTCCGATACAGGCAAAGACTTGAATCAAAACTGGTATGATTACAGCACCGGAAGATACGTCGTAAACGCCCAACAAATAGATAAAAAGTCCCAAGAATAAAGGCAGAAGATACCATAGCCAAACTAGCCTGAGCATACGAGCCTGATGGGTCAGACGCTGCTTCCACTTGTCTGGAAACTGAGTAGGGGGGAACGCAGACAGTTCTGATTTGGGGATGTGCAGTTTCCACCAGATGACGGTAATATCCAGCAACAGCGCGAAGATTATCACTCCGCTGCCAATGATTGCGAGAATGTCTTTTGGTTGTTGATAAATATCGTAAGCCATAATCAAAGCAAATATCGCAATGAGAGCTACTGCAACCACTGTCTTACGGATATTTCGACGTTGAGCACATTTTACAAGCTTAGTAATTCTCTCTTCTAGTGATTGTGCTTGTCGGTTAGACACATTTACCTCCTCTGGCATATAGGTAATGATGAGACAGCCAAACAAGGGCACACAATAGGCGACCTCCATCTAGGAGAAAGCCAGGTAGCAGATTGAAAAGCGCTTGTGGAAAATCAGTTTGTAGTTTGTGATGATGAATCGCGATCGCTTTTACCCAACGCTGAACTCTTCTCTAATATTCAAACCGACCCACCTAGACTATCTCAGGTTTTTGTAAGCATTAATTACGAATTGTTATGAGTTGAATGTCTGCACCTTGCGGTTTTGATAGTGCTTGTAATTCTTCCCAACTGTAATGGCGGGGTAGTTCAATTGGTTTGTGGTCGGCTCCTAATCCTAACCCTACTGTCGGTTGGAGTTCTTCAATAAATTCCTCTGCATATTCTGCTAGTTCATTGGCTGCAACACTACCTGCGATCGCACCTGCAACCCCACCAATCGCCGCCCCAACTTTACCACCAATTGACCGACCAATTGCGGCTCCGGCAATTCCACCTCCAGCTGCTCCCAATCCCGTTGCAATCGGATGATTATTTGAAGGGGTTTGATTTTCATGTTCTTGATTAGAAGTAGAATTTTCTTCATTCATGATTTGTTTCTCCTGGAAACTATCATCCGTTGTTGTGTCTGTTTCTATAGCTTTCTACTGCAATCATTTAGCTAGTAGTTCGCCAAGGAAACTTGGCGGGGTAAAGGGAAAAGGTTTTAATTCCTTCCCCTTTCCCCTGTTCCCAGTCCAAACCTAGCAATCTTGGGTTGGCAGACTACTAGATATTAGCGAAGCGCTGCTGCAAGTAGTTCGCCAACGCGCAAGGCATTAGCCATAATTGTCAGCGTGGGGTTAGCGCCCGAATTTGACGGAAAGAAACTACTATCTACAACATAAAGATTCTCAACATCATGGGTACGGCAATTGAGATCCAAAACAGATGTTTTGGGATCTGTGCCAAATCGACAACTACCACATTGATGGGCTACTGCTTGTTCTGGGAGATGAGTACGGGGATAAATACTAAAGGGTAGAACGTGTTTAGCAGAACGGGGGATTGACTTGAGTACAGATGTCCATCGGTGAATCAGGCGATCGCTAGCTTCAGTATTGTTTAGTGTATAGTCAATATGAATCTTGTCCCCCACAACACGAACTCGATTGTTCGGATCTGGTAAATCTTCTGTTTGCAACCACCAACCAACTGACCTTTGGGCCAGTAAATGCCGCTCATAATGGGGAATTAGCTTGACAAATGGAGCCATTAATGGTGGTGCTTCGGCGGGTATCATATCGGCTAGAACATTACCTGTATTCTGCACCATACCCATCGGATAGGGAAAATCTGGCTCTCCCCAGTAAAAATCATTGATAGCGATGGTTTTTTGAAATTTAGCCTGATTTACCTCTAAATGCATGGAAACGATCGCAGTTTCCAACTGTTTCATGAAATTTCGCCCGACTTGATCGGAACTGTTTGCCAAGCCGTTGGGGTGTTTATCGTTAGCAGAGCGTAACAGCAAAGCAGGCGAGTTGACAGAACCACAGGCAATCACCACAATATCACCTGTAAACCAATGTTTCTCCCCTAAAATTTCCGTTTCTACCTTGGTTACTTCCCTTCCTGACTCACTAGTATGCAACCGCAAAACTTTGGCATTAGTCAGGAGGGTAACATTAGCATACTTTTCCTGAGCCGGACGAATGGCGTTAACATCTGCATCAGCTTTTGCATGTACTAAGCAAGGATATCCATCAAAGGTATCGCAGCGAATACAGGGGCTATTATAGCGATCTGCTGAAAGCAGCAGCGCTTCGCTATCGCTTTCGTTGAGTTTTAATCCTAATGGTAAATGAAACGGGTAATATCCCAGTTCGCGGATACCATCAACAAGGGATTGCATATCCGGCTCATGACTTACAGGTGGATATGGATATGGCTGACTACGCGGCGGTTCGGTGGGATCTTCTCCTGCTTTTCCATGCACATCATATAGCTTTTCTGCCTGGGTATAGTAAGGCTCAAAGTCTTGATACTTTAAAGGCCATTCTGGAGAAATTCCTCCCTTGTGAATTACCTTTTCAAAATCTCGCTCTCGTAATCTAACTAAGGCTGCACCGTAAAGTTTAGTATTGCCACCTACCCAGTAACCTGTCTGAGGTTTAAAAGCTTTACCTTCTTTGTCATACCATTCTTCATCTGTATGATAGCGATGTTTTTGATAAACTTCCTGGGGATTCCAGTTATCTTTTTCTCTTGGTAAAAAGTCGCCTCGTTCTAATACTAAAATTTTTTTACCTGTGGATGCAAGGCGATGAGTTAATGTCCCGCCACCTGCTCCTGTACCGATGATGATGATGTCGTAATGGTCTATAATGCTCGCCATAATTTCATATTTCTTACGAGTGAAAAAGTATCACTCTGCTGTTTTATGCAAAGTAATTTAGCCATAACTTGAGCTATTTTTGCAGTTTTCGCAAAGGTCACATAGCTCGCAAGATAGATTCTTCTACTTAAGCTAAAACTTTAACTTTAATAATTCTTCTCTCTTAAGGATTAAGATTTTTTATACCTAAAGATAGTAAATAATTTCATTTTAATTTCATTTTTTTATACATATACTTGAAATTAATTGTGATATATATGCTAAATTTAGTCAAAAAATAATTAAAAAATTGGAGCATTGATCAATTTAATCAGTAAAACTTGTCCAAATATTCAATTAATTAACATAAAAAATCTCAAATTAACCTACTTTTAAAATCTATATCTATAGTTTGAGGTAAATAGAAATCAATAAAATCAAAATTAATTTTAGACAAAATTCATGTTTTACAAAAAATTTAGTACAGCTTTTTTATAGCGATTTAGTATTAACATGAACTGGCAATTTTTTGTCAGCTACCAAGTTAAATAACAGGAGATTCCTATGGCTTGTGCAATTGAAATTTATGACGATCGCCTACGTGCTATTGTACCTCCAGAAACTTCACTGCAAAAGCTAGCCAACGGCGGAACCCGCAGGGTAGGCGCAAAGGCGCAAAGGAACAAAGAAATACAGATATTAGCGTGTGGTCTAAATACATGAAAACTGCTGTAATGTTTAATGTCAGGTATTGTGCTTAACTGTCCACTAATTCGTCTGTTTTATCCTCATCATCCAACATTTTGAGTAATTTTCTCGCTACTAAAACACCTGCTATTCCTGCACCAACCAATTCCACCGCTTGCACCAATTTTTTACCCATATCTTTTGAATTGAGGTGATGGTGAAAAATCTCGTCATCTATCCATTCAGTTGTGGCTTGAAAGTCATGAATTGGTGTTGGTAATAGAGTTAAATAAGTGCCTTGACGAATTAAGTGTGCGGGTTCACCAGTAACTTCAAAAACATGAAATAAGTTAGCCGCCGCATCATTTAACCCCAACTTTAAAAGAGTACCTCGGATATTAATTTGCGCTGGTTGAGGTGCTTCTCCCAGAGCGATCGCTTTTAAATTTTTGGCAATATTCGCGCCTTGTTGATAAGCTACTTGTGCTGTCGGCGGTAAGGAACTATTTTGCACTGCTGCACAATCACCACCAGCAAACACTTCGGGAAAGTCGAGTAGTTGCATAGTCGGAGTGACTAAAAGGCGATCGTGATGATCTCGATGTTCCGAGGGAATGGGTAAATCTTTTATTAATGGATGAGTAGAAGTTCCAGCTGTCCAGATTGTCGTGTAAGTATGCAGCGTTTCTTGGCGATCGCCACACTTATATTCAACAGCACGAGGACGAACAGCCGTTGCTTCTGCTTCGAGAATGATTTCTATGGGGACAACACGTTTTTTTAATTCCTGTTCCGCAATAGAACGCAATGGATTGTTGATATCACCATTAAGAATTTCTTGACTGTGATTGAGTAATACTACGCGGATTTCACTTTGATCGCCGCCTAAAGCATCATACCAATGGGGTAGAAAATCGGCTAAAGTAGCTGCCATTTCCACACCCGAAGCGCCACCACCAACGATCGCTACCGTCAGCAGTTGACGACGTTGTTCAGGATTTTCAGTTTGTAAGGCTGTTTGTAGACAATCGCGTAAATGCTTATCAAGTGCGATCGCATCTGCTTGTGTCCAAAAAGGGAAAGCATTTTCTTTTGCACCTTCAACTTGATGATAGCCAGTAATACTTCCCAAAGCTATTACTAAATTACTGTATTGATAGGAGTCTCCCGAAGCTAATTTGACTCGCTTATCATGCAGGTCTATTGACTGTACCGCATCCTGCACAAAAATCACACCGCTACCTCGAAGTAATTCCGTAAATCGCGGTACTACTTGCACCGAATTCATCTCACCATCAAAATATTCATACAGTAAAGGTTTAAAGCAAAATCGCTCATTTTTGTCAATCAAAATTACAGAGCGCGGATAAGATTGGTGAGCTAGATGTAATGCTGTAAATAATCCGGTAAAGCCACCACCAACAATTACAGTTTGATAAACTGGGCTATTCATCATAGATTTCCTATTAGATTCTCTATATTTTTCAACTTTCTTATATAAGCAAAATGAAGGCAATAAAAACTATGCTGAGAGCAAAAGCAAACATAATAGCGTATTCAACTCTCCGGCTAAAAAATCCCACAGCAGCAACGAGAATAATTGCCAGGATGCCAATAGCAACATATTGTTCTTTTTGTAACCCACGGGCAATTAGCGGGTCTTGTTGTGGTGTAGATGTTTCTTGAATTGCTGTTGTCGGCAAATCTGAAGCTGGTATTTCTTGGAGATATAAATTCATTATCAATACTCCTGAAAAATATATTTATGCTTGCCAAATGTAGAGAAGAGAAAACAGAAAAATCCAAATTATATCCACAAAGTGCCAAAACAAAGTACTAGCACTCACACCAAAGTGACCTTTTTCATAGTTACCTTGTCTGAATGAGCGAACAAGCATAGTAATTTGCAGAATTACACCAGTAAGAACGTGCAAACCGTGAAAACCTGTTAATACATAAAATGTCGCACCAACTAAACCTGTACTTAATCCAAAATCAAGGTTTTTCCACTCAATTCCTTGACCGATTAAGAAGTAGCTTCCCATACAAATTGTCATCAACCACAGCCAGCGAAACTTCACCAACCTGCCGCGTTTGAGAGCATTTTCTGCTGGTTGAATCACAAAGCTGCTGGAAAGTAACACCACCGTGTTAATAATCACAAAATTAGACAATTCTGGCCCCGAAACACCTGGTGGTAGCCAATTTTCTGAATGTGTTAATCGCAGACCAACGTATGTAAAAATAAAGCTCAAAAAGACAATACTTTCTGACAACAGAAACACGGTAAACCCAAACATTCCTTTGCCATGATGGTCTTCAGCACGCCCACCCCGAACTGGCAAAAAACGCTTGAGCCAATTTGGTAGGTGTCGTCGTAATCGTTCTAAAGGTACAGGACTTTCATCTACATGAATTACGCCACGGTTCATAAGTCAATAGTCAATAGTCATTGGTTAGAGACGCGATTCATCGCGTCTGTACAATTGTCATTTGTCCTCCTTGTCCTCCTTGTCCCCCTTGTCCCCCTTGTCCCCCTTCCCTAGTTCTCAGAGTTCTTGCTGATGATAATCAGGGGGTTCGATGACTGAGTATTTGGGATCGCCATAGTCGTAGGGGGGTCTTTTGACTACGGGAATTTCTTCAAAGTTATCTCGTGGTGGGGGTGAGGTAGTTATCCATTCTAATCCAGTGGCTAGCCAGGGATTGTTACTTGCTCTTTGTCCATAGAGACAGGAACCTACCATATTGGCAATAAAAGGTAGTATCGATACTCCTAATAAAAATCCCCCTAGACTAGCAACAACATTCCATCCTTGATAACGCGGGTCGTAGGAAGAAATGCGGCGTACCATTCCCTGTAAACCTAGTGGGAGCATTGGGAAGAAAGTGAGGTTAGCACCAATGAAGGTTAACCAAAAATGTACCTTTCCCCAGCCTTCAGCATACATGCGTCCAGTTATCTTGGGAAACCAATAATAAATGGCAGCAAAGATTGCCATTGTGATGGTGTTAAAGACAATGTAATGAAAATGCCCGACTATAAAGTAGGTATTGTGGACATGAATATCAAATGGTACGATTGCCAGCATTACACCAGTAACACCACCAAGCAGAAACATGGCTGCACCTCCCATCGCGAACAGCATGGGTGTTTCTAGATGTAGCTTACTTTTCCAGATTGTAGCCGTCCAACCAAATGCTTTCACACCAGTTGGTACGGCAACCAACATCGATGTCACCATAAAGAACATCCGCATCCAGCGAGGGGTAGCACTGGTGAACATATGATGCACCCACACAAAGATGCTAACTACCGCAATCCCTAAAGAAGCAATAGCTAATGACCGATAACCAAATAAAGGGTTACGGGAAAAGGCTGGCAGTACCTCCGCAAAAATACCGAATGCAGGTAGCGCCATGATATACACTGCGGGGTGGGAGTAGAACCAGAATAAATGCTGGTAAATGATCGGGTCGCCATTTTCTAAGGGTTTGAAAAAATTCGTCCCAAAATTGAGGTCAAATAATAGTAGTATCAATGCACCGGTTAAAGAAGGCAAATTTACCAGCTGCAATAACTGAGCGCTGAGAACTGACCAAACAAACACAGGCATTCGGAAAAATGTCATTCCTGGGGCCCGCATCCAAAAGATGGTAGTCACAAAGTTAACAGCCCCCATAATTGAAGAGATGCCGATCAGGACAATACTCACAATCCAAATAAATTCACCGTTAATCGGTTGACCAGGAGGCACTTGCAGACTAATTGGGGGATAAGACCACCAACCAGACTGGGCTGTACCATTAGGTAAAAAGAAGCTAGATATTAATAACAGTCCACTGGGGGGAATAATCCAGAAAGATATAGCATTGAGGAGAGGAAACGCCATATCTCGTGCGCCAATCATCAGAGGTATTAGGTAGTTAGAGATACCTGCATTGAATGGGATAATCCATAAAAAAATCATGATTGTCCCATGCAAAGTGAACAAACCATTGTACAAGGGACGATCAACCACATTTGATGCTGGCGTAATCAGTTCGGCACGGATCAGCATTGCCAACAGTCCGCCAATCAGAAAGAAAATGAAAGTTGTCACCATGTACTGAACGCCGATCACCTTATGGTCAGTACTAAAGCTGAAATATCGCCGCCAGTTATCCAGAGACTCATTTTCAGAGTTTTCAGAATCTCTATTGGGGATGATATTTTCACCAGAATCATGTGTCATTCATTACTTTCCTTTCATTTGCAATCGCTCTTGGCGCTGGTGCGACAGTGTACCAGTTGCTCTTAAACCAGGTCTTTGGCGGTTGGGCATACTCAACGACAGCCTGATTTTTGTTGGTTGTGGGTTCTTGTTGGGCTTGACTTAACCATTGGTTATATTGCTCAAAAGATTCAATTTGAACATTGGCCTCCATCAAAGCAAAGTAAGTACCACTAAATAATGCATCTTTGAGCTTGTATTGGCCTGTGCGCGTGGGTGTAACCAGAATCTCGATGTCACGACCAGGGACAATATACTGTTGTAAGCGGAACTCAGGTACATAAAAACTGTGGAGTACGTCTTTAGCGTGCAGATTTAAGCGAGTACGACGATTGACAGGTAAGTGTAATTCAGTACTAGTCACATTATTGGCATAGCGAAAAGACCAATCCCACTGCTTGACGAATACATCAATAATTTCAGCAGCTGCTTTCGGTTGGCTGTCACTTGATGCCGCATATACTGGTTCTGGTTCTAAAGGTGTATGCAAATGTACGACTTGCTGCAAACCGAGAATATCTAATTGCTGATAAATATTGAAACCTTGGAAAGCCAGCCACAGAACTAACACAGTTGGCGCTGCTGTCCATAAAAATTCTAGTTTGATGTCGCCTCGAGATGGATGTCCTTCACTGTAATCATTTTTGGGTGCGCGAAAGAAAATTACCGAGTACAGCATCATGCCTACAAGCCCAAAAATAATGAATGCACCAATTGAGGTTAAGAAGCTAAACAAACTATCGACTTTTTGGGCTTCTGCTGTAGCTTCAGCCGGCATCCAAGAATATGACCACTGCCCAATCCAATGACTGATCACCAGCAGCACTGCAATATAACCAGCTATTAGTAAATATTCTAAAAATCTCCCCATAATATCTTATTTACTGAGTAAATTTGGGTTTGTACCCTCTTGAATTAACTGAGCTGCTGTGATGTGAATACCAAATTCTGATCCTAATTGCCCTCCTAACGTTCCGTGAACATACAAAATCCCGAAGATGGCAAGACCCGCTAATAAGTAACTCCATTGCACTTGGATAGAAGCATCTTTGCGCCAGCGATAGCGTTGTAAACCTCTCCAGACAGTCATAGCAACAATCACTGCCAATAACAAAACACCGCCCAAACCATGCAAAAGCATTGTCCAAGAGGCATTCAATCCCTAGGGGAAACGCATCTTATTTCCTAATAAAAACTAAGAGAGATTTCAAAATGACATAGATAATTGTAAAAATTCCGGAAATGATAAATAAAATGCATCAAT
>NZ_JACJPX010000099.1 GCF_014696315.1 Calothrix membranacea FACHB-236
GTAAGCCAACTTCTACTCCCACCTTACGTTGGGTGTTCCAATGTTTTATGTCGATTCATTTGGTTACGATTGCCCAAATCAAGCAAATTACCAACTTAACCCCGGAAAGGCAATGGATTCTCCAGTTTTTTGGTGCTCCTTGTCGAAAATATTATCTTCTTTATTAACTAACCTGCGGAATGTCGGTTGTATGACTTCCCAACTAACTCCAACCCAATCACAAACAACAATTCGCACGTACCAAAACTTTATCAATGGCCAATATATTTCACCTTCATCTGGCGAAAACTACGAACGTAAAAGCCCATTAACTAGAGAAACCATTGTCCAAATTCCTTGGAGTAATCAAGCTGATACTGATGCTGCAATTCAAGCCGCAAGACAAGTATTTGATGATGGTACATGGTCAACATCCCACGCTCGTGTGCGTCATGATATCCTCAGAAAAACTGCAGAATTATTAACAACAAAAACTGCAGAAATAGCTGAAGTTATTTGCCAAGAAGTAGGTAGACCAATAGGATTTTGTCTTCCAGAAGTGCAAATGGCAGCACAAGTATTTGACTACTTTGCTGGTTTAACGCTTAATTTGCAAGGAGAATCCACGACTCAATACGATCGCAATGCTATTGGTTTAACCGTACATGAACCCGTGGGTGTAGTAGGTATTGTCACTCCGTGGAACTTTCCCTTAGTACTTGTGGCGTGGAAAGTTGCGCCGGCGATCGCAGCTGGTTGCACAATGGTAGTTAAACCCAGTGAATTTACTCCCTCTACTGCCTTTATGCTAGCGGAAATTCTCAGTGCAGCAGGTTTACCTGATGGGGTAATTAACATTGTCACAGGTGACGGCCCAGTGGTCGGAGAACATTTAGTTGAATCACCCTTAGTTGATAAAATTGCCTTCACCGGTTCAACGGCTGTGGGTAAACGCATTATGGCTAAAGGCGCACCTACCCTGAAGCGAATTAGTTTAGAGTTAGGTGGTAAAAGCCCTAATATAGTCTTTCCTGATGCAGATTTAGCACAAGCAATTCCCGGGGCATTATTTGGCATATATATTAATAGTGGTCAAGTCTGCCAAGCAGGTTCTCGATTGTTATTGCATGAGTCAATTAAAGATGTATTTATCGAGCAATTTATTGCCGCTACCCAAACTTTTCAAATAGGTAACCCCACTGATAATACAACGATGATGGGGCCAGTGATTAACGAAAGACAGTTTGAGCGCATTCAAAACTATATTCAACTGGGCGAAAAAGAAGGTGCAAAACTCTTAATTGGTGGTAGCGGACGTTATCTTGTACCCGGATTTGAGCAAGGTTTATTTATTAAACCCACCGTCTTTGATCATGTTACCAATGAAATGGCGATCGCTCAAGAGGAAATCTTTGGCCCAGTACTGTCAATTATGACATTCAAAGATGAAGCTGAAGCACTACAAATCGCTAATCAAAGCATGTACGGTTTAACAGCAGCAGTCTGGACGAAAAATATTGATACAGCCTTAAAAATGGCTAAAGGAATTCGTGCTGGTACAATTTGGGTGAACTCTTATCATACTTCTGGCTTAGAACCAACTATGCCTTATGGTGGTTACAAACAAAGCGGAATTGGTAGAGAAGTGGGCAAGAATGGTTTAGAAGAGTATTTAGAAACAAAAGCTATTCATATCAAATTAGCTTAATTCTAAATAATCATCTCCAGCTAGCAAAAGGGTGCGTTAGGCTAAAGTCATAACGCACTCTACATTAATAATTATGTTCTCTACATATCAAATAATTCTACCCTGGCTGGCAATAATACTGAGCATTACAAGTTTATTTCTCAGTTCTTGGATTAAGATTCCGGCTCCTAATGCTTTGTTGCTGCCTTTAGGAGTAGGCGCGCCAGAAATCAGCCCTTGGTTATTTATATTGAATTTGCTCTCTTTGCTAGCAGCTATTTTATGTATTCATCAACCACAAATACAGCTTTTTGCTAGCATTTTTAGCTTAATTGGATTGATACTTTGTAGTTCAGTTTTGATAAAAATTGCACCAACTCAAATGCAGATGGCGGTAGCAATAAAAAAAGGATTAGGTGAAAATTATGCAACGCAAATCCCACCTCAATTAATTGCTAAAATGCAATCTCAACCTTTTTCTTTAGTTAACAGCTTTAGAGGTATTCCACTAGAAAAAGTCCGCCACAAGAAACACATATTCGCTACCCCTGCGGGAGAACCATTAGAAATGGAAGTTTACCAACCGCCAGAAGTAGGGAAATATCCAGCACTAGTGGTAATCTATGGTGGAGCGTGGGAAACCGGTTATCCTCACGCCAATTATGAATTCAATCAATATTTGGCGGCTCGTGGATATTCAGTATTTGCAATTGATTACCGACACGCACCCAAATATCAGTTTCCAGCGCAGTTGGATGATGTGCGGACAGCACTCAATTTTATTCGCCAACACGCCGCAGAATATGAAGCCGACCCCGAAAACATGATACTTTTAGGTCGTTCTTCTGGCGCACACCTCGCTATGTTAGCGGCTTATCAACCAGATGCGCCGCCAATTCGTGCTGTGGTAAGTTACTACGGCCCTGTAAACTTAACTGAAGGTTATAATCAACCGCCACAACCAGATCCACTAAATATTCGTGCGATTCTCAAGACTTTTCTTGGTGGTTCCCCACAAGAATTACCTGATGAGTATAAAATTGCTTCCCCAATTAATTACGTAACTCGCCCTTTACCACCAACATTATTAGTTTACGGTAGCCGCGACCATGTCGTACAAGCAAAATTTGGTAAGCAGATGTATGAAACTTTACACAAAGCTGGCGAAACAGCAGTTTTCTTAGAAATACCTTGGGCGGAACACGCTTTTGATGCTGTTTTCAACGGTGTGAGCAATCAATTAGCGTTATATTACACCGAAAGGTTTTTGGCTTGGGCATTGTTTAGGCAATAATCTCAGTAGGATAGCGAAATTTAAAGATAAGTAGTTGTGCAAAATTAAATATATATTTGTCATTGCGTTGGCGGAACGCCTTCCCGCAGGGTAGGGAACAAAGTGAAGTGAAGCGATCGCGTAACGTACCGAGAAAGATGGTGCTTTACTGTATTTGATTCCTCAATTACTGTATTTGAGATCCCAATTACTATATTTCACTCCTCAATTACTATATTTCACTCCTCAATTACTATATTTGATTCCTCAATTACTGTATTTGAGATCCCAATAACTGTATTTGAGATCCCAATTACTATATTTGACTCCTCAATTACTATATTTGACTCCTCAATTACTATATTTGACTCCTCAATTACTATATTTAAGGGACTTCCAGTAAATAAATTATCCAAATATAGTCCAATAATATTTTATTCTCCCCCCTGCTCCCTGCCCCAATACTTGTCGGTTAAGGGCAAAAGGGGAAGGGGCAAAGGGGCAAGAAAAAATCTTTAACCCTTCTCCTTTCACCTTTTACCCAAACCAAATTCCGAGTTGAAAATCCTTAACCGAGCAGTATTGCCCCCTGCCCAACACCCCTAGCAGAATACCAGGGGTGCTGGGAAAAGATGCTTATGCAAAAATAGAGGAAGTATTGAGACTAGCAAGCAGACGTTCTATACGAACATCGGACTCAAACACCATATCCTCAGGTTTGTACAGCATTTTTATCTTGTTACCATCAACCTTCAGCGCGCTGGAAAACTTAATCGAACGTTGATCGGGAATGGTAAAAAGCCGATCCTTTCCTTTTGATAACTCTCTGACGAAAGTTTTAATTCCTTTATCGCGATTAGATCGACGTTGATAAAACGATTGCAACCTTCGCCAAAGTTTAGGAAAGATAGGTGGTAACTCTGAGAGTTCAGGAGGTATATCTACTAAAAATCCTTCCGTGGAGCGATCGCCAGACCAAATTCCTAGATTTGCTGTTCGTGCTTCTTTCGTTACAGCGACCATTTCATCGCGTAACTCTTTATAAAGGCTGTCATAAAACATCGGGTAGACATGACCCTGCTGGAGCAACTTGTAGTTGATGCTTTGACGCAGTAAGTCAGCTTGAAGTTCGTCCCCTCTACCAGTGTTATCCCAATCTGGTGGATTGCCAGTAAACACAAAGCAAACAGGACGACCATTGCCGTCACTATGGTTAGATAAAATATATCCGGGTAACCCAGCTTTATTACCTCCGAGTAATTCGATATTCTGTTTGGTTGCATCTGAGGAGAAGGGTTGAATAGCTGCTTTCTCAAGAGCATCGATACCTTCGTAACGTAGCTGAACTTGTCCGCCACTCTTGAATTGAATTCGACCCTCTAACTTATCAAACAAAGTATCATCCTCTGCCTGAAACCGAACTGAATCTCCATCGGGAAATCCACTGGTGGGGTCAAAAGTCCCTCGAATCAGCACAAACGGCATAATCTTGTCCTTAGTGTCGAAAAGTGGAATAGATCAATCACGGATACAATGAGAACAAAGATCATTTCGGGCTAAATTGCTAGAAAATACTTTTATTTTCCCGAAATCATTGATTTCACGTCAGAGATGCTACCCCTCAAACTTTTTAGAGTGAATTGTGCAGGATTTGGTAGCACTATTTGGTGTCTATCCTACTTACATCACTAAGTATGAACAAAGGAAAGTAATTTCAGCATTACCCATATGGGTACTCTTTCTGTCTGAAAATTCCTTCCAGAACTGTTTAAAGCTTTTCCTCGTGTACCTATGGAATTCTTCCTCCCCTGTTCACCAAAGCAATGGTATATTTTTTCCGTTGGAAGTCTCTTATCCCAGCAATATCTCTTATCTTTAGGCACAGAGGCCTAAAAAAGTCCGCAGGCTGAAATGCACTTTGAAAAGACATCAGATTTTGGCACTAATTGGCCCCTATTTGCGTCTATTATCTCACTTAGGTCAACCTGCATTAGGAAAACTGATGCAGTAATTTTCTGTTTCTATTCTAGGAAATGTTATAAATTAACCTCAATTTTCAGCATATCTATTTCTGTCCCATAGTATAAAAATTATAATTATGCTCACTAATTTTATAACTATATTTAGACGATTTTCTTTATTTAACAAGGGTTTGCGTTCAATTAAGCGCCTTTTCTCCTTACTATTTGCAATCTCATTTGCTACAGTTTTACTTATCAATAATTTCACCTCTGTAACGGCTCAGGTACCACAAGTAGCTGCTACAGAAATTCGTGGAGTTTGGCTGACTAATAATGACTTTGATATTTTGAGCGATCGCGCTAAACTGCAAGACACTATTGGTCAACTCCACCGTTTGAACTTTAATACCATTTATCCCGTAGTTTGGAATGATGGCTATACCAAATATCCCAGCGCTGTAGCGCAACGCGCAGGTATTCCGTTTTTCTTTAAAGGTAGAGAAGGACAAGATATCATTGCAGACATCGTTGCTCAAGCCCGTCGTCAGGGAGTACTCGCCATCCCTTGGTTTGAGTTTGGCTTTATGGCTCCCCTAACTTCCGAACTCGCATCCAACCATCCCGATTGGCTCACGCAAAAGCAAGATGGAACCCAAACTTCCATTAGCGCCGCAGGTGAAGTGGCTTGGCTGAATCCCTTTCACCCAGAAGTGCAAAAGTTTATTACTGACCTGGTCGTAGAAGTCATCACTCAATATGACGCTGATGGCATTCAATTTGACGATCACATGAGTTTACCGGTTGATTTTGGCTACGACAAGTACACAATTAACCTGTATACTCAAGAAACTGGCAGCCCGCCTCCAACTAATCCTCACGCCCAAGCATGGAAGCAATGGCGCACAGATAAAATCACAGCCTTTATGTTCCAGCTAAACCGAGCTGTGAAAGCCAGAAAACCCAATGCTATTTTCTCTGTATCGCCCAATTACTACGATTTTGCTTATAAATATCAATTGCAAGACTGGCTCACCTGGGTACGCCTAGGTGCTGTAGATGAGTTGATTGTCCAGCTTTACCGTAATGATTTGGAAAGTTTTAACAGTAAACTCACCAGCCCAGAACTTATAGAAACCAAACAATTAATACCTACTGGTGTCGGGATCATGGCTGGGTTGCGAAATCGCCCAGTTTCCATACAACAAATTCAATCTCAAGTCCGGGCGGCTCAACAACAGGGTTTAGGAGTCACATTCTTCTATTACGAAAGCCTTTGGGACTATGGACAAGAACCAGTAGCACAGCGCCAAGCTGGATTTCAAGAAGTGTTTGCTAATCCGGCTGTGCGCGATCGCTCTCAATTTATAGCCCGTAAGCCCAGTTTTAATACTATATCAGTTCCTTTATATGCTAAAGGTTCAGTCGGTCAGCGATCGCGCGGCTATTTTATGGAATTAGCGATCGCAGGCGGTCAGCCAAAACGGGTTTTATTAGATACAGGCTCGGCTGGGCTGAGAGTTCCTAAAGAATTTCTAGGCAATGCTCCCATCAACAGAACAGGACAAATTATCAAAGAAGTATTAAGTGATGGTACTGTTATGGAAGGAGAGTTAGTTTACACCAATATGCAACTTGGTCTCATCTCCACAGACGAACCTGTTCCCGTACAGATTGTTACCAGTCGCCAATGTCTCCCCCAAAAGCCTAACTGCTCTGCAAAAAGTGGTACACCATTTTCCGGTATTATCGGTGTCAACTATTCAGAAAAGTCACTACCTTATAATCCCTTGCGAAAGCTACCAGGAAACCTCAGTAACGGCTTAATCATTTCTGGTAATAGCGGTAGCAAAAACAAAGCCAGCCTAATTCTGGGTTTAACAGCTAATCATCAAAATGGTTTTAAGATGGTTTCCTTAAGTCCACAACCCGCGATTAATGGTATACCTGGTAACAGGTGGGACTCTCAGATTAACGGCGTTTGTGTAACTATTTCTGGTACTGCCATGAAAAATACCTGTAACGGAAAAATGGTTGTTGATAGTGGAACAAACACTGGTTTTACCGAAGTTAAATCTGCTGCTCTCATGGGTAAACTCAAACCTGGTAGGTTACGCCCAGAAAATGCGCTGAAACTAGGAATTCCCGGGGTTTTCGACTACAGCCTCACACCAGGAAACCGTGACGGAATTAATGCCTGGAACGTCAATGTCTCTGCAAAGGCGGAAAATCCTGTGCTGGTGAATAGTGGGATGGCATTTTTTGATAAATACGATGTCCTACTCGATCCTGTGAATGGACAACAGGGTTTTCGCAGCCGTAGTTAAGGTATTAGTCTGTAGTCCATGTTGCGATCGCTTACATCAAGGGAAGGGGTGTTGCGATCGCACTAAAATTTTCATCTCGAAATATTTTCTTAAATTATATATCTACAATTTGATAGATAGGTTCAAACACTTATCTTACTTCTTGCGAGATATTTTATTATTAAAAATAAGCTGACAATTTAATTAAGGATCTAAAAATAATATTTAATTTTTGCCAGTACAGGAACAGCTTCCAACAGATTCTTTTCGCTTCCCTGCCTATGGGAGTAATCTAACAAATTCAATAAATTACTATATCTTATTTTCCATCTTCCTACTTGCATATACCATACTATAGATACCCTCCTGACTCTGCAACGATTAAATTGAGTAGGTAAGAGGATAGTAGGAGTATAGGAACCCATGCCAGATCAGGAAAGGTTGGAGGAGCATTTATTATCACAAGCAGCAGAAAACACGCTATCCGACCAACTGGACGAAGTAGAACAAATAAACGTAGATGTGCGAACCGATCTACTTAAAATTGTTCAAGGGCAAGTAGATGAAGTTTCCCTAACTGGTCAAGGTTTGGTGTTCCAAAAAGACATCCGTGTACAGGAAATAAAAGTTAAAACAGATAGCGTTGCTGTCAATCCTTTAAATGCAATTTTTGGACAAATTGAACTGAATGAGCCAGTAAATGCGATCGCTCGGATTGTGATGACATTAGCAGATATTAATCATGCTTTGTCTTCAGACTTAATTCACAATCAGTCACAAAAATTGAATTTAAATGTAGATGGCAAAATTGTCAATTTTCATCTGCAAGAAATTCAAGTGTCGCTACCGGGTAGCGGTAAAATAGAATTCAGGGGAACAGTGCTGCTCAATGAAATGGGAAATAGTCGCTTATTAGGTTTTACTGCGAGACTTAAGCCATTTACCCATTCACAACCTTTACTTTTAGAGAGCTTCGACTGTACTCAGGGAGATGGTTTGTCAGTCAATCTCATGGCAGCATTAATGCAAAAGGTAAAAGAAATGCTGCAATTACCATATTTTGAATGGCAAAATATGCTATTAACCATTAAAGATATGAAAGTACACACCGACAATATAATTATGTTGGTCAAAGCCCATGTTAAGCAAATTCCCTCGACAGATGCTATGCTTTCTCCTCAATAAAAAGAAAGCTACTAACTTAGGTTTTTCTCACTATTAGTGTTGTACATTTCTTCAAGCTACATCATTTCTAAATTACAAATATGCAAGAGTACGATGTTGTGATTATTGGTGCAGGACATAACGGTTTAGTATGTGCTGCGTATTTACTAAAAGCTGGCTATAGTGTTCTGTTACTAGAAAAGCGTTCTGTTCCTGGTGGTGCAGCTACCACTGAAGAATGTTTACCACAGGAAGCACCTGGATTTAAATTTAATTTATGTGCTATTGACCACGAGTTTATACATTTGGGGCCAGTTGTTGAAGAATTAGAATTAGAAAAATATGGTCTGGAATATCTGGAATGCGATCCAGTAGTTTTCTGTCCTCATCCAGATGGAAAATATTTTTTAGCGCACAAATCCCTCGAAAAAACCTGTGCAGAAATTGCGCGTTATAACGAACGTGATGCTAAAAAATACGCCGAATTTACCGACTATTGGCAACGAGCATTAGGTGCAATGATTCCCATGTTTAATGCTCCACCAAAGTCGATTATTGACATTGCGGGCAATTACGACATTACAAAACTGAAAGATTTATTTTCTGTCATTGGTTCCCCTAATAAAACGCTGGACTTTATTCGCAACATGATGACCAGCGCTGAAGATTTACTTAACGAGTGGTTTGATGAAGAGTTCCTCAAAGCACCCCTAGCTAGGTTAGCAGCAGAACTGGGTGCGCCACCATCGCAAAAAACCATTGCTATTGGTGCAATTATGATGGCAATGCGTCACAATCCCGGTATGGCCAGACCGCGTGGTGGTACTGGCGCACTTGTCAAAGCTTTGGTGAATTTAGTTATAAGTAAAGGCGGTGTAATTCTCACAGACCAGCACGTAGAAAAAGTCTTAATTGATGATAAAAAAGCAGTGGGTGTGCGGGTTGCTGGCGGTCAAGAATATCGTGCCAAATATGGGGTAATTTCTAATATCGATGCCAAGCGTTTATTCTTGCAAATGACTGATAAAACTGATATTGATGCAGTCGATCCAGATTTGTGGGAAAGATTAGAACGCCGCATTGTTAATAATAACGAAACTATTCTCAAAATAGATTTAGCCTTAGATGAACCCTTGCGTTTTCCTTATCATGAACACAAAGATGAATATCTCATTGGTTCTATCTTAATTGCGGATTCTGTGGCTCACGTTGAACAAGCACATAGCAAATGTACTTTAGGAGAAATCCCAGATTCTGACCCATCAATGTATGTAGTCATGCCTAGCGCTTTAGATCCCACATTAGCACCACCAGGTAAACATACAGTTTGGATTGAATTTTTTGCTCCCTATCAAATTGCTGGTGCAGAAGGTACAGGTTTGAGGGGTACAGGTTGGACAGATGAGTTAAAAAATAAAGTAGCAGATAGGGTAGTTGATAAGTTAGCAACCTATGCACCAAATGTCAAAACAGCAACTATCGCCCGTCGTGTAGAAAGTCCTGCGGAACTAGGAGAAAGGCTAGGCGCTTATAAAGGAAATTATTACCACATTGATATGACATTAGATCAAATGGTATTTTTCCGCCCCTTACCAGAAATAGCCAACTACAAAACACCAATTGATAATCTCTTTTTAACTGGTGCTGGCACACATCCAGGTGGTTCAATTTCTGGTATGCCAGGACGTAATTGTGCGAGGGTATTCTTGCAAACTAAACATCCTATTGCTCAGACTTTGAAGGATGCCAGAGATTCAATTAAGTCTACTGTCGGCTCGGTATTTGGAATTCTTTAGAGAAGATTCAAAATAAATTTTTCCATATTTGTAGGGTGCGTTAACGGAGTGTAACGCACCTTGTTTATTTAATTGGTAGTGCGATAAATCAGCAAATTTCAATTGCACCACATGGGCGCAGACGAAGCAGTGGTAAAAGTACTTATACAGTACTTTAAAGAAATGCGAGCGCAAATATTATCATTGTGGTGTCGAGGATTCTCTATTTTTCAGAAACAATTAGTGCCAGCAATATGCAACAACTATTTCCCGGTGAAGTATTTGCCAACACTGCCGATTTCGATACAGGTATTCGTCAGCTACTACCGCGCTATGACGAAATGCTGGAGGTAGTTACCCGTTGTCTGCCTTCTACAAGTCTTCGCATTTTAGAATTAGGCTGTGGCACAGGTGAACTGAGCCTGAAAATACTCCAACGCTGTCCAGATGCTCAAGTCATTGCCTTAGATTACTCGCCGCGAATGTTGCAATTTGCCCAAAGTAAAATTGCTGCAGCTGGATATCAAAATCGATGGCAAGGTGTTGAAGCGGATTTTGGTGATTGGGCAAATAATCCAGAAAAATTTGATATAGGTACAGAATTTGATGCCTGTGTCTCATCTCTGGCTATTCATCATCTGCACGATGAAATGAAATTCAAGTTATTTCAGCAAATTGCTGTTAGCTTGAATCCTAATGGTTGTTTTTGGAATGCTGACCCTATCCTGCCAGAATCACCTGTATTAGTAGAAGTTTACCAAGCTGCGCGAGAGGAATGGGCTGCCCAACAGGGAAAAAACTTGGCAGAGGTTCGTGCTAAGGTGGGCACAAGTACTACACAAGGCTACTCCAGCCAAGACCAGTTAGCTTCTGTGGATACTCATTTGCAAATGCTAACGCAAGCAGGGTTTTTAACAGTCGCAGTACCTTGGAAATACTATGGCTTGGCAGTTTTTGGCGGCTGGCTGTGCAAATTTTAGATAATTAGCTTACCCATACACTGTTTTTTAGTAACGCACCGCCGCATGGATGATGCGTTAGGCGCTAGGATAGTTCTTCCGTGACAAATCATATTGGCAACCAGCGCCTAACGCATCCTACAATAATTTGATTTTTACTTTATAAATAACCTCTGATGGCAATTTTTCGAGGGTGAACACTGGCTTTTAAGTAAAAATCAAGATTAAAGCGAAAATTAAGCAGAAAACACACAAAAAAGTCTTTTTCTTTTTATCTCTGTTTCTTAAAAGATTAGCAACCTGAATTAGTAATAGTTCCAGGTATTCAGGGAATACTGAGAGAGAGAAAAAAAGACTTGATGTAATGTTACTCTTATGAATTGGTATTGTGCTATCAGTATTGTGGGAATATTGGGTATTTGCAATCTCACATTTGCACGCACCTGTGATGCTCAGATTGCAGCAGATGGTACTTTACCTACAATAGTTAATTCTAGCGATCATCTGAATTTCACGATTAGTGGCGGTAGCCAAGTTGGAGATAATCTATTTCATAGTTTTAACCAATTTTCTGTACCAACTGGTGGTTCTGCCAATTTTAATCATAATTTCTTGATTAAAAATATTATTAGTCGTGTTACTGGTATTGAACCTTCCTTGATTGATGGCAGAATTCGTACTCTTGGCAAGGCCAATCTCTTCTTAATTAATCCTAATGGAATTATCTTTGGCTCTAAATCAAAATTAGATATTGGTGGTTCATTTTTTGCCACAACAGCCAACAGTATAAAATTTGCTGATGGCAAAGAATTTAATACTACTACTGATACAAATCCGCCTTTACTAACTGTCAGTTTACCTATCGGATTACAGTATGGTAAATCATCACCTATTGAAGTGAATGGAGCTAATCTTACAGTTCCCAAAAATCAAACACTGGCTTTAATCGGTGGTGATGTGACTATCAATAAAAGTAACTTAATTGCAAATAGCGGACATATTGAATTAGGTGGAGTAGCAGGTTCAGGTATAGTTGGGCTTTCATTAATAGGAAGCCAGCCGCAGTTTAGTTTTCCTAATGATTTGGCGAGAGCTAATGTATTAATTAATAATAATGCTTTGGTAACAACTACTGGGAGTGGAGGCGGTAGTATCCAACTCACAGGAAAGCAGTTAACGATTGAAAACTCGCGTGTATCTACTTCTACGCTAGGCGCAATTGCAGGCGCAAATATAATTTTAAATGCTTCAGATGCTGTTATCGTTACCAGCGATCGCACTGATAAAAGATTTATTGATGGATTATTTGCGGAAAACGATGGTAGTGGCGCTAGCTTAGGAATCACCATCAATACTAATAAACTTCAGGTTGAGGGCGAAGCTAGAATATCTACAGTCACCTCATCTAACTCCTCTGGAAAAGGAGGAGATATAACCATTAATGCTACAGATGCAATTGAACTCAGTGGTGTTGACGCAAGGGACGAAAAGTCTTTCACCACTGGTTTAGTAACAGATATCTATGGTAGTAGTTCTGGGGGAAATTTAACTGTTAATACAGTAAAACTAACTGTTAAAAACGGAGCGCAACTATCCGCAGCTACCTTTAGTGATGCACAAGGCGGAAACTTAACAGTCAATGCCAAAAATGCTGTAGAACTATTGGGTGTTTCACCTTCTGATATTGTAGCAAGTGGTTTGTATACAGCAGTTCAAGAAGAAAGTAGCGGACAAGCAGGAGATTTAATAGTTAATACTGGACATCTCATCATCAGCGATGGAGCACAAATTTTTTCTGGAACTCTGAGCAGAGGGAATGGTGGAAACATAATTATTAATGCAAGTGATTATGTTAACTTAACAGGAGTTGCACCTATCACTAAATATTTCGGTGGTGTGTTTAGTGCTGGAGGTTTTGATACTCAAGGTAATCCTGCTCAAGGGAATGCAGGTAATTTAACAATTAATACCAATGATTTAATAGTTCAAAATGGAGCCAAAATTAGTGTTGGAACACAGGGTTTGGGTAAGGTAGGTACAATGACTCTGAACGCCACCAACTTAATTCAGTTATTGGGTAAAAGCCCTTCTGAGAACGAGCCATTAGATCCTGCAACCGATTTAGGACTCCAATTTAGCAGTCTATTTGCCAATGTCCTGAACATTAATAATAGGAACGATGCTGGCAACATAGATATTAATACAGATAAATTATTAGTTCAAGCAGGAGCTAGGATAAGCGTTGATAATGAAGGATTGGGGAAAGGTGGCAACATTAATATTCAAGCTAACTCAATCTTGCTCGATAATTTCGGTAATTCTCAACAGAATGCAGGCGGAATTCAAGCTACAACTAAATCGGGCGAAGGTGGCAATATCAATTTACAAATAAAAGATATTTTGTTAATGCGTAATGGCAGTAAAATTACTACTGATGCTACAGCTGGTAATGGAAATGGTGGCAACATAACTATTAGTGCCAATTTATTAGCCTCTGCTGAAAATAGTGACATTACAGCTAATGCCATTCAAGGTCAAGGCGGAAATGTTCAAATTACAACTCAAGGGATCTTTGGAGTTGAATTTCGTCCGCAACTAACTCCTCAAAGCGATATTACAGCTAGTTCTCAGTTTGGTCTAAATGGTGCTGTAGAAATTAAAACTCTGGCAGTTGATCCTGGCAAAGGAATTGTGGTATTACCAGTACAGCCAAATGATGCTTCATCATTAATTACTCAAGGTTGTGGACAGAATAAATCTAGTGAATCTAGTCGCTTCATTGTGACTGGACGAGGTGGCTTACCGCAAAATCCAGAGGTAGCATTGGGGAGCGACACAATTTTAGAAGATATTCAAACAGTTCCCATTGTGGCAAACAGCGATCGCTCTTTGGTGACTGTCACTCCTATAAATTTACCATTGCAGACTGCCAATGAGATTGTAGAAGCTCAAGGACTGATAATTACTCCCCAAGGAGAAATATTATTAACAGCACAAGCACCAGCTACAACTCCTCATAGTTCTGGACTCAATGCAGCTAGCTGTTCTAGCAATTAGATAGAAATCAAAATAATTTGTGTTGGGGATATACCTTTAGATTACCATTTCTGATCCACAGATAGGTTACGCCAACCAGAGATACTGATGATTGATGTGTTGCAAAGATTTTCTAAATTATTAAAAGCAGAAATTTGTAGAGATTACATAAATTTATCAAGCTCATAAATCAGTATTTTTACGGTTTCATTATTTCCATGTAACTAGATTAATTGAGCTTTTTCTAGATAATGTTGATATTTTTAAATTTCCATCTAGTTAAATTTTTCTAAATATACCTGATAACATCTAGTCTTGCTAAAATTTCCTTTTATTCTTTAAAGAGAATAAGCAATTCTTTTTAAAGAATATATTAAGTAGTCAAACTCTAATTTGCGTACTATTACTATATATTTTTTAAAGGTATTTTCTTAGTATGTAATTTACATTGAGGCAACTTTAGCCAACAATATCATTAAAGGTAAAATTTATTAATTGTCAGATTATGTTTACCGAACAAGCAACCATTTTATTTATTAAATAGGTTGTTTAAGAGCTACATATTTGACTAATAGTGGATACCTTTTGTGATTTATCTGTCAAGGATAAATCTGGTTAGATATTGCTACAAATTTAATTTACACCCTGGTGATGAATTATATGGATTTTAACCCTAAGAATTTGAGCAAGGCAGAGAGTTTGATTGAGGATTTAAGCGATGAACAATTAGCGGAATGTATTGGTGGCTGTGATATTCAGGTTACTACTGGTGATCATGATGTCGCACAAGTGCCCTTATATGAACTCCCCCTATTAGGAGAAAGCAATATCAAAATTACTTTTTTAGGAATCTATTACGATCCTAATGGCTCACAACGCTATAGAAGCGATCGCAATGTGAAAGAAGCTGTAGTTGAGGCTGATGTCCACAGTATTCTTCAGGGTATTGCCAATTTACCAATTACCTCCTGGCAATACAAAGACCAAGGTGAAAAAATCCGCCATATTGGCCCGATGGCTCAGGATTTTGCAGCCACCTTCAAGGTTGGGGAGAGCGATCGCACTATCAATGTTGTCGATGCTAATGGTGTAGCTTTGGCAGCTATTCAAGCACTTTATCAAGTAATTCAAAAGCAGGATTCTCAAATTAATGAACTGCAAGCACAGGTACTTGAGTTAAAGCAACAGATTATTCAGTAATTCCATTGATTTTTTAAGATTTCTCAGTAATATACCAGCATTTTTTTGATTTCAATAAATACTTTAAAAAAACAGCATTATAGCTTTGTTTGACATCTAGATAAATAAATTAGTAAAAAAAGAGAATATTGAATTTATTTAACAAGCAGTTAATTTATGGGAGCTAACAGATTATGGATAGGAAAAATCAAGAATCGCTGATACAGGAGAGTTTGATTGCAGAATTAACTGATACTGATTTAGCCAATTGTGTTGGTGGTTGCGGCTACATTAATCCAGGAGTCCAGGAAATTATTGCTAATAATGGTGTCATGAACGCTCCCGGTCTCGAACACAACCCAAATATGGAGTATGATCCCAATGGTTCTCTCCGCTACAGAAGCGATCGCCATCTCAAAGAATCCATAGCTGAGGTCGATATCTACGCTATTCTTAAAGGTATCGCTAATTTACCGATTAGTACCTGGCAATACAAAGACCAAGATGAAACAATTCGCCATATTAGCCCGATGGCTCAAGAATTTGCAGCTACTTTTAAGCTGGGAGAGAGCGATCGCACTATTAACGTTGTAGATGCTCATGGTGTAGCTTTTGCCGCGATTCAAGCACTTTATCATGTAGTGCAAAAGCAAGAATCTCAAATCAATGAATTGCAAACACAATTACTGAAGTTAAAGCAACAGCAATTTTAAATTGTTTGTGAACATATTTGTTATGTTTTTCTCGGCTACTCTGCAGATAGGCCTTCTTTGCTCAAATTTGAGATAGGGAAGATATAACTCCTAGGGTAGCCATTCCGTGTCTTTACTGTTCTGAATCATCATTGCTGCTTAATGACATATCTGAAATTGCTGAAATAATTGCATAAGCCATTTTATTTAATCAGTAATATCCTGGTCAATATTTAAGTTTAAATAAAGTCCAAAAGAATCATTTTGGACAAACACTACGAATTTTAAAAAAAATTGTGCTAATTATTAGAGATTAGCAAAGCATGCTTTTACATAATAATCAAATTACTGCTTTTTTAAACATTATGTCTATGAACAATCAAGGAACAGTCACCAGAGCAAGTTTAATTAAAAAATTATTGAACTACCATAATTATGCTTAGTCAGCCGAAGTTTAAAGCACACTTCCATGTGGAACTATCTCCTCCTAAAACTGTATTCCTATTAAGTGAAAAAGGGCATTTCGTTTTAAAAGGGCGTTTATATTGCCTACTAGCGCCATTACTCAACGGGCTTTACTCAGTGGATGAAATCGCTCAACAGCTCCAAGGACAAGCTACGGCTGATGAGATTATCTATGCACTACAACAACTAGAACGTAAGGGATATATTACCAACGCAAATAATCTACCACTGGAAGAATCGGCTTTTTGGGAACTGCTAAATCAAGATACTCGCGTTGTCAGCCAACGCTTCCAAGAATCAAAAGTTAGCATTACCACATTTGGTAGTGTCACTTCTGAACCATTGCATAACATCTTGGAATCCCTCAGCATTCCCATTGGTGATTTTGGTAAGTTTGCTGTTGTACTCACAGATGATTATCTCCAGCCTGATTTGGCAAGTTTTAACCGAGAAGCTTTACAAGAAAAGCGTTCTTGGTTGCTAGTCAAGCCAGTCGGTGCTGTAATTTGGATTGGCCCCATCTTTAAACCTGGACATACTGGATGTTGGGAATGTCTAGCACAACGTCTGAGGATGAATCGTGAGGTTGAGTCTTTTTTACAAGCACAACAACAAACCCTCAACCCGTTTCCGGTTTCCCGTGCTGCGCTATCTTCAACTATCAACACTGGGCTAAATCTCGCAGCTACAGAAATTGCCAAATGGTTAAGTCACCTAGAACAACATGCTTTAGAAGGAACTTTGTTAAGTTTTGATTTACTTAATCTTAACTTGCAACGCCATACCCTGGTTCGCCGTCCCCAGTGTCATTGCTGTGGTGAACCGACTTATTTAAGTCAACGTCAACCTCAACCATTGGTGTTAAATAGCCTACCTAAGCAATTAAGTGATGATGGCGAGTATCGTAATTTTTTGGCTGAAAAAGCTTTGCAAAAATACGAACATCATATTAGCCCGATTACAGGAATTATCAGCAATTTATTTCAACCTTTTCCCCAGAACGATTTGATTCATGCTTATGTTGTAGAGCATAGTTTTCCTAGAGAAGGTAGACAGTTAGAAGATTTATACCAGACAGCGCGCCCGAAAAGCTTTGGTAAAGGAAAAACGGCCGCCCAAGCAAAAATAAGTGCCGTTGGGGAAGCGATTGAGCGCTACTGTGGAAGCTTTACGGGAGAAGAACCAAGGCGAAAAGCTGCTTATACCAATATCTGCGAACAGGCTATTCATCCCTATGAGTTTATGCACTACAGCGCAAATCAATATTGCGATCGCCAAACCTGGAATCAGCAACATGAGATTATTCAATGGGTACCTGTGCCCTTTGATGAAAATCAAGAAATTGAATGGACTCCGATTTGGTCGTTGAGCAAGCAGCAATTCAAATATCTGCCAACAGCATATTGTTATTATGGCTATCCTTTAGCTGAAGATTCCTGCTTTTGTTATGCAGATACCAATGGTACGGCTGCAGGAACTTGTAAAGAAGAAGCTATTCTCCAAGGATTTATGGAGTTGGTAGAGAGAGATGCAGTAGCAATTTGGTGGTACAACCGTCTCCAAAGACCTGCTGTTGATTTAAATAGTTTTGATGAGCCTTATCTAAATAAATTAAAAAACTATTATCCATTGATTGGACGCGATTTTTGGGTATTAGACCTGACTACTGATTTAAATATTCCCACCTTTGCTGCCATTTCTCGACGAATTAATCACCAGCCAGAAGATATTCTCTTTGGCTTTGGCACTCACTTTCATCCCCAAGTTGCCCTATTACGTGCTGTCACTGAAATGAATCAAATGATATTTCTTTCTAATGGGGCAAATCCAAATTCTTCTGCCAAATTTACTCGTCAGGATATGCAAAATTGGTGTCAAACAGCAACATTAAATAACCAAGTTTATCTTGCACCCGATGCCAATGTAATTCCTAAATCTCATGGAGACTATCCTGTTTACCACAGTCAGGATTTGCGAGCAGATGTGCTGGCTTGTGTTGATATCGCTGCTAAACATGGATTAGAAATATTGGTTCTCGAGCAAACACGTCCAGATATTGGAATGCCTGTTGTTAAGGTTGTAGTTCCTGGGTTACGCCATTTTTGGGCACAGTTTGCACCAGGTCGGCTTTACGATGTACCCGTCCAACTGGGATGGTTAAAAGCAAAATTAACAGAAGACCAACTAAATCCAATTCCTATGTTTCTTTAGACCTTTGTTGTCGCTAGGAATTAAAAACATTATCAGGAATTGCTTTTTAGCATATATTTAACCTATGGAATCTATCGATACTAGTTGTAAAGCTGGTATAATTCAAAATAATAAAAGAATTAAAAAAACTGAGATATCTCAAGATAATTATTTTAAGTTTATTGATTATTTTCCTGATTTAATAATAATCACTACACGCAGTCAAGGTTATTGTGTAGATATTAATCAGTCATTTCTAAATGTAACGGGCTACAGTCGCGAGAATGTGATTGGACACCCGATTACAGTCTTAGACATGGGATTGACTACAGCAACATACTCAAAAATTCAAAAGAAGCTCACAAATCAACAAACAGTTGAGAATTTGGAAATTGAATTCTGTCTCAAAAATGGGGAAAACCGCATAGGTTTATTATCAGTAAAACTTTTAGAATGGCAAGGAAAAACTTATTTACTAAATATTATTCGTGATATCACAGAGCGTAAAGCGCTGGAAGAAAATTTACGCCGAATTGCGATGCACGATCCTCTAACAGGATTGCCCAATCGAGCTTACTTTATGCAGCAGTTAGATTATGCGATCGCATGTCGGCAACATTATGATAACTATTTTTATTCTATATTATTTTTAGATTTGGATGAATTTAAAGCAATTAATGATAACTTTGGTCATGATACTGGAGATAAATTCTTAATTGAAATTAGCAAAAAGCTAAAAGCTAAACTACGATGGGGAGATTTTATCGCCCGTCTGGGTGGAGATGAATTTGTAATTTTGTTGGAAGATATCAAAGATTTGCGTGGTGCGGCTCGGATAGCTAATCAAGTAATTGCGGCTCTTAAACAACCTGTTTTAGTTAATGGTCATCTCCTTTCATGTTCAGTTAGTATTGGCATATCAACAATCTCAAAAAATGATAAATTACCCGAAGAATTATTACGCAAGGCAGATGCGGCCATGTATCAGGCAAAAGCATTTGGGAAGAATCGTTACCATATTAGTTAATGGGAATAGGGCATTGGGCAATCAAGATATTCTGATAAAAAAACTCCTCACTATGTTGCCATCATAGTATTGCTTCTTAAAATTTATTCAACTATGGGTGGTTAAAGAATAAAAGGACAAAGAGGATATTTTTAGTTGAAATTTTCTTAAGACAGCCATTCACGCTGGGTTTTGGCACAACCAAGCATGAAAATTTGTCTTTCCCATGCCCTATGCCCATTTTCAAGACGGCATAACCTGTCGCCAAACCATTAGAAGCGATCGCCCGCTCCGGTTTTATATAATTAATTATTATAATTAGTATTAGTATTTCTAATATTAACTACTGTTGACGGTTTGTAACAATCCAGTTAAATTTGTTTACATAAGTTAATAAATATAAAAATCTCATGTATACAAACAGCAATGGAGAAGAAATATTAAACAAGTACGCTACTGAACCCCAAATCTACGCTGCTTACCCAGATCCAGAGAAACAACGCCGCTACGCACTAAAAGCAGGATTCGCTACATTGCTTGTCAGTGCCTTGATATTAATATCTTTGGTTGTTAGCTAAGATTTTTTGCCTTCGGTATCAGAATCTCTCATCGTTATTTGGTTTTCTCCCCCTTACCTCAGCTTGGTGGCTGAGGTTTTTTTATTGGGATTGATGCTAAGGGAAATGAGGGGGAGAAGGATTTATTTTAATAAAAAGTCTAGACAGACGTATAAGTAATACCAATTCTCCAAAATATGGTTACATATGGGTAGCAGGAGGGCAGGGGCAGAGGGAGAATTATCTGTAGCCTGGATTTAAAGAAATAGTATAAGCCTGTGAAAATAAACCAAACTATGTTCAGAAACGTAAACAGTTTTTAAATCCTTACCAATGACCAATGACTAAGGACAAAGCGCAAAGTCGAGCCAGTCGTGTGGGCGGGTCTCCCGACTTGAACGAACTGGCGTTGAGCGGAGGTTTCCTCCGATGGCTTCTCCCAAGGGGAGACGCTTCGCGAACGCCAACGTCTCCGACGAACAGAACTTTGTAAGAATGACAGCCTCAGCCAGTTATCTTTAATTTCGCCGACCTGACTTGAAAAAGCAGGGGGGCAGGGAGCAGGGAGCAAGGGGGATTAATGAATTTTTCATGTGTTCTGGTGTACCCAGTTCATGACGGCTACTTAGCATTCCTGATTCCATGCTCCGCATTCACTATATCTTGAGGCTAAAAACAAAAGCCACCTGAATATCAAATTATCAGGTGGACTTGTTCAATATTTTTAGTGGATCCGAGCAGAGTCGAACTGCTGTCCAAATTGGGTATTGACCCTCCGCTCATTCACAGGTTTAGCCTATCTAACCCTCAAGGCGGGAATCGTTCATTATCCCGAACGTAGGATGCTCTGATTGAGTCTTTTCTAGCAAGCCAACCAGAGAATACTTGCTAGAGCATCCGTTGGGGTTGGTCTCTAATCCTTAACGGAGTCAGACTAAAGACGCTCGAACCGGTTAGAGGTTATTAGGCAACTGCTAGAGCAGGCTTACGAGCAAAGCTAACGATGTTATTCGCATTTACTTTTGTTTTGAGCCTTGGATTTGCGAGAGGAGACTCACTCTCGACCTGAATCACAGAGCAGCGTTCGCCAACCTGTCGAAACCGTGACGGACCCATGTGCTTCATACTTCAATTATAATACATGCTTTGGGAAATGTGTATTGAGACAAATAATTTTATGAGCAGCAGTTTCACAGGTTACACGCCACCCGCTAAGAATAAAATATCCAGTTAAGTAAAGCGGGTAAGGGAAATAGTTTAGTATAATTAATAACTATAAATTAAATCTTTGTTTTCAACTCTGTGGGGTTACAACACTTTCCTGAAGCAAATTTCATTTGTTGATGTGGGAAGATATTCCTACGTAAATTACGTAGATTTTACCTACTCATATAAAAAACTACAGTATAATTTCGGCTTACTAATGCGTTTAAGCTTCAGTAAGATATGACTAAACATATATTAATAGGTAGATTTAGTAGTCATTAAAGGCTGGGTACGCCCTTGAATTTAATTGGGGTGCATGAAAACATTTTATCAAAATTCAAGAGAAAATGGCTATTTGCCATGATTTTGAATTGTTAGTCCTCCTTATTTACTTTACTATTCCCCCAGTCCCCATTCCTGAACTTGGTGTTCTGGTCAGTTGGATACACAAAGAATTTGCAGTCTATTTAGATATTAATTAATCTAAAGTTCAGTGTTGGGAAATAGACTTGCTAAGCCTTGAACGCTAACTTATTCAGACGATTCAAGCTTTGTTAAAGGAGGTGCGTAAACACAAGGAAAAATTATTACAAAATATTATGCGAAATAAATGTGTTTTTTTTAACCAGCAAATATTAATATCAAATTTTTTATTCAAGCCTCTGACTTTCAGCTTTGTTATAGCAGCAGTGATGGGTAACTATCAGAATACCTATGCCCAAACTGCTAATCCTCAAACCTTACCACCTGGTCGAGTAGAAGAAGTTCCGGTTACGCCATTACCTGCGGATGTGCTACCGCAGCCACCACAAACCAATCCAATATTACCTCCGCCGCAATTACCAGATCAGTCTACTCCCTCTCAGGACGATCCCAATGCTAAGTTTCGAGTAGATCGCATTGAAGTAGTTGGGAGTACAGTTTTCAAACCAGAACAGTTTGCTGCGATTACATCTGCTTTTGTAGGTAAGGAACTCAGTTTTGCAGAGTTGTTACAAATTAAAGAAGCAATTACCAAACTGTACACCGATAACGGTTATGTCACTACAGGCGCATTGATTACACCGCAGACAGTAGAAGCGGGAGTAATCAAAATTCAGGTAATCGAAGGTAGCCTTCAGGAAATTAAGATTAGTGGTAATCGCCGATTGCGTAGTCAATATATTCGCGATCGCATTCGACTGGGTGCAGGAACTCCCTTGAATGTGCCGCGCTTAATCGAAAAGTTGCAGCTACTCCGCCTCGATCCGCGTATTCAAAACCTCTCTGCTGAGTTACAGATGGGGGTAACTCCGGGAAGCAATATATTACAAGTCGAAGTCCAAGAAGCCGACACCTTCAGCCTCACAGCATCTCTAGATAATGGGCGATCGCCTAGTGTAGGTAGTTTTCGCCGGGGTATAGATTTACAAGAAGCTAATTTACTCGGTTTAGGCGACACTCTCAGTATCGGATACGCTAATACCGATGGTAGTAATACAGTCAATCTAAATTATACCCTCCCGATTAATGCCCATAATGGCACACTCTCTTTCGGCTTCAACAAAGGTTGGAACCGAGTAATTGAAGAACCATTCAGCGTTCTTGATATTCAATCGAATACCACATCTTACGAATTTGGCTATCGACAACCATTAGTGCAAAAACCTTCCCAGGAATTAGCGGTGGGTATGTCGTTCTCGCGTCAAGAAAGCCAAACTGAGTTAGGTATCGATAATATTGGGCCGTTTCGACTGTCACCCGGCGCAGATGCTCAAGGAAGAACCAATATTTCTGCCTTCCGCTTTTTTCAGGAATATACCCAACGTACCACCAGCCAAGTTTTTGCCGCGCGATCGCAATTTAGTTTGGGTGTAGATTGGTTTGGTGCCAATGTTAATGCAGATGAACCAGATAGCCGCTTTTTCTCTTGGCGAGGACAGGCGCAGTGGGTACGACAATTGGCACCAGACACCCTATTTTTAGCAAGGGGCGATTTACAACTAGCAGCAGATTCCCTCGTACCTCTAGAGCAATTTGGTCTGGGTGGACAATTAAGTGTGCGAGGCTATCGGCAAGATACATTACTTACAGATAATGGGATGTTATTCTCAGCAGAATTTCGGTTACCGATTTTGCGTGCCCCAAAAATGGGGGGAGTACTACAGCTGACACCCTTCATTGATGTGGGTAAAGGTTGGAATGTTAAGGGCAATGATCCATCTCCAAGTACTTTGGTAGGTACTGGTATAGGGCTGCTATGGAAGCAAAACAATAACTTCTCAGCCCGTATAGATTGGGGTATTCCATTGACATCTGTAGAAGGGGAAAAGCGTAGTCTCCAAGAAAATGGTTTGTATTTCTCAGTGCAATATTCGCCGTTTTGATAAAAGTCAGATAAAACCTTTGAATAGACAGCTCGCTCATTTCCAGGTATATGAACTTATGAATTAAGTCAATTTGAACTTTTGGCTATTAAGGGCGAACTATAAAAGGAAAACAAATTCTATGGAATTGGGCTGGCTAAAGAACATATTGAATAGTGGAATAGTTGTGGGTGCTATGCTTCTCTGCAGCAGTGCTACCAATGCCCAGGTGGTACCTGATGCTACACTCAATACCAAAGTCTCCGAAAGTAACAATAACTTTACCATCATCAACGGTACCCAGCGGGGAAATAACCTATTTCATAGCTTTAGCCAATTCTCTATACCTACAGGTAATTCTGCCCTATTTGACAATGCAATCAATGTGCAGAATATCTTTGCCCGGATCACAGGTGGTAGCGTATCGGATATTAATGGCATAATCCGCGCCAACGGTAGCGCCAATTTGTTTTTGCTAAATCCGGCTGGTATTGTTTTTGGGCCGAATGCTCAATTGAATATTGGGGGTTCGTTTGTAGGTACAACTGCCAATAGTATCTTATTTGCAGATGGCTCGAAATTTAGTGCAACTGATACTCCATCATCTCCCTTATTAACTATTAGCGTTCCCGTTGGCTTACAACTTGGCAGTAATCCAGGTTCGATTACCGTTCAAGGACTAGGAAACAATGCCCAGATAAGTGAATCGCTTTCGGTATCTGGACTCAACCTCGGAACCAGCGGGTTACAACTTCAATCTGGAAAAACCCTAGCATTAGTAGGTGGCAATATTGCTGTAAATGGCGGACTACTCTCTGCACCAGGGGGAAAAATCGCATTGGGTAGTATTAATAACGCCAGCGTGGTTCTCAATTCTGTCCCTCAAGGATTTACGCTGACTTATCCCAATACTGCGAGTTTTGGCAATATTGAACTTTCCCAGCGAGCTTTAGCTTCTACACATGATGTCACTGGGGGAGGTGGAGGAGCCATCCAAATTCAGGGAAAACAGGTAAGCATCCAAGATGGTTCTCTGATATTAGTACAAAATCGCAGTAATCAAGCTGCTGGTGATATTACCATCAACGCTACAGATTCTTTAAACATCATTGGCAAGTCTGCAGATTTTAAGAGTTCCAGCAGTTTAGTGAATGAAACTGTATCCTCTGGTGCGGCGGGTCATGTTATAGTCACAACCCCACGATTGAATATTGATCGTGGTGGGTATATTTTAACCCGTAGCTTTAGTGCAGGGTCGGGTGGCAACATTGTAGTCAATGCTTATGATATGCGGGTCAATGGTTTTGCATTTGGCGATCCTTCTGCTTTTCGCGCAGTGAGCCTGGTCTCAGCCGTTTCCTTTGGTAATGGTAAGGGTGGAAATATTTCCATTTCGACTCAAAACCTATCTGTTTCCGCTGGAGGCAATATCGCAGCCAGACCCTATGGTTTAGGTAAGGGTGGCGATGTCGATGTGAAGGCAGATACGATTCAAGTCATAGGTGCAGGAGCACCAACAGGTACTTATTTTAGTTTAATTTCTGCTGCTACATTTGGGCCTGGTGATGCAGGTAATTTGAAAATTGATACCCGCAAGCTGTCCGTTGAAGGTGGCGGTAGAGTATCGGCTTCTAGCATCATTTTAGGAAATGCTGGTTCACTTACTATTAATGCCTCTGAATCAGTTGATGTCAGTGGTGTCAAAGATGCAGAAAATCCCAGCTATATCGGTACAGCTGTTCGTCCTGTTGGTCTGTTTAGTAAGCTTTCTCGCGCGCATGCTGGTAACACCACCATTAATGCCCCAGTTGTGAACATTAGTGATGGTGCCAATGTTTTTGTCGAGAATCTTGGCTCTGGGACGGCTGGAAATCTACAAATTAATGCCAATACTCTCAAACTTAACAATTTAGCCACCATTTCGGCATCCACAAAAGCTGGAGAAGGAGGTAACATCGACCTGCAACTACAAAATCTATTACTGATGCGTCATGGTAGTTTTATTAGTGCAGAAGCAGGTGGTAGTGGCAATGGTGGCAATATTACGATCAATGCTCCTATAGTTGTGGGTTTAGAAAATAGTGACATTATTGCTAACGCTGTCAAAGGACGAGGAGGTAATATTGAAATCACCACTCAAAGCATCTTTGGATTGAAATACCGTAACCAACTGACTCAGGAAAATGATATTACCGCCAGTTCACAATTTGGCTTGAGTGGTATTGTTCAAGTCAATACTGTCGGTGTTGACCCTAACTCTGGTTTAGTAGAATTACCAGCAAATGTAACCGATTCATCACGACAAATTGCTACAGGTTGTTCTAATAATAATGGCAGCAGTTTTGTTGCCACAGAAAGAGGTGGTGTACCAGAAAATCCTAATCAAGAAGTGAGGAGCGATCGCACTTGGTCTGATGTCCGTGATATCTCTGCATATCGAAAAATTGGTGAAGGAATTACTCACGCACCCGAATCACCAGCAGTTGTCATCGCAGCTACATCTTGGCATCGTAACGCCCAGGGCAAAATCGAGCTAGTTGCCAATCAATTTCCTACTCAAGTGCAACCATCATTAACCTGTGCTGCGCTTCCTAACATTTAATTTTCCCACAAGACATCTCCGATAACTATCAAAGCCTTGCTGTGACTAGCTTTTAGGCTGCAAATGCAAGCATTGCCAATCAGCTAGTCTATACGAAAAAATAAGGGCTTG